>NZ_JBFAHL010000022.1:0-184961 GCF_040654155.1 Amycolatopsis sp. NPDC050768
GACGAGCAGAAGAAGGTCGCCGAAGACACCATCGCCGACGTCGAGGCCTCCGGCCTCTGGCCCGGCAAGGTCGTCACCGAAGTCACCCCCGCCGGCGACTTCTGGCAGGCCGAACCCGAACACCAGAACTACCTCCAGACCTATCCGAACGGCTACACCTGCCACTTCCCCCGCCCCGGGTGGAAGCTGCCCAAGCGCGCCTGAGCGAGCTCGGCGTCGCGGAAGGCGGCGGGCGAGAGCTGCCACCACACCACCGCGGCGCCGACCAACTGGATCAACGCGCTCATCACCCACACCGCGCGCAGACTCACGTGCGCGGCGACGAACCCGCCCGCGAGCGCGCCCAGGGGCGTCAGTCCCCACGCCAGCGCACGGTGGCTGGTGAGCACACGGCCCAGCAACGGCGACGGCGTGAAGCGCTGGCGTGAGGACTGGGAGCAGACGTTCCACACGAGCGTGGTCGCCGTGAGGAACACGAGCACCAGCCCCACGACCGGCGGCCACGGCGGCACCAAAGCGATGGCGAGCTGCGCCACCACGCCGCAGCTCTGCGCCAGCCGCATCGACCACGAGTAACCCAGCCGCCGCACCACCAGGTCCACCACGAACGACGACGCGACCCAGCCGACGGCCAGGCACGCGAGCAGCCCGCCGTAGCCGACGGGGCCGAGGTGCAGCACCTGCGTCGCGAAGAGCACCAGCATCGCGTTGCCCGCGCTCGCCGCGAACGACCCCAGCGCGACGGTGATCGTGATCGACCGCAGCAGCGGCGTGCCCACCAGGTACCGCAGCCCTTCGCCGATGTCGCGCAACGGATGCGCCGGCGACTTCACCGGCGGCGCCGACGGAATCCCGCGTACCAAGGCGAACGCCACGACCGCCGCCGCCGTGGCGCCCCACGCCGGAATCCCCGCCCCGATCCCGAGCAGCACCCCCGTCGCCGGCGGGACGACGAACTGCACCAGCCCCCGGTCGATCACCTGCAACCGCGCGTTCGCCGCCGCCAGCCGGTCGGGCCCCACGACGTCCGGCACGAGCGCGCCGCTGGCGCCGTCGCCGAACACCTGCGCCGTGGTGACCACGAACGCCACCACCGCCACCACGGGCAGGCTCAGTTCGTGCAGCGATCCGGCCGCGGCGAGCGCCACGGCGGCCGCGGCGAGCACGGCGTACGCCCCCGCCAGCACTGCCGTCCGCCGCACCCGGTCGATCACCACGCCCGCGAACAACGACAACAGCAACCACGGCGCCTGCCCGGCCACCGTCACCAGCGAAATCTCCCGCGGGTCCGTCGTGATCGAAACGGCCAGCAGCGGAATCGCCGAGAGCACCAGGCCTTCCCCCGCCGATCCGAACACCGCGACCAGCTGCAACCGCCCCCACGACCCCATACCGGCGAGTCTGGTGGCGGGGTCAAGTGATTTTCTTGCCGGCTAAGCCTTTCCGACGGCGAGAAGGTGCGCGCTGGCGTTGATCAGGTGGGAATCCCGCTCGACCAGCCGGGCGCACTGCAGCGCCGATTCCAGGTGCTCGTCCCGGATCGCCGCGCCCGCCACGTCGAGCGCGGCCCAGGCGGGGCCTTCCACGCCGAACACCTCGACGTCCCGCACGCCGGCGGTTCGGACCTCGCCACCCAGCTCCGCAGCGGTGTGGAAGTGCGCGGGGACGAATCCGACGTGCCCGTCGTACTTTCCCGTGCCGATGACCTCGCCGACGGCGCCGGCCATCCGCGCGTCGAGGCGCCCGGTCGTACTCACCTCCAGAAGGGACAGGTAGCGGCTGATCGCCGCGGCGCACAGGAGGCCACCAGGACGGAGTACGCGCAGCGCTTCGGCCAGCGCCAACGTTCGGTCCTCGGCCTCGACGAGGTGGTAGAGCGGCCCGAAGAGCAGGACGACGTCCGCGCTCGCGTCCGGCCACGTGAGCGCCCGCGCGTCGCCGAGTTCCGCTGTGACGCCGGGGATCCCGGCCGCGACCTCGACATGCCGGGGCACCGCGTCGACGACGTGCACGGAGTGACCGTCGGCGGCGAGCCAGCGCGCGTGCACACCGGTTCCACCGCCGACGTCGAGCACCCGCAACGCCTTCCCGTTCAGCGCCCGCCGCACCAACTCCTGCGTCCGCAGGAACTCCAGCTTCCCGTGCGCCGAGCGGGTCAGCCGGGTGTCCTCGTCGGTATCGTGGCCGTAGAACTCAGTGAGGTTTGCCGCCATGGCACCCGAGGATGATCGCTGCCCACATCGCGCCGCAAACGATAATGGTGCCGCTGGTCAGCTTCCGAAGGCCCAGGCCACCATCAGCGGGAACTCCGCGGCCCAGAACGGGCCGCCGTGATCGCCGACCCGTTCCGTCAGCACGACGTCCGCGCCGGCATCGCGCAGCGCGTCCGCCCACCGCGTCGCGTTCCTCGCGAAGAACGGCTCCAGCGTGCCGGCGACCAGGTAGACGCGCGGTAGCGGGCTCGGCATCGCGACAGGCGGGCGGTAGCCGGCGCCCGGCGACGCGGAAAAGACCGCACCGTAGACGTCCGGATGCCGGAGGCCCATCGCCAGTGAGAGCTCTCCACTCGCCGAGACACCGCACACCGCCGTACGTTCGGCGGGCAAGTCGACGCCGAAGCGCGACCGCACCCATCGGCGGACGTCCCCGGTGAAGAACCTCTCGTGCGCCGCGAACCGGTCCTGGTCGAACGACGGCGAATACTCCCGGATGCGCACCGTCTCGTCCTCGTCGGCGGTCCGGTGGGCGCCGACGATCATCGTCGGCGGCACGTCGGCGGCTTCGAGGTGGCCGCCCCACTGCGAGATCAGCTGACCGTCACCGGCGAACACGACCGCCTCCGGCGGATCCGGCGGCACGTACACCGTGACCCGCCGTCCACCGTCGTACTCGAACATCTCGGTGACCAATTCTCCCGCCACCCGACCGGCCCGCGCCGGTTGCGACGCTGCCGCAGGATCGTTGCCGCCCGCAGCCGCTCGATCGTCCATGCCCCACACCTCGATCTTCAGCCCTCGCCGGCCGGTCGACAGCACTTTGCAAGGTAGTCCTGAACGGCCGTGCGGCGAGCGAATCCGGCTCAGCCCACCGGCGACGGCGCCGTCGTGACCCAGCCGCCGTCGACGGTGAGGGTCTGGCCAGTGATGTACGACGACGCTGGGGAAGCGAAGAACAACACGGCGGCAGCGACATCGTCCGGCTCGCCGACCCGGCCCAGCGGCACCGTCTCCAGGTACTTGGCCCGGGCCGAGTCGTCGTCGACGATCCAGGCGCCGAGTGTGGTGCGGACGGCGCCGGGGCTGACGGCGTTGAAGCGGACGCCGCGGGAGCCCCACTCGGCGGCCAGCGCGCGGGTGGCGGCTTCGGCGCCGGCGCGGAGTCCACTGTAGACGGACAAGCCGGGCAGGCCCTGGTGGGCGGCGCCCGACGACAAGGTGACGACACTGCCACTGCCGCGCGCGGCCATGCCCGCGGCGGCGAGGCCGGACAGCACGATCGGGGCGCGCAGGTACACCGCCCAAGCCTCGTCGACGTCGGCGAGCCGTAGCCGGTCGGCAAAGCCCGCGCCTGTGCCGCTGCCTGCGTTGTTGACGAGGACGTCGACCGAGCCCGCCGCGGCGAGGATCTCGGCTGGGGCCTCCGGGCACGCCAGGTCGGCGGCGACCACGTCGGCGTCACCCGGGAGCTCGCGCGCCACCGCGGCCAGGGTCTCCGCGAACCGGCCGACCAGCACCACCCGCGCGCCCGCCTCCGACAGCACCCGGCTCACGGCGGCGCCGATCCCGCGGCTCGCTCCGGTGACGAGGGCGGTCCTGCCGGTCAGGTCGAACAGTTCGGTGATCTTCATGCGACCCACGCTAGAACCGCCGAGCCGGACGAGTGTTACCTTCGGGTCCGCAATCGTTGTCTGATCGTCCAGGAGCCCCCATGGATCCGGTGGAGGACGTGCTCACCGCGATGCGGATCGAGCAGTCGCGGTACGTGCGGATCGAGGCCGGCGCGCCGTGGGGCATCGCCTTCCACTCGCCCGAGACCACCCGCCTCGTGCTGATCGCCTCCGGTTCGTGCGTGCTCACGGGCGACGCCGTGGGCGAACCGCGCCGGCTCGCGGCGGGCGACTGCTTCGTCGTCCGCGCCGGCGCGCGGTTCACGCTCGAGGACGAGCCCGGCCGGGACCTCGTCGAATGCGAATCCCTGTTCACCGACCCGGAACGCACCGTCGCGACGCACGGCGGGAGCGGTGAACGCACCGACATCGTGTCCGGCCGGTTCTCCTTCGACGCCACCGCGGCCGCGCCGCTGTTCGCGATGCTGCCCCCGCTGTTCCTGCTCGACCTGCGCGGCGAGGCCGGGGAGCAGCTGCGCGCGACCTTCGACCTGCTCGCCCGCGAGGACGCCGCCGCGGGCCTCGGCTCCCGGCTCGTGACCAGCCGGCTCGCGGACGTGCTGTTCATCCAGGCCGTCCGCACGTTCTGCGAAACCGGAGGCGGCGACCTCGGCTGGCTCGCCGCCCAGCGCGACCCCCGCCTCGCGGCCGCCACGCGCGCGCTGCACGCCGACCTCGCGCACCCGTGGACGGTCGAAACGCTGGCCCGCGAGGCCGGCCTTTCGCGCTCGGCGTTCGCGGCCGCCTTCCGGGCCGTGGTCGGCGAGACCCCGCTGGGCTACCTCACGTCGTGGCGGCTGCACCAGGCCAAGCGGCTCCTGCGCGAGACCGACCTCAGCGTCGCGCAGATCGCCACTCGGGTGGGTTATGAGTCCAACGCCGCACTCACCCGCGTGTTCAGCCGCCGCGAAGGAACGACGCCCGGGGCGTGGCGGCGCCGGTGACCGGTCGCCCGCAAGGGAAACCGATCACCCGCGAGATCACTGCACGGCCAGCTCCAGCGCCTCTCGCTCGACCGCTGCCTTCACTTTGTCACTGTCGACCGCGAGGTTCACGGCCCAGTAGAACACCGCCAGGCTGAACACGATCACCACCAGCAGGTCGATCCACTCCGGCAGGGCGCTGATGTTGCCCGACTCGCCGTAGCGGCCGAAGTAGCCGATGAGCACGTGGCCGGCGAGCAACGGCACGATCCACTGCGCGGCCTTCCAGTCGATCGGGATGCGTTCCAGCTTGGGGCTGGTCACACGGGCGATGAGGAACAGGCCGAAGCCGATCACCACGGCGATCATGATCTTCCACGTGGTGTCGAAACCGCTCCAGTAGATGATCAGGTTCGCGGCCACGAAGCCCGCGGGCGCCAGCACCTTCGGCATCGGCGCGCGGTACGGGCGCGGGCGGTCCGGGTCGCGCCTGCGCAGCGCGATCATCGAGACCGGGGCGAACGCGTACATCAGCGCGGTGGCCGAGGTGATCACGCTGACCAGCGACTGCCAGCTCGGGAACGGCAGGAACGCGATTTCGCCGACCACGAACGACAACCCGATCGACCACACCGGCACCCCGCGCACGTTGAGCTTGCCCAGGCCCTTCGGCAGCGTGCGCTCGCGGCCCATCGCGTACGACAGGCGCGCCGACGTGCCGAGGTAGAGCATGCCCGTGCCGGCCGGGGAGACGAAGGCGTCGGCGTAGAGCACGTACGACAGCCAGCCGGCGCCGGCGAGGGTCGCCAGCGTGGCGTACGGGCCGAAGGAGCCTTGCGCGATCGGGTTGTCCCAGCCCTTGAGCAGCGCGGCCGGGTCGAGCGCGCCGATGAACGCGACCTCCAGCAGCAGGTAGACGATCGTGCCGATGACCATCGCGACGATGATCGCGCGCGACAGGTCCTTCTGCGGGTCGCGCGCCTCGCCGCCCACCTGCACGGCCTGTTCGAAGCCCTGCAACGCGAACACCACGCCGACCGGCAGCGCGGCGAAGATGCCGTGGGCACCGTGCGGCGCGAAGCCGCCGCCCGCGGTGAAGTTGCCCGGGTGGAAGCGCAGCGACAGCAGCACGACCACGGTCAGCACCGGCACCGCGGTCTTCCAGATCACCGTCGCCGAATTGCTTTCCGACAGCAATTTCACGCCGACGAGGTTGATCATCGTGAAGATCGCCATCAGCAGCGTCGCCCAGCCGAATCCGCTCGCGGTGAGCGTGCCCGAGGGACTCAGCAGATTCAGGTGTTCCTTGATCCAGGTGACGTTGTCGAGGTATTCGAGACTCGCCTCGACCTCCACCGGCGCGAGCGCCACCGCCTGCAGCCACGCGACCCAGCCGCCGACGAACCCGCCGAGCACTCCGTACGCGAGCGCGGGGTACCGGGCCGTGCCGCCGGCGACCGGGTAGGCCGCGCCGAGTTCCGCGTGGACCAGGGCAAGCGTGGCCATGATGACCGCGGTGAGCACCCACGACACGAGCGACGCGGGACCCGCCACCTTCGCCGCCTTGAGCGCGCCGAGCAGCCACCCGGAGCCGATGATCGAGCCGAGCGAAACGAACATCAGGCCGTAGAAGCCGACCGATCTGCGCATTTTCGGCGAAGTGCCCGCAGATGCGGTTTTCTGGGCGGGTTCAACCATGGATGAGCCTCGATCCGAATGTTCGGGAACTTTGTCCGAATGATTCGCGCCAGTACCTGTTTTCAGGATTTACGACAAGCCTCCGAATGCTTTTCTGACGCGATCACAACGCGCGATTCTGGCGCGCGCGCCGCCGGAGTGGAACCTTCGCCCCGTTACAAGTTAGTTTCGGTCCAGGAACCCGGACTTCCCGTGAGGTACCGACGTAGTGCTCCAGACCACACCGGAACCGGAACAATCCCGGCGCCGTCGAGGTTGATCTGCGGCAAGACCCGGAGCCAGGAGGAACTGCCGTGCCGATCACCTCGGAACCGTTGCGCAAGCTGGGATTCCTCACGATCGGGCTGTTCGACGAGGCCGATCCCGCCGCCGGCCACGAGTCGACGCTGCAGGTCATCCAGCTCGGCGAGGAGCTCGGTTTCGACAGCGCGTGGGTGCGCCACCGGCACCTGCAGTTCGGCATCTCGTCGCCCGTCGCGGTTCTGGCCGCCGCCACGCAACGCACGAGCCGCATCGAGCTGGGCACCGCCGTGATCCCCCTGGGCTGGGAAAACCCGCTGCGCCTCGCCGAAGACCTCGCCACGGTCGACGTCCTCTCCGGCGGGCGCCTCAACCCCGGCCTGAGCGTCGGCGAGCCGCGCCACTACGACCACCTCGCGCCCGCGCTGTACCCCGACACCGCGTCGGCCGAGGACTTCAGCTATCAGCGCGTGGAACGCCTCCTGGGCTTCATCCGCGGCGAGAAAGCCACGGACTTCAGTGGCACCGAGGGCATCGAGGAGTACTCGCCCCGCGTCCAGCCGCACTCCCCCGGCCTCGCCGACCGCCTCTGGTACGGCGGCGGCAGCACCCGCTCCGCCCGCTGGGCCGGCGAGCACCGCATGAACTACCTGGCCAGCAGCGTCGTGCGCGCCGAGGATCCCGACGCCACGGAGATCGACTTCGCCGCCATCCAGGCCGCGCAGATCCGCGAGTTCCGCGCCCACCACCCCCTCGGCGCCGACGCCCGCGTGTCACAGGGCCTGGTCGTCATCCCGACCGACAGCGCGAGCCCCGAGCAGCGCGCGAAGTACAAGGCGTACGCCGCTTCCCGCCTGCCCCGCGTCGGCAAGGCCCACGGCCCCGCCCGCATGACCTTCGCGGAAGACCTGGTGGGCACCTCGGCTTCCATCGCCGAGCGGCTCTACGCGGACGCCGCGTTCCGGGAGGTGTCGGAGGTCGCGTTCGCGCTGCCCTTCAGCTTCGAGCACGCCGACTACGTGCAGATCCTCACGGACATCGCCACCCGGCTGGGCCCTGAGCTGGGCTGGAAACCGGCCGCCTGATCTTCGGCGCGAGCTCCCTCACGGGGGTGAGTTGCGGCCGGGACAACCCCGCGCGAGACGACCCGCGACTCACCCTGCGCTATGCTTCGTCGCGCACCGTGCGGGCACTGCTGGTGTCGCCCACCCGGCAACCCGGGCGACAGAACCACCGAACAGCACGAACGACTGATCGCACCCTCGTGGGTGCCGGAAAACCATGGCTGGATCCCTCCTCGCCGAGCCGGGCGGTGACGAAGGAAGGACTCTGCCGTGACTGCTTCAGTCTCTGAGCTCGCCTCGGTGCGCCGGCGGTTCACCGGTGAGACGCGCCAAGAAGCCCACAAGGCGATCAGCGCCGACCTCGCGATCACCGAAGCCGCGCGGGAAAGGGCGATTCTCGCAGCGCATTCGCTGCACCAACGGGTGCTCGAGACTTCGCTCCTGCTTGCCGTCAGGTATTCGGCGCACAGGACCGCCGGGCACCGAGTGTTCAAGAAGGTCAGCCCACGCTGCGATGCCCTCGTGGTCAGCCTTGCCGACGATGCCGCGACCCGATTCTTTCGCGCGCTGCTGGCGCCTCTCGAACCGAACGAACGCCGCGACGGCATTCCGGGCCTGCGCTTCACCTTCACCCAGAACAACCTCGAGCTACGCCTGCTCGATGTGGACGGCAGGGTCACTCCCTGCCGTGTTGTGGTCCGCGGCATCAAAGAGGACGACTGGACCCGAATCTGGGGCGCCATCCGGCACACGGCGTACGGCGGAAAGTGCGTGGACCCGCGGCTCGAGTGTTCGCCGCAGCTGAGCTCGGGCGAACGGCACGGTTACGACTTCCACTGGCAGCACTGTGGTCCGGTCGCGCTCGGCAGTGCCATGCTGCGCCGCATCGGGCTGGTCGCGAACGCTGCCGCGATCGACGTCTGGAGCGGTTTGGGCGGGACCGCGCTCCACCTTGAAACAGCGCAGGGTCCTTCGGTGTTCTCGCTGGTCGAAGATCTGTGCGACCCCGTGGCAGGAATCCTCGGGGAAGGCGTCGTTCTCGATGGGACACGAGGACCGGTCGAGCCTTCAGCGAAATTCGCGCGGATCGTCGACCGGAGCCCGACTCCGGACAGGTTCGTCGGCCGGCTGCGCGACCAGGGCGAGCCCCCTGCGCTCGCTCTGCGCACCGTCGGCCGACCGGGTGCGGCGGCGAACCGGTGACCACCGTCCCCCGGGGCACCGACCGCCTCACCTTCCTCCAGTTGCTCGACCGGGTCCTCACTTCCGACGATCGCACCCGGCGCGCGCGGGATCTGGTCCGGACCGTGTCCCTTTCCACGACGGCGCTGCTCGTAGCCCTCGCAGTGCTTGCGGTCAGCCTCGGTTCCACCGGGTTCGTGCGCGTCGCGACCGCCGTCGTTGCGTTGCTGGGTGCGGCGGTCGGAAGCGTCGTCGCCGTAGTGCGGCGTCAGTGGCGGAAGACGACGGCCTCCCAGGGGCGGAGCTGCGCACCCACCGACGCCGGGCCCGGGTAATTGCCCAGAACGAGCGTGGCGGAAGGCCAACCGGCCACCGCGGACGGTGGTACGTCGAGCGGGGTATGCCACAAGTTGGCCAGCACCAGCAACCCGTGGTCGCCGTCCACGCGGGTGAAGGCGAACAGCCGGCGGTGATCAGGCTCCAGCAGCGCGTACCGGCCCGAAACCACCAGCGGCTCCGAATGCCGCAGAGCGATCAGACGGCGGTAGTGGGAGAACACCGACGCCGGATCGTCCACTTGGGACGCGGCATTGATCGTCGTGTGGTTGGGGTTCACGCGCAGCCACGGCGTGCCCGAAGTGAAGCCGGCCTGGGATGAGGCGGTCCACTGCATCGGGGTGCGGGCGTTGTCGCGGGAGCGCGAGCGGAGGGCGGCCAAGACCTCGACAGGGGACTGCCCCAGAGGGCCAGTCGCCTCGAAGTAGTGGTTGCGGGACTGGATGTCGGCGAAGTCGTCGATCGAGGAGAACGGCACGTTGGTCATGCCGAGTTCCTCGCCTTGGTAGACATAGGGCGTGCCGCGGTGCAGATGAAGGACGGTGGCCAACGCGGTGGCCGACAGCTCACGCCAGGGACCGTCGTCGCCCCAGCGGGAGACGATGCGGGGCTGGTCGTGGTTGTTCCAGTAGAGGCTGTTCCAGCCGCGGTCGGCGAGGCCGACCTGCCAGCGAGCGAGGGTGCGCTTCAGAGCCGCCAGGTCGAACGGCCGCACGTCCCACTTCGAGTGGCCCTGGTCGAGCTCCACGTGGTCGAACTGGAACACCATGTCGAGCTCGTGGCGCGCCGGGTCGGTGAGGAGCTCGGCATCGGAAACGGACGTACCGGGCGTCTCGCCGACCGTCAGGAGCCGGTCGGCGCGGTCGGCGAAGACCTCGCGGTGCATCTCCTGCAGGAACTCGTGCAGGCGGGGGCCGTTGGCGTACAGGGATTCCGCGTCGCCGTAGAGGTCGCCGAGGCCGAGCGGCGCATCGGGCAGTGAAACGGGCTTCGCGATGAAGTTGATGACGTCCATGCGGAAGCCGTCGACGCCGCGGTCGAGCCACCAGCGCATCATCCGGTGGATCTCCCGGCGCAGCTCCGGGTTCTCCCAGTTGAGGTCCGGCTGCTTGCGCGAAAACAGGTGCAGGTAGTACTCGCCCGAGTCCGGGTCCTGCTCCCACGCCGGGCCCGAGAAGCGCGAGCCCCAGTTGTTGGGCTGGCGGCGCCACCAGTACCAGTCGTGCCGGGGGCTCGCGGGGTCGCGCGACTCGACGAACCACGGGTGCTCGTCCGAGGTGTGGTTCACCACGAGATCCATCACCACGCGGATGTCGCGCGCGTGCGCTTCGGCCAGCAGCTCGTCGAAGTCGGCGAGCGTGCCGAACACCGGGTCGATGCCGTAGTAGTCACTGATGTCGTAGCCGTTGTCGTCCTGCGGCGACGGGTACACCGGCGAAAGCCACACCACGTCGATGCCCAGCGCGCTGAGGTGGTCGAGCTTGCCGATGATGCCGCGCAGGTCGCCGACGCCGTCGCCGTTCGAGTCGGCGAAGCTGCGCGGGTAGATCTGGTACACGGTGGCGGTCTGCCACCAGCGAGGCGTGTTCATTCCCCTGCTTTCCCGATAGCTCAAGCGAAAACGACGTCGTCGGCGTCGGCGCGGCCCGCGTCCAGCTCCATGCCCAGGCCTGGCGCGTCCGACGGCGAAAGCACCCCGCCGGCCGGGTTCACCGGCGAAGCCAGGAACAGCTGGTGCACCTGGTTCCACTTCACCAGATCCTCCTGGTACGGCGTGTGGGCCGGTGACTGCGTCAGCGAGAAGTGCAGTGTCGCCGTCGCGGAGTGGCCGTGCGGGATCACTTGGAGGTCGTGAGCCGTGCCGTAGGCCGCGATCTTCAGCGCCTCGGAAAGCCCGCCGCACCAATACAGATCGGGCTGCAGCACGTCCAGCGCGCCGGCGTCCACGAACCGCCGGAAGCCCCAGCGCGTGTACTCGTGCTCCGCCCCCGCGAGCGGCACCGCCAGCCGCTGCCGCAGCAACGCGTAGCCGTCGATCCGGTCCGGCATCACCACTTCCTCGAGCCACCGCGGCCGGAACTCGGCGATTCGCGAAGCCAGCTCCGTGACGTAGGTGACGTCCATCGACTGCCAGCAGTCGAACATCAGGTCGTAGTCCTCGCCGACGGCCTCACGCAGCGTCCGGACGAGAGCGACGTTCGCGCGCAGCCCCTCGTACCCGCTCGCCGGGCCGTGGCGGAAGAACCACTTCTGCGCCCGGTACCCGCGGTCCCGGAACTCCACGGCCCGCTCGCGCACGCGGTCCAGGTCCTGCACCGCAAAGCCGAGCATCGACGCGTACGCCGGCACCTCGTCCCGCGTCGGCCCGCCGAGCAGGCGGTACACCGGCTGCCCGAGCCACTTGCCGCGCAGGTCCCACAACGCGTTGTCCACCGCGCTGATCGCCAGCATCGGCTGGCCGCCGCGTCCGTGCACCTGCGCGCGGTGCAGCTGGTCCCACAGCTTCTCCCCCGCGATCGGGTCGCGGCCGAGCAGCAGCGGCCGCAGCTCGTGCGCCACCAGCCACGCCACCGTCTCCGGCACGGGGCCGGCGCGCCCGACCAGGCCCTCGTCGGTCTCGATCTCCACGAAGAACGTGGTGATCTCGAACCCGCCGGGCCGCTGCACGCCGCCCTCGTGGTCGTCGCGGGCGCGATACTCGGGGTAGACGTCGAGCGGGCGGACCAGCCGTTCCTCCCACAGGTCGCCGTCGGTAGGCAGCACACCCTTCAGCCGCCGCAACCGCACTTCGGCGATACGCACGTCAGACCTCCTGCTTCGAAGGCACAGTCACCAAGGCCCGTCGCGCCGGCCGCCAGACGAGCAGGATCACCGTGACCGCCAGGATCGCGACCACCGCCATCGCGGCAAGCCACAGCAGGCCGCCGTCGAAGCTGCCGGTCTTCGCGTCGATCGCCCCGATCACGGCCGGGTTCACGACACTCGAGAGGTTGCCGAGCGCGTTGATCAACGCGATGCCACCCGCGGCCGCCGCCCCGGTGAGGATCGCCGTCGGCAGTCCCCAGAACGTCGGCAGCACGCCGAAGACGCCGAACGCGGCCACGCACAGCGCGACGAGCTTCACCACCGGCGCGTCGAACACCGCCGACGCGACCAGCCCGACCAGCGACACGCCGAGCGCGATGTACAGGCTCGTCGCCCGCAGCCCCGGCCGGTCGGCCAGGCGCCCGAGCACCAGCATGCCGATGAGCCCGAACACGTACGGGATCGCGGCGACGAACGTGGTCGCGGTGTTCCCGAGCCCGAACGGCTTGAGGATCTGCGGCAGGAACGTCGACACCGCGCCGTTGAGGTTCGTCAGGCCGTAGTACGCCACGGCGAACATGAGCACCTTCGGGCTCAGCAGCGTCTTCAGCACCTTGCGCCGGGTGCTGCCGCGCTCGCCCAGCGCCTCGCGTTCGGCGGCCTCGCGGGCGAGAGTGCCGGTGAGCCAGGCGCGTTCCTCCTCGTCGAGGAACTTCGCTTTGTCCGGGCTCTTCGGCAGCAGCCACGGCATCATGATCCCCATCAGCACGGCGGGCACACCCTCGATCAGGTACACCCACTGCCAGCCGTGCAGGCCGAGCCGGCCTTCGAGGTTGAGGATCAGACCCGACAGCGGCGTGCCGATGATCAGGGCCACCGGGATGCCGGCGGTGAACGTCGCCATGATGCGGCCGCGGTGCGCGGCGGGGAACCACAGCGTCAGGTAGAAGATCACGCCCGGGAAGAAGCCGGCCTCGGCCGCGCCCAGCAGGGCGCGCGCGACGTAAAGGCTCGGCACGTCCCACACCAGCGCGTGGGCGGCGGAGATGATCCCCCAGGTCACGAGGATGCGCGCGATCCACCAGCGGGCTCCGAACCTGGCCATCGCGAGGTTCGAGGGCACCTCGAGCAGCACGTACGGCACGAAGAACACACTCGCGGCGAACCCGAACGCGGTGGCGCCGATCCCGAGGTCGGCGTTCATCGTGAGCGCGGCGACCCCCAGGTTCGCGCGGTCGATGATCGCCAGGAAGTAACCGATGATCAAGACGGGCAGCAGTCTCAGCGACAGCTTCCGCACCACACGTGACTCGAGCATGAATCCTCCGCCCACGAGCAACCGGACGCCTCGGCGCGTCCGCCGGAAACGTTACCGGAAACGTTTCCGGTACGCCAGTGAGTGATCGACCCGCGATACTGTGAGCGACAACCTGAAGGGACGGGGGGACGCATGGGCCGGGTCGGGATCCGGGAGCTGGCGGCCGAGCTCGGCATGTCGATCAGCACCGTGTCGCGCGCGATGAACTCCCGCGGCGAGGTCAGCGACGCCACGCGCGAGCGCGTCCGCTCGGCCGCGGAGCGCCTCGGCTACCAGCCGAACCAGTCCGGCCGCACGCTGCGCCGCGGCGAGACCGGCACGGTCGCGCTCGTGATGCAGACCAACACCGCGCGCACCGCGATGGGCGAGACGTTCTACTTCAGCGTCTGCGACGGCCTGCAGCAGGAGCTCGCGAAACGCTCGATGGACCTGGTGCTGCTGCCGGTCGGGCCGGCCAAGGACCCCTACCGGTACCTGGTCAACGCCGTCGACCGGCACATCGCCGACGCGTACGTCATCTCCAACACCCACCGCGTCGACCGGCGGGTGGAGCTGCTCACCGAGCGCGGCGTGCCGTTCGTGGCGCTCGGCCGCGGCGGACCCGAGGGTCACGCGTGGCTCGACCTGGACTTCGAGGGCGTCGCGGCGGAGACGGTGGAGCGGCTCGTGGCCGCCGGGCACACGCGGATCGCGCTGGCCTACGACGACGGAGACGTCAACAGCACCTGGGAGTACACCCGCGGCTGCCGGCAGGCGCTGGCCGCGCACGGGCTCGAGCCCGCCGCCGAGATCCGCCTGCCCGACACGCCCGAGGGCGGCGGGCTGCTCGCCGAACGCCTGCTGGCGATGGCGCCGGCCCCGACGGCCGTGATGCTGGCGCAGGAGACACTCGCGCTCGGGCTCTACCGGCGCTTCGCCGAGGCCGGTGTGCGGCCGGGCGCGGACCTGGCCGTGGTGGGGTTCCGCAAGAACCCGGTGTGCGATTACCTCGTGCCGTCGCTGACCACGTTCGCGGTCTCACTGGAGGCGTACGGGCGGCGGCTCGGCGAGATCGTGCTCGCCCGCGTCGCCTCGGCGAAGGACCCGGTGCAGGAGGTCTGGCCGATGACGATCTCTCCCGGCGACAGCGACACCGCTCCCCCGCGCGTCGCCGAACGGCTGGGCTGAGCCGGGTCGTCCACTTCGGACGGCCCGGCTCCCCGGCTCGGTCGGCTCGCGTTCAGTCAGCCCAGTAGAGCCGCATCGGGTTGTCCACCAACAGCTTCTGCCGCGCTTCGGCGCTCGGTGCGATGCGGGGCACGAAGTCGACCAGCGTGCCGTCGTCGGGCATGTGGCTCTTCATGTTGGGGTGCGGCCAGTCGGTGCCCCACAGGACGCGGTCCGGGAACTCCTCCACGAGCGCGCGGCCGAAGGGCACCACGTCGTCGTACGGCGGTCCGGCCACCGTGAGGCGTTCCGGGCCGGTGACCTTCACGTGGAAGTTCGGGTGCTCGCGCAGCAGGGTGCGGAAGCGGCCGAACTCCGGGCCGTCGACGGGTTTCGTCACGTCCGGGCGGCCCATGTGGTCCACCAGGACCGTGGTCGGCAGCGAGGTGAACAGGTCCCACTTCTCGGCGAGGTCCGCGGCCTCGAAATAGATCACGATGTGCCAGCCCAGCGGCGCGATCCGCGCGACCAGGTCGTGGTAGTACGCGTCGGGCTTCGGGTCCACGAGCCGGCGGACGAAGTTCAGCCGGATGCCGCGCACGCCGGCCGTGTGCAGCCGGGCGAGCTCCTCGTCGGACTCGGTGCCGCGGATCGTCGCGATGCCGCGGGAGCGCTCGCCCGCCGCGTCGAGCGCGTCGACCAGAGCGCTGTTGTCGGCACCGTGGCAGGTCGCCTGCACGATCACCTGGCGCTCGATGCCCAGGAAGTCGCGCAGGGCGAACAGCTTCTCCTTGCCGGCGTCGGTCGGCGTGTACTTGCGTTCCGGCGCATAGGGAAACTTGTCGCCCGGGCCGAACACGTGCGTGTGCACGTCGACGGTGCCCGGCGGAAGCACGAAGGCCGGCTTCGACGGGTCGGGGTCGTAGGAGAGCCAGCCGGGGTCGGCCGTGAACGCGCTCACACGCCCCTCGCCTTCAGCGCCTGGTCCAGGCGCGGGTAGACGCGGCGCACGTTGCCCTCGTACACCTTCGTCTTGTCCTCATCGGACAGTCCGAGCGCGTCGACGTAGCGGCGGGTGTCGTCGAAGTGGTGCCCGGTGCGCGAGTCGATGCCCCGCACGGCACCGACCATCTCCGAGCCGAACAGCACGTTGTCCACGTTGATCACGTCGAAGAGCAGGTTGATGCCCGGCTGGTGGTACACGCACGTGTCGAAGAAGACGTTCGGCATGACACCTTCGTCGGGCTCCGGGCGGCCGAGCATGTCGGCGAGCCCGCGGTAGCGGCCCCAGTGGTACGGCACCGCTCCGCCGCCGTGCGGGATCACGAAGCGCAGTGCCGGGAAGTCGGTGAACAGGTCCGACTGCAGGAACTGCATGAACGCCGTGGTGTCGGCGTTGAGGTAGTGCGCGCCCGTGGCGTGGAAGCTCGGGTTGTCCGAGGCCGACACGTGCACCATGGCCGGCACGTCGAGCTCCACCATGGCTTCGTAGAACGGATACCAGCTCTTGTCGGTGAGCGGCGGCGCGGTCCAGTGCCCGCCGCTCGGGTCGGGGTTGAGGTTGCAGCCCACGAACCCGAGCTCCTCCACGCAGCGGCGCAGCTCGGCCACGGAGTGCTCCACCGGGACTCCCGGCGACTGCGGCAGCTGGCAGACGCCGACGAACTTCTCGGGGTAGAGCGTGGTGACGCGGTGGACGAGGTCGTTGCACACCCGCGCCCACTCGGTGCTCACGGCCTCGTCACCGATGTGGTGGCCCATCGCCGACGCGCGCGGCGAGAACACCGTGAGGTCCACGCCGCGGTCGGCCATCAGCCCGAGCTGGCCCTGCACCGATTCGCGCAGCTCGTCGTCGCCGATCTCCGGGTACGCCGGAGCGGCGGTCCCCGCGTCGTACGCGGCGCGCTGCGCGTCCCGCCAGCTCGTGTGGGCCGCGGGCACGGTCGTGTAGTGGCCGTGACAGTCGATGATCACTCGGTGTCGCCTTTCGGGTCTTCTTCGGACATTCGCGTGCGGACCGCGTCGAGCAGCGGCAGCAGCCGCGACTCCAGGTCGCCGAGGTCTGCGGGCCGGTGGGCCGCCGCCCAGTCCTGGCGGCGTGCGATCGCTTCCGCCATCACGGGCTCGACGCCGGTCTCGGCCACGGTCACGGCGGCTTCCCGCAGCTCCTCGGCCCGGCGGACGCCGTGCTCCAGCGAGCGGGAAATCATGTATGCGGCGAGGCTCTCCCAGTCGTCGCTGGGCAGCAGGTTCGACAGCGACCCGAGGACGCGTCCCTCCACGCCCCACTCGCGCGCGGCGAGCAGAGACTCGGTGAGCAGGGCTTCGACGCCCTTGATCACCACGGAACGGCAGAGCTTGGTGGCCGCGGCCCGGCCGACGACGTCGGCGTAGACCTCCAGCCCGGTGAAGCCGAGCGGACGCGCGAACTCCGCGAACTCCGCCGCGTGCGGGCCGCCGAGCAGCATCGGGGCCGCGAGCCGCTTGGGGTTGATGGGCGACATCACGGCGGCCTCGACGTAGCGGCCGCCGGCCTTCTCGATCACCTCGGCGGAGGCCTGCTTCTGGCCGGGTGCCGCGGAGTTGAGGTCGAGGAACCAGCAGCCGGCGGGCAGCCCGTCGACGATCGACTTGGCCGCGGTGAGGTCGTTGGCCGCGGTCACGGCGCTGATCACCAGATCGGCTTCGCGAACGGCGTCGTGCGCGTCCACAGCGGACACCAGCCCGAACCGTTCGGCGTTGCGCGCCGCGGCGCTCGACGGATCCGCCAGCGCCACGTCCCACGCCGCGAGGTCCACCCCGGTGAGGTCTTCCGCCAGCACGGAACCCACCTCACCGAGGCCCAGCAACGCGATCGTCGTCACGCTGTCACCGCCTTCGGCTGCGGCTGGCCCGCGGCCGCGACGCCGAGGTCGACGTCCTTGGTCTCCGGGCCGATCAGCGAGCCGACGAACACGAGCGCGCCACCGAGCACGAGCAGGGCCGCGGCGGTGAGGCCCGACGGCATGATGTGCCCGAGCCAGTCCTGGTAGTAGGCGTAGAACGAGGTCAGGATCAGCGGCATGCTGTAGCCGAGACCGAAGCCGCTGCCGCGCACGGCGGGCGGGAACCGCTCGCACAGGTACGACGGCGTGACGGCGAACGTGCTGCCACCCGAGATCCGGATCACGAAGGTCAGCAACAGCACCGCGCCGAAGCCCGACCACCAGCCGAGGCTGATCGTGGCGAACGCGGCGGAGCAGACCACGCCGATGCCGATGCCGGACCACGCGAGGAACTTGCGCCGGCCGATCTTCTCCGACAAGGCACCCAGGAACGGGAACAGCACGGAATGGATTGCCTGCACGATCACGAGCGCCGCCGTCACCTGCTGCGCCGACACGTGCGCCTGGAACTGCAGCGCACTGGGCAGCAGGCCGGAAGCGAGGTTCGAGGCGAACCAGATGCCGCTCATGATCACGAACACCTGGAGGAACTGCTTGCGAGAGGAACCCACGAGCACGTCGCGGATCGGCGTGCGCGACTTCTTCGCCGACTTCCACGTCTCGGACTCCTCGACGGTGCGCGAGAAGTACCAGCAGAACACCGCGCACAGCAGCGCGCCCACGAGGAACGGCACGCGCCAGCCCCACTGGGAGTAGGCCGAGTTCACGCCACCGGAGGGCGCGATGCGCAACATCACGAAGGTCACCAGCGAAATGGCGCAGTACGAGATCGGGAAGCCCATGCCCACGAGGCCGCCGTACCAACCGCGTTTGCCGGTCGGGACCGCCTCCATGGCGAGCGGGGTGGCGCCGGTGTACTCGCCGCCGAGGAACACGCCGTCGATCAGGCGCAGCACCACCAGCAGCACCACGCCGAGCAGGCCCACGGCGTGGTAGCCGGGCAGCAGCGCGATGAGCAGCGTGCAGATGCCGCAGCCGGTGATCGACCACAGCGTCACGCGGCGGCGGCCGACCTTGTCGGCGAGGCGGCCGAAGATCATCGAGCCGAGCGGCCGCCCGAGCAGGGTGGCCACGAAGATCAGCGAAGTGATCACGGCCCGGCTGCCCGCGGAAACGGAGGGCGGGAGGAAGTAGTTCATCGCGGGCGTCAGCGCCACCACCGGCAGATACACGTCGAACATGTCGACGAAGAAGCCGAAGGAGGCGCCGATGACGGCGTTGCGGGTCGAAGTCTTGGCCCACGAGGCGGCGGGCGGTGACGTGGCCGGTCCGGTCATCGTCGTGATCATCTCCTGTCGTGCCGGGCGCGTCATCGCGGCCGGAGTGGTCCGAGGGAAGGTAACTCGTGGACCCAGATCGTCACAAGAGTCGTCTACGAAATTGTTGACAATCTCGTATGGGATGCTTAGCGTCATCCATCGAAGAGAGGAGCCGGGATGCCCACCACGCCGAAGGAAGGGGAGGTCGGCAAGCACGCCGCGCTCGACGCGCTGCGGGCCGCCCTTTTGGCGGGCGACGTCGTCCCGGGGCAGCGCCTGGTGGAGGCCGAGCTGGCCGAAACCTTCGGCGTCACGCGCGCGAGCATGCGGGCCGCCCTGATCGACCTGACCGCGGAAGGCCTGGTGGAGCGTATTCCGCACCGCGGGGCCCGGGTGCGGGTGGTGTCGATCGAGGAGGCCGTGGCCATCACCGAGTGCCGCATGGTGCTCGAAGGCCTGTGCGCGGCCAAGGCGGCCGAGAAGGTAAGCGACGACGAGATCGACTCGCTGCGTGAGCTGGCGAAGCGGCTGCAGGCCGCCGTCGACGAGGGCGAGTCGATGAAGTACTCCGAGCTGAACCGCGAGCTGCACCGCACGGTGCGGGAGATCGCGGGTCAGTCCGTGGCGGCGGAGCTGCTGGAGCGGCTCCACGGCCAGATCGTCCGCCACCAGTTCCGGCTCGCCATGCGCGCGGGCCGGCCGCACGTATCGCTGCCCGAGCACCTGGCGATCATCGACGCGATCGCCCGCCGCGACCCGGACGCCGCCGAGCAAGCGGCCCGGGCGCACCTGCGCAGCGTGATCACCGCGCTGCGCGAGACCGACAACTGAGCGATGGAGCAGGCTGAATGAACAACGTGGTGGTGACCGACGTCCCCCGGGCGCCCGGCGGCAAGATCGACGAGCTGGCCGGCTTCGGGGTCGCCACGGTGCACGAGGCGCTCGGGCGCGTCGGCTACGTCGGCACCGAGCACCGCCCGCTGCACCGCGGCTCCCGCATCGGCGGTTCGGCCGTGACGGCGCTGTGCTGGCCCGGCGACAACATGATGATCCACGCCGCGGTCGAGCAGTGCCAGCCGGGGGACATCCTCGTCGTCACCACCGCTTCCCCTTCGACCGACGGGATGTTCGGCGAGCTGCTCGCCACGTCGCTGGTGTCGCGCGGCGTGCGGGGTCTCGTGATCGACGCGGGCGTGCGTGATGTCGCGGAGCTCAAGGAAATGGGCTTCCCGGTGTGGTCGCGGGCGATCAGCGCGCAGGGCACCGTGAAGGCGACGGCCGGTTCGGTCAACGTGCCGGTGACCGTCGGCGGACAGACCATCCACGCCGGCGACGTGATCCTGGCCGACGACGACGGCGTGCTGCGAGTCGCGCAGATCGACGTCGAACGGGGCATCACCGCTTCGAAGGCGCGTCTGGCCAAGGAGGAAGCCACACGGGCGGCCCTCGCCGGCGGTGAGCTGGGGCTCGACCGCTACGGGCTGCGCGAGAAACTCACTTCGCTGGGCGTGCGGTGGGTGACCGCCGAGGAGTACGCGAAGGAGCAGGCGTGACGACCGCCGACGAACTCCCTCCCGCGGAGGCGGCATGAACGCCGTCCCCTGCCTGCTGATGCGCGGCGGCACGTCCAAGGGCGCGTACTTCCGCGCCGAGGACCTGCCCTCCGACGCGGCGGAGCGCGACGACCTGCTGCTGCGCATCATGGGCAGCCCCGACCCGCGCCAGATCGACGGCATCGGCGGCGCCCACCCGCTCACCAGCAAGGTGGCCGTGGTGTCGCCGAGCACGACGCCCGGCGCGGACGTCGACTACCTGTTCCTGCAGCTCGGCGTGGCCGAGGCGACCGTGACCGACCGGCAGAACTGCGGCAACCTGCTCGCGGGCGTCGGCCCGTTCGCGGTGGAACGCGGCCTCGTGCCGGCCGGCGACGGCGAGACGACCGTGCGGATCCGGATGGTCAACTCGGACAGCACCGCCGTCGCCCGCTTCCCCACTCCCGGCGGGGTCGTCGACTACACGGGTGACACGGCGATCTCCGGCGTGCCCGGTACCGCGGCGCCGGTGGTGCTCGACTTCGCCGACACCGCCGGCTCGACGGGCCACGGCCTGCTCCCGACCGGGCACCTCGTGGACACTGTGGACGGTGTGCCGGTGACCTGTGTGGACAACGGCATGCCGGTGGTCGTCGCGCGGGCCGCCGACTTCGGGCTCACCGGCTACGAAACGCCTGAGCAGCTCAAGGCCGACACCGCGCTGCGGGACCGGATCCAGTCGCTGCGATTGCGGGCGGCCGAGCTGATGGGCCTCGGCGACGTGCGCGACAGCTCGGTCCCGAAGACCACGCTCGTCGCGCCGCCCGTCGACGGTGGCACGATCTGCACCCGCACGTTCATCCCGCTCGAACCGCACACGTCGATCGGGGTGCTCGGGGCCGTCAGCGTGGCCACGGCGCTCCTGCTGGACGGCGCCGTCGGGCACGAGCTGGCGAAGCTGCCCGGCACCTCGCGCATCGACGTCGAGCACCCGACCGGCCACCTGCAGGTCGAGGTCGAGGTGGACCCGGGCGAGACCCCGCCGCGGGTGCGCCGCAGCGGGGTCGTGCGCACGGCCCGGAAGCTGTTCGACGGCACGGTTTTCCCGCGCTGACGCCTTCCCCGGGGGTGCCGCTCAGGCGCCCCTGGGGAAAGCGTGCCTGCGGCCGCCGACCACCGCGACCGCCGCGAAGACCAGCAGCACCAATGAAGCCCACGTGATCGACGCCGTGCCCAGGCTCGCGATCAAGAGCCCGCCGACGAGCCCGCCGAGAGCGATCGAGCCGGAGAAGAACGAGATCACGATCGACTGCGCGACGTCGGCGGCTTCGGCCGTCGCGGTGATCGCGCCGCCGATGAACAGGCTCGGCGAACTGCCGAACGCCAGGCCCCACGCCGCGGCGGCGAGGTAGACGAGCGCGGGCACACCCGAGAGCACCGCCAGGACCAGCACGCTCACCGCGAACAGCAGTGTGCTCGCGACGATCAGCTTGCGCAGGTGGTGGTCGATGTGCGCGCCGACCACGCCCACGCTCAGCACCGACGTGACACCGAAGGCGAACAGCACCCACCCGGCCTGGCTCTCCATGCCGGCAAAGCGCAGGAAGTCGGTCACGTAGGTGTAGAGGATGTTGTGCGCCACCATGTACGTGGTGAGCGCGAACAGGATCGTGCGCAGCCCGGGCATCGCGAGGACCTGGCGGAGCGTGAAGCGTTCGTGGCCCGCTTGGCCGGACAGGTTCGCGAGGTTCACCACGAACCAGAGCATGTTCAGCACGCTCAGCGCCGCCGAGACCCAGAACGCCGTCTGCCAGCCGCCGAAGGTGCTCAGCCACGTGCCCACCGGCACGCCGAGGGCCAGCGAGATCGGCGTGCCCGCCAGCGCGATGGCGATGGCACGGCCCTGCACGCTCGGCGGCGACAGGCGCGCGGCGTACCCGGCGAGCTGCGTCCAGACCAGCGCGGTGCCGAGGCCGGCGACGAAGCGGATCACCATCGTGAGGGTGTAGTCGGTGGACAACGCGGTGAGCGCGTTGGTGATCGCGACGGTGCCCAGGGCGACCTGCAGCACGGTCTTACGCGACCACTTCGCGGTCAGGCGCGAGAGCGGGATCGCGGCGAGCGCGGTGGCGGCGGCGTAGATCGTGACGATCTGGCCGGTGGCCGCGACGCTCGTGTGCAGGGTCCGGCTGATTTCCGGCAGCAGACCGGCGGGCAGGCACTCGGTGAGGATGCCGATGAACCCGGCGAGGAAGAGGCCGAAAAGGGCCTTGCCCGGGAGCCGGTCCCGGCCACGCGCGGTGGCGGGCGAAGTTGTGGTTGTCTCGGTCATCTCACTGATCCCTCTCATTGGTGCCGGGCCGCTCGGCGGGCACTGTTCACTGTGCGCCGGGCCCGAGGGGTTACCCAGGTGCCCGTTTCGCGTACGTCCCGCGTGCCTACTACTGGCAGGGACAGGCTCAGGAGCAGCGATTAGTCGGTTCGGGCGCGATACTGAGGGACATGGCCACGCACCCCCGCACCGAGCAGGCGCTGGATCCACGCGCGGAGCTGAGCGAGTTCCTGCGCTCACGGCGCGCCCGCCTGAAGCCGGCCGATGTGGGCCTGCCCGAGTACGGCCGGCGCCGGCGCGTGCCGGGGTTGCGGCGTGAGGAGCTGGCGCAGCTGGCCGGGGTTTCCGTCGCGTACTACACGCGGCTGGAGCAGGGCAACGGCCGCAACGTCTCGCTCGAAGTGCTGACTGCGATCTCCACCGCGCTGAACCTGTCGGAGACCGAACACGCGCACCTGCTGCACCTGGCCAAGCCCCAGCAGCGCAAACGGCCCGCGCCGCGGCAACGGCAGCAGGTGCGGCCCGTGCTGCAGACGATGCTCGACGCGATCGAGAGCGTGCCCGCGTACGTGTGGGGCCGCCGCACCGACGTGCTCGCCTGGAACAGCACGGCGTCGGCACTCTTCGGCGACTGGGCCGCGCGGGCGCCGGAAGACCGCAACTGGGCCCGCATCGTTTTCCTCGATCCGGCCGCGCACAGCCTGTACGCGGACTGGCGCACCAAGGCGGCCGACGTCGTCGGGCAGCTGCGGCTCGACGCCGGGCAGCATCCGAACGACCCGCTGCTCACCGAGCTGGTCGGGGAACTGTCGGTGAAGAGCGACGAATTCCGCACGCTGTGGGCCGCGCGCGACGTGAAGCGCAAGACGCACGGAACGATGCGGTTGCGGCACCCCCTCGTGGGTGAGCTGACGTTGTCCTACGAGACGTTCACGCTGCCCGAGGACCAGGACCAGGCGTTGTCGGTGTACCACACCGAGCCCGGTTCGAAGTCGCAGGAAGCGTTGCGGCTGCTGGCGAGCTGGGGCCCGGACGCGGCCGCCGCGGTCGATCACGCTCGCGCGTCGGAGGCTTCGAACCACTAGCCTGGACCGCGTGACCTCCGACTACACGTCCACAGTGGACATCGCCCGGCCCGCCGGCGACGAGCGCACCGCCGAGCAGTGGGCGCGAGCCGTCTGGGAAGACGCGCCGGCGCCGCTGCGGGCGTTCCTGCGCGTGGGCTGGCGGTGCCTTGGCCTGCAGACCCAGCCCGGGCCGGGCCGGGTGCTCGGCTGGACGGTCGTGAGCTCCGAACCCGGCAGCGTGGTGCTCGAAGCGCCGTCGGCGTTGGTGACCACGCGCAATTCCGTCGACGTCGGCTCGCGGGTGCGCTGGACCACCACCGTGCGGTTCGACCGTGCGCCGGCCCGGGCGTTGTGGGCACTCGCGGCGCCGATCCACGCGGTGGTCATCCCGTGGCGGCTGCGCGAGGCCGCCCAGCGCGGCAGCGGATGGCACCGGCTGGTGACGACGTTTCAGCGCCGCGTCGGCAACCCCGTGCTGTCGCGGCTGCCCGGCCAGGTCCTGCTGGAAACCACGGGCCGCACGTCGGGTCTCCCCCGCCGCACGCCCGTCGGCGGCCGGCGCACCGGCGACGAGTTCTGGCTGGTGTCGGAGTTCGGCACCCGCTCGCAGTACGTCCGCAACCTGCAGGCCGACCCGCGCGTCCGCGTGCGGCTTCGCGGGCGCTGGCACCGCGGGACCGCCCACGTCCTCCCCGACGACGACGCCGTGGCCCGGCTGAAGTCGTTGCCACGCTTGAACAGCGCCGGGGTGCGGACCTTGGGCAACAACCTGCTGACGGTGCGCGTCGACCTGGAGTGAGCGCTAGCGGGCCAGCCGTTCGGCGAGCCATTTGAGGGCCGGCGGGTAGCGGTAGTCGATGCCGCCGTGGCCGGCGTCGAAGAGCTCGAAGTGCAGGCGGTCCTCGGGCAGGCCGGCCTTGAGGAGCTCGTCGCGGAACGCGGCGGCGCCGAGGTCGAGGAACCACTCGTCGCGGGTGCCGGCGTCGATCCAGACCGAGTCCAGGGAGCGCAGCGTCTCGGCGTGCGCGGGAGCCATGCGGACCGGGTCCCACGCGAGCCAGCGGTCCCAGACGTCCGGTTTGAGCACACCGGTCACCGGGTCGAAGGGCAACTCGGGCGTGCCGTCCGCGCGCGCGGAGAAGCACGCGGCGACGCCGAGGGCCACGAGCAGCGACTCGTCAC
Source organism: Amycolatopsis sp. NPDC050768 (assembly GCF_040654155.1). Taxonomy (NCBI): domain Bacteria; kingdom Bacillati; phylum Actinomycetota; class Actinomycetes; order Pseudonocardiales; family Pseudonocardiaceae; genus Amycolatopsis; species Amycolatopsis sp. NPDC050768. The sequence goes on from NZ_JBFAHL010000022.1 coordinate 24,916, forward strand.
CCGGTTTGGTGAACGCCGGGCGTGAGCGGAAGTCGTCCCACCAGCGGAAGATGTCGTGGTCGTACTCGCGCAGCACGCGCGCGGCCTTGCCGAACTCGGGCACGTAACTGAGCTCGTAGAGCGTGTCTCCGGCGTGCGTGGCGAGCGCGCCGAACAGATCGGGGCGCAGCATCGGCGTGATCATCGCGCCGAAGCCGCCGGACGACTTGCCGGTGATCGCGCGTGACTCGCGCGCGGGGATGGTGCGGTAGTGCGCGTCGACCCACGGCACGATCTCGTCGCAGAGGTACGAGTGGTAGCGGCCGGTGCCGGGTGAGTCGACGAACTGCGAGCCGCCGTAGGAGGTCCAGGCGTCGACGTAGACCACGACGCAGGGCGGCGCGCCGTCGGCGAACACCGCGTCGGCCGTTTCGAGGTACGGCTGACGGAACGCGGTGCGGTTGGCCCACATCGTGACCTGGCCGGTGTAGCCCTGGATCACGTAGATCACCGGGTAGCGCGCCTCGGAGTCGTCGTAGCCAGGCGGGACGTACACCCACAGGGGCCGCTCGTGCGGGTCGCCGAGCGGGTTGTCCCGCAGCAGCTCCGAGGTGATCGTGTGACGGTCGAGCCGGCCGGCGAGCGGGGCATCCCAGGGCAGCATGGCGACAGTCAACCAGGTCCGCGCGGTGAGTGGCGGCGTTCCACAGTGGATTCGGGCCCGTTCCGGGTTCTTGACACACGCGAGTTTGCCCGACCATGCTCGCGTCCGGGCGTGGTGCCCCCTCGACGGTGGGAGGCACGGCGGGCCATGACGGTTCTCGGGTGGCTGCGAAGCCGGGACAACAACCTCTCGGCGCTGCGCCGCACGGGCCGGGCCGCGATCATCCTGCCGTCGCTGTTCGCGGTCGGGAACCTGGTGCTGGGCAGCGCGCTGACGGGCCTGTTCGCGTCCGTCGGCTCGGTGGCGCTGCTGCTGTTCGTCGACTTCGGCGGGCCGATCCGCGACCGCGTGTTCGCGCAGGGCGCGCTCGTGCTCGCCGGCGGCTTCCTGATCTCGCTGGGCACGCTGGTGTCGCGGGTCGTCTGGCTCGCGGCGGTGACCACGGTGGTGGTGGCGTTCGTGGTGCTGTTCGCCGCAGTGGTGAGCTCCGTGATCGCCAGTGCGACGACGTCGCTGCTCGTGTCGTTCATCCTGCCCGCGACGCTGCCCGGCTCGCTCGCCACGCTGCCCGACCGGCTGCTCGGTTGGGGCATGGCGGGGGTCGTGTCGATGGCCGCCATCGCCGTGCTGTGGCCCTCGCCGGTACGCAACCCGCTGCGGATCGCGACGGCCCGCGCGTGCGCGTTGCTGGCGCAGCGGCTGCGGACCGAGGTCGAGTGCGTGCGCTGCGGATTCCTGCCGAACCTGGTGGCGCAGGTCGACGACATCGTCGCGGAGTCGAGTGCCGCCGTCGCCGCGCTGCGGGACTCGTTCTTCGGCACGCCCTACCGCCCGACGGGGCTGACGACCTCGACGCGCACGCTCGTGCGGCTCATCGACGAGGTCGTGTGGCTCGAGGAGATCCTGGCGCGGATGCCCGTCGCCGAAGGTCACGGCGCCACGACGGCGGCGGTGTCGGAGGTCAAGCTGGCCGCCGCCGTGCTGCTCGACCACGGCGCGGGGCTGCTGAAGGCGGTGGCTTCGGCGCCCGACGACCTGGTGGCCGAGCTCGCGCGGCTGCGGGACGCGCGCGGGGAGATGGAAGCCACCGCGACGTCGGCGCTGCCGGACCCGGACACCGCGGAGTTCGTGACGTCGCTCGAACCGAGTTTCGGCGCCCAGGAGATGAGCTTCGCGATCTCGGAGATCGCGCAGAACATCGAGCTGACCGTGGCGGCGCGGCGGCGGACCTGGTGGGAGCACCTGATCGGGCGGCGCCCGGACGGCGCCGGTTCGGCGTTGTCGTCGGTGCAGGAGCGGACCGGCGCGCACGTCGCCTGGAACTCGGTGACGCTGCACAACAGCCTGCGCGGCGGCATCGCGCTCGGGGCGGCCGTGCTGATCGCGGAGCTGACCGGGGTGGAGCACTCGTTCTGGGTCGCGTTCGGCACGATGGCCGTGCTGCGGTCCAACGCGCTGAGCACCGGGCAGAGCGCGGTGCGGGCGCTGCTCGGCACGGTCGCGGGAATCGTGGTCGGCAGCGTGCTGATCCTGCTGCTCGGCCACGACACGACGGTGTTCTGGGCGCTGCTGCCGATCGCGGTGGTGTTCACCGGGCTCGCGCCCGCCGTGATCTCGTTCGCCGCCGGGCAGGCCGGGTTCACGGTCGTGCTGTTGCTGCTGTTCTCGCTCATCCAGCCGGCCGGGCTGCGGATCGGGCTGGTGCGGGTGGAGGACGTGGCGATCGGGTGCGCCGTGAGCCTCGTGGTGGGGTTCGTGTTCTGGCCGCGCGGCGCCGCGGCCGAGCTGCGGCGCGCCGTGGCGGACGGGCTCGCCGACATCGCCCGCTACCTGCGCGGCGCCGTCGAGTACGGCGTGAGCCGCTGCGACGCGCTGGTCCCCGCGACCGCCGAGCCCGGCGACGAGAACCGCCGCGCCGCCGCCGCGGCCCGCCGCCTGGACGACGCCTTCCGCGTGTTCCTCACCGAGCGCGGCCCGAAGCACGTGCCCCTGGCCGACGTCGCGGCGATGATCACGGCCGTCGCGGTCCTCCGCTTGACGGCGGAGGCCGTGCTGGACCTGTGGCGCCGCGAGACCGGCGGCGCCGTCGGCGACCGCACCGCCGCGCGGGTGGAGGTCCTCGCGGCGAGCGACGAACTGGCCCGCTGGTACGAAGCCACCGCCGACGCCCTCACCGGCTCCGGCATCGTCCCGCCGCTGAAGTCCCGCGACCCGGCCGCCGACGCGCGCCTCCTGACGGCCGTCCACCGCGACCTCTCCGGCGACGACCACCAGGGCACCGCGACCGCCGTGAAGATGATCTGGACCGCCGACCACCTCGACGCGGCCCGCCGCCTGCAGCCCACCCTGGTCAGCCCGGTGACGACGGCTTCGCGGCATTCGTCGTTGATGAGCTGAGGAGCGCTACTCCGTCGCCTTCCCCACCAGCGTCGCGAGCCCCTTGCCCAGCGCCCCCACCGCGGCCGCGCTGCCGTCGCCCAGGTTGTGGCGCTCGGCGAGCCACGTGGCGTCGTTGTAGGTGACGTGGACGGCGCCCTGGTCATCTTCCCAGGCGAGCGCCTTCAGCGGCAGATCGAGGCCGCTCGTGGGGCCGTCGGCGAGCAGCGGGGTGCCGCCGCGGCCGTGGCCGAACACCAGCAGCTGCATGGGCCGAAGCTCGAGGCCCGCGGCGACCGCGTTGGCCGCGTGGTCGATGCGCGCGAACACGATCAGCCCCGCGTTCTCGGCCAGCTCCACGAGCCGGTCCACGGTCTCCCCCACCGGCCGGCTGCTCGCGACCGTCACCAGGCCTTCTCCCGCCATCACCACTCCCTCGTCCACGCCGGGTTCCCGCGTGGACGCTACTCCCCCGCGTTATTCCCGATCGGGCAGGAAAACCCCGGCTTTCCCAATGGCTGGTTCCGGCTGCCGCACCCGCGTGTCCCGGCGCACACTGCGAAGGCAGGCCGAGCGGAAAGGACGCGCACATGGCAGGTGGACCCTTGCTCGCCGTCGCACTGGAGGGAGCCGGCTGGCACCCGGCGGCGTGGCGGGAGCCGGCGGCACGGCCGGCCGAGCTGCTCACGGCCGGGTACTGGACCGGCCTGGTGCAGGAGGCCGAAGCGGCGAAGCTGGATTTCGTCACCTTCGAGGACTTCCTGTCCCTGCGCGCCGACGCCCGCGGCCCGTTCGAGGACCGCACCGACGTCGTCCAGGGCCGGCTCGACGCGGTGCTCATCGCCTCGCGCGTCGCACCGGTGACCTCGCGCATCGGCCTGGTGCCGACGGCTGTGGTCACCCACACGGAGCCGTTCCACCTGTCGAAGGCCATCGCGACGCTCGACTACGTCAGCGGCGGCCGGGCGGGCGTGCGCGTGCAGGTGTCGCGCCACGAGGAGGAGTACCGCAACTTCGGCCGTCGCGAACCGGCCGACGCCGCGGACCTGTTCGACGAGGCCGCGGACTACGTCGAGGTGCTGCGCCGGCTCTGGGACAGCTGGGAGGACGACGCGGAGATCCGCGACGTCGCCACCGGCCGGTTCGTCGACCGCGAGAAACTGCACTACATCGACTTCGAGGGCCGCTGGTTCTCGGTGAAGGGCCCGTCGATCACGCCGCGGCCGCCGCAGGGCCAGCCGCCCGTCGCCGCCTTGGCGCACAACGACCGTGCTTACCGGCTGGCCGACAAAGCCGCCGACCTCGTGTACGTGACACCGCAAGACCGGGCGGACGTCACGAAAATCCGCGCCGCCGTGGACGAGCGCCTGCGAGTGTTCGCCGACCTCGTGGTGTTCCTCGACGACAAGCCGGGCGCCGCCGCCGACCGCAAGGCGCGCCTCGACGACCTCGCCGGCACCGAGTACACCTCCGACGCGCACGTCTTCACCGGCACGCCCGCCGAGCTCGCCGACCTGCTGCTCGACTGGCACGCCGCCGGCCTGACCGGGTTCCGGCTGCGACCGGGCGCGCTGCCCGACGACCTCACCGCCGTCACGCGCGGACTCGTGCCCGAGCTGCGCGGGCGCGGCGCGTTCCGCCACGACTACGAAGCCGCCACGCTGCGGGGCCTGCTCGGCCTGCCCCGCCCCGCGAACCGCTACGCCGCCTGAGGAGGGACCCGATGACCGAGCCGAAGCAGATCCACCTCGCGGCGCACTTCCCGGGCGTCAACAACACCACTGTGTGGAGCGACCCGGAGGCGGGCAGCCACATCGAGTTCAGCTCGTTCGTGAAGCTCGCGCAGACGGCCGAGCGCGCCAAGTTCGACTTCTTCTTCCTCGCCGAAGGCCTGCGGCTTCGCGAGCAGAACGGCCTCATCTACGACCTCGACGTCGTCGGGCGCCCCGACACGTTCACGGTCCTCTCGGCGCTGGCCGCCGTCACCGAGCGGCTGGGGCTCGCGGGCACGATCAACTCGACGTTCAACGAGCCGTTCGACGTGGCGCGCCAGTTCGCGTCGCTGGATCACCTCTCGGCCGGGCGCGCGGCGTGGAACGTCGTGACGTCGTGGGACGCCTTCACCGGCGAGAACTTCCGCCGCGGCGGGTTCCTGCCGCAGGACCAGCGGTACTCGCGCGCCGAGACGTTCCTGCGCACGGCCTGGGAGCTGTTCGACTCCTGGCGCGGCGACGAGGTCCTCGCGGACAAGGCGAGCGGCCGCTTCCTGTCCGACGCCCACGCCGGCGCGTTCTCCCACCACGACCAGCACTTCACCATCGACGGTCGCTTCCCCGTGCCGCGTGGCCCGCAGGGCCGGCCGGTCACCATCCAGGCCGGCGACTCCGACGAGGGCCGCGAGTTCGCCGCCGCCACGGCCGACGCCATCTTCAGCCGCTACGGCACGCTCGAGACCGGCCGGCCGTTCTACCGCGACGTGAAGGGCCGCCTCGCGAAGTACGGCCGCACGCCCGACCAGCTCGTGATCATGCCCGCCGCGACCTTCGTGCTCGGCGACACCGACGCCGACGCCCACGAGAAAGCCCACGTGGTGCGGCTGCAGCAGGTCAGCGAGCAGACGGCGATCAAGTTCCTCGAACAGCTCTGGAACACCGACCTGTCCGAGCACGACCCGAACGGCCCGCTGCCCGACTTCGACCCGGTCGTCGGCGAGGACCTGATCTCGAAGGGCCGCGCCAGCGTGCGGATGTACCGGGACCCGCTGGCCACGGCGAAGGAGTGGCGCCAGCTCGCGGAGGCCAAGAACCTGACCGCGCGGGAGGTCATCATCGAGGTCACGGGGCGCCAGACGTTCATCGGCTCCCCGACGACCGTCGCGACCGCCATCAACGACCTCGTGCAGAACGATGCCGCCGACGGGTTCATCCTCGTGCCCCACGTGACGCCGGGCGGGCTCGACGAGTTCGCGGACACCGTGGTGCCGCTGCTGCAGGACCGCGGGGTGTTCCGGACGGAGTACTCGGGTACGACGCTGCGAGACCACCTGGGACTCTCGCAGCCCTGACACCGCAGGTGCGCCGGCGACGCCCCCTGTGGGCCGGCCGCGCCCTCACGCACGCGGACGCGGCCGGTGTCAGGAGCGCAGCCGCGACACGATCCCCAGCCACGCCTTCGCGTCGGACAGGTCGCGGTGAACCTGCAGCACGCGGTCGAGCGCGAGCATCCGCAGGGGACGCAGCACCGCGACCCGGCCGGTGACGATCGCGTAGGGCACCGCGGCGACGCGGGCGGCCTCGTGGGCCCGGACGAGGGCGCTGATGCCGTCGGACGAGCAGAAAGTGACCTCACGCAGGTCGATGAGCAGCACGGGGGGCCCGAGCTCGAGCTCCACGGCCAGCTGCTCGGCGAGCCGGCCGGCGATCGTCGCGTCGACGTCGCCGCGGACCACCACGGTCGTGTCCTCGGCGGTGGTGAGCACGACGACGACCGGCGGGTTCGCGGCCACGTCCGGGAGGGGTTCCGCCACGGCAGGCCTCCCTCCACGCATCGGCGGAGACGCCAGGTACGCGGGCCCGGCCGGTCTCCGCAGTCCTCGGCACGGCCGGGACGACGGCAGACGGCTTCTTGGTGAACCGCGGTCACCGGAGCCTACGCCGGTCACGGCCGAGGTTGAGCCTCGCTCGCGCCGGGGTACCCGGCCGGCATGAAAAAGACGCTGTACAAACCTTTGAACTTCGCCGTCAGCGCCCTCGGCGGTCTGGTCGCCGGGCAGGTTTTCAAGCTGCTGTGGCAGCGGATCGCCGGCGAGGACGACGCCCCGAGCGCGACGGACAAGCACCGCGGCTGGCAGGAGATCCTCATCGCCGCGGCCGTGCAGGGCGCGATCTTCGGCGCGGTGAAGGCCGCCGCCGAGCGCGCCGGCGCCGTCGGCTACGAGAAGGCCAGCGGCGAGTGGCCCGGCGACGACTGACCAAGGGAGCGACCGTGGACGAGGAACGACCCACCCTCGAACTCCACCGCGTGGCCGCCGACGAGGACTCGAGCGGCAACCGTCCGCCGCCTTCGCGGTGGGCCGAACGGGAAACGCCGCTGGAGGACGAGCACGGCCGGTCCCGCCGCGGGACGGAGAACTTCCGCGGCGGCGACTGACCGATCCGACCCCCAGCGCTGTCCGACGCCGGCGCCCTCGCGCTGCGCCGGTCACCGGTTCGAGGTCGGCGGGGCGCTCGGCGTGAACGCGGTTCACCGACGCGTCGCACGATCTGCACTCGAATGTCCACATCGGACTTTCTTGGGCCCAGGATCGCCTGAACCTGCTGGCCTTTCGAGGTGCAGGGGCGCCCGTGGGCACCTCCGGATCATTGTGGAACGGCGGGTACTCGGGCGGCGCCGCCGGCCTGCCGGGCCGGGGTCGACGGGTCGCCGGCCGAATGCGCAACCCCTCACCTTCCGGGTGAAGCGGAGTCGCGTTTGCTTGCCGCGGGGGCGGGTATCCGGAATCGTTGTGGGGCAAAGAGAACGGAGGCAACCATGACCATGGCCGAACAGGAGACCCGACAACAGCCGGACGCGGACGCCGAACCCACGCCGCGGGCCGCCGAACTGCCCGGGCAGAACCGCCGGGAAACCGGCAACGAGATCCGGATCGCCGCGCAGCGCGCCGGACGCGAATGGCAGCAGCCGGAAACCGACTGACCTGCCGATTCGTCCACTCCCCGTCCCCAAGCATCATTCTTCGGCGTGGCCTGACCGCCCTTGCGGTGCACCCTCGGCGGACCGCCATCGACCGTGCGCGACACGGGCGGAACGGCCGGGTGACCGCGGCCGCGCGGTGCGGGCCGTCCGGCTCGGCACCGCCTGCCAGGACCGCCGCGGCCGACGGTGGCGGCCGCCCACGAAGCGGCCGCGCCGGCTCGCCGACGTCGAGTCGACCTCGTTGCGCGAACGGCTGCCCGGCCCGGCTGGCCGGCGCTGATCCCCGGCACGTGGCGCTGGGCTCCGCAGCGCCTGGCGGTGACGAAGTCCTCGGGCTCGCCGAGGGCTACCTCGACGCCGGGCCGCTCCGGCAGCGCCTCGCCCGCCACGGCGTGCACTACCGTCGCACCGCGGCCGGGCCTTCACGGCCGACGATCTCGCCGGCGCGTTCGGGCCCCGAGGCGCCTGATCGCCACACCCGACCAGCGGCTCGTCGACCGTCCGCTCGCCGGGCTCGACCCTCGCCACCTCGACTCGACGGTCCTCAATGGACTGACGGGCAAATCCGCACTTCGGAAACGGGACTTGCCCGCCCGAGACTCGCTCCGTCTGACCGTGCTCGCCGGCCGGGTCACCGCCGGAGGCCGAGCGTCAGAAGACGAACTGCTGCCCACCGTCGATGTCGTACGTTGCGCCCGTCAGCGCCGTGTTGGTCATGAGGTGCACGGCGAGCGCGCCGACGTCCACCGGGGTGACGACGCGGCCGATGGGCAGCGTGGCGCGCAGTTCGGCGCGGCGCTCGTCCAGGCCCTCGCCCAGCAGTGACGCCGACAACGGCGTGTCGACGAACCCCGCGGCGATCAGGTTCACCCGCACCGGTGCGATCTCGAGGGCCAGCGTCGCGGCGAACGGGGGCAGCGCGGCGGTGGCCGAGGACACGATGCCGAGCGCGCGGTTCACCCGCCGGCCGCCGGTGCCGCCCATCAGGACGAGCGAGCCACCCGGGGGCATTTTCGGGGCGGCGCTGCGGGCGACTTCGAGGCCGACCACGAGGTGGTCGCTCAACGCGTCGCGGATCTCCGCCGCGGACATCGCCAGCAGCGGCCCGTAGCGCGGCGCCCCAGCGGTGATCATGACGTGGTCGACGGCGGCCAGGCCCTGGAAAAACGCGGCCATCGCCGCGGGGTCGGTCGCGTCGAAGGCCGCGGTGTCCTGCGCGCCGACATCGGCCGCGGCCTTGTCGAGCTTCTCCGGATCGCGCCCGGTCAGCACGACCTGCGCACCCTCGGCCCGCGCGAGCCGCGCGGTCTCCAGGCCGATCCCCGCGCTGCCCCCGATGACGACGACGGTCTGGCCCGCCAGACCCCGCCCCCGCTCGACGTCCGCCATCCGTCCTCCGTGCTCGTGAAAGCCCCCTCGTGAAATGCCGCCTCGTGAAATCCCTCAGAGCGGCAGTTCCGTGCCCGCCCGCTCCGCCACCATGTACCGGCTGTACCACTCCGGCCAGTTCGCGTCGGCCTGGCCGGTGCGCTTCTCGTGCTCGCCGTGCGCCACCTCCGCGCGGCGCATCGCGTCGGCCAGGTCGCTCACCGACGCGAACGACGTCTCCGCCGCGTCGACCCGCCCGGGCAGCCGCGTGGTGATCTCCTGCAGCTGCCACTGGTTCCCGTCGGGATCGGCGAACGTGGCCTGCGACCGGTAGCTGGTGCGATCCGGGTCCACCCCGGGCTCCGGCCCGTCCGGGCCGAAGTGGACGATCTCGCTCATGGCGACGCCGGCAGCGACCAGCGCGGCGCGCGTCGCCTCGATGTCGGAGACGACCACGTACCCCTTCGCCGACCCGGGTTTCGCGTCCGTGAGGTTCGCCCCGAACTGCACCGAGCACGGCGACCCGTGCGGGGTCAGCTGCACGATCCACGGCGGCGTCTCGTCCAGGCGCCAGCCGATTCCCGTGTAGAACGCCTTGGCCCGCTCGACATCCGCGACGGGGATCACGAGCACCTCGACCTTCATGTCGACGTTCTCGAGCCCGCTCTCCGACGTGGTCATCCCGGCCTCCCGTGGCAACGCAGGCGCCCCAGCGTAGCCGTTGTGCCCGGAAGCGGGCCCGGCGTTGAAAATCTTCCCGCCGATCGGGTCCAGGTGTGGCTCACCGGCGTCTGAGCAAGCGCGGCGCGACACCCCAGAACACGACGAAGAGCAACAGCGCGAAGCCGGCCACGCCGAACATCGCCGCCGCGCCGTAGACGACCTTCGCGATGAGCGCGACCGTCACCGTGATGGCCAGAGCCAGGCAGACCAGCCCGGCGACCACCACGCGGTTGCCCACGGTGAGGATGTGCTCGCGGCTGCCCGTCCGGAACAGCAACCGGTGCCAGGCCGCGGGTGCGGTGAGCATTGCCGTCGCTGCCACCGCGAGCACGACGGCCGCCATGTGCAGGCCCTTCTCGAACCCGCTGGCCTCGCGGAACAGGGAGGTGAAGACCACCGAAAGCAGGAACCCGAACAGGATCTGCACCCCGGCCTGGGCCACCCGCAGCTCCTGCAGGAGCTCACTCACGTTCCGCCCGAGCTTCTCATCGCGGGTCTCGCCGGAGTGCTCCGTCACCCATCCGAGTGTAAGCACGACCAGCGAAGACGGCAGCGCTTCGCACGTCCCGGCAAGGTTTCACCCCCGCGAGACGGGGTACCCGAATTTCAGGCGCGGCACGCGGTCCCAGCCAGGTCGCGCCGACCGGGCGTCGCCGGTCCACGAGGTCGGCGACGCCCTTCGACCTGCCCGGAGAACCGGGGAACCGACTGTCCTCATCGGACTGTTTCGAGATCATCTCCTCTGCGGCGGAGATTCACCCCCGGGGTACCGGGAGCGAATCTCCGCTACGGAGCTCACCACGCGCTCGGGACCATGGTGCTCACACCGAGGATCAAGCGTTCCGCGTCGCGGTCAGCGCCTCCAGGTCCACGGTCACGCCGTACACGTCGAGCGCCTCCTCCACGGAAAGCAGCTCGTCACGCACGTCGCGCAGCACCGCCTCGACCGGACGGTCCGCAGGGGACCCGTGCCCACCGCCGCCGGCCGTGCGGAGGGTGACCGTCGGAGCACCGGCGTCGAACGGCAGTGCCCCCAACCGGGCCGAAGTCTCGGACACTGGCACCGCGACGCGCCACCCCGAGCTGTCCGGGGCCGAGATCGCCCGCCACGTGGGCCGTGAGCGCAGCCAGATCTCGCGGATGCTCAAGGCGTTGTCCGCCCACGGGCTGGTCGAGCAGAACCCCGAGACGCGTGGGTACCGGCTCGGCTGGCAGCTGCACGTGCTCGCGGCGCACGCCGGCGACCAGCGGCTGCTCGGCAGCGGCACGGCGGTGCTGCGCGCCGTGGTCGCCGAGACGGGCGAAAGTGCGCTGCTGTCGATCCTGCAGGGCGACCAGTCGTTCACGATCCTGCGTGAGCGCTCGCCCCACACCGTGCAGGCCGGCGGCTGGGTCGGGCGGACCTCGCCCCTGCACGTGACCGCGTCGGGCCGCGCGCTGATCCTCGACCACGAGGACGACGACATCCGCGCGCTGCTGTCGCGCACGCCGCCGGGCGAGTTCGGCCCGCGCGCGCTGCGCAGCGTGGCCGAGGTGCTCGAACGGCTGCACCACGAGCGGCAGGAGAGCTGCACCGTGGCGATCGACGAGCTGGAGGGCGGGCTGCTGTCGGTCGGCGCGCCCGTGCGGGACGCGACCGGGCGGATCATCGCGTCGCTCAACGTGTCCGCGCCGACGAGCCGGGCACTGGACCGCCTGACCGAGCTCAGCGCGACGACCAAGGTCGCCGCGCGCCGGCTCAGTGCCATCATGAGCCGAGCGTCCTGACGGCGTGCTCTCAGAGCATCACCACGTGACGGTACAGCCACCACACGCCTAGACTCGCCGGCGATTCCACTGTGGACCGTCGAGGAGTGCCTTGTCATGACCGAAGCAGTCGCCCTGCACCACGACGCCCTGCACCACGACGCCATGCACCACGACGCCGTGGTCGCGGACGCGCACAACGACCTGCTCATGCTCTGCTCGCGCTACCCCGCCGCCCGGCAGGCCGCGTACTTCCGCAGCGTATGGCTGCCGCAGCTGCGCGCCGGCGGCGTCGACCTCCAGGTGCTGCCGGTGTTCCTCGAACCCGAGTTCCGCCCCGAAGGCGCGCTGCGCCAGGCGCTGCGGATGATCGAAACCGCCTGGCGCGTCGAGGCCGGCAACCGCGATGCCGTGCGGCTGTGCCTCACCGGCGACGACATCCGCGAAACCCTCGCCGACGGCCGGATCGCCCTCGTGCTGGCGCTGGAGGGCTGCGAAGCCGTGGGCCTCGACGTCGGCCTGTTCGAGACGCTGCACCGGCTCGGCGTGCGGATGGCGTCGTTCACGCACTTCGGGCGCACAATGCTCGCCGACGGCTCGGCCGAGGACGACACGGGCGGCCGCCTCACGAGTGCCGGCGTGGACGCCGTGGCGGTGTGCGAGGAGCTGGGCATCATGCTCGACGTCTCCCACCTCGGCGCCACGTCCACCGACCACCTGCTGGAGCTCGCCACCCGGCCGCTGGTCGCGTCCCACTCCTCGGCCTTCGCCGTGCGCGCCCACCACCGCAACCTCACCGACGCCCGCCTGCGCGCGATCGCCGACGCCGGCGGGGTCGTGGGGATCAACGTCCTGGCCCAGTTCGTCGACGAGCACGAGCACACCGTCGCCCGCGTCGCCGACCACATCGAACACGCGGCGGACGTCGTCGGCGTCGCCCACGTCGGCCTCGGCCCCGACTTCATCAAGGAGGTCTCCGACAGCCTCCGCCGTGCCGACGAACGCTCGTGGGACGACCGCACGGCGCGCGAGTTCGTGCCCGGCCTCGAAGGCCCGGCCGGGCTCCCCCGCATCACCGCCGAGCTCCGCCACCGCGGCTGGGCCGAGCCCGACGTGCGCCAGGTGCTCGGGCTCAGCTTCCACGACCTGTTCCTGAAGGAGCTCGGAGTTCCGGGAGCCGCACGCTAGCCGGTCCCGGACCGTCCACTGTGGTCAGCGGCCTCAGCCGAGCATCTTCTGCGTCTCGTCCCACAGCCGCGCCGCGAGTGCCGGGTCGATCGCGTACGGCGCGACACCCTTGCCGTCCGGGGTGGGGTTCGGCTGGACCGGCGCGAGGACGGTGTCCTCGAAGTAGCGGCCCGTGATCCCCTGGACCAGGGGCGAACCCGCGAGCAGCACCGACGTCGACGCGCCCTGGTCCGGAGTCTTCCAGCCCGGCGGGACGGCGAGGACGTTGCCGTGGTCGTCGAGGGCGCCGACGAAGCCGAGCTGCGTTTCGTCGAGGTGGCGCTGCAGGTTGGTCATGATGCCGCCCGGGTGCAGCGCGTTGGCGGTGATGCCGTCGGCCGCCCAGCGTTCGGCGAGGGCGACGGTGAAGAGGATCATCGCGGTCTTCGAGCGGGCGTAGGCGGTCCACGCTTCGTATGGCGTGCGCTCGAAGTGCGGGTCGTCGAAGTCCACCGCGGCCATGAGGTGGGCCGAGGACGCGACGTTGACCACGCGGGCGCCGCCGGCCTGGGCGAGGGCGTCGTGCAGGCCGAGGGTGAGCGCGGCCGGGCCGAGGTGGTTCACGGCGAACTGCCGCTCCCACCCGTCGGCGGTGCGCGTGAGCTCGGGCAGCGCCATGACCCCGGCGTTGTTGACCAGGATGTGCAGCGGGCCGTCCCACGCGGCGGTGAAAGCCGCGATGCTCGCGCGGTCCGCCAGGTCGAGCTGCACAGCGGGCAGATCCTCGACGGCCTTCGGGTTGCGGACGGCCACGGTCACGTCGGCGCCGGCCGCCGCCAGAGTCCGGGCGGTGACGAGGCCGATGCCGGACGCGCCTCCGGTGACGATGGCGCGAAGGCCGGTGAGGTCGACGCCGTCGAGCACCTCGGCGGCAGTGGATGAAGCCGTGAACGGAAGTGCGGTGTCAGTCATTTTTCCAGCTCTCTTCGATCTTCTCGGCACCCGGGTACCGAAGGTTCAGCGGGGGAAATCGGTGCTGCGGGCCACGTCCTCGCCCGCGTCCAGCTCGGCGAGGCGCGTGGTCAGTGCGGCCCGGATGGCCTCGAAGGCATCGGCGCCGAGGGCGAGGCGGCGCGGGGCCGGGGTGACGCCGGCCGAGTCGATCACGGCCGTCGCGACGCGAGCCGGGTCGCCGGGGGCGTCGCCGGTGAGGTTGCCGGCGCCTTCGAGGTACTGGCGCAGCCGGCCGACGGGCGTGCTCGCGTAGACGTCGAGCGGTTCGGCGACGGACATCGCCGCGCCGAAGCCGGTGCGGATGGTGCCGGGCTCCACCATCGTGATGCCGACGCCGAACGCCGCGACCTCGCCGATCACCGACTCCAGGAAGCCCTCCACAGCCCACTTCGACGCGTGGTACATGCTGCCGCCGGGGCTGGAGATGTGGGCGCCCATCGTGGACGTCTGCACGAACCGCCCGCCGCCCTGCGCGCGCAGGTGCGGCAGCACGGCGCGGAACAGTTGGATCGGCGCGGTGGTGTTGAGCGCGAGCTGCCCCTCGATCGCCTCGTCCGACAGCTCTTCGGCGGCCCCGAACGCCGCGGCGCCGGCGTTGGAGAAGACCACGTCGATGCGCCCGAGCTCCGCGAACGCCTTCTCGACCACGGACCGCAGCTGCGCCGTGTCGGTCACGTCCAGCTGTGCGGTCCACAGCAGGTCCGGGTGTCCCAGGCCGGCCAGCGTCTCCGGCCGGCGCGCCGTGGCGGCCACGCGGTGTCCCCGCGCCAGCAGCTGCTCGGTGACCGCCCGGCCGATGCCGGTCGACGCGCCGGTGACGAACCAGGTGACCATGTCGCGCTCCTTCGATAGTTCCAACTGTTTGGTTTAATCTGCGCAAGACAAAACCAACTGGATGGTTTAAAATCTAGCCACGGCTCCGCCGGATTGTCAACCAGCCAGTTGGTTTATTACCCTGGGGCCATGACGTACGACTCGGACGCGACCCGCGCCCGCCTGCTGGAGGCGGCGCACGACGAGTTCGTCGAGCGCGGCCTTGCCGGTGCCCGGGTCGACCGCATCGCGGCCGCGGCCTCGGCGAACAAGCAGGCCATCTACGCGTACTACGGCTCGAAGAACGCCCTGTTCGACGCCGTCCTCGACGCGCGGCTCGGCGTGCTCGCCGACCTGGTCCCCTTCACGCCCGACGACCTGCCCGGCTACATCGGCGCGCTGTTCGACTACCTCGTCGCCGAGCCGACCGTGATGCGCCTCATGCAGTGGAAGGCGCTCGAGCGCCCCGAAGCGTCGGCCGCGGAGGTGCGCGCCCACCTCGACAAGGCCGCGGAGATCTCCGCCGGGCACGACGTCGACGTCGAGCAGGGCATCGACGTCCTCATGCTCACCCTCGCGCTGGCGCAGTCGTGGAATCTCACCCCGCCCGACATCCGCTCCCCCGCCGGCCACGACTCGGCCGCCCGCCGCAAGCGCCACCGTGAGGCCGTGCTGCGCGCGACCACGGCCGTCGTGGCCGAACTCCTGGGGTCCGACGGTGCAGACTGAGCTCTGATCATCCACGAGCGGAAGGAGCCGCATGAGCCGGTACGCGCGTTTCGAGCACCTCAGGGTCGACGGGCCGGACGAGGACGGCGTGGTCGAACTGGTGCTGGACGGGCCGAACCTCAACGCCGTGAGCGAGGCCGCACACGGCGACCTCGCCGAGATCTGGCGCGAGTTCGACCGCGACCCCGCGGTGAACGCGGTGCTGCTGCGCGGCGAGGGCAAGGGGTTCTCCGCCGGCGGGTCGTTCGACCTGGTCGAGAAGCTGACCACCGATTTCGAGGCCCGCTCGCGCACCATGCGGGAGGCGCGGGACCTCGTCTACAACATCATCGACTGCTCCAAGCCGATCGTGTCCGCGATCCACGGGCCGGCCGTCGGCGCGGGGCTGGTGGCGGGCGTGCTCGCGGACGTGTCGGTGGTCGCGAAAACGGCGAAGATCGTCGACGGCCACACGCGGCTCGGCGTCGCGGCCGGGGACCACGCGGCGATCTGCTGGCCGCTGCTGTGCGGGATGGCGAAAGCCAAGTACTACCTGATGACCTGCCGGCCGATGAGCGGTGAGGAGGCCGAGCGGATCGGCCTGGTTTCGCTGTGCGTGGACGAAGAGGCGGAGCTGCTGCCGACCGCGCGCGGCCTCGCCCGGGAGCTGGCGCTCGGCGCGCCGAACGCGATCCGGTGGACGAAGCAGAGCCTCAACGCGTGGTACCGGCAGATCGCCGGCGCGATCTTCGACTCCTCGCTGGCGCTGGAGTTCTACGGGTTCGCGGGGCCGGAAGTGCGCGAAGGCCTGGCGTCGCACCGGGAACGCCGCAAGCCCGACTTCACCGGCCGGGGCGGCGCCGATGCCTGAGGCACTGCTCGACGGGCTGCGGGTAGTCGAGATCTCCAGCTACGTCGCCACTCCCCTGTGCGGCTTGACCCTGGCCCAGCTGGGCGCCGACGTCGTGCGCGTCGAACCGCTGGGCGGCGCGCCCGACCGCACGCGCTGGCCGCTGGCCGACTCGGGCACGAGCCTGTACTGGACCGGGCTCAACAAAGGGAAACGCTCGATCGCGGTGGACCTCGCGTCCGAAGTGGACCGACAGCGGGTGGCGGACCTGATCGTCCACGGTGGACCGTGTGTCGTCGTCACCAACACCGATCGGCATCCCGAGCTCACGCACTCCGCGCTGTCCGCGCGGCGCCCTGACGTGATCCACGTGCTGCTGGAAGGCCGCTCCGACGGGGGCGCCGCCGTGGACTACACCGTCCAGGCGGCCACGGGGTTCCCGCTCATCACCGGCCCGCCCGACGTGCCCGGGCCGGTGAACCACGTCCTGCCCGCATGGGACCTCGCCGCCGGCCTGTACCTCGCCACGGGCCTGCTCGCCGCCGAGCGCCGCCGCCTTCAAACCGGCCGGGGCGCGTCGTTGCGCGTCGCGCTGGAGGACGTGGCCCTCGCCACCGCGGGCAACCTCGGTTACCTCGCCGAAGCCCAGGTCACCGACCACGAACGCGCCAAGTCCGGCAACGACATCCACGGCACCTACGGCCGCGACTTCACCACGGCCGACGGCGTGGCCGTCGTGGTTGTCGTGCTGACCGAACGCCATTGGACGAAGCTGCTGGCCGCCACGGGCCTCACCGCCGCCTTCGCCGCTCTCGCCGACTCCCTCGCGATCGACTTTTCCGGCGAAGCCGCCCGCTTCGAACACCGCGACCTCATCTCGGTGCTGCTGGCCCGCTGGTTCGCCACCACGCCGTACGCCGACGCCGCCAAGGCCCTCGACGCCCACCGCATCCTGTGGCAGCGCTACCGCACCTTCGCCGAGGTCGGCCGCGACCCCGAACTGGCGGACCAGGACCTCTTCGCACCCCTCGACCAGCCCGGCGTCGGCCCGCACCTGGCGCCGAAATCACCGCTCGTGGTCGACGGCGCTCGCCTCGACCCGATCCCGGCGCCGTCCGTCGGGGAGCACAACGCGGAGGTCTTCGGCCCGTAGCTCCTGGGTGGTCCTCGCCGATGACCTTCGGCGAGGACTGGGGTGGGGCACGCCGAAAGCCGCGACGGGCCGAAAACCCTTACGCTGAGCCGGAGTCGAGGAGGGGCCCCGATGCGCGAGGCGGACCGGTGAGGACGTACGACGCGATCGTGATCGGTGGTGGGCACAACGGGCTCGTCGCGGCGTTGTACCTCGCCAAGGCCGGGTGGTCCGTGGCCGTCGTGGAGCGCAACGACAGCGTGGGCGGGGCGATCGCCGGCGGGGAGGTGACGCTGCCGGGGTTCGAGCCTGACCTGTACTCGACGAACCAGAACCTGTTCCTCGGTTGCGCCGCCTACGCCGACTTCGGCACCGACCTCACCCGGCTGGGCCTCAAGTTCCGAGTCACGCACCAGCCCTACTCCAACGTCTTCCCCGACGGCCGCAGCCTGCGAGTCCACCACGACCACGAGAAGACGCTCGAAGGCCTCGCCGCCCATTCGCGGGCGGACGCCGAGGGATTCGAGCGCCTTACGCGGTGTACCGTCGGTTCGCCACCCACCTGTTCGCGCTCTACGGCTCGGCGCTGCCGTCGAGAGCCGCCGTCGGAGAAGTCGCGCGACTGGTCCGGAAGCAGGGGGTGCGCGGTGCGCTCGACCTGGCCCGGACGCTGCTGATGAGCACCCGCGAGCTCGGCGAAACCTGGTTCGAGACCCGCGAAGCGCAGGCGATGGCCGCGTGCTGGGGCATGCACCTCGACTTCGCGCCGGACGTCGGCGGGGGCGCGATGTTCCCGCTGCTGGAGCTGTTCGCCGACATGGAAAACGGCATGTCCGTCGTCGAAGGCGGAGCGCAGCGACTCCCGGACGCACTCGCCGCGCTGCTGGCCGAGCACGGCGGCGAAGTCCACACAGGACTCGAGGTCGACGGGGTGCTGCGCGAGGACGACCGTGCCGTCGGGTGCGGACGGCGGACGGCACCCGCCTGCGGGCGCGGGGCGCGGTCGTGGCCAACGTGGGACCCCGAGCGCTGTACGGAAAGCTGCTCGACGTCCCCGAAGACCTGCGGCGCAAGGCGAAGAACTTCCGCTACGGCCCCGCCACGCTCATGCTCCACCTCGCACTCGACGGCCCGCTCCCCTGGGCCGCCGGCGAAGACCTCGCCGAGTTCGGTGACGTCCACGCCGCGCCCTACGTCGACGACCTCGCCAAGACCTACACCGAAGCCCAGGCCGGCCTCCTGCCCGCCGACCCGTTGCTGGTCGTCGGCCAGACCACGGCCGTCGACCCGACACGCGCCCCCGCCGGCAAGCACGTCGCGTGGCTGCAGGTCCGCACCGTGCCCTCGGTGATCCGCGGCGACGCGGCCGGCACGATCCGCGCGACGACCTGGCCCGAAGCGGCCGAGCCGATGGCCGAACGCGTACTCGCGAAGCTCGAGCGCTACGCACCCGGCGCGTCGGCCCGGATCGCGAAGTACGCGGTGCACACACCCCAGGACCTCGAATCCGCAAACCCGAACCTGGTCGGCGGCGACAGCGTCGGCGGCAGCCACCACCTGCCGCAGAACTTCGTCTTCCGCCCGCTCGGCTGGGGCCACCACAGCTACCGCACGGCGGTCGACGGGCTCTACCTCACAGGCGCGGCGACCTGGCCGGGCGCCGGCACCAACGCGACGTCCGGCCGGCTCGCGGCCCAGCGCGTGCTCCGGGACGCGAAGCGCCGCCGCTGACGGCTCACGCGCGGTCCTTGTTCACCACGCGCAGCACCAGCCACTGGTCGAACCACGCACCCACGGTCGTCACCACGAGCATCATCAGGCCGAGGATCAGGTGGGTGTAGCTGTGCAGCGGCGCGACGCTGTCGGTCAGCCGCGTGAGGCCGAGCTGCACGAGCAGCCGCGCCACGAACAGCGTCGCCACCAGGCCCAGCGCCTGCTTGCGGCGCCACACCGCGCGCAGCAGCCGGCGTCGCCGCGCGAGCATCGTGGACCACAACACCAGGTGGACCGCGAGCACGACGAGCGGCAGCAGCGCCACCCACGGGTACCGGTCCTGGAACTGCACGGTGAGGTCCCCGCTCGCCGCGAGCAGCCCCACGAGCACGAAGTACCACGCGGGCAGCCCGGTGATCCTGCCCTGCGGAAGCCACTGCGGCCCGGGGATGAAGTCCGTCTTCAGCATCGGGGTCTCCTTCGTGTGCCGATGCGTCGAGACTCCCGCAACCGGCGACGGCGAAGATCGACCGCGCGAACGAACCTCGGCCGCCGTCTCATACCTCCGGACGAGACGCGCGCAGCACCTCCACGAGGTCCCGCTCGCCGAAGCCCGCCTCGCTCGCGACCACGCGCAGCGACCGGTGGGCAGGCGCGCGCTGGCCCAGCTCGTAGAGCCACGTGCCGAGGCGGTAGCGGTGTCCGTCGCGCTCCGGCAGCTCGCATTCGACGAGCTCCTGCACGAGCCGGTGGACCGTCGCCTTCGGCAGGCCGCTGCGGCGGGCCAGCCCGCTGATCCCGAGCACGGACGAGCTCGCGTCCAACGACCGCAGGATCGCCCGCGCGCGGCGCAGCACCGCCTTCGCGGGCGGGGTGCCGAGGGGTTCGCTGCCGGCCGCCATCCCGCCTGCCGCCGCGACCGCTGATGCGAGGTGGTTTCCCGGCCGCCGCACCCGTCGTCACGGGCCCGCGCTCAGGGGCGCGAGCCCCTCAACCAAGACGTCAGCGTGGACTTCGCCGTCTCCACGCGCGACGGCGTGGTGAGGCTCTGGGCGACGAGGTGGCCCGAGCCGCCGCCGAGCCCGGCGCCCGGGTGAGTCGACGCGCCGATGTGCCACAGCCCCGGCACCGGCGTACGGTGGTGGGCCGCGCTGGGCAACGGGCGCCACAGGAAGCTCTGGTCGACTTCGGCGGCGCCGCCGTACGGGTCGCCGGCGACGGCGTTGACGTTCGCGGCTTCGAGGTCGGGCGGGGTGATCACGTCGACGGCCAGCACCTTGTCCCGCAGCCCGGGCGCGTGCCGCGCGATCCGGTCCAGCACGCGGTCGGCGTAGGCGGAGGCGAGCCGCGACGTCCAGCCGTCCGTGACGTCGAGCTCCCCCGCCGCGTCACCGACCGGGGCGAACGGCGTTTCCTGCAGCTGCAACCACAACGCGGCCGCGCCCTCGGGCACGCGTGAGGGGTCGAGCAGGTACTGCTGGCCGACCACGATCGTCGGGCGGTCCGGCAGCAGGCCGGCTTCCGCTTGGGCGCAGGCGATGCCGGTGCTCGCCGAACCGTCGGAGACGTGGACGAGCGGGATCTCGCGCAGCCGCTCGTCGCGCCAGTCCAGTGGCGCGGACAAGGCGACGTGGATCTGCAGCTCCGCACGGCCGTAGCGGAAGCGGCGGGCCTCGTCGGTGACCCGCTCGGGCACGGACCCGGCCGGCAGCAGCTCGCCGTACAGCGCCGTCGGAGTCACCGACGCGACCACGGCCCGCGTGGCCCGCAGGGTCTCACCGCCGGCCACGACACCGACCGCGCGGCCGCCTTCGACGAGGATGCGTTCGACCGGCGCGCCCGTGCGGATCTCCACACCCCGAGCTTCGAGCAGCGATCGGAACGCCTCGACGAACCGTCCGGCCCCACCCTCGACCACGGGCAGGCCGAACCCGTGCATGGTCGCCGCCAGCACCGGCACGAGGAACCCGCCCGAGGCCTGGTCGGGGGCCAGGCCGGCGTGCAGCAGCCACGGGATCCACAGGTGGTCGACCTCGGAGCCGGTGAACTCCCGCGCGCACCACGAACGGCCGCTGCTCACGAAGTCACGCAGCCAGCGTTCGGTCCCCGTGCGGCCGAGGCCTCGCGCGAGCCCGCCGGCGTGCTTCAACAACAGAGGCGAGCGCAGCTCCGAACCCATCAGCCCGCCGACGGGGCCGGCGTGGTCCAGGAAGTCCTGCAACGCCTTCAGGTACCGGGTGCGGTCCTCGGCGTGCGCGAACTCCGCCGCGGTCTGCTCCGGGTCGCGGTGCGCGACCACGGCGTGCCCGTCGTCGGCGATGCTCGCGACGAGCGGCCCGTCGGCGTTGCGGTAGACGAGCCCGTGCCGGTGCAGCTCCTCCCCCAGCGCCGCGTACGCGCCGCCCGAGACGAACAGCGGGTGCCAGGAGGAGAACGTGTCGTGCACGTAGCCCGGGAGCGTGCGTTCCTCGCTCGCGATGAACCCGCCGAGCCGGTCGTTGCGCTCCACGAGCGTCACCGACCAACCCGCACCGGCCAGTTCCGCCGCCGCCACCAGCCCGTTGACGCCACTGCCGATCACGATCGCGTCCGGCATCTACTTCCCCTTCACGCCGTCCTCGTCACGACAGGTGGGCCCGCACCGCGTCCCGTCGCGGATCGGTCCAGCCCTTGCTCTCAGCGTAAACGATCATCTTCCCGAACGCTTCAGTCCACTGTGGATCGTCACCTGGTCCTTCGCCCCGCAGCCACGCCACCGACAGCCACGCGTGCCCGCCGGCCGCGGTGCCGGCTCCGGCGCCGCGCAACGCCGCGTCGACGTCGGCTTCGGTGACTCCCTCGGCTCGTTCGACCGACAGCGACCTCAGCTCCTCGGCTTCGACCACCGTCGGCCGAAGCTCCGCACCGATGACGACCTTCACGCCTTCTCCTCCCGTTCGACCTGCTGCGGCAGGTGGGTTCCGAATGCCCGGTTGTGGTAGGTCAGCGGCTCGTCCAGCCGCGGCACCGCCGAAAGCCGCACGCGGGCCAGCACCCTCGAACCGGTGTCCAGTGCGACGCTGACCAGCGGCGGATCGGCCGAGAGCGCCGCGAAGGCGCTGACCATGGTTTCGTGGGGAACCCCGTCGTGCAGCGTCGTCACGATGGACACCGGCGCGCACACCCCCGCCATGGCCTCGCGGAACAGACCGCCGTCGACGCCGGCGGTTCCCGTGGTCACGCTCATGACACTCCTCTCCGAGCGGCGTCCCGAGTCTGCCTCACCCGCCCGCGGTGAGCCCGACGATCGTGTTGAACGCCTCTTGCCGAAGCACGCGATGGATTCGTCTTTCCTGCACGACGTCCGGCGCGGTCAGGCAGATCGCCGCGAGGGCGAGCCGTTCGTCGGCCTGGGTGGGTTCGAGCGCACCGAGCAGCACCACAGTCCGTTGTGGACCTCGCCCTGCTCGAAATGCAGGCCGTCCTTCACCCCGGTCTTGATCACGCTCTTGAGCCCGGCCGAGTCCACCGGCGTCTGCCCCGTGAGCCGGGGCACCGGTTCCTCCGGCAGCAACGGGCCGCGTTGCGCCGGCGGCCGCTCGCGGTCGCCCACAGCGGGTGCGGGCGGACCACCACGCCGAGCACGTCGGCGCGAACGGCGGTGCGCCGGCGCGGCAGGTGCCACAGCAGCGGCACCTGCTCACCGCCGAGCAGCCGGCTGACCACCACGATCTCCCCGGTCTGGTCCGCGGCGGGGTTGAGCGTGCGCGGCCTGCGCGCGGCGTTCCACCGCGCCGACCTGCCCTCGCCGATGAAGTACCTGCGCGAGCTCCGGGTGCGGCGCGCCCACGAGGAGCTCGTGGCCAAGAGCGCGGAAGAAACCACCGTGACGGCGGTGGCGCTGCGGTGGGGGTTCAGCAACGCCCACCGCTTCGCCGCGCTCCACTGTGAGCTCTACGGCACCTCACCCGGCCGGGCCCTTTCCGGGCGGGATCAGGCCTTCGCGCGCAGCCCGGCCACGAGCTCGTCCGCGGCGCAGCAATCTTCCTCGGTGGCCTCGAAAGTCGAGGTCGCCTTGGTGTAGGAGCGCGTCAGCTCGAGGATCTCGATCGTGTAGTCGTCGAGGATTTCCCGGTGGCCCAACGCTTGCACGGCGCGGTGCTCGGGATCGTCGTACCAAGCGCGCATGTGCTCTTCGGTCTCGAAGTACGCGATGGCCAGCTCACGCCCGTCCGGCACGTCGAGCTTGTGCAGCGCGACGAACCCCGGCATCGCGCAGGCCCGCTCGAACATGCGCGCCCCGATCGCGGCGTACTCGTCGTTCTGCCACTCCGGCTTGACCTTGCCCCAGAAAAGCGCGACGAACATCTCGAACCTCCTGCGAACGGGTCCACGGTGACCGCCCGCGAGCGTATAGCACCCGTGCCGACCGTCACAAGTACGCGATGTCAACCGTGCAGCCTCCCCGGTGGACGGCGCGAGATCAGCCGATCGCCCGCCGCACCAGCGCGGTGATCTGCTTCTCCACCTCGGCGGTCACCTCGGTCACGGCATACGCGACCGGCCACAGCGCACCGTCGTCGAGCTTCGCCAAGTCACTGAAACCGAGCGTCGGGTAGCGCGTCTTGAACTTCGCCGACGGCTGGAAGTGACACAGGAGCTTGCCGTCGAGGGCGTAGGCCGGCATGCCGTACCAGAGTTTCGGCTCCAGCTGCGGCGCCGCGGCCAGGACGACGGCGTGCACGCGCTCGGCCCGCTCCCGGTCCGCCGGGTCCAGCTCCGCGATCTTGTCGAGCACGTCCTGGCGCGCCTGCGCCGCCTTCTCGGCTTTCGAGCCGCCACGCGCGGCCGCCTTGAGGTCCTTCGCGTGGTCCTTCATCGCCGCGCGCTCTTCGGCGCTGAAGCCCTCGCGCCGAGCCGCCTGTCTGGTGGCCATCAGATTCCCCTTCCGTCCAGATCGGCACGGACCGTGCCGATCCGGGCTCAGCATTGCTTCCCCGTCGACACCTGTCAATGGCACGGTCCGTGCCGTTAGACTCCCCAGCCATGGCCGAGGAACCCCGGCGCCGAGGCGCCGCGCGTACCGACGAGCTCCTGCGGGTCACGCTCGACCTCGCGACGGAGGTGGGCTACGCCGGGCTGAGCATGGAGGCGGTCGCGCGCCGGGCCGGGGTCGGGAAGCACACGATCTACCGCCGCTGGCCGTCGAAGTCCGCGCTGCTGCTCGACGCGCTCGCCCGCGTCTGGACGACCGACCTGGACTACCACGACACCGGTGACGTCCGCGCCGACCTGCGCGAGCAGTTCCTCCGCTCGGCACCCGCCCTCTCCACGCCCCCGATCGGGCCCGTGTACCGCGCGGTGATCGCCGAAGCGCAGTCCGACGATGCGCTGCGCGCAACGCTGCACGAGCGGTTCCTGGTGACCGTGGAGAAGAGCACACTCGAGCGCATCACCCTCGCCCAGCGCACCGGCGAGCTCAAGGCGGACGCCGAGCTCGGGTTCGCCGCCGAGGTCCTGTGCGGCACGCTCTACTACCGCGCCCTGCTCTCGACCCGCCCGGTCGACGAAGCCGCGGTCGACGGCCTGATCGACCTGTTCATGGCCGCGTACGCCACTTGATCCTTTGTGGACTCGCCGCCGGTCGGTGCGCGATCCGGCCGTCAGTCGCCCGACGCGCGGCGAAACCCTTCGACCCGCTTGGCCAAGTCGGCCGGGGACAGCAGGTGCTCGGCGAGGTGCAGCGCGTTGTCCACGAGCCGTTCGGCCAGGCGGCCGGACGCGTCCCGTTCGATGATGCCGCCGGGCGGCTCGGGCGTGTCCTCGGTGATGCCGGCGAGCTTGAGGGCGAAGGAGTTCAGGACGTCAAGGCCGGCAGGACCGTGCCGTCCGGCACGTCGAGCGCCGTCGTGCCGGCGCCGATCAACCCGTCGATTCCCTCGCGCCGCCGACTGGTCCCGACCACGGGACCATGCCGCTTCCGTTTCGATCGCCACAGACACGCCACCGCCGATCGAGGGGGTACGGCAGACGAAAACGGCGGAGCACCCACTCAGGGGTGCGCCGCCGCCGTCGTGTCCGGGGTGCCTCAGCCGACCTTCATCTCGCCCAGCTCCGACCAGGTGTCCTGGTCGAGCGTGGTGTTGATGATGTCCGGGGTCTTCTGCAGGTACTGCGGGAAGTCGGCCTGCGCCTTCTTGAAATGGTCCGCGTTGACGTGCGCCGCGGCCGCGTCGTCGGCGAAGGCCTCCACGAGGACGTACTCGTTCGGGTTGTCGAGGCTGCGGGACCAGTCGAACCACTTGTTGCCCGGTTCGGCTCGCGTGGCCTCGGTGAACTCCCGCGAGAGCTCCGGCCACCGGTCCGCGTACTCCGGCTTGATCTGCCACTTCACGGTGATGAAGATCATCTGTTCCTCCTTCGTGCCCTCAGCAGCGTAGCGCCGACGCGGGCGCGTCCGCTGTGGACGGCCGCGCTCACGGGACCAGGATCGCCCGCCCGCGGATGCGGCCGCCGTCGAGATCGTCGAGGGCCTGCTGGAAGTTGTCGAGCGAGTACTTCGTGGTGTGCAGCTTCACCTTGTCCTGCGCGGCCAGCACCATCAGCTCGCACAGGTCGGTGTAGGAGCCGACGAGGTTCCCGATGAAGTTGATCTCGGTGGAGATCACGTCGATCGTCGGGATGTTGATGTTCTCGCCGTAGCCCACCACGTGGTAGTCACCCGCGCGGCGCAGCATCGCCACGCCGTCGCGCGTCGCGCCGCCCTCGCCGACGAAGTCGACCACGACCTCCGCGCCGTGGCCGCCCGTCAGGTCCTGCACGGCCGCCACGTGGCCGCCGTCGGCGACCACGCCGTGGTCCGCGCCGATCGACTCGGCCAGCTTCACCGCGTCGGCGTTGCGGTCGACGACGATCAGCTCGGCCGCGGTCATCGCCTTGAGCACCTGGATGCCGATGTGCCCGAGTCCGCCCGCGCCGATCACCACGCACTTGTCGCCCGGGTGAAGGCGACGCGACGCCTTGGCCGCCGCGTGGTACGCGGTCAGGCCGGCGTCGGCCAACGCCGCGACGTCCGAGGGCTCCAGCGAGTCGTCGAGCTTGACCACGCTGCGAGCCGACGTCTTGAGCACCTGCGCGTAGCCGCCGGCGGTGTCGATGCCGGGGAACTGGCTGTTCTCGCAGTGCACGTCGTCGCCGCGCCGGCACGCCGGGCACAGCCCGCACGTGATCAGCGGGTGCACGATCACCTTGTCGCCCTCGGCCACGTTCGAGACCGCGGAGCCCACGGCCTGCACCCAGCCCGCGTTCTCGTGCCCGATCGTGTAAGGCAGCGTGACGCCGGACTTCTCCGCCCACTGCCCCTCGAGGATGTGGAGGTCGGTGCGGCACACACCCGCCCCGCCGATGCGCACGAGCACATCGTGCGGCCCGGTCACCTCGGGTTCGGGAACGTCGGTCATACGCAGCTTCTCGTCGTACCCGACGACCTGGACAGCCTTCACGAAGCTCGTGCCTCCTCACCGGCGACAGCCGAAACGGACGGGTCGTGCGGCCGGGTCGTCTGGTCGATCTCCGACCCGGGGTAACGCGTGCGAAGCAGACCGCGGCAGAAATGCGCGTTGCCGTCGATCGAGATCCGGATCGACCGGGCGAACCGCAGCCGCAGCGGCACTTCCTCGCGCGGGTAAGGCTCGCCGTGCTCGTCGACGAGCACCGGTTCACCCGGTTCGACGCTCAGGCCGAGCGCCGTCCGCCGCCGCACCAGGGCAGCGGTGGTGCGGCCCGCCGGCAGGTCGCCGAGCTTCACGTCGTGCAGGTCCTCTTCCTTCAACTCCTTGTCCGCGCGCAGCAGGCCCGTCAGCGCTCGCTCCATGGCGGCGGTGTGGGCCTTGCGGCGGAAGGTGAGCCGCAGCTCGTCGAGGTCCTTCTCGGCCTCGGAGCCGAACGTGCCGAGGTACCCGGCGTCGGCGGCGAGTCCGCGGTTGATCAGGTCGGAGTCGTGGTGGTCGTCGAGCTGCACGACCACGCGCCGCTCGCCCCCGACGGCGGTGAGCACGTCCTTCGCGTCCGAAGCCATGAGGTACGCGAAGTTGGGCGAGCAGAACGAGGTCGGCAGCCGCAAGTGCACGGTGAGCTCGTCCTCGGTCGCGGCCACGGAACGCACGAACCCCAGATCGGTGATGGGTTCGTCGAGCTCAGGGTCGTACACCGAGTCGAGCGCACTGCGCGCCAGCTGTTCGAGATCGGGCATCAGGCAACCGCCGCCGCTTCGGCCCTCGCGTCCGCGGGCGGGTTCTTCACCTGCAGCTCCTCGGGCACCGGGATGTCGTACATGGCCGCGGCGTTGAGGCCCAGGATCTTCTTCTTGATCTCCGTGGTGAGCGGCGCGTACTCCGTCATGTCCTCGGGGATCTGGAAGTCCACGAACTTCTCGACGAGCCACTTCGGCGTCCAGATCGCGTAGTCGCTGGAGAACTGGATGCGATTCTCGTCGAGCCAGTAGAGCAGCTCGCCGACGATCTGCGCGAAGTAACGCGGTCGCGTGTGGATGAACGGCATCGCGACGGCGAGGCCGGCGTGCACGTTCGGCTCCTGCGTCGCGATCCAGCAGAAGTCCTCGAGCCGCGGCAGGCCGCAGTGCTCGATCACGAAGTTGAGCTCGGTGAAGTCGGTGGCGACCTTGTCCACGTCGGCGACGTCGAACGCGTCGCGGTCCAGGGGCCGGATGGTCGGGCCCTTGTGGATGTGGATGTTCTTGATCCCCAGCTCCTGCGCGGCCTCCAGGTACTTGTAGCTCCACTTATCGTCGAGCTTCCAGCCGCGCGAGTCACCGAACCACTCGGCCGTGTAGAGCTTCGCGCCCTTGAGGTTGAAGCGCTTGGCGTCCTCACGCAGCTGCTTGAGGCCGTCCTCGCCGTAGCGCGGGTCCCAGCAGTGGTTGTAGGTGAGCTTGTCGGGGTGCTTCTGCGCCAGCGCGAACGCCTCGTCGGTCTGCCCGAAGTTGTTGTTGTAGAAGGCGGGCAGCGCCGCGGGCTGGAAAATGGCGTGGTCCACGTACCCGTCGGTGAACAGGTCCTTCATCAGCCGCTCGCCACCGTAGTAGAGGTAGTCCTCGTACGACCACACCTCGGACTCGGGGCTGAGGTTGCGGTGGTAGTCGTAGAAGCAGTCGATAAACTGTTTGCCGTGGATGTTGCGCTGGTTCTCCGGCCGCGCGTCCCAGAGCGCGACGTGCGCGTCGAGGATGAAGTACTTCTCGCCGTCCTTGCTGTACATGGGCTTTCCTCCGCATTCGTGACCACATCGGCACGTCAAGACCGGAACTTAGGGCGATCATTGCCGGTGGAGGTGGCCCTTGCTGTCTCGATTTGAGACACGAGACTGCGGCGGCGGCTACCCTGGGTCTTCTAGCCTTGCCCAAGCCGGACGCACGATCGGCCTAGACGCAGTGTGGCGTCTTCCGGGAGGTGGCATGACACGCGGTGAGGGGCTCGAGGCCCGCGGCGACACCACGCCGAGGCTGCGGGCGTCCTGGCGGCGCAGCGCGCGCTACGGGGTGCCCGACGACGAGGTGAAACCCGTGTTCACGGCCACGGTCGACACGGGCTCGCTGCTGTTCGAATGCGGCAACGAGGTGCTGCGCGGCTTGCACGCGACGCTGGCCGACGAACCCATCAGCCTGATGCTCACCGACAGCGAAGGCCTGGTGCTCAGCCGGCTGTGCGGCGACCCGGGGATGACCCGGTCGCTGGATCGGGTGCACCTCGCGCCCGGGTTCTCCTACGCGGAGAGCAACGCCGGGACCAACGGCCTCGCCCTGGCGCTCGCCGACCGCACGCCGTCGCTGGTCCGCGCGGGTGAGCACTACTGCACGAGCCTGCGCGGCTACACGTGCGCCGCCGTGCCGGTACTCGACCCGATCACGGGGGCGCTCGCGGGCAGCGTGAACCTCACGACGTGGTCCGAGCAGTCGTCGGGCCTGCTGCTCGCTCTCGCCCAGACGGCCGCCGGGCACACCTCCTCGCTGATGCTCGCGCGTGCCTCGGGCCGCCGCCCGCGCCCCGCCCCGCGCGGCGAAGTCTTCCGCGTGTACGCCGACCGCATCGACCCGCCCGAGCTCTCGGCCGCGTGGCAGCACGCGCTGCTGGAGGCGATGGACACGATGGGCCGCGGCCGCACCGTCGCGGTGGTCGGTGAGCCGGGCGTCGGCAAGACGGCGCTGGCCGCACTGGCCCGTCGTGAGCTGCACCCGCGCGAGCGCGTGCTCAACGCACGACCGCCCGCGCCCGACGACGTGGACGCGTGGCTCGCGATGTGGGCCCCGGAGGTCGGAAAGGCCGACACGTGCGTGATCGTCTCCGGCGTCGACGCCCTGCCCGCCTGGGCCGCCGGCGAGCTGGCCGCTCGCTTCACCGGCCACCCGACCGGTTTCGTCCTGACCGCAACGGATTCCGCCGCCATCCCGCAGCCGCTGCTGTCCTTCGTGGACACCGTCGTCGAGCTCCCGCCCCTGCGGCTGCGGCCCGACGACATCCTCCCCCTGGCCCACCACTTCGCCCACCGCGCCCGCGGCCGCGCC
Source organism: Amycolatopsis sp. NPDC050768 (assembly GCF_040654155.1). Taxonomy (NCBI): domain Bacteria; kingdom Bacillati; phylum Actinomycetota; class Actinomycetes; order Pseudonocardiales; family Pseudonocardiaceae; genus Amycolatopsis; species Amycolatopsis sp. NPDC050768. The sequence goes on from NZ_JBFAHL010000022.1 coordinate 54,422, forward strand.
GTCTCCTTCACCCCCGCCGCCGCCCGCGCCCTGGCGACCCACGACTGGCCCGAGAACGCCAAGCAGCTCCGGCGCGTCGTCGCCGAGGCCGCCGCACGCGCGGACACCGTCGACACGCACCACCTGCCGCCGGAGGTGTTCACCACCACGGGCCACCGGCTCAGCCGCCTGCAGGCGATGGAACGCGACGAGATCGTCCGCTGTCTCGCCCAGCCCGGGGCCACCGTCGTCCGCGCGGCGGCCGAGCTCGGCATGGGCCGCGCGACGATCTACCGGAAGATGGCGCAGTACGGGATCAAGAACCGGCAACTGCGGTCCTGAAGGGCTTCCGTAGCATCAGGCCGTGACGATTGACCTCGGCTCCGAAGACCCCGGCCCGAACCGGTGACCGGCTCGTTCTGGTGGGACCTGGTGCTCGGGGTCGCCGCCGGGCTGCTGCTGCTGTGGCTCGCCCTCGTGGCCGTGCTCGTCGTGGCCCGCCCGCGCGGCGACCTGTTGCGCGAGGCGCTGCGCCTGCTTCCCGACGTCCTGCGGCTGATCCGCCGCCTGGCCGCCGACCGGGAGCTCCCCCGCGGCGTGCGGGTGCGACTCGGTCTGCTGCTGGTCTACCTGGCGCTGCCGATCGACCTGATCCCGGACTTCATCCCGGTGCTCGGCTACGCGGACGACGCTATCGTCGTCACCCTCGTTCTGCGCAGCGTCGTGCGCCACGCCGGGATCGACGCCGTCCGGGCCCACTGGCCCGGCACCGAAGATGGGTTCGCCGGTCTGACGCGGTTGACCGGCCTCTGACCCGGACGAGAGCCCTCGCCGTGCCGTGTAGGGCGTTATACACCGGGTGAAGTCAGCCCGTCGGGACTGTCGCCGCGGCGCCCGACACGGCAGGGTGGGGTCCGGGTGTCCGCTCGGGAGAAGGAGCGTGGGTCGAGATGCCGTGGTTCCCGGACTTCGTCAATGCGGCCGAGCTGGCGCGCAAGCAGACTCGCGTCGAGGGGCACGCGGATCCCGTCGGGCAGTTCTTCGCGGCGCTGAACGACGGCGACGCGCGCACGCTCGAGACGGTCTGGCCCGGCGAGGTCGCGGTGTTCGACCCCCGGGCCGGGGAGATCCGCAGCCGCAAGGAGCTGAGGCACTTCGTCCACGTGAACCAGGTCTGGCTGGGCGAGCAGCACGCCCGCGCGGAGACGATCGCGACCACGCGCGTCGGCGGGCGGGCTGTGGTCGAGCTGCTGGCGTGGCTCGGCGGCGACGGGCAGGAGGTGGCCTGGCCGGTGGCGGTGGTCGCCGAGTCGGCGACCGAACGGTCCGTGGTCTTCCGCACCTACTGCAGCCAGTGGCCGGTCGACGGGCGCCGGCACCTGCGGCCGCCGATCCTCGCGTCCGCCGACACCCCGCTCGGCGATGTCGTCGGGCACTACCTCGCGGCGCTGGCGGCCGGCGACGCCGACGCGATCGTCGGCACCTTCGCCCCCATCGGCTACCTGCGCGAGCCCATCGGCACGCACACGCAGCACACCGGCCCCGGCGAGCTGCGCGAGTTCTTCACGAAGACGTTCGCCGCCGGCGGTGTCCACCTGGAACCGTGCGTGGTCACCGATGACGGCGTGCGCTGCGTCCTCGAGTACAACTGCGTCGCCTGGGGCCTGCACGACGTGCCACCGCAGGCCGGGGTGTGCGTCTTCGACCGAGGCCCCGACGGGCTGCTGAGCGCGGTCCGCGTGTACGACGACATCGAGGCGCCGGCCGCGTGACCACCACCCGCGTACGCGCGCAGTAGTACGCCGAAGTACCGCAGCTCGACGGACGACGCGCACCCACCTTCCCCCGACGATGGACACAGAGGGCCATCGAAGGGGGAGACGGCATGGGGACCGGACAGGAGTGGCGGCTGAGTGCCCGCGCGCGAAGGGCGTTCCTCGTCGGGCACATCGTGGCCGCGGCGGCGTGGTTCGGCCTCGATCTCGCGCTGGACTTCCTCGCGGGCACGGCCCTGCTGACCGACGACCTCACCGTGAAAGCGACCTCGTTGGGTGCGCTGCGGTTCTTCGCGGTGTGGCCGATGTTCACGGCCAGCGTGCTCACGTTCGGCACCGGCGCCGTGCTCGGACTGGGCTCGAGGTACGGCCTGGTGCGGTACTGGTGGGTTGCCGCGAAACTGGCGGTGAACCTGCTGATGGCGGTGCTCATCCTGTTCTCGCTGCGGCCGGGGATCGACGCGGCCGCCGACTACGCCCGCGCGCTGATGGCCGGCGGCCCCGCACAGCCGGTCGATCTGCTGCCCCCGATGGTCGTGGCGCCGAGCCTGCTCCTGTTCGCCTATCTGCTGACGGTGTTCAGGCCGTGGGGCCGGGTCCGGCGCACTGCGCCCGGGAAAGCCCTTGCCCACGACGGAGCGTGAGCGGAACCGGCACCGCGGGCACGAAAGCATGCAAGATCGTTTTCAGCCTGGCGGCTCCCCCTTTTCCTGTTACCTTCGATTCCTGAGAGCCCACCGGAATCGACAGGGAGGAAATGACAATGTTTCGCCTTCGCAGGATTCTCGGTCAAGTCGTGAGCGGACTCGCCACCGCGGGCATGTGCGTGAGCGGTTTCCACGTCGCAGAATCCTGACCCATTCTTCGCGATTCTTTCTGCGAAGAAGAATCGCGTTTCCACCGCGCTCACGGTGACCACGAACGACGCGGGCCGCGACCTGCAGTACCGTGACGGTCCGTGACCCCCGAGAAGCCGCCGACCGCGCGCCAGGCCGCCGCCGAGCAGACCCGGCAGAAGCTGCTCGAAGCCGCGTTGGCCGAGTTCTCGAGGCGGCCCTACGCCGAGGTGACCGTGGGCGACATCGCGCGCGCCGCCGGCGTGGCGCACGGGCTGGTGTCGCACCACTTCCAGGGCAAGCAAGGCGCGTACGTCGCCGCCGTGGCTGGGGTCTACGAGCAGCTGCGCGAAGCGGAGGAAGCCGAGCAACCGACGACGGTGCCCGATCGGATCCGGGCACGCTTCCGCGGGTTCGTCACCTTCCTCGCCGCGCACCCCGACATGGCGTTGAACCTGGTCCTCGCCGCCGGCCGGGACCCGGCGTTCGCCGGCCTCCGCGACCGGAACCTGCGGGTGCTCGCCGGACTGCTCGGCCTCGACCCGGACCGCCCCGCCGTGGCCGCGGCGCTGCGTTCGTTCGCCGACGGCGCCGAACGGCTGACGGCCGACTGGCTGCGTGCCGACCGGCCGTTCGGGCTCGACGCACTGGTGGAGGCGTTCTGCGCGCTGCTCGCCGGCGCCCTGCGCGGCGCGCACGAGCTGGATCCCGCCCTCGACGTGACTAAGGCACTCGCCCACCTGTAGCCCGCACATGGTTTCGCGCTCAACCAGTTTCGGCGTACGCTGACCATTGATTAACAGTCAATGATTGACGTTCAGCTAGGAGACCTGGATGAAGCTCGGCGTAACGCTGCCCCAGAACTGGAAGTTCGACCCCCGCACCGACCTGGTCCGCGGCGCCCGCGAGGCCGAGGAGATCGGCTACGACAGCGTGTGGGTGGCCGAACGGGTGCTCTACCCGCAGGACCAGACGGGGATCCACCGGCTCACCGAGTACGGCGACGGCGCCTGGCCCGACGTCTACCGCAAGGTGCTCGACCCGCTGGTGGCGATGACGATGGCCGCGACCGTCACCTCGCGGGTCCGGATCGGCGCCTCGGTGCTCCTGCCGCCGCTGCACATGCCCTACCGGCTGGCGAACTCGCTGGCCGCGATCGGCGCGATCAGCGGCGGCCGGGTGATCGCGGGCCTCGGCACCGGCTGGTCCGTGGACGAGTTCGCCGCCACCGCACCCCGGCCCATGAAAGAGCGCGGCGCCGCCCTGGAGGAGTTCCTCGACGTGGCCGACGCGGTCTGGGGCCCGGACCCGGCGTCGTTCGAGAACGAGCGCTACACGTTGTGGCCGGCCGAAACCGGCCCCAAACCCGCCGAGCGGATCCCTGTGTTCCTCGGCGGCTGGTCGGGCAAGCCGCTCGAGCGCATCGCCCGCCGCGCCGACGGCTGGCTTCCGGTCATGGTGCCGCCCGCCCAGGTCGCCTCGACGCTGACCGACCTGCGCAAGCAGGCCGAGGAGCACGGCCGGGACCCGCAGGCGATCCGCTGCATCGCGATCATCGCGCTGGGCGGCGAGTTCGTGCGTGTGGACACAGCAGATCGCCCGCCGTACCAGGGCAGCATCGAGCAGATCCTCGGCGACCTCGCCGAACTGGGTGGCGCGGGAGTGGAGGAGTCGGTGCTGACGCTGCCGAACATCTCACGCGACATCGAGGAGTACAGCGACCTGCTCGCCGAGTTCCACGCGGCGTTCGGCGCGGCCGGGATCTGATCACCGGGTCTTTCGGCGTCGCCCGGATGCCCCCGACGCCCCGGTGACCGGGGACGTCCGGGCAAGACGACTGCTCTGTTCGTGTCGTTCCGTGGTCGAGTGTTCACTCACGGCGCAACTTCGGGACTAGGGTCCGGTTCGATCTTGCGTCGAGGTGGAGGTGGGGCTCGGTGACGGTCAACAGGCGGGGATTCCTGACGGGCGTGGCGGGTGCGGTCGGGGCCGTGGGCCTCGGCCCGGCCGGCGTCGGGCTCGCGGTGGCCGAGCCCCGCGCGGGTCAGCCGCTCGCGGTGCGCCAGGGCACGAACGTCGCGGCGCAGGTCTCCCCGGACGGCCGCCAAGTCGCCCTCGACCTGCTCGGCGTCCTGTGGCTCGTGCCGGCGCGGGGCGGGCAGGCCAAGCGCCTCACCGGCGACCTGTTCGACATCGCGATGCCGACGTGGTCGCCGGACAGCTCCGCGCTGGTGTTCCAGTCCTACCGCGAAGGCAGCTTCGACCTGTGGACGATCCGGGCCGACGGCACCGGCCTGCGCCGTCTCACGAGCGGGCCGTTCGACCACCGGGAGCCCGTTTTTTCGCCGGACGGCAAGAAAATCGCCTACTCGTCCGACGCGCCGGGCAGCTACGGCATCCACGTGCTGGACGTCGCGTCGGGCCAGGCCACGCTCGTCACGGACACCGCCGACGAGGAGTACGAACCGGCGTGGTCGCCGGACGGCAGCAAGCTCGCCTTCGTGGCGGCCGGGACGAGGATCGACGTCGTCCCGGTCGCCGGCGGCGCCCGCAGCACGTTCGCCACCGAACCTGGCACAGTGCTGCACAGTCCGATGTGGACGCCAGACGGCGGCGACCTCGTCTACGCGCGGTACTCCGGTGGGGTGCCACCGATCGCGGTGGGCGCCGCGGAGCTGGTGCGCGGCGGGAAACCGCTGTTCACCGGCGAAGACGTCTTCCCGTTCCGCGTCTCGTGGCTCAACGCGGACGAGTACCTCTACACCGCAGACGGTGCGCTGCGGCGCCGCAAACTCAGCGGCGGTGCTGCGACGGACGTGCCGTTCACCGCTCCCGTCACGGTCGCAAAGGGCCCGGTACACGCCAGACCGCGTGACTTCACTTCCACCAAGCCGAATCCGGTGCTCGGCATCGGCAGCCCCGTGCTCTCGCCCGACGGCCGGAGCGTGGCTTTCCGGGCGCTCAACGACATCCAGGTGATGGAGCTCGGCCGTCCGCCGCGTGCGTTGACCGGCGACGGCTGGTGGAAGAGCGACCCCGCGTGGTCACCGGACGGCACTCGGTTGGCGTACTCCACCGATCGCGGCGGCACGCTCGACCTCTGGATCCGCGACCTGAAAACCGGGCAGGACCGGCAGCTGACGAACCTGCCCGGCCTCGCCGCGGTGTCGGGCACCTGGTCGGCCGACGGCACGAAGATCGCGTTCCTCGACCAGACCGGCGCGCTGCACACCGTCGACGTCGCGACGGGGGCGGTGCGGCAGATCTTCACCGCGACGTTCGAGCCCGGGCGCCCGACGTGGTCGGCCGACGGCAAGGTGATCGCGCTGGCCGCGGTGAAGCCGTTCTCCGCGCGCTACCGCGAGGGGCTCAGCAAGATCCTGCTGGTGGACGTCGCGACGGGCCAGGGCCGTTACGTCGACCCGATGCCGGAGCGATCGCTGCAGACCCGCGGCGACGACGGGCCGGTGTGGTCGCCGGACGGGCGGCGGATGGCGTTCGTGGTGGCCAGCGTGCTGTGGGTGGTGGACGTGCACGCGGACGGCACCTTCGCCGGGAAACCGCGGCAGATCACCGACGAGGTCACCGACGCGCCGAGCTGGAGCGGCGACTCGCGCACGCTGCTGTACCTCAACAACGGCCGGCTGCGGCTGGTCGCGGCTTCGGGCGGGAAGCCGAGCACGGTCCCCACGAACCTGACCTGGACCAACGCCCGCAGCCGCGGGCGCGTGGTGGTGCGGGCCGGGCGGATGTGGGACGGCACCTCGCGCACGCTGCGGTCCGAGGTGGACATCGTCGTGGACGGTGGGCGGATCACGAGTGTGGAACGCGCGGGCAGCGGGCTCGACGGCACGGTCGTCGACGCGCGCGACGGTGTGGTCGTGCCCGGGATGATCGACATGCACAACCACCGCCAGATGCAGGGGTACGGCTACGGCGACCGCCAGGGCCGGCTGTGGCTTTCGCTCGGTTTCACCACCACCCGCTCCCCCGGCAGCCCGGCGTACCACATGGTGGAGGAACGCGAGTCGATCCAGTCCGGCGCTCGGCTCGGGCCGCGGTACTTCGCGACCGGCGAGGCGATCGACGGTTCGCGCATCTACTACAACTTCATGCGCCCGACGTTCGACGAGCGCCAGCTGGAGCTCGAGCTCGAACGGGCGGAGAAGCTCGACTACGACCTGATGAAGGCCTACGTCCGGCTCAGCCCCGAGATGCACCGGCGCGTGATCGACTGGGCCCACGCACGGCAGCTGCCCGTGACGTCGCACTACCACCACCCGGCACTCGCCTTCGGCGGCGACGGCATGGAACACATGGGCGCCACCAACCGCCTGGGCTACTCGCGCACGGTGTCCCTGCTCGGCTCCGGTTACGACGACGTGGTGGAACCCTTCGTCCGCCGCGGCGCCGCGCGCACGCCCACGCTGTTCGCCGCCAGTGCCCTGTTCCGCGACGACACCAGCCTCGTGACCGACCGCCGCGTGCGCATGCTGTACCCGGCGTGGGAGTACACGTCGCTGCAGAACTCCGTCACCGCCGCGAAATCCGCCGACCAGACCGCGCTGCTGGACAACCTGCGGCGCCAGGTCGCCCAGGCCGCCGCCATCCTGCGCGGCGGCGGCCGCGTCGTCACCGGCACCGACTCCCCCATCGACCACACCGCCGTGAGCACGCACATGAACCTGCGCGCGATGGTCAAGTACGGCTTCACCCCCTACGAAGCGCTGACCACCACCACGAGCATCGCCGGCGAAGTCCTGGGCGAGCCGCTGGGCCGCATCGCCCGCGGCTGCTACGCCGACCTCGTCGTCCTCGGCGCCGACCCGCTGACCGACATCACCGCTGCGGCCGACGTCCGGCAGACCCTGGTGGCCGGTCGCGTGCACACGGTGGACGACCTGCTGGCGCCCTTCGCCTCGGCGTCACCCTCGTCCACGACCGTGGTCAACACCCGGCTCGCCCCGATCCCCGACCACCCCGCCAACGCCGCCTTCTGGTGGCACGACCCGCATTACGTCGCCGCGGCCCGCACGTCGTGCTGCAGCGGGCACTAGGGCGCCACCCGGCGAGCGCCGCGATCCCGAGCACGACGAGCCCCACCACCCGCCACCTTGACGACCTCAAGTCCGATGTAGACGAGGTGCGCGCGGCTGCGCCGGCCCCCATCGCCGGCCGGCACGCGGTCCGAGCGGCGGTTCGGCACCGGCCGCACGGCGGGCCGGCCGGCCACTCGTGTCTCCTGTCCTGAACCGGCGGATCCGGACAGGCTGACGCCGCTGTAGCAAAAGGATCTTCGGTTGGGAAGATCTATTACTCGACCCCGATGTGTTGATACGGTCACCGCCGCCACAAGCACGCGATGTACCACGGGTCTTTCGTCCGAAGGGTCGGAGTATGTGCCAGTTGTGCGGTTCCGAAGCGCGGGAAAGCTCCGCGGTCTCGAGGCGGACGTTGTTCGCCGCTGCGGCCGGGCTCGCCGTGACGCCGATGATGCTCGGGACACCGGCGAACGCCGCCGCCCAACCGGGCGCCGGCGCCGGCGCCGGCGCCGACCTGATCCTCCACAATGGCCACGTCGTCACCGCGGCGCTGCACGGGCGCACCGCGCAGGCGATCGCGATCCGCGGCGGACGCGTCGAAGCGGCAGGGACGTCGAACCAAATCCTGCGCCTGGGCGGGCGGCACACTCGCACCGTGGACCTCAAGGGCCGCGCCGTCTTGCCGGGGCTCATCGACAGCCACCTGCACCAGTTCACCTCGGCGCTCGACCGGCCGAACGTGTCGCTGCTGGAAGCGCGCAGCATCGCCGACGTCGTGGCGGCCATCGGCACCCGGGTCGCCGCGAGCACGTCCGGCGCGTGGGTGCAGGCGCGGTCGGGCTGGCACGAAAGCCTCCTCGCCGAAGGACGGCTGCCCGCACGGGCCGAGCTCGACCCGGTGTCGCCCGAGAATCCGGTGTTCATCCCGCGCGGAGGCCACGTCGCCACGGTGAACAGCCGCGCGCTGGAACTCGCCGGCATCACGCGCGACACCCCCGACCCGACGGGCGGCGTCATCGTCCGCGACGCGAGCGGCGAACCCACCGGAGTGCTGCTGGAACGCGCGCGCTCACTCGTCACGCCGTTCCTGCCGGCCCCGCCGTCGGCCGACCAGCAGCGGCAGCAGCTGCGCGATCAGATGGCCGAGCACAACGCGCTGGGCATCACCGGCGTCACCGAGCCGGGGCTGGACCCGTCGCAGATCGAGATCTACACGCGCCTGTGGCACGACGGCGAGATGACCACGCGAGCGCACCTGCTCTGGCGGATCGCGGCGCTCGCGGACGTCGACGCGGCCGTGGCGGCGTTCAAGCCGCGCACCGGCGACGACATGCTCCGCTTCGACGGCCTCAAGTACCTCTCCGACGGCGGCGTCGAAGGCGGCTTCCTGCGCGACCCCTACCAGCTCGTCCCCGGCGAGCAGACCAGCCCGGACTACCACGGCGTCCAGCTCCTGCCGCCCGGCGGCAAGGACGAGCTGACCGAGATGTACCTCCGCGCCGCACGGCACGGGTTCCAGGTGCAGACCCACGTGGTCGGCGACGCGGCGATGGACTTCATCGTCGACGTCCTCGCCACCGTGCACCGCGACACGTCGCTCACGCACCTGCGCTGGGTGCTGATGCACCTGTTCCTGCCCAGCGGCCCGAACCTCGCGCACATGCGGAAGATGGGCCTGCTCGCGAGCGTGCAGGACCACCCCGTGCTGCTCGGCGCCAACCAGGTCAAGTGGTGGGGCGCCGAACGCGGCTCCCGCGCCGTGCCGATCCGCGACATCCTCGACGCCGGCCTCGTCGCCGGCGGCGGCACCGACGCCCCCGTGGTCCCTCCCAGCCCCCTGTGGTCGCTCGGCTGGATGGTCACGCGCGAGACCCTCAAGGGCGACGTCCTCGGCCCCGAACAGGCCATCACCGCCCGCGAGGCCCTGCACCTCTACACCCTCGGCAGCGCGCAGACGCAGTTCGCCGAACACACCCTCGGCACCCTCGACCCCGGCAAACTCGCCGACCTCGTCGTCCTCGACGCCAACCCGCTCACCGCCGACCCGGGCTCGATCAAGGACCTCGCCGTCCAGATGACCGTCGTCGGCGGGCGCGTGGTGCACGAGGCTTGACCGCAACGACCGAGGCCCGGCCAACCGGCCGGGCCTCGGTGGAGAACTTCAGCGCCAGCCGAGTTCCGGCGCCACGTGCGTCAGGATGCTCTCCAGCACGTGGGCGTTGTACTCCACCCCGAGCTGGTTCGGGATCGTCAGCAGCAGGGTATCGGCGGCCTCGATGGCCTCGTCCTCCTTGAGTTGCCGCACGAGCTCGTCGGGCTCCGCCGCGTAGGAGCGGCCGAAGATGGCGCGCGTGTTCTCGTCGATCATGCCGACCTGGTCCTGCGAGTTGCGGTCGCGGCCGAAGTAGGCGCGGTCGAGGTCGTTGGTGAGCGCGAAGATGCTGCGGCTGACCGACACGCGCGGTTCGCGCTCGTGGCCGGCCTCCTTCCACGCCTCGCGGTAGGCCTCGATCTGCTTGCGCTGCTGGACGTGCAGGGGTTCGCCCGTCTCGTCGTCCTTGAGGGTGGAGCTCTGCAGGTTCATGCCGAGCTTCGCGGCCCACACGCCTGTCGCGTTGGAGCCGGAGCCCCACCAGATGCGCTCGCGCAGGCCGGGCGAGTGCGGTTCGACGCGCAGCAGGCCGGGCGGGTTGGCGAACATCGGGCGCGGGTTCGGCTGCGCGAAGCCGTCGCCCTCGATGACCTTCAGGAAGACCTCGGCGTGCTGGCGGGCCATGTCCGCGTCGGTCTCGCCGTCGGCGGGGGCGAAGCCGAAGTAACGCCAGCCGTCGATCACCTGCTCGGGGGATCCCCGGCTGATGCCGAGCTGGAGCCTGCCGCTGGAGATGAGGTCGGCCGCGCCGGCGTCCTCCGCCATGTAGAGCGGGTTCTCGTAGCGCATGTCGATCACGCCGGTGCCGATCTCGATCTTCGAGGTGCGGGCGCCGATGGCCGAGAGCAGCGGAAACGGGCTGCCGGCCTGCCGCGCGAAGTGGTGCACGCGGAAGTAGGCGCCGTCCACGCCGAGCTCCTCGGCCGCCACCGCCAGGTCGATGGACTGGTGCAAGAAGTCCTTCGCCGACCGGGTCTCGGAGTGCGGGGTGTCCGACCAGTGGCCGAACGAGAGGAAACCAATGTTCTTCACGCCTGTGGAAGCGTACGCGGGCCTCGGTTGATTCCCGCGCGCGGTGCGGCTCACGTCCTCGCCGCGGGTCGCCCCGGCCGGTAAACTGACCCCGGAACGCACACTGGGGGTGTCGTCGTAGATCCGCTCTCCTCCGCGCTGGTGGCCTCGCTGGGTGCCACCTTCTCCGCGCTGTACCAGTGGGCGGTCGAGCGCGGGGCCGACAAGCTCACGGCTCAACGCCGGGCGCGTGCCCTGGGCGACCCCCACCGGCAGCTGGTCGCGGCCGAGGAGGACCTGGCCGAGCTGCGGCGGGTCGAGTTCCCGGCCGTGTCCGACGGCGACTGGCAGGCCGCGCTCGACGCGGTGGCGGTTGCCCTCGACGCCGCCGATCCACCTTCCGGCCGCGCCGTTCAGCGGCCGCGTACGAGTGTCTCCCGGATCACCGAGGTCTGCCGGCTCACCGCTCCTTGCCCAGGTGGGGCACGGTTTCACCTGAACTGACACAGCGATTCGCCATGCCAGGTCACGGGGCCGCCGGCACCGCGGCATCCGAAGTGACCCTCACAACCTGGCTGTCTCGAGCGGTTTCCCCCGCGTACTGCCGGACGCCCCGGCGCCGCAGCGTCCGAAGACAACCGCGGGCATAATCTGACGATCGTCCCACCCGGAATCCGGCCGACACTGCCCGCGTGATCAAGCACCCATCACTCGCTGCCGTGATCGGCTACTGCTCCTGCCGGATGCGGTGACGTAACCATGAAGCCGGGGGTGACGATACGGGCGTGACGATGTCCGCGTCGGGCCGGGCAGGTCAGGAGAAGCAATGGCAAAGCGCGTGCTCGTGGCTGCGACCGTCGCGGCGCTGGTGGCACTCGTCGGTCTGGGCACCGGGCTCGTGATCAATGCCGCGAGTGCATCGCCGCAATGGCCCGGGCCGCTCGATCACCTTCGGCTCCACCCGTGGGCGACAATCGGGATCCTCACCGTGGTAACGGTGGTCCTGGCCGTTGCCGTGGTCCTCGCCGACCGCGACGCACCCCCTGACGACCCTCCGCCTGCCCCCACCTCCGAAGCCGGCTCAGTGACCAATACAGCGACCGGTCCCGTAAGCCAACTCGTGCAAGCCCGCGATATCCGCGGCGATGTGTACTTCGCGCCACCGCCGACCGACGACATCGAGTTGCTGCGTACCGTCACCGAAGCCCACCGCAGGCTCCTAGCGGAAAACACCAAGCTGCCCGCCGCTGACCAGCAAATCACGATCCCGCGCCACGAGATCCGCGAGATCGAGGAGACCGATGGCGATTTCGTGCTCACCGGTGATCCCGGCTGTGGAAAATCGGGAACTCTCAGCGTTCTCGCGCGGACACTGACCGATCGGCGGGAAGACGTGGTCATCCTGCTCGCGGACGCGCTGGGCCCGGACTCACGAGTCGTCAGTGCCGGCGGCGAGCTCGGCCAGCCGCTGAGTGCCGTGCTGAAGAGCTGGGCCGGCGAAGGCCGCGCAACGGTGCTCGTAGATGGGCTCGACGCCGCCCGCGACGGCGCCCCGAAGTGGCTGGCCGACCTGGTCCGGGAGCTGGCGGGGACCCGCTGGCGGGTCGTTGCCACGATGCGGCGATTCGACCTGCGCTACAGCACGACGTGGCAACAGGCCTTCGCCGGGACCCCGGTGTCGGCCCGGGCGGAGAACCAGGACCGCGACCTCGCCGGCGTCCGGCATTTCGTGCTGGGCGATCTCTCGACCGACGAGCTCACCGCGGGAACAGCCGCAAGTCCGGCTCTCCACCGGCTGGTGGCAGGTGCCGACAGGCACTTGCTGGATCTGCTCCGCACGCCATTCACCTTGAAGCTGGCCTGTGAGCTCCTGCAATCCGGCACCAGCGAAACCGCCCTCGCCCACACGCGCGACCAACTGGAGCTTCTGCAGCGTTACTGGCGCCAACGGGTCCTGCCGCAACCCGGCGCGGACGCCAGGGTGCGAGTGCTGAAGACGCTCGACAAAGTCATGCTCAGAAGCCGCCGGCTGCAGGCCGCGCGGCAGGAGGTGCCGGACGCCTTCGTCGGTGCGAGCGACGAGCTGATCGAGTCCGGAGTTCTGCAGGAGCGGCCCGCAGGACTGCTGGCAACCGGATCGCCACCCGTTGCGTACTCCCATCACATTCTGTTCGACTATTCCGTCGCCGCCTTGGTCCTCACCTCCGACGGCGAGTCACGGCTGCTCCAAGCCCTGGCCGAAGACCCGAACCTCGTGATTGTGGCGCGCCCGAGCGTCGACCTGCATCTGACTGATCTGTGGCACGCCGACGAGGCACGGTCCAAGTTCGCCGTGGTCGTGGCAGAACTGGCAACCCACGGCGACAGTCTCGCCGGCATCGCCGCGGCGCGGACACTGGTCGTCAACGCCACGACGGCGGACGACCTGCGCTGGCTCGCTTCGACGAGCATGGACGTGACGGCTGCCCTCACCGGCTGGGTCGTCGGGATCCTCGAGGCCATGGACGAGGAACTCGAACCCCGGCTCGACGTGTGGGCCGCGCTGATCTCGACGCTCGCCGAGCGGCTCGCGGCACAATTCGATCTCACGCTGGCACACCAGCTTCGTCGTCTGCTGTGGAAGGTCGAGAAGCTGTTGCCCGAGAACCCAGGAGACCTGCCGGCCGCATCGATCTGGGCTGACGCAGCGAGCCGCCTGATGGCGGCCGTCCTCGCCTCACCGAGCGACCGAGCGGATCTGGCCACGGCTGTGACTCCGTTTCTCCCGCATGCTGTCGCGATAGACGCAGCACACTCGGCCGTTGTTCGGCGGACGCTCGAGCCCGACATCATCGAACGGTGGCACCCACGCTACCTTGAGTCCTATGTGGACAGGATCGGCGAGATCGCAGTCCAGGACCCCGAACTCGCGACGGACATCCTCGTGACCGTGCTCCGGGTCCGGGAAGATCGCGAGGACGTCACGGCATTCGGCAGTCCGGTCCTGCCGTTGACCAGCACCCGCCGACAGGAAGCCGATTTCGTCAAACACCACGTCGGCTCGAGGTGGCCCGCATTCCTCGCGGCAGTGGGGCTCGGGCGGGCCGTCGCGGTGCTCGCCGCTGCAACGCAACTGCGCGACGGGGAGTGGTCAGGCTCCATGACCGGCTACCCGCTGCGTGTGAGCTCGGTTTCAGGGCGGGTCGACCGGCACCATTTCGATCTGGAGCCCGGTCCCGGACACGGCGTCGCCGCTGAGCTGACGTCCCGTTTCGCCGGTGCGCTGCGCGAAACCACGTCGACCGGGTCCGCGCTCACCGCCGTCGTCGAGCAGCTGGTGGCACAACTCCGTCACCCGCAAGCCTGGGCTCAGCTGCTCCACGCAGCCGCCGCACAGCCCCAGACCGTCGGCAGGGCATTCCTTCCGGTCCTGGCCACCGGTGGCTTGATCGCGCACCACGAGACCAGAGCGGCCGCGACGGACCTGATCACCGCGCTCAGCCCGCTGTTCCACGGTTCGGACCACGAGCGGCTCGAAGCGCCCATTCTGGCGGCGGCCGAGCTGGCCCGCACCTCCTCGGCCGAGCGGGCGGAGCGTCTTCTCGACCAGGTCGTCGGCCGCCTCGACCCCGATCGCGTCCGTGATCCGACGCTGGCGGCCCGAGCGCGCGCAATCCAGGAAACCGGTGTGCCGGCTCTTCCCGCGCCCGCCCAGGTCACCATGGTCCACGAACCCACGACCTTGGACGAATACCTTGGCGCGGCGGGCGACGATCAATTCGATGCCGACCAGAGAAAAGCTCTCGAAGCCTTGCGCCATCAGCTCGACGGCTTGCCCTCGAGCGCGTCTACCGCCCAACGCGAAGCACTCGAAACTGCTCTCCGCTCGGCAGTCGGAGTGTTCGAGCCGGACTACCGCGGATCGGGCGCAACGCTGATCTTGCGGGCTGTCGCCGCTCTCTTCCAGCCACCACCCGAGCCGGGCTCCGCCCTCGCGAGCTGGCTGATGCCCCTCGTCCTCGCTGCTGCTCGGCCTCCTGAAGAGGAGCCCAGCTCGTGATGTCCTGGTCCGACACCCCGGAGTACACAGCCATTGACGTCCTCAGCCGGTTGTGGAACGAACCTGCCTGGCGCGCTTCGGACTCCGCAGGCCGCATCGAATCCGTGCTGCGAGCCAAGCTTTCCGATCAGGACGACGTCGTGCGGTATCACGCCGCTCGCGTAGCGGCTTCGCTGGCGGCGGACGGGCTCGCGTTCGTCACGGAGCTTCTGCATGCCGAGTACCGGATCGAGGTCGCCACCGTCCTGCTCACGCAGCTGGGACAGTTCAGGGACGAACGACCCGCGGCAGTCGACGAAGTCGTCAGGACCCTCGCCGGAGGCGAGCCATGGGCCACACTGCTCGCCCAGTCCGACCGCGACTCCGACCTGGTCGATGCTTTCGGCGCGATCACGTCGCTCGTCTTGTACCTGGCACTTCGCCATCAGACACCGGCGGCGAGCTTCCTGGCGCGGAAATGGATGGACGAACCCACCGCAACAGAAGCGTCCCGTCGCGCGGTCGTCCAGCTTCGCGGCTGGCTCCGCCGCCCGGGCGACGAGCGGCGGAGAGCGTTCGAGCTGCTGGATGTCGCTGTCAGCAGGCTGACCACGCTGCGAGAGTCCGGCAAGGACCAGGCTGAAGTCTTCCGGCTGGCCGACACCGCGGCCCACACCCTCTACTCCGCGTCGGGCGCATACGCGCCAGGTGACGAACCTCCGTCGCCGCCCGACCCCGGATTCACCGAGGAGGCGCTGGTCGTCCTTCAGAAGCTGGCGCAGTTCAAGTATCCGGCCCTTACCCATGTCGTCGTCGAGACGTCGGCACACCTCGCGCCCGACTCTCCCGCACGTGTGTTCCACGTGGTTGCCGCCGCCGTCGGAAACGGCGATGAATACACCTACGACACCTTGGCGGCGGACGAGACGATCTCTTTGGTCCAACGCTACTTCACGGAGTTCAGCTCCGCCGTCATGGCCGACGACGACCTGCTGAGCGCCGTTCGATCGGTTCTCGGCGCGTTCGTGTCCGTCGGCTGGCCCTCCGCGATCTCGCTCGCGTACCGCCTCAGCGACACTTTCCGTTGAAGCGCGTGAACGCCCGCAAGATCGTTCCAGCCGGGAGACGGCTTACGAATCGTGTGGTTCAGCAGCCGGTGAGATGTCGCGTTCCGCTCCCACCGAGGGATTAACCGCACTGCGCCGGGCGCAACCACTCCACGTGCAGGATCCAGCGCTTGCCGGCCTGGCGCAGCCAGCCCGAAGCGGTCACCGGGCGCAGGATGCTGGCCCGGGTCAGCGCCGTGGGGTCCGACGGGAATTCGAGGGCGACGCAGTCCCCCGAACCGTCCAGGACGACGGCCAGGTCGAGCCGCCCGTCTTGCGCGGCGCGGACCTCGAGCACCCCCGTGACCACCACCCGCAGGCCGGCCCGGGAGCCGATCGTGCCGGTCACCCCTTCACTCCTCCCCGACTGCTCCCCTTGCCCGCCAGGGTGCCCTGGCACCGCGGCCCGTCGCATCGGGGTGAGCCCGGGCCTTGGACCCCAGTCCCGACCGCCCCGGTGGGTCCACCCGGGGGTTCCCCGACGCGAAGCACGGGGCCGGGGAGAAACGCTGCGCTGCATGGAACTCCGAGCAGCCGGACACGGGAGGTGCGCCTGATGGCCTTCACCCGCAACTTCCGCGGCAAGCGCCGCGAGGAGGTCGACCCGGGGCGAGTGCCGCCCGGGCAGTACGTGACGCCGGGGTTCCCGGTGCTCTCCGCGGGGCCGACTCCGAAGGTGGTCGCCGACGACTGGACGTTCACCGTCCGCGACGCCGCGAAGCGGCCCGTCACCTGGACCTGGGACGCGCTGCGCGCGCTGCCCGCCGAGTCGATCACCGTGGACATCCACTGCGTCACCAAGTGGTCGAAGCTCGACACGACGTGGACCGGCGTCTCGCTCGACACGATGCTCGACAGTGTGGAAACCCGGGCCGGTTACGCGGTCGCCTTCAGTGAAGGCGGCTACACCACAAACCTGCCGCTGGCCGACCTCACCGGGGGCAAGGCCTGGCTGGTCCACGAGTTCGGCGGCGCCCCGCTCGAACCCGAACACGGCGGCCCGGTGCGGTTGCTCGTGCCCCACCTCTACTTCTGGAAGAGCGCCAAGTGGGTGCGGGGCCTCGACCTGCGCGAGCAGGACGTACCCGGCTTCTGGGAGCGCTACGGATACCACAATTACGGAGACCCATGGCGGGAACAGCGCTACGCCGGCGACTGAACTGGCAGCAGGCCGCGGTGACCGGCCTCGTCGCGGAGACGCCGAACACCCGCAGCATCGCGTTCGCCCTGCCGGACTGGCCGGGCCACCGCGCGGGCCAGCACGTCGACGTGCGCCTGACCGCCGAGGACGGCTACCGGGCCGAGCGCAGCTACTCGATCGCCTCGGCGCCGGAGGACCCCCACGTGGTGCTCACGGTCGAGCGGCTCGACGACGGCGAGGTCTCGCCCTATCTCGTCGACGAGCTGCGCGTCGGCGACGAGGTGGAGCTACGCGGCCCCGTCGGCGGGCACTTCGTGTGGGAGTCCACGTGCGGCAGTCCGGTGCTGCTCGTCGCGGGCGGCTCCGGCGTGGTGCCGTTCCGTTCGATGCTGCGCCACCACGCCGCGGCGGGCAGCACGGTGCCGATGCGGCTGCTGTATTCGGCGCGGTCGCGGGAGACCCTGATCTACGCCGACGAGTTCACCCGGATCGGGGGACGCGGCGGGATCGACATCCGCGTCACACTCACTCGCGAAAACTCGGGCACCCGGCCGGGCGAGCACGGGCGGATCGACCGGGACTTCCTCACTCGGGCCGGCCTGCCGCCCACCGAGGAGCCCGTGGTCTACGTGTGCGGGCCGACCGGGTTCGTCGAGACGGTGGCGAACACGCTCGTCGACCTCGGTCACCGGCCCGAGCGGATCCGGACCGAACGCTTCGGCGGAACGGGGACACCATGACGATGTTCGACGGCAACGCCATCGCCGGCACTCTCAACGCGGTGTTCGGCGGCGAGATGACCACGGCGAGCGGAACCTGCGCGTCGTGCGGCGCCACGGAAGTCCTGGCGCAGCTGCGGGTCTACCGCGACGCGCCGGGTGTGGTGGCCCGCTGCGGGCATTGCGACGCGATCCTGATGGTCATCGTGGAGAAGCGCGGTATCAACTGCGTGGACGTGTCGGGCTTCGCGGCACTGGAGGAGCCCACTCAGCTCTGAAGCTGGCGCCGGGACGTGACGTTGAGCTTGTCGTAGATCCGCCCCAGGTGCCATTCCACCGTGCGCGGGCTGAGGAACAGCCGCGCGCCGATCTCCGCGTTCGACAGTCCCTCGCGCACCATCCGCACGATCTGGGCCTCCTGCGCGGTGAGCTCCGTGCCGGTCTCGACGGAACGCTTGCGCGCCGTGCCGCCGGTCGCCCGCAGCTCGCGGCCCGCGCGTTCGGCGAACGCCTCCATGCCCATCTCGGTGAACATGTCGTGGGCGGCGCGCAGCTGTTCCCGCGCGTCGGCCCGACGGCGCCGGCGGCGCAGCCACTCCCCGTACAGGAGTCGCGCCCGCGCGCACTCGCCCCGGATGCGGGTGCGCGACAGGCGTTCCACGGCCTCGCGGTAAGCGCTCTCGGCGTCTTCGCCGGTGGCCAGCAACGCGCGTGAGCGGGCTTCGACGCCCAGCGCCCAGTCGGTGCCGCTGGCGCGCGTGGTCTCCACGAGCCGGGCGAACGCGTCCTCGGCCGCCGCGGTCTTGCCGAGCCGGGTGGCGGCTTCGATCAGCTCCACCAGCGCGAGCCACGGCTCCACACCCATCACCGGCGGCCGCTGCCGCGCGTCTTCGCTCGACGCCAGCGCTTCCGCGTAGTGGCCGAGACTGTTGCACAGCACCGCACGGGCCGACCCGACGATCAGCAGCCCGAACCCTTCCCCGCGCCGCACTGCCTCCGCTTCGGTGCGCGCGATCACGGCGCGTGCCTCGTCCTCGCGCCCACGCCACGCGGCCAGCAGCAGCGTCCCGTACGTCGCCGCCGGAATCCCGGTCGCCCGCGACACCTCGGCGAGCTCGTCGCGCAGGTGCGCCGCGGTGACCAGGTCACCCGCGTAGACGTGGGCGCCGATGTGCGACGCGAGCGCGAGCGGCAGGGTGTTGAGCGCGCCCTTGTCGCGCGCGAGCTGCAGGTGCCGCGCGGTGTCGAGCGTCTGCTCGTCCCACATGTTCCCGGCCATGATGTGGGCGAGCCACAGCCAGTGCAGTTCCTTCAGCGACAGATCGGGAGTGCGAAACGCGCTCAGCGCCCGCCGCAGCATCGGCAGCGAGGGCGCGAAACCGTCGGTGAACCGGATCGCCAGGCCGTCGAGCAGCAGGTCGGCCGGGCCCGGAGGCTGCGGCGACCGCGGTGCGGCGCGCGCGGCCTCGGCGACCTCACGCAGTTCGGCGTCGGTCACGCCCGCGAACATCCCAGCCAGCAGCGCGTCGAGGTAGGTCTCGCGGGCCAGCCGCACGTCCAGCTCCTCGAGCTGCCGGGCCGCGGCGAACAGCAGCGGCGGCGCCTCGCGGCCGCGGTTGACGGTCATCGAGATCCGGCCGCGCAGCAGGTCGGCCTCGGCCTTCTCGAGCCGGTCGAGCGGGCCGGCCTCGGCGATCGACAAGAGCCGCAGCGCTTCCTCCGGCGCGCCCGCGACGTGCGTGACGTGGGCCGCCTCCAGGGTGCGCTTCGCCCGGGTCTTGGGGTCCGCCGTCAGCTCCGCCGCGCGCTCCAGCATCGCCGCGGCGGCCGCCATGCCGCCCCGGGCCTGCGCCCGGCATGCCGCCCGGCCGAGCTCTTCGGCGGCCTCTTCCGCGGGTGCTTCGGCGGCCTGCGCCGCGTGCCAGGCGCGGCGGTCCTGGTCGGTCTCGGGGTCGGTGACCTGCGCGAGCGCCCAGTGCGCCCGGCGCCGCTCGCTCGGTGCCGCGGCCTGGTAGATCGCCGAGCGCACCAGCGGGTGGTGGAAGCGCACGTGGGTGCCGATCTCGATCAACCCGGCCGCCAGCGCGGGTTCCGCTGCTTCGGCGCCGATGTCGAGCAGCCCGGCCGCACGCCACAGCGTCACCGGGTCGCCCTGCGGTTCCAGTGCGGCGATCAGCAGCAAGCGCGTGGTGTCGGAGTCGAGCTGGGCCAGCCGCGCCTGGTAACGCTGCTCGATGCGACGCGGGATCGTGGTCGCACCGGCCAGGGAGAATCCCTCGGCCAGCTCCTTCGGGCTCAGCCCGCGCGAGAGCTCCACCAGCGCCAGCGGGTTGCCGCGGGTCTCGGCGACGATCCGGTCGCGCACGCGGTCGTCGGCGGGCAGGCGCAGCACGGAGTCGAGCAGGTCGTGGGCCGCCGCGTCGGGCAAACCCTCGACCACAAGCTGCGCGACGCCCGTCAGTTCCGTGGCCGCGGCCGGCTCCCGCACCGCGAACACCAGCGCGACCGACTCGGCGACCAGCCGGCGCGCGACGAAGGCGAGGGCTTGCGCGGAAGCGCTGTCCAGCCACTGGGCGTCGTCGATCACGCACAGCAACGGCCGGTTTCGCGCCTCCTCGGCCAGCAGACCCAGCACGGCCAGGCCGACGAGGAACCGGTCGGGCGCGGGGCCCGGGCTCAGGCCGAACGCGGTGCGCAGCGCCACCCGCTGTGGATCCGGCAGGGCTTCGGCGCCGTCGAGCATCGGCGCGCACAGCTGGTGCAGGCCGGCGAACGCAAGCTCCATTTCGGACTGGACGCCCCCGGCGCGGGCGACGCGGAGCCCGGCGGCCTGGCGGGCCAGGTGGTCGAGCAGCACGGTCTTGCCGACGCCCGCCTCGCCGCGCAGCACGAGCACCTGGCTCTTACCG
This sequence comes from Amycolatopsis sp. NPDC050768, assembly GCF_040654155.1. Classification (NCBI taxonomy): domain Bacteria; kingdom Bacillati; phylum Actinomycetota; class Actinomycetes; order Pseudonocardiales; family Pseudonocardiaceae; genus Amycolatopsis; species Amycolatopsis sp. NPDC050768. The sequence continues at coordinate 75,110 of NZ_JBFAHL010000022.1, forward strand.
GCGCGGACGGAGTCCAGCAGCCGGTCGAGGGTCTCGCGTTCCGCGCGCCGGTCCAGCACTCACCCACCTGCCCGTGTGCTCGCTCTTCCCTTCCGGCCACGGCGACCAGCGGGCGCCCGCAGGATATCCCGATCATCGGGCGGCGCCGGGTACACAGCGTTCACCGATGTCGCCCGGTTCGCCCGGGTTCGCCCGGGTCCCGGGGTCGTGCCCGGGGCGGCCCGGGTTCGAAGCGGCCCGGGACCCGCGAACGTCGACGCCGTGCCCGACCCGAACCCGGCCAGTGTAGTAACCGACGTCACTCTGCACGGCCGTGCCGCCGAAGTCCACCTGCTCGATCAGCACGTGCGGGACGGCCACGGCGCGCTCGTGCTGCGGGGCGACCCGGGCGTGGGGAAGACCGCGTTGCTGCGCCACGTCGTCGCGCGAACGCGCGGGTATCGGGTGGTCCAAGTGCGCTCGTCCGAAACGCGGCCGTACGCGGGACTGCGGCAGCTGTGTGCCGCGCTCGAAGAGGTGTTCGGGCAGCTGTCGCCGCACCATGCCCGGGCACTGCGTGCGGTCACGGAGGACTCCGATCCGTTCGCGGTCGGGGTGGCGGCGACGTTCCTCGTCTCGGCCGCGGCCCCGTTGCTGTGCGTCGTCGACGACGCACAATGGCTGGACGAGTCTTCGGCGCGTGCTCTGGCTTTCGTGGCACGGCGATTGCCAGGGCGGCGGGTGATGCTGCTCTTCGCGGAGCGCACCGGGGCCGGTGGGCTGGAGGCCTTGCCGGAGCTGGTGGTGCCCGGGTTGTGCCGGGCCGCTGCTCGCGCGCTGGTCGATTCGCTGGTGCCGGGTCCGGTGGACGAGGACGTGGTCGAGCGGTTCGTCGCGGAGACCCGGGGGAACCCGCGGGCGATCCGTTCGACCGTGACGGCCTTCGCGCCGGCTGGTGGATTCGGCCTGTCCTACGGGAACCCGGACGCCGATACCCAGGAACGGGTGCTGCGCCTCGACCCGGACGGCCGCACGCTGCTGCTGGCCGCCGCCGCGGATCCGACGGGCGAGGTGGCTCTGCTGTGGCGGGCCGCCTCGCAGCTGGGGATCCCGACGGTCGCGCCGGACGGGTTGCTCGCGTTCGGCGAGTGGGTCACGTTCTCCGACCCGGCAGTGCGCGGCTGGGTTTATCACCGGGCCACGCCTGCGGAGCGGCGCACGGTCCATCGAGCGTTGGCTGACACGGCGACGTCAGAAGACCGGCGGGCTTGGCACCGCGCCCACTCAGTGCCGGGCCCGGAGCCGGCGGCAGCCGACGGCCTGCTCGCGCAGGTGCCCTCGGCCCGCAAGCGTGGCGGGCCCAGCGCGGCCGCCGCGTTCCTGCGTGTCGCCGCCACGCTCACCTCCGACCCCGCCCTGCGGACCGAACGCACTCTGGCCGCGGTCGCGGCGGAACTCGACGCCGGGCAGCCCGGAAACGCGCTTCAGCTGCTGGACTCGATGGTCGGCGCCCTCGAACCGGCTCAACGGGCCGAAGCCACTCGGCTGCGAGCCTGGCTCACGTTCGTCTCGACCCGCACCCCCTCCGCAACGGACGCACTGCTGCGCGCGACCCGCGACGCCCTCCCCTTCGGCTCGGCAAACCAAGCTGGTCTCGACGCGCTCGGAGCCGCCGTCCTCACTGGCGTCGATTTCGCCCCCATGCCCCTGAGTCACGACGACGGACTCGGGGCCGGGCTGATTCTGCGCGGCACCGAAGGTTTCGACGCTGCCGTCGGGCCGCTGACCGCAGCTCTCGAAACCGCTCGGCCATCGTGGCCGGCCGGGCTCGTCGCCGCTGAACTGTGGGACGACCAGGCGTGGCACCGGTTGGTGAGCGGAGCGGCCGATCCCGGTGCCCTGCCGGATGTCTTGGCCGGAAGGTCACTGTTTTCAGTCCATACCGGCAATCTCACCGGGGCGGCCGCGCTGGACGACGAGGCTCGCACGATGAGCACGAAGCTGGGCCAGGCACCGCTGGAGCACGCGACCGTGCTCGTCGCGGCCTGGCGTGGTCACGAGTTCGGCGGCTCGGCCGGCCACGGACTCGCCCGCACGTGCGGCGAGCTGGCCACCGCGGTGGCAGGCAACGCCGTCGGCGACTACTCGCGGGCACTCGCCGCGGCACAGCGTGTCGTCGAGCGCGACGAACTGGCGACGGCGGGCTGGGCGCTGGTCGAGCTGGTCGAAGCCGCCGTGGGCGCGGGCCGGCTCGACATCGCGACGACGGCACTCGAGGTGCTCGTGAACCGCACCGACCGGTGCGGGACCGACTGGGCGCTCGGTGCCCAGGCCCGGTCCCGTGCGCTGCCGACCGAAGGCCCCGAGGCCGAAGGCCTGTACCGCGAAGCGATCGAACGGCTGACCCGGACGAGGATCCGGCCGCTCCTGGCCCGCACTCGGCTCGGCTACGGGGAATGGCTGCGCCGGCAGGGACGCGACGAGGAAGCCGGTGAGCCGTTGCGCGCCGCGCACGATGAGTTCCTCCGCATGGGGGCCACGGCCTTCGCGGACCGCGCGTTGCTCGCGATCGGCGAACGCGAAACCCCCGCGGTCACCACCTCGGCGCTGACCCGGCACGAACACCGGATCGCCGCGCTCGCCCGCGGCGGCCTCACCAACTCGGAGATCGGCACCGCGCTGTCGATCAGCCCCCGCACGGTCGAGTACCACCTGCGCAAGGTCTTCGCGAAGCTGCGCATCACGTCGCGAACCGAGCTGCACCTGGCCTTCACCGAGCACCAGCACGGAATCGAGGCCGCCGCCCGATGAACGCAACGCTCCCCCTCGTCGGACGCGACCCCGAACGCGCCCGTCTCCGGGACCTGCTGACCGGCGGCGGCGCGGTCGTGGTCCGCGGCGCGGCGGGACTCGGGAAAACGGCCCTGCTCACGCAGATCGCGAACGCGGCCGGCGAGCACCGGGTGCTGAACGTCCGCGGGATCGCCGCCGAAGCGGACCTGCCGTACGCCGCGCTGCACCTGCTGTGCTCGGCCCTGCCCGCCGAGCTCGCCCGGCTGCACGCGCACCGGCGCGAGGTGCTGGAACGGGCCATCGGACTCCGCGCGGGTGCCGCGCCCGAACGGCTGCCCGTCTGTGTCGCCGTGGTGGAACTGCTGGCGCTGGCGGCAGAACCGCAGCCGGTGCTGTGCCTGATCGACGACGCGCAGTGGCTGGACGAGGCTTCGGCCTCCGTGCTCGCGGCCGTCGCCCGCCGGCTCGGGCCCGTGCCCGTCACGCTGGTGTTCGCCGAACGCGGAGAGCGGTTCGCCGACCTGCCGAGTCTCAGCCTCGAACCCCTGGACCACGCCGAGTCGCGCGAGCTCCTCAGGTCCGCGGCGGCCGCGCCACTGGACGACGCTGTGCTCGACCGCGTTGTGGCGGAGGCCCGGGGAAATCCACGGCTGCTGCTCGACGCCGTCCGCCCGGCGGCCGGCCTCGCCGGCGGTTACGGCGTGGTTCCCTTGTCCTGCCCCGAAATCGCCGGCCCGTCGACAACGTTGACGCCTGAGAGCCGGCTCCTGCTCATCCTCGCCTCCGCCGAACCGCTCGGCGAGCCCGTCCGGCTGTGGCAGGCGGCCACCCGGCTCGCGATCGGACCGGACGCGGCCGAGCCGCTCGAAGCGGCGGGCCTCGTCTCGTTCGGCGCGTGGGTCACCTTCCGCGAACCCCGCCTGCGCCAGTGCGTCTACGGCCTCGCGTCCGGTGCGGAACGCCGCCTGGTCCACGGCGCCCTCGCCCTCGCGACCGATCCTCAGCTCGAACCCGACCGGCGCGCGTGGCACCTCGCCCACGCGACGGTCGAGCCGGCAGAGGCCGTCGCCGATTCGCTGGCCCGCCTCGCCGATGAGGCCGGACGCCGGGGCGGGCTGCCGGCCGCGGCCGCCTTCCTGGAACACGCCGCGCTGCGCACCGCCGACCCGCGGCTGCGCGCCGAGCGGGCCATCGCGGCGGCCGACGCGCATCACGCGGCCGGCGCCGTGGACGCGGCGGTCCGCCTGCTGGCTGTCGCGGAGCTGGGCTCCCCCGGCGTCGCCGCCCGGGCACGGTCGAACCGGGTGCGCGCCCGCATGGCGTTCGACTCCGGCCGCGGCGGGGCCGCGGTCGGACGGCTGTTCACCTCGGCCCAGGACCTGGAGGTGTGCGAACCTCGCCTGGCGAGGCCCGCGTACCTCGAAGCCCTGGGCGCCGCGATCTTCACCGGCCACGTCGACGTCGTCCACGCTGTGCTCGCACGCCTGGCCACCCACCGGCCGACGGGCTCCGACCGGCTGCTCGAAGGCGTCGCGCAACGCTGCACCGCCGGCTACGCGGCCGCCGTCGAACCGCTCAAGCTCGCGTTGAAAACCCTCGACAACGACCACGAAAACGACGCCCGCTCCCGGCTGCTGGCCTGCCTCGTCGCACCGGACCTGTGGGACGACGACACCTGGCACGACCTCACCCGGGACGAACTCGCCGGCGCTCGCGAGACCGGCGCCCGCACGATCCTGCCGTACGTCCTCACCCACCGCGCCCTTGCCGAAGTCCACTTCGGACAATTCGCCGTCGCGGAGTCCTTGGTGGCCGAAGCGGAATCCCTCACCCGGGCCACCGGCACCCCGTCGTTCCCGCACGCCGCCTGCGTGCTGGCCGCGTGGCGCGGGCACGAGCTGCCGACGTTCGCCGAGTCCTGCTTCGAAAACGGCGGCATGGCCCGCACCACCGCCCGCTACGCCACCGCCGTGCTCCGCAACGGCCTCACCGCGTACGCCGAAGCCGCCGACGCGACCCGCGACGCCCTCGACCGCGACGGCATCGAGCTCCAAGGCTGGTCCCTCGTCGAGCTCGTCGAAGGCGCCGTCCGCTCCGGCGACCTGACCACCGCCGCGGAGGCGGCCGACCACCTCTCCGAACGCGCCTGCCTCAGCGGCACCGAATGGGCCCTCGGCGTCGACGCGCGTTCCCGCGCGCTGCTTCACCACGGCCAAGCAGCAGAAGACCTGTACACGGAAGCCATCGACCGCCTGGGCCGCTCCCGCATCACCCCGCACCTCGCGCGCGCCCGCCTGCTCTACGGCGAGTGGCTCCGCCGCCGCGGCCGGCGCGTCGACGCACGAGGCCCCCTGCGCGCCGCCCACGAGGCGTTCCTCGCCATGCGCGCCGAGGCCTTCGCCGCCCGCGCGATGCGCGAACTCCTCGCCACCGGCGAACGCGCGCGCCGCCGGGTGCCGGAAACCAGTTCCCAGCTGACGCCGCAGGAGCGCCGCATCGCCTCGCTCGCCCGCAACGGCCGCTCCAACCCCGAGATCGCCACCGCCCTGTCCATCAGCCCGCGCACGGTCGAGTACCACCTGCACAAGGTCTTCACCAAGCTGTCCATCACCACGCGCACCGAACTGCACCTGGTCCTGGCCGCCTGCGCGGACGACTGAGCTCAGCCCTTGCGCAGGTCGGGTGCCGGCGCGCCCAGCAGGCCGAGGCGCGCGCGGTCCCACGCGGCGTGCATCGCCGCCTGGACCGACTGGGAGGTGTGGCCCAGCAGCCGCACGCCCGCGCCGCACGCGGCCGGCAGCTCGGAGACGCCGGCGAGGACGTCCGGCACCCCGGCCAGGGCCTCGCGCAGCGCGGTCACGAGCTCGGCCGGCGGCATCCGGTCCGACACCACGTACAGGCTCGCCACCACCTGGTACCCGCCCAGCGTCGCCGGTGAGACGGGGTCGCCGGCACCGCCCGGGCGCAGGCGCAAGGTGTCGGCGAACAGCAGCGCGCCGTCGGGGGTGCGGGCTTCCAGCTCCGCCCAGTAGAGGTCGTAGACGTGGGCCTCGCCCCGGGCCACCCGGCCCGGGAGCAGGACCTCGCCGAGGATCACCGACGCGTCGGGCGCGATCGTCACGGCCGTGCGCTGGAAGAGACGCGAGCCGCGGAACGGGACGACCGGGTCGGGCAGGTACTCCAGCACCGCGCCGGCACCGACGGTCAGGTTCACCAGCTGCGTCGCGTAGTTGTCGCGCGCACCGAAGACCTTGGTGGACGCCTGCGTCGTGAGGTGGACGGCCGAGCCGGGGGCGCAGTCGACGTCGATGCGGTAGCGGTCGCCCTGCACGAAACCGTCGCCCTGCTGCTGCAGGAACACGAAGGCCATGTCCGGCCGCCGCGGGTCGAGGTGGATCGGGCGGTAGATGTGCAGCGGCGCGCGCTGGTACTGCCGGACGACCCGGGTGGTGCCGCCGCGCGAGGCGAGCGCGAGGTCGAGCACGCCGAGCTTGCCGGGCGCCCCGACGCCGAGGCCGTCGCGGATGGACCCGTCGAAGCCGAGCAGCTCCTCGGGCAGACGCGTCGGCGTGCACCACGCCGGGTCGTCGCGACGGGTCATCCCACTTCGGCGGCGGGCGCGAACCGGCCGATCACGTCGCGGATGCGGCGGGTGACCTCGTCGAGCCCCTCACCGGTGAAGCAGTTGGTGAACACGAACGGGCGGCCTTCGCGCACGGCGCCGGCATCGCGGTCCATCACCGCCAGGTCGGACCGGACGAGGTCCGCCAGGTCGACCTTGTTGATCACCAGCAGGTCGGAGTGGGTCACGCCCGGGCCACGCTTGCGCGGGATCTTATCGCCCTGCGCCACGTCGATCACGAAAACGAAGTAGTCGGCCAGCGCCGCGCTGAACGTCAGCGTCAGGTTGTCGCCGCCCGACTCGACGAGGACCACGTCCGCGTCGGGGTAGCGGCCGGTGAGCTCGGCGACGGCGTCGAGGTTCATGGTCGGGTCGTCGCGCACCGCGGTGTGCGGGCACGAACCGGTCTCCACGCCGACGACCCGCTCCGGCGCGAGCACGCCGGCCAGGGTGCGCCGCACGTGCAGGGCGTCTTCGCTGGTGAAGATGTCGTTGGTGACGACCAGCGGGCGGTGGCCGGCCGCGATGAGCATCGGCACGAGCGCCTCGATCAGCGCCGTCTTGCCCGACCCGACCGGGCCGCCGATGCCGATCCGGGCGACGCCGGGGGTGCGCGCGGCGGAGAACGCCGCGTGGCAGTGCGGGTGGTCATGCGAATGCGGGTGGGGCTCCATGGTTTTCCTTCCCTCAGCTGGCGAACAGCCGCAGTTGCGTTTCCTCGTGCCGCATCGCCGCCACGTCCGGCAGCGGCGTGCAGCTCGTGATGGCGTCGGGGTCCTTGTCCACGGTGCACATCGCCGCTTCGGCCGTGGCGGCCCGCACGTCGTGGAGCACGGCTTGCGCGGTGCTGTGGTCGGTGACGGCCAGGCGCACGCCCGCCGCGACCCAGGCCGCGGAGAACGCGAACAGCTCCCCCGCCACCGCCTCCAGCCGCGGCACGCCCACCGACGCGCTCAGGATTCCCAGCACCACCGCGTGGTTGCCGGGCGACCGTCCTTTCGCGACACAGTCGGCGTAGTGCCGCAACGCCTCGGTTGGGAACACCGACCCGGCGATCCGCAGCAACGCCCGCCCCGTGCGGGTGGAGGTCTCCCGCGCCTCCCGCGCCAGCTTCACCGCGGTCAGCCGTTCGTCGGCTCGGGTCACGCACTCGAGGTCGAGGGAGTCCCCCGACGCCGTGGCGCGGTGGGCGCACGCCAGTGCCACCCCGTCCGACGGCGCCACCCCGAGCAGCAGCTGGTCCCGCAGCAGCGCCGAGAGCACCCGCGGGTCGCTCGGCGTCGCCAGGAAACCCGACTGCACCAGGGTTTCCAGGCCGTAGGACAGCGTGTAGCGGCCGCTCGGGAACGCCGAATCGCTCAGCTGCAGCACGGACAGGAAGCCCGTGAGCCAGTCGGCGCCCCCGAGGTACGGCGGCATCAGCGGACCCCGGTCATCGGACAGGCCCGGTCATCGGACAGGCCGCACATCAGGCGATCCCGCACGTCAGACGATCCCGCATTTCAGACGATGTAGTACAGCTGCGACATGGCCACCTCGTCCACCGCGGGCACCACGGCCGGCTCACCGTCCACAGTGACCTGGTACGTCTCGGGGTCCACCGTGATGTCGGGCGTCAGCTCGTTGCGCACCATCTGCGCCTTGCCCACGGTCCGGCACCCGCGCACCGCCTCGGTCCACCGGTCGATCCCGAGCCGCTCGAACAGCTTGCTCTCCTGCGCCGCCTGCGAGAGGAACGTGATCGACGTCCGCCCCACCGCCTTGCCGAGCCCGGCGAACATCGGCTGCAGCAGCACCGGTTCCGGCGTCGGGATGGACGCGTTGGCATCACCCATCACCGACCACGCGACGAACCCGCCCTTGAGCACGTACTTGGGTTTGACGCCGAAGGTGTTCGTCGGCCACAGCACGATGTCGGCGAGCTTGCCCGGCTCCAGCGAGCCCACGACGTGGCCGATGCCGTGCGTCAGCGCCGGGTTGATCGTGAGCTTCGCCAGGTACCGCAGGATCCGCTGGTTGTCGTCGCCCGCGGCCTCCCCGGGCAGGCTGCCGGTGAGCTTCTTCATCTTGTCCGCGGTGCGCCAGCAGGTGGTGACGGTGTCCCCGATGCGTCCCATGGCCTGCGCGTCGGAGGAGTACATGCTCAGCACACCCCGGTCGTGCAGTACGTCCTCGGCCGCCTCGGTCTCGGCGCGGATCCGCGACTGCGCGAACGCGACGTCCTCGGGGTTGTCGGGGTTGAGGTGGTGCGTCACGATCGTCATGTAGAACAGGTTGTCCGTCGTGTCCGTGGTGTACGGACGCGTCGGGTTGGTCGAGGACGGCAGCACGTTGGGCAGCGACGCGATCGCCATCATGTCCGGCGCGTGGCCGCCACCGGCACCCTCGGTGTGGTAGCTGTGGATCGTCCGGCCGTCGATCGCGTCGAGGGTGTCGGCCAGGTAGCCACTTTCGTTGAGGGTGTCGGCGTGCAGCGCCACCTGCACGTCGTGCTCGTCGGCGACCGACAGCGCGCAGTCCAGTGCCGCCGGGGTGGCGCCCCAGTCCTCGTGGACCTTCAGCCCGCAGGCGCCGGCCTCCACCTGCTCGCGCAGGCCTTCGGGGCGGCTGCTGTTGCCCTTGCCCATGAGGCCGATGTTGACCGGCAGCGCGGCCGTCGCCTCGAACATCCGGGCCAGGTTCCACGGACCGGGCGTGCAGGTCGTGCCCTTGGACCCGTCGGCCGGTCCGGTCCCGCCGCCCAGCAGCGTGGTGATCCCGCCGGCGAGCGCGTGCGGGATCTGGGCCGGCGTCAGGAAGTGCACATGGGTGTCGATCGCCCCGGCGGTGGCGACGAGGCCCTCGCCGGAGATCACCTCCGTGCCCGGCCCGATGACCAACCCGGGCAACACCCCGTCCTGCACCGACGGGTTGCCGGCCTGGCCGATGCCGGCGATCAGCCCGTCCTTGACGCCGATGTCCGCCTTGAGGATGCCGAGCACGGCGTCCATCACGATCACCGACGTGATCACGAGATCCAGGGCGCCGTCGGCGTTGCGCACGCCGGGTGCCTGCGCCATCCCGTCCCGAATGGACTTCCCGCCGCCGTAGATCGCTTCCTCGCCCGGGAGGATGAGACTGCGTTCCACCCGGGCGAGCAGTTCGGTGTCGGCCAGGCGGAAGCGGTCGCCCGCAGTCGGGCCGTAGAGCGACGCGTAGTGCCGCCGCGAAACCGTGGTCACGCCTGGTCCCCCGTTCCCGTGAAGCCGCGCTCGGCGGCCCGCGCCTGGGCCCGGGCCGCCGCTCCGCGAACCGCGAAACCGCCGTCGAGCAGGCCGCTGAAGCCGACCACCCGCCCGGCGCCGCCGAACTCCACGAGCTCGACGTCCCGCTCGTCGCCGGGCTCGAAGCGGATCGACTGCCCCGAGGGCACGTTGAGCCGCATGCCCAGCGTCGCCGGGCGGTCGAAGTCCAGCACCCGGTTCACCTCGAAGAAGTGGAAGTGCGAACCGACCTGGATCGGCCGGTCACCGGTGTTGCGCACCGGCAGGCGCGCGGTGCGCCGGCCGGCGTTGAGCTCGATCGGCTCGTCGGCGAGCAGCCATTCGCCTGGAATCATCGTGCGCTCCTATGGAATCGGGTCGGCCACGGCCACGAGCTGCGTGCCCGTGCGGAACGTGGCCTCGACCTGCACCACGTTCACCATCTCCGGCACGCCGGGCAGCACGTCCTCGCGCGTGAGCACCTGTTTGCCCAGCTCGGTCACCTCCGCCACCGACCGGCCGTCCCGGGCCGCCTCCAGCAGCGCCTCGGTGATCAGCGCGATCGACTCCGGGAAGTTCAGCTTCAGACCGCGGTCCTTGCGCCGCCGAGCCAGCTCGGCCACCTGGTAGATCACCAGCTTCTCGATTTCCCGGGGGCTGAGCATCATGGACGACAGCGTCGCCTCGATGCGCGCCTGGCCGGCCTCACCCGCCGTCACGGCTCAGAACCCGGCCAGGCCCTGCGGGCTGTTGTACGGGATCTCCGCGGCGGTGACCTCGACGAGCGAACCGTCGGACTGCACCGCGTAGCCCACGAGCTTCGAGGCGTTGGCGTAGATCTGGTACAGGTGGGTGCCGTCCGGGGTCAGCCAGTTGTCGCTCGGGCCGCTGCTGACGGTGCCGTTGAGCGCGCGGAAGGTACCGTCGCCGGGAACCTTCGGGCAGGCGTTGTCGTGCACCAGCGAGACGACGTCGCCGTCGATGCGGAAGCAGGAGATGTTGCTGTAGCCGAAGTTCGTGGCGAACACCCACTTGTCGTCGGGCGAAACCGCGCACCAGCACAGCTCCGAGGGCAGACCGGCGCTGGTGTCGATCTTCACGACCGGGCCGGTGCCGATCTGGCCGCGGTCGTCGAGCTTGGCCAGCGCGATGCCGTCGGCCACGGCATAGCCGATCACGAAGTGGTCCGGGCGGTGGTGCAGGAACGCGGGGTAGAACGGCGAACCGCCGCCGCCGTCCTGGAACATGCCCTCGCCCAGCGAACCGTCGTGCTGCAGCGGGAAGACGATGATGCCGTCGGGGTCGGGGGCGTTGGACGCGACCGACTTCTTCGAGCCGTCCGGCTGGTCGGCCCACAGGATCGGCGAACCGTCCGGGTTGGCCGCGGCCGGCTGGTCGAACGTGGTGCCGACGACGAGGAAGCGCTCGTCCGGCGAGAGCACGACCATCGTGGACACGCGCAGCGGCTTGTCCGGCGTGTTCACGGTGTAGCCCTCGGGCCGCGAGGTGAGCCTGCCCTCGGGGTCCACGGTCATCAGCCGCACGTGGTCCGGGCCGAACGAGTGCAGCACGTACAGCGTGCTGGTGGCCGGCGAGAACGCCAGCGACTTCGCGGTGCCGCTGCGCCCGGCCACGATGTTGCCGGTGCGCTTCACGTCGAGCAGCGTCAGCTTGCCGTCGCCGCCGACGGAGAAGCTGGAGACGGAGTTGTCGCCGCCGTTGGTGGCGAACAGGAACTGCTGGTCCGCCGTGAGGATCACGCTGCCCGCCGCCTCGAAGGCGTTCGGCGCGCTCTCCTGGCCGCTGATCGGCTTGTACACCCCGGACCCGCCACCCCCGGTGGGTACGCGCTCCACCTCGGTGAGGGCGCCGTCGGCCCCTCGGGAGTAGTGGATGATCGCGTTCCTGACCTCGTTGGTCTGGAGGTAGAGGTGGCCGTCGGCCAGCGTAGGTGGCATGTGGGTTCTCCCTTTCGGTCGTCGCGTCAGAGCCTGCCCGCGCGGCGCCCGCGTCGCGTCCGGGTGCCCCCGGGCCCGACCCCCCAGTGCGTTGTGGTGGCGGGAAAAGAAAAGCCCCACACCATCCTTTGTGGATGGTATGGGGCGGTTCTGCCCGGGGTGGCTACTTCTCGTCGCTCCGGACCACGGTGGAGATCACGTCGTTGAACGCCTCCGTCGACGACGGGTGCGTGTAGATCGCCTCGCCCAGCTGCGCGGCCTTGATGCCGTAACGCATCGCCTGCGCCACGGTGTTGATCAGCTCCTGCGCGTCGACGCTCAGCAGCGAGGCGCCGAGGATCTCGTCGGTGTCGAGGTCGATCACGAACTTCATCACGCCGCGCGTCTCGTCCACGACGTAGGCGCGCGGCATCGCGATGATCTCCGCGACCGGCTGGCTCGAGACCTTGATCCGGTGGCCCGCGTCGCGCGCCTCGCGCTCGGTGAGGCCGACCATCGCCAGCGGCGGGGTCATGAACAGCGTCCGCGGCACGGCGACGCGGTCGGTCGTGGTGCGCTTGCTCTCGCCGCGCAGCTGGTCCAGCACGATGCGGGCATCGTCGAGCGAGACATAGGTGAACTGCGGCCCGCCGTTGACGTCGCCGAGCGCGAAGATGTGCGGCTGGCTGGTGCGCAGGTGCTCGTCGACCTCCACCGCGCCCCGGGCCGTCACGCGGACACCCGCCGCCGCGAGGCCGAGGCCCTCGGTGGCCGGTTTGCGGCCGGCGGCGGACAGCACCGCGTCCACGGCCAGGGTGCGCTCGCGGCCGTCGTGCATGTACTGCACGATCGCCTCACCGGCACCGTCCTCGACGCCGGTGACGTTGGCGCCGGTGACGATCTCGATGCCCTCGTCGACGAGGATCTTCTCGGCAACTGCCTGCACGTCGTCGTCGAGGTGGTCGAGGATGCGCGCCGTCGATTCGAAGAGCGTGACCTCGGAGCCGAACTGGCGGTAGATGGCGGCGAACTCGATGCCGAGGTAGCCGCCGCCGACGATCGCCAGCCGCTTCGGCAGCTCGGTGCGGTGGATGAGGTCGGTGCTGGTGACCAGGTACTTGCTCATCCGCAGGCCCGGGAGGTCGGGGATCACGGGCGTGGAGCCGGTGTTGATGAGGATGTGCTCGGCCCGGACGGTCACGGGGCCGTCGGCGGTGTCCACGAGGACGGTGTCGGGGCTGGTGAACTCCGCGTGCCCGGTGAGGACCGACGCCGTCTCGAGGCCGTCCATCCCGTCGAAGTTGCCCTTGCGGAACAGCGAGGTGATCGCGTGCACCTCGCCCACAGCCCGCTCGTACCACTCCTGCGGCGGGTCGGACGGACGGCGGTTGCGGGAGCGGTGCACCAGCGCCTTGGTAGGCACGCAGCCGACGTTCGGGCAGGTGCCGCCGTACATCTCCGGCGACTGCTCGACGACGACGACCCGCTTCCCGAGCCGGGCCATGGTACCGGCGGCGATCTTGCCGCCCTTGCCGAAGCCGACCACGAGGAGGTCGGCTTGAAGCGAATTCTCGACGGTTTCCATGATTGAAGGCCCTTTGCGCACGAGTGTGGACAACGCGGTACGGGCCGACCCTGCCCCGGTGGGCGGCGTCGTCGCATCGAGGAACACCCGAGCCGGCGACCCCAGTGGGCCGCGGGGTTTTCACGGGCCAGGCCCGGAATGGCCGGTTTTCGGCGGCCATCCCGGGCGTGGGGTCAGCTCACGTCGATGCCCGCAGGGCTGCCGAGCGCGCTGAAGTCGCTCGGCGCGTGGTCGCCGTTCACGGTCTGGGGCAGGCCGCCGAACTCACCGATCTTGGCGAGCTCGCCATCGGCGCCGATCGACCAGGCGGCGAGCTTGCCGGAGCCTGGGAGCACGTTGTAGAGGTTCTTGCCGTCCGGGCTCACGCCCAGGTCCAGCGGCGTGCTGCCCTGGCTGTCGGCCGGCTTGTCCGTGGTGCCGGCCACCTCGTGCAAGAGGGTGAGACTGCCGTCGGAGTTCACCTTCCAGCTCGAGATCGTGCCGGAGGTGTAGTCGGAGCCAAAGGCGTACTTGCCGTTGTTCACGACCCAGCACGTGTCGATCTGGCGGTCGGCCACGGCCGTGCTGATCGGGGTCAGGTGCCCGTCGCGGCCGAGGCGGTAGCTGCCGGCCGCGCCGGTCGGGTGGCCGTCCTCCACGCCGCCGCCGACGAACTCGGCCAGGTCGACGTTGCCCTTGCGGTCGAAGGAGAATCCGAACGGACCGCGGTTGGCGAAGTCGGTGCGGACGAAGTCCTTGCTGGGCCGTCCCGCGCCGTCGACACCGAAGGTGAGCACGCGGCCCGGCCCGGTCGGGTTGGCGCCCGGGATCACGTCGTTGGTGGGGCCGTCCTTGATGGACACCAGCAGGTGGTGCCCGTCCGGGCTGAAGGAGACCTGGGTCGGGTCCTTCAGCGCGTCGGGAGCGAAGCGGTCCTGGTTGGCTTGCAGCTGCCGGGTGGAGCCCGGGACGGGGGTGAGCAGGCCGTCGAACCCGAGGCGGAACCCGGTGATGCTGCCCTGACCCGAGGCGTTGAGCACGTAAACGACGTTTCCGTGCTGCGTGACGCTGTTCGGGAACCGGGAACCGCTGGGACGCGGATCCGTCACCGGTCGGGACGACGTCCACGACCTGCAGACGGTCCGGCAGAATCCGCAGCACGGAAAGCGTGGCGCTGCCGGCGTTGGTAACCAGCAGAAAACGGTGGTCCGCGGTGAGGCGCACCGAATTGCCCGAACCGAGACCGTCGCCCGCGAAGCGCTGGCCCGGCCCCGAACCCTGACCGCCGGTGGCGAACGTGCCGACGAGCGTCAGCTTGCCGTCGGCCGCCCGGTGGTAGTAGGCGACCTGGTTGCCCGGCTGGCTCGGATCAGTGCTGTTGTTGTGGTTGGTGCCCACGAAGACCGACCCCGGCCGGCTCCGGTCCGGCACCGGCGACGCCGACGCGGTGCCCCCGGCGAACACCGCGGCGAACGGGACCAGCGCGGCGGCCGCCAGTGCCGTGGTCGTGTTGTCATCGACGGGTAAGAATTGTTTCCCTCAGTGCGGAAGCTGCAGCCGCCCGTCGATCCGCCGCGGCAGGGGTGCTCGGGGCTCGTCGGTGAGCTCGTCGGGCAGCAGGTGCGCGGGGGCGTTCTGCCAGGCCAGTGGCCGGAGGAACCGGCGGATCGCCGTGGCGCCGACGGAGGTGTGGAGGCTGTTGGTCGCCGGCCACGGGCCGCCGTGGTGCTGGGCCCAGCTCACCGCCACGCCGGTCGGGTAGCCGTTGAACACCAGGCGGCCGACGCGCCGGCCGAGCTCGGTGGCCAGGTCCTTCGGGGCCTCGTCCTCGCCGAGGTGCAGCGTGGCGGTGAGCGACGCGGGCGCCTGGTCGACGACGGCGAGCAGTTCGGCTTGGCTCCGGTACCGCACGATCACGGAGGCGGGGCCGAAGTACTCCGCGAACGCCTCGGCGGGGATCCCGTCGGCGTCCACTGTGGTCAGAAGCGGAGCCACGCCATACCCGCCGCCTGGCTTCGGTCCGCTGGCTACTTCGGACACTTCCTTCGCGCGGACGAGCCCGGCGGTGTCGCTGAGGTACGCCTGATGGATTCGCCGGTTGAGCAACGGCACCACTTCCGCCTTGCCGAGCGCTTCGGCCGCAGCGGCCACCACAGCGTCGCCGTCGGTACCGGCCGGCACCAGCACCAGCCCGGGTTTCGTGCACAGCTGCCCCGCCGACCCGGTCACCGACGCGACGAGGCCCACCCCGATTTCGGCGCCCCTCTCACGCGCCGCGGCAGCGGTGACGACCAGCGGGTTGAGGCTGGAGAGCTCACCGTAGAACGGGATCGGTTCCGCGCGGCCGCGGATGAGGTCCAGCAGCGCCCGGCCGCCGGACAGCGAGCCCGTGAACCCGACCGCTTTGACCGTGGGATCGGTCACGAGGCTCTCCCCCGCCGCCCGCCCGAAGACCAGCCCGAGCGCCCCGGCCGGCGCCCCCGCCGCGACGAGCGCCTCACGCAGGACCTCGTGGACGAGCCGCGAAGTCCCGGGGTGCGACCCGTGCGCCTTGACCACCACGGGGTTCCCCGCGGCCAGCGCCGACGCCGTGTCCCCGCCGGGCACCGAGAACGCCAGCGGGAAGTTGCTCGCCCCGAACACCGCGACAGGCCCGATCGGCACCAGCATCCGCCGCAGGTCCGGCCGCGGCCCCATCGGCGTCGGCCCGGCCGGGTCGAGGGTCGCCTCCACGTAGCCGCCGTCCTCCACGACGCCGGCGAAGAACTCCAACTGGTAGCACGTTCGGGTCAGCTCCCCGCCGAGCCGCGGCGCACCCAGCGCCGTCTCGGCGTCGGCGAGCGAGACGATCTGCTGGCGCTCGGCCTCGAGCGCCTGCGCGAGCGCACGCAGCAGCTTTGCCCGCCCTCGCCGGCCCAGCGCCTCCAGCCTCGGCGCCGCCGCGGCCGCCTCCGCCACGATCGCGCGCACTTCCTCCGCGCTGTTCTCCACCGCGCCGGCCTCCAGCGCCTCACCGGTCCACGGATCGACTCCGGCGACCGGCCGGTTTTCCAGGGTTGTCACAGTTCTCTCCGAATCAGGTACGAGGCAGCGCGGCAACGGTCTCGGTGTCGACACCCACCGCGCCCAGGTGGGTAGCGCCACCAGGGGTGCCGAGCGGGGTTTCCCGTCCCGGCAGCGCTTCGGTGAAGAACCCGGCGTTGTCAGCCGTGTTCCACTGCGCGTCGGTGCCGGCGAGCATCCGGTCGGCGAGCGCCGCGCCCGTCGGGCAGGCCTGTTCGCAAGCGCCGCAGTCGATGCATTCCACGGGGTTGATGTACATCTTGCGGTCGCCCTCGTAGATACAGTCGACCGGGCATTCCTCGGTGCACGCGCGGTCGAGGATGTCGACGCAGGCGTCGGTGATGACGTAGGCCATGGCCGGGGTCCTCTCGGGTCAGGCGGGGACTCGCAGGGGCCGGGCGGCGAGCGCCGGGCCGTCGGTGGAGTGCCCCGGGAAGGGGGAGGCGGCCGGGTCGAGGTGGACGGCCGCGTGGTTCACGGCGGTGGCCGCCTCGCCGAAGCCGACCGCGATGAGCGGGACCCGGCCGTCGTAGGTGCAGATGTCGCCGGCGGCGAAGACGCCGGGCCGCGACGTACGCATGGCGGCGTCGACCACGATCTTGCGGTCGCGCGTCGCCAGGTCCCACTGCAGCAGCGGGCCCGGGTTCGCGACGAACCCCAGCGCCGCCACGACGTGGTCGCACGGCACCTGGGTCGTCTCGCCGCTCACCGTGTCGCGCAGGGTCGCGCGCGTGATCCGGGCATCGCCGTCGAGGCGTTCGACGGTCGCGTTCGTGCGCACGGTCGCCGGGCCGGCCAGTACCTGGCCCACGGTGTGCAGGTGCGCGCGGAAGGTGTCGCGGCGGTGCACCAACGTGACGTCCGCCGTGTGCTGCAACGTCTCGGCCCAGTCGAGCGCCGAGTCGCCGCCGCCGACCACGAGCACGCGGCTGCCGGCGAGCTCGGCCGGATCGCGGACGAAGTAGGTGAGCCCGCGGCCCAGGAACTCCTCGCCGCACGGCAGCTTGCGCGGTGAGAACGTGCCGATCCCACCCGTGACCACGACCGCGCCGGCCTCCAGCACAGCACCGTCGTCGAAACCCAGCCGCAGCCGCCCGTCCGCCAGGTCGTCCAGCGCCGTCGCCCGATGCCCGAGCAGCATCCGAGGCGAGAACTGGTCGAGCTGCTCCACCAGTCCGCGGACGAGGTCGCGGCCTTTCACCGCGGGGAACCCGGCGACGTCGCGGATCAGCTTTTCCGGGTACAGCGCGGTGATCTGGCCGCCGGGCTCCGGCAGCGCGTCGACGACCGTCACCGACAGCCCGCGCATCCCCGCGTACACCGCCGCGAACAGCCCCGCGGGCCCGGCGCCGACGACCGCGACGTCGCAGCGCGTCACCGCTGCTCCGCGTCGTAGACTGCGAAGACCTTGTTGGACACGAAGATGTTCGACGCCACGAAGCTCGTCCAGCTCGGCCCGCGGCCCAGCTCCCGCATCGCGCCGAGCAGCGCCCACCAGTTCAGCAGCTCCTGCTGGCCGGCCTTCTCCGCGTCCGCGAGCGTCGTGTTCTCCCACACCGGGTAGTCCGCGGCGACGAGCGCGTCGTACATCTTCTCGTCGGCCGCCGAATCGGGGAACAAACGCATCGTCGAGTCCACGAGGAAGCTGTGCGACCAGCTGGAGCTGGCGACGAGCGCGACCCGGTACGGGCTGTCCGCACAGATCCGCGCGACCGCCGCGCCGACGTCCATGATCCGCGCCGGCGAGGGCGAGGGCGGGTCGAGCTCGCGCTCCACACCGAGTGGGCTGATGTTGCCCTGGAAGCTGATCACCTTGCGGCCGTAGCAGTTCAACGGGAACGTGACCACCGGGTAGTCGAACCCCTCGCGGTCGTAGTCCAGGTACAGCACCGTGTTCAGGAACGCGTGCGCGAGACCCGGGTGGTGCAGCGGCTCGTACGAGTACGGCACGTCGATGTGGCGCGCCAGCAGCCCTTCCACCAGGTGGCGGGCGAACGGCCGGTGGCCGCGGATGAGGCGCTCGGTGTTCTCGCCCTCGCCCCAGACGTTGGGCTTGCCCTTCATGTTCGACGACTCGTCGGCGTGGCGCCACGGGTGCACCGTGAGGTCGTCGTAGATCTGCACGGCGTACGGCGGCACGAGGTCCTCGCGGAAGTTCTCGTACTGGTCGTCGCCCCAGATCAGCACGACGTCCGGCTGGAACTCGTCCAGCGCGGCGCGCGTGCGGCGGAAACCCTCCAGCAACGCCGCGCGGTGTGCCTTCCCGGCCGCGACACCTTCGTCCCCGGCCCATTCACGGCGGGCCCGCTCGGGCCACGACGCCGGGTCGCGCAGTTCGGCGGGCAGCTTCGGGTCCGCGAGCGCGCCGCGGAACACCCGCGTCAGGTTGTCGTCGGTACCGCTCAGCGGTGGGTAGTGGGTGACCCCGAGACCCAGTACTTCGGCCATGGTTCCTCCTCGTCGTCGAGTGGGTGGTGAGGTCCAGTCTCGGAACCGGCGGGACCCCCGGCCACGCCTCGGACCGGCGAGTGGACCGGTGGGACTCATCAACGGCCGCCGGCCGCGACGATGAGGAAGTGACCGACACGATCGAAACCCTCGCCCTCGCGCAAGTGCTGCACCGGGCCCGCACCGAACGCACACTCCTCGACGCGGCAACGGAAGTGACCACGCTGTCACTGGACAGCGCGTACGAAATCCAGGACGACCTCACGCGCCTGCGCCTCGCCGAAGGACGCTGCGCCATCGGCTACAAGCTCGGCTACACCTCCGCCGCGATGCGCCGGCAGATGGGCGTCACCGCGCCCAACCACGGGCCGCTGCTCGACGACATGGTGCTGCGCGACGGCGCGCGAGCCACCGGTTTCCTGCACCCCCGCGTCGAGCCGGAGATCGGCGTCGTCCTGGGCCGCGACCTGGCCGGGCCCGGCCTCGCGCTGCATGAGGTCGCCGACGCGATCGCCGAGGTGCGCGTGTGCCTCGAGGTCGTCGACTCGATCTGGCGCGACTACCGGTTCACCGCCGAACAGAACACCGCCGACGGCTCCTCGGCCGCCGGAGTCGTGCTGGGACCGGTGCTCGACGTCGATCCGCTGCACGCCCACCGGGTCACCGTCGAGCTGCACGAGGACAACGCCCTCGTCGCGACCGCGACGTCGGCGGCGGCCGCCGGACATCCGCTGCACGGCGTCGCGTGGCTGGCCGCGCAGCTGGCCGCGCGCGGAAGCGGCCTGAAGAAGGACGAACTGATCATCACCGGCGGCCTCACCTCCGCCGTGGCGCTGCGAGCCGGGGGCACGATCACGGCCCGCTTCGGCGGCACCACCACCGTGAGCGTCCGCAGGCCGGCCGGCGAAACAGACGCGTGAACCCGCGGGTCAGTGCAGCGGGTAGCCCAGGAGACGGCTGATGCTCAGGGCGGCGGTCCGCACCGCCGCCCCCAGCCGCGCCGGCTGCAGGCGGTGCGCGGGCCCCGTCACGGAAAGCCCGGCGACGGCTCGGTGGCCGTCGCGCCCGACGTAGCTCTCCACCACGATCGGCGCCGCGACGCACGCGATGCCCCGCGTGCCCTCTTCCCGGTCGTAGGCGATGCCGGAGTCGTGGATTTTCGCCAGCTCGCGCAGGAAGTGCCGCGGATCGGTGATCGTGGTGCCGGTCCGCGCCGGCATGGGCGCGGACGTCACGCGTTCGACGGCGGATTCGTCGCTGAACGCGAGAATCGCCTTGCCCAGGCCGGTGCAGTACGCGGGCAGCCGCGTACCGACCGCCGAAGGCACCGAGGCGCTGTGCTGGCCGGTGAGCTTCTCGACGTACACGATGTCCGTGTCGTCGAGCACGCCCAGCTGCACGACCTCACCCGTCGCGGTCAGCAGGTCGGCCATGAACGGCAACGCGGTCGCCCGCAGCCGCCGCGAAGCCGGCACGTGCTGGCCCAGCTCGAACAGGTGCAGCCCGAGCCGATAGCCGTACGCGCCGCGCTCGAGCATCCGGTGCGCCACGAGGTCCAGGGCCAGCCGGTGCACGGTCGCCTTCTTCAGCCCGGTCCGCCGCGCGAGCTCACTGAGCCCCACCTCGCCGGGTGAGGTCGCGACGGTGTCGAGAATGAGCAGCATCCGGTCCCCCACCGACCGGTGCTGCTCCGTCTCCTCGGCACCGATGCGCATCCGGCCACGATATCCGTTCTCGGCCGTCAGGCCGGATTTGTTCGGGTGGGGTCAACGCGTGGTGGCGCTCCGACTACGCAGTGCCGGATCAAACGCTGCCGAATCAAACGCTGCCTGATCACACTGCCCGATCAAACAGTGCCGAGCAGATCCCGCCACCGACGCCAGAACGCCCGCTGCTGGACTTCGTCGGACGCGACGAACGGTCCATCCGTGGCTTCCTTGTGGATCCCCCGCGAAATGTCCGACCACGGCGACTCGGCCGCGACGGCGAACCCCTCCTGGCAGGACTCGCACGCCTCCATGTCGTCCGGCGTCGCCAGCCCACCAGGCCCCTGGAACGTCACGTACGAGTCCAGCCGCCGCGCCCGCACCGACTCCGGCTCGCCCTTCGTCGCCATCGTCCACTGCGCCACCAGCGTGCGCCCGGCCGCGGTGGGCGTGATCGTGCGGACGACGATCCCCATGATGTCGTTGATCACGAGGTTGGGGAAGATCAGCAGGTTCCGGTCGGTCGTCGCGATCCGGCGCGCGCGGTCGGCACCGAACTCTTCTTCGAGCCGAGCCCGCTGCCCCTCGACGTACTCGCGGTTCTCCTCCCCCATCGCCGGCGTCCACCGCGCGACCGGGCGGGCCCACGGACCCTCCACGGTGATCACCGCGTGCCCGTTTCCGAGATCCTTCGCCTCGGTCGCCTTGCGCGGGTCGAGGTAGGAGTCCTCAGTGGACTTCAGGTAGTCGAAGTACGTGCGGTGCAAGGGGATCAGGTGGTAGCCATCGAGACTGTTCTCCACGAACAGCTTCCAGTTCGCCTCCATCGAGTACTCGTGCACACCGTCGACCACCTCCATGTCCGGCGACTGGTCGGCCACCAGGTCCAGGTAGTCGCGGGCTTCGCCGAGGTACTCCGGCAACGAAACAGCGTCGGGATCGAAGCAGCAGAAGACGAACCCGCGGTACTCCTCCACACGCGGCGGGGAGTTCAGGCTGAAGCGGGAACGGTCGAAGTCGGGGCCGTAGCCGTCGACGTCGGGCAGTGCGGTCAGCCGGCCGTCGTTGGCGTAGGTCCACGCGTGGTAGAAGCACGACATTCCGCGCGCGTTGCCTTCGGGCACGCGGCACAGCTGGGCGCCGCGGTGCCGGCATGCGTTGAGGAACACCCGCACCTCGCCGTCGCCGCCGCGCCACAGCACGAGCGGACGCCCGGCCACCGTGCGGGCGCGGAAATCGCCCGGGTTCGGCACCTCCGAGACGTGGCCGACGTAGAGCCAGCACTTGTCGAAGATGGCGCGGCGTTCCCGCGCGAGCACGCCCTCGTCGACGAGCGCGGCCCGGTCGACGCGGAAGAGCCCGTCGGCGGGGCGGTCGTCGACCAGCGTGGTGGACGGGGGTGCGATCAGTTCGGAGGTCATCGTCTCCAGCTCCTTTGCCGGGAGTTCGGTCGGGTGAGCGCGGTGAGCAGCGCCGCGGGGTTGGTCTCGCGCACGGCCTTCGCGAACCCCGGGGGCAGCGCCGGGTCGTCGAGGAACGCGAGCGGGTCCGTGGGCATGAACGGGTGGTCCGTGCCCAGCACGATCCGATCCGCGCCGACGGTCTCTGCGAGGTGGCGCACCAGGCCTGCGTCGAACAGCAGCGGGTCGAACCACAGGCGGCGCGCGGAGTCCACAGCGGACTCGGGCATCAGCTCCCGCAGCGCCGGGGTGATCCCGCGCAGGTAGTCAATCCTCGGCAGCTCGGTGATCAGGGCGCCGCCGCCGTGGCTGGCCAGCAGCCGCAGCCCCGGCCGCGCGGCCAGCGCGCCCGTGACGATCAGGCCGCCGAGCGCCGTGCCGATGCCCGCGGGGAACAGAACCCCGTTGGCGGCCATCGGGTGCGGGTAGTCCGCGACCGCCGCTCCCCCGGCCGCGTGCACGAACACGAGCAGCCCGAGCCGGTCGGCCTCGTCGAGGAACCCGGCCCACGCCGGCGCGTGCAGGGGCGCCGTCGGCGGGTTCGAGGGCACCTCGACGCCGAGCAGGCCGGCGTCGGCGATCTCGGTGAGCAGAGCTGCGGCGGCGTCGGGATCCTGCAACGGAACGACACCCAGTCCGGTGAAGAACCCGTTGTGCTGTCCCACTTCGTCCGCGAGCCAAGCGTTGAAGGCCTGCGCGTAGGCGAGTCCTTCGCCGGGCGGGGCCCACGGCGCGAGCAGCTCGGGCATGGCGGACAGCAGCTGGCCGGTCCCGCCCGCGGCTTCGGCGTCCGCGCGGCGGGTGTCCAGATCCCAGGCGACGCGGTGCACCGTCCGGAACGGCTTGCCGGACACGGAGACGACCCCGGTTCCGGTGTCGAGCCGGGCCCAGCGCGGGTCGGCCGAGGTGCGGAAGGGCGTCTCCCGGGGCACCACGTGGGTGTGTAGGTCGAGCACGGTCACGCTCCCGTCACAGGATGATCGACACGGTTCCGCCCGCCTCGACGATGCCGTGGTCGAGGGTCGCGACCCGTTCGCGGACGAGGAACCCGGCGCCGTCTTCGACCAGCACGTGGCGGTAGGTGCCGAGGAAGTGGTCGAGCTGACCGAGCCGCGTGCGCATCACGTGGAAGTTGGCGTGCGCCACCACTGTGTCGCCGACGGGTTCGGCCCGGACGTTGGTGACCAGCCGGCGCGTGCGCGAATGCGGGCTTTCGGCGTGCGCGTGCTTGCTCTTCAACCGGGTCACGCGCCCGCCGAGGCGGGTGTGGTCGTCGTGGATCACCTGGAGCGTGCGGCGCGGGTCGAGGTGGTCGGAACCCGGCGACGGAATGCGGTACTCGATCCGCGGGTGCATCAGCGCGAACCACTCGTCGAGCCGCCACTCGTCGAGCAGCGCGGCTTCCCGGTAGAGGAACTGTTCGACGCGGTGGTGCAGGTCGGGCGTGGTGACGGCGGCGGTCATCGGACCTCCGATCTCGAGGCGAGGGTGACGAGCAGGTCGGCCAGCTCGCCGGGGGCGGACAGGAACGGGCTGTGGGAGGTGTCGAGCCAGGTGACTTCGGTGCCGAGCCGATCCTTCGCGGTGCGTTCGGCCCAGTCCCCGGAGACGGCCCGATCGGCGCGGCAGCCGACGTAGTGCATCGGCAGCTCGGGAAACGCCTGCAGGGGCGTGACTTCCGTGATCGGGGCCGGCGACTGGGGCCGGAGCCTGGCCGCGGCCGCGGCGGCCAGCTCAGGTGGACAGTCGTGGAAGAACAGCTTGGCCGCGACCGACGCCGGCCACACTGTTCGCCCTTGCTCGTCGCGTTCCTGCTTCGGCAATCCATTGTCGTAGAACCACTCGGCCATCGGGCGTCCGAGCGTCAGCTGGTCCCGCCAGGACCGGCCCGGCTCGGGCAGCAACGACGCCAGGAAGACGAGCGCGGCAACCGCCGTCCGCTGCGGGACCAGCGGAATCGCCAGGCCGGCCAGCGAATGACCCACCACGACGTCGCCAGGACCGCGCACAGCGGCGGCGATCGTGGCGGCGTACTGGCGGGCGCCCGCGCGCACGTCGTCCGACGGCAGTTCCACGGCCGTCGCCGAGTGGCCGCGCTCCTCCAACGCGGAGACTTCGGCCTCCCAGCACCACGCGCCGTGCCAGCCGCCGTGCACCAGCACGAAGTGCGTCATGCCGGGCCCGCCGGTTTCGCGGCCTGCCGCTCGGCGAGCGTGACCCCGCCGACGAGGACCTCCGTCGCCGGGACTTCCACGACCCACACGCGTACCGACGCCTCAGGCACGGAGATCGCCTCGGCCGCCGCCGCGGACACGGCGCGGATGAGCTGGTCCTTCTGCTCGGGCGTGCGACCGGCCCCGAGGTTGATCTGGATGAACGGCATGGTGTCCCTTTCCCTTATTCCGCGCCGAGGGTGACGCTGCCGAGCCCGCTGAGCGTCGCGGTCACGGTCGAACCGGCCCTCAACGGAACAGGTGCGGTGAGCCCGCCCGAGAGCACGACCCAGCCGGCCTCGAGACGTTTCCCGGCCAGGGCGAGCTGGTTGGCCATGAACGCGACGGCGGCGGCCGGGTGGCCCATCACCGCGGCGCCGGCCGCCGACTCGACGACCTGCCCGTCGACCTCGAGCACACAGCCCGTCAACGCGAGATCTCCGTGCGGCGCGACCAGGTCGTCGCCCAACGCGAAGGCCGCGGAGGACGCGTTGTCCGCGATCGCGTCGAGGTGGCGGAAGGAGAACCCCTCGTAGCGGCTGTCGATCACGTCGAGCGCGGCGCAGAGGTACCGCGTCGCGCCCAGGACGTCGGAGACCGTGACGTCGGGGCCTTCCAGCGCCTCGCCGAGCACGAACGCGATCTCCGGCTCGACGCGCGGGTGGATCAGGTCCTTCAGCGACAGGCGCGAGCCCGATGCGCGGCTCATGCCGCTGGTGACCAGGCCGTAGAGCGGTTTGTCCACGCCCATCGCGAGCTGTTTGGCACGGCTGGTCAGGCCGAGCTTCCCGCCGACCAGGCGTTCGCCGCGGTCTAGCCGCAGGCGGACGAGCGTGTCCTGCACCTCGTAGGCGGTGCGGAGGTCGGCCAGGCCGTCGGTGGTCAGCGGCGCGACCGTCGCCTGCGTGGTGGCGGCGTCGTCGAGCCGGCCCGCCCAGATCCGTACGCCGGTCACGCGGCCACCTCCGCGGCGCGGGCGGCGCTGAAGGAGACGCCGACATGGCCCAGGTGCTCGAAGTCCGCGCGCACGGTGTCACCGGGCTTGAGCTCGACCGCGCGCGTGCAGGTGCCGGGCATGATCACGTCGCCCGCCTTGAGCACCACGCCGTCGCCGGCCACGGTGTTGGCCAGCCACGCGACGGCCTGCGCCGGGTTCCCCAGGACCGCGCCGCTCGCACCCGTCTCGACGATCTCGCCGTTGCGCCGCAGCACCACGCCGATCAGCCGCGGGTCGAGCCCCGCGATCGGGGTGCGCTTGCCGCCGAGCACCACGCGCGCCGACGACGCGTTGTCCGCCACGGTGTCGACGATGCCGATCCGCCAGTCCTGGATGCGCGAGTCGATGATCTCCAGCGCCGGCATCACGAACGCGGTCGCGGCGAGCACGTCGGCCACGGTCACGCCGGGGCCCCGCAACGGGGAGTCGAGCACGAACGCCAGCTCGGGCTCCACTCGCGGGGCGATGAGCGAGCCGACGGGCAGCGGTTCTCCTTCCGGGTGGAACATCGACGCGAGCAGGTGGCCGAAGTCGGGCCGGTCCACACCGAACTGCGTTTGCATCACCCGGGCCGTGAGCCCGACCTTGTGCCCGCGCACGGAATCGCCGGCCTCGCAACGAAGCCGCACGCCCTCCAGCTGGATGCCATACGCGTCTTCGACGTTCGCGCCGGGGAACCTGCCGGTGATGGGGGCGACCGGAGCGGCCTTGCGCTCCGCCTCCCACAGCTCGCCGGCGAGGTGCCGGACGTCCTCTTCACTGAGTGCCATGCAGGCAGCGTGCGGGCCGCCGAGCGCGAAAACACCCGGACGGTTCGGCCAATGGACCGGTTCTCCAGCAGCCGGCTCAGGTTCGGGGCCCGCCCAGTGGACCGATCCGTGGAGCGGTGTCGATCACCGCGGTTGGCTCGGCGGGCGAGAACCGTTTCTCCAGGGAGAGTGGGCAATGACGACCAGTGAATCCCTTTTCATCGGCGGCGAATGGGCTGCTTCGGCCGGTACGGAGACGATCTCCGTCTGGTCGGCCGGCACCGGAAAACCGCTCGGCACCACGGTGTCCGCGAACCGCACCGACGTGGACCGGGCGGTGGCCGCCGCGCGCGGCGCGTTCGACGATCCGGCCGGCTGGGCCACGTGGCCGGTCTCGGAGCGCGCCGACGCGCTCGAACGGTTCGCCGCGGCCCTCGACCGGCGCGGTGCGGAGACGGCTCGGGCGGTGAGCGAGCAGAACGGCATGCCCATCGCCGTCTCCGGGCAGATCGAAGCGCAATTCCCCTCCGCAATGCTGCGCTACTTCGCGGGACTCGTGCGCACGCAGCCGGAGCAGACCAGCAACCCGGGGATGTTCGGCGGCACCACGCACGTCCGGCGCGAACCCGCCGGTGTGGTCGCCGCGGTCGCGCCGTGGAACTTCCCGCAGGCGCTGGCCGCGCAGAAGTACGCGCCCGCGCTCGCCGCCGGGTGCACGGTGATCCTCAAGCCGTCGCCGCAGACCGTGCTCGACACCCGGGCCGTCGCGGAAGCGGCGATCGAGGCCGGGTTGCCGCCGGGTGTGCTCAACGTCGTGCCCGCCGAAGCAGACGCCAGTTCCTACCTCGTGGGCCACCCCGGCGTGGACCTGGTGGCGTTCACCGGGTCCACCGCGATCGGGCGGCGGATCTCCGAGATCTGCGGCACGCTGATCCGCCCGGTGATCCTCGAGCTGGGCGGGCGATCGGCGGCCGTGGTGCTCGACGACGCCGACCTCGACCTGGCGCGGGTGGGCGAGGCACTGTTCGGCGCGATGCTCGTCAACAACGGGCAGACGTGTTTCCTCTCCACCCGCGTGCTCGCGCCGCGCAGCCGTTACACCGAAGTCGTGGACACCCTGGCCGCGTTCGCCGGCTCGCTGACCGTGGGCGACGCGCTCGACCCCGCCACGCAGATCGGCCCGCTGGTGTCGCAGCGCCACCGGCAGACGGTCGAGGACGCGATCGCCCGCGGCCTCGAAGACGGCGCCCGCCTGGTCACGGGTGGCGCGCGGCCGCGCGGGCTGGACGACGGCTGGTTCCTGCAGCCGACCGTCCTCGCCGAGGTGGACAACCGCTGGCCCGTCGCCCGCGAGGACATCTTCGGCCCCGTCCTCACGGTGACGCCGTACGACACGGACGACGAAGCCGTGGCGCTGGCCAACGACTCCGACTACGGCCTCGCCGGCAGCGTCTGGACCGCCGACGTGGACCGCGGCCTCGCGCTCGCCGCCCGCGTGCGCACCGGATCCATCGGGATCAACGGGTACGTCCCGGACCTCGCCGCCCCCTTCGGTGGCGTGAAGCAAAGCGGCATCGGGCGCGAGCTCGGGCCGGACGGGCTCGCGAGCTACCAGCAGGCGAAGTCGATCTACCAGTTCTGACGCGCGTTGTGGTCCGGGTCACGGAATGCCGGACGATCTTCGGCGCTACAGAAGGGAGACACCAGTTCCGACCCGAGGGAGAGACATGACTGCTTCCACCGCGCCCGAGACGGCCGAGGCCCTGCCCGTGCCCGTGCTCGACGACTTCGACTTCGAGCTCACCGACGGCGCCTCGTGCCGCATCGACGACCCGGACTGCGAAGCCTGCCAGTGACGCACGGCCGGTGATCCGCGGGGCTCGCGGGTCACCGGCCCGGATCGCATCGCGTCGGTGACAATGGTCGCCGTCGTGTCCACCCCGAGCCGCGGAGTCGCCCGTGCCCGAACTGCCCGAGGTCGAGTCGGCCCGATCGGTGATCGACCGGGCCGCGCTCGGCCGGTTGATCGTCGACGTCGACGACACCGATTCCTACGTGTGCCGGCCCCACGCGCCCGGGGAGATCCGCGAGGCGCTCCTCGGACGCCGGCTCGTGGCCGCGCACCGGCGGGGCAAATCGCTGTGGTGCGACACGGCCGACGACGGTCCCGCGCTCGGCGTGCACCTCGGGATGTCCGGCAAGATCGTGATCGCCGACGCCGACGGCACCGAGATCGACGGCGGCGACTACTGGGAAGGCCGCCGCGTGCAGGGCGACTACCGCTGGTCGCGCTTCGCCCTCACCTTCGACGACGGCGGCCTCATGATGCTCGTCGACCCGCGCCGCCTCGGCCGCATCACCCTCGACCCGCACATCGAGCTGCTCGGCCCCGACGCCGCCGCGGTCACGCCCGCCGAGTTCCGCACCGCGATCACCAAGGGCACCGCGCCCGTCAAGGCGCGCCTGCTCGACCAGCACGCCCTGGCCGGCATCGGCAACCTCCTCGCCGACGAGATCCTCTGGCGCGCCCGCGTGCACCCGGCCCACCGCGTCGACGAGCTCGACCGCCCGGCCGTCGACCGCCTCCTGCGCGCCACCCGCGGCTCCGTCACCGCCGCCCTCGACCACGGCGGCGTCCACACCCTCACCGTGATCCCCTACCGCAAACCCGGCGCCCAATGCCCGCGCGACCACGCGCCCATGGCCCGCGGCAAAATCGGCGGGCGCACGAGCTGGTGGTGCAGCGCGGAGCAGCAGCTCCCTCACTGACTCCGGAACCACCGGCGAGGCGCCCTGGGGCGCAGCAGCTCGCGGCGCTCCTGGCTCGCGGACGGCGAGGTCGTGCGCCGGGTCGCCGGTGTGCGAGGACGGCTCGGCTGGAAGCCGTTCCGCCGAGGCCCCCCGGCTCCCTCACCGACGTCGCGATCCCGGCCCGACGGGAACTCGGCAGAATGGACCCGTGGGTGTCCTTCTGGGGTTGTTGTCCGCGCTCAGCTACGGCGCTTCCGATTTCGTCGCCGGCGTGGGCGGGCGGCGCAGCGACCCGAACGCCGTCACGGTCCTCGCGCAGCCGTGGAGCCTGCTCGCGGCCCTGGTCGCCGTGCTGGTGATGGGCCCGCGCGCCCCGCACGCCGAGGAGCTCGCGTGGGGCGCGGTGAGCGGGCTCGGCACGGCTGTCGGCACGTTCGCACTCTACCGGGGGCTGTCCACGGCCCGGATGAGCGTGGTCGCGCCTGTTTCCGCGGTGCTCGCGGCGGCGCTGCCCGCGCTGGTCGGGTTCGCGACGGGCGACCGGCTGGCGTGGCTGTCGTGGGTGGGGATCGCGCTGGTGCTGCCGGCCATCGCGCTCGTCTCGCAGCACCAGGGCGACGACGCGGAACGCCAGCGGTCCGGCGTGGTCGAGGGCGTGATCGCCGGCGCCGGGTTCGGGGTCCTGTTCATCGGCCTCGACCGCGCGGGCACGGGGGCGGGCAGCTGGCCGCTGGTCGCCGGCCAGTCCGTCGGCGTGCTCCTGCTGGTGATCGCCGCGATCTGGCTGCGGCCGACGTCGTGGTCGCGCGCATGGTGGCCGGCGACCGCCGCCGGGATCCTCGGTGGCGCGGCCAACCTGCTGTTCGTCGCCGCCACCGGGGCGGGCCAGCTGGCCGTGGTCGCGGTCATCACGTCGCTCTACCCCGCCATCACGATCGTCCTCGCGCGCGGCCTGCTGCACGAACGCTGGAGCCGTCCCCAGATCACCGGCCTCGTCATCGCGGCGGCCGGGGTCACGGCCATCACGCTCGGCCAGCCGTGACCCCGCCCGGCATCAGGCCGGCTTGAAATACCCGTCGCGCACGTCCTGACTCGCGCGCGTACTCCGGCTGGTACTTCACCGACGCGTAAGCCGACGTCGCCTCGGCCTCGGCCGCGCGGGCGGCGAGCTGCGCGGTGTCGCCGAAGCCGAGGACCTGCCGTGCGAGCTCGGTCAGCGGACCGTCCACCTGGTACTCGGTGCGCTGTATCGTCAGCAGCCGCACGAGGTAGAGCGGGGTGCCGTTGAACTTCTCGAACATCTTCTGGCGCGCACCCCACTGCGTCAGGTAGCGCTCGCTGATCTGGCGGAAGATGCTCACGCGGTCGCGCGCGCTGATGGCCGGCCCGCGCAGCGCCTCCTCCAGCTTCGGACCGAGGTACGGGTGGTCGAGATCGGCCTTCGTCGGCGCCATCACGACCCCGCGGCCGCAGAACTCGATCAGCTGGTTGACCACGTCGTGGATGTGCTCGAGGTAGTGGGCGCGGCCGAGGTCGACGTAGACGTTGTTCGGCTTGAACAGCCCGCCGGCGGTGAGGAACCCCGTTTCCTCGGCGGCGATCACGAAGGCCTTGCAGGTCTCGCGGATCGGCGTCCGGGGTCGCGTTGGAGTCCCGGCAGACGAGCGAGAGTCCTTCGGAGTTCACCGGCACGAGCGCGTACACGGTCTGCTCGGGCGTCTGGCCCGGGCGCCACAGGTTGCCGATCAGCAGCTCGTTCACGAAGGCGAGCGAGGTGCCCGTCGCCTTCGAGCCGCGCACGACGATGCCGTCGTCGCCCTGGGACACCACGCTCAGCATCGGCGTCTCCGCCAGCGCGTCGGCGCGGCCTCGGTCGACGTCCCGGAACTTGTCGGCCCCCGAGGCGATGTTCCGGAACCCGCGCCACACCGACGACGCCTGGCCGCTGCTGGCTGCGCGAACGCGTCGCGGCGGCCGCGCAGGCGGTCCCGCGCGCCGCGTGAACCGCGCCGCCCGGTTTTACGCGGTGACCTGCGAACCCCTACCCTCGGTGTCGTACCGGCCACGCAAACCGAGGAGGCACCCGGATGTCGCAGCCCGCGGACCGATCGGCACTCGACAGCCCACCGGGCGTCGACCCGAACCGGGCGAGCGTCGCGCGCGTGTACGACTACCTGCTGGGCGGCAACACGCACTACGAGGTGGACCGCAAGGTCGCCCGCGAGCTGGCGGAGAAGATGCCGGAGGTGCGCGACCTCGCCGTCGAGAACCGGGCGTTCCTCATCCGCGCGTGCACCTTCCTCGCGCGCAACGCCGGGATCGACCAGTACCTCGACTGCGGCTCGGGCCTGCCGACGGCCGAGAACGTGCACCAGGTCGTGCAGCGCGTCAACCCCGAGGCGAAGGTCGTGTACACCGACTTCGACCCGGTTGTCACCGCGCACGGACGCGCGCTGCTCGAAGAGAACGAGCGCACCCGTTACGTCGAGGGCGACATCTACCGGCCGGCCAGCATCCTCGACGACGAAGTGGTGCGCGGCCACCTGGACTGGACCAGGCCGATCGCGCTGCTGTTCGTCGCGACGCTGCACCACTGGAAAGGCGACCGCGGCCGCCCGGCCGAGGTCACGCAGGAGTTCATCGACCGGCTGCCGCCGGGTTCGTTCGTGGTGATCTCCCACATCCTCGACCCGCACGACGGCTCCGACGACGCGCAGGCCATGGAGCAGCTCATCGAGACCGTGCGCAGCGGCGCGCTCGGCGGCGCCACCATGCGCACCCGCGCGGAGATCCGCGAGCTGTTCCACGGTCTCGAGCTCGTGCCGCAGGGCCCGGGCGCCGAGCCGGAGATCGTGCCGCTGGCGGCCTGGTGGCCGGCCGGTCCCCTGCTGTCCGGAATGAACGTGGCCCAGCGCCTCATCGTCGGCGGCATCGCGCGCAAGCCGTGATCCTCGCGACCGGCGCAAGCGGCAACGTCGGCTCGGCGTGATGAGCCCGGCCCAGACCGGCCACGAGCTCGCGATGCTCGACGCCGCGCGAACCGTCGCGCGCTTTGTGGGCCGGCACCGCGCGGTGTTCGGCTGAGCGTCCGTCCCTTCGGTCCGTATCTGCCTGCTGACCGTGGCAGTGGTGTCCAGGGGTTGCAACCGATTTCGAACTGGGTCGAAAGCCTTGTCGGCCAGTGCGTTCCCACTTGACGCTTGAGGACACCCGGGAATCCGCGGCCCGCTTCGGATGTGTCCCGACAGGAGACGCATGCAAAACACCCTTCTGCGCGCGATAGCGAGCCTCGCGCCGGCGGCGGCGATCGCGGTGCCGGCAGCCGCGCCGGCCTCTGCGGTCACCCCGACCCGCTTCGGCGGCTCCCAGAAGACGCCGACAACCCCCGGGCACCCCTCGCTGACCGCGCCCCGGGCCGCCCGCGAACGCACTCCGCGGGCGGCCCGGGCCCGTGGCCTAACCTTTGCCCTGCACCGGAACCGGCGCCGCTCGTCGACGTCGAAGTCACCGGGGACCTGAGGAAAGGGGCAGCGGTGCGAAGAAGATCCTGGTTTCTGGCAACCGTCACACTCGCGGCGACGGTGGCGTTGACGGCCTGCACGCAGACCACCACCGGCCAAGCCCAGCCCCGCCCGGCGGGTGACGTCGGTCAGCTCGGCGGCTCGCCGGGCACCGGCTCCCCCGGCCCCTCCACGCGACCGTCCTACCCCTCCACCGACGGCGCCACCGCGACCATCGCCACCATGACCGTCACCCTCCCCGCCGGCACGCAGTACGCCGTCGAGTCGCGCGACCCCGGCTACGAGGGCTGCCTGCAGTCGGCCACCTTCGCGTGCGCGGGCAAGATCCTGGACCTGCGCCAGGCCGCCGACGGAGGCATGATCAACCTCCCCAGCTCGACGCGCGCGTTCGGCTGGTACCCCGGCACGGACGTCCCCACGTGCATTGGCCCGTCCGCCGACCCCGGCGTCGCCTCCGAAGCCACCGGCGGCGCGGTCCTGGAACACGGCTTCGCCCCGGTCGGCCCGAAGAAGGCCGAATACGCGCGCTTCCAGGAAACCTGCAAGGACCCGGCGCAGAACAACCAGGTCCGCATGTGGTGGCTGCCCACCAGCAAACTCCTCATCGTCGAACACTCCAGCACCCCCGCTGAGGACGCGGCTTTCGACGGGATGATGGCTTCGGCCAAGTTCAGCTGACGCCTACGCCGCGGCCTGATCAGCAAGGCATGCGAGGTGGCGACGGCGATCGAACATCCCCGCAAGCCCGGAATCCGAAGGGCGACTACAGCGGCTCCGACCACGTCTCAGGAAACGCCCGCCAACGTCGTGTCGAGAAATGCCTGCGTAGCCGCCGTGATCGGCCCCGACCGGTGCACCAGCCACTGCGGCAACCGTTCGGCCGGCGAGAAGCGCACCACCTCTGCGCCGGCGCGGCGGGCCAGGTCGGTCCAGCCGTCGGGCATGAGGCCGGCGCCGATGCCGCGCAGGACCATCGGGAGGACGACGCTGCGGTCGCCCACTTCGGCGGCGATGGAGACGTCCGGGACGGTCGCGGCGATGCGGTCGAACAGTGCGCGCACGGCCGTGGCGGGTTTGGTGACAACGAAGCGCATCCCCCGCAGGTCGGACCACTCGACCGGGTCGCTGACGCCCGAGCCCGGGGGCGCGACCAGCAGGAACTCCTCGTCGCGCAGGTGGTGGGCCACCAAGCCGGGGCCGGTCGGACGCTCCGCGCTGCCGCAGACGCCGGCCTCGCAGCGGCCCTGCAGGACCATCGCCACGACCTCCGCCGCCGACAGCGCCGAGGAGGTGCTCACCAGCACGCCCGGGTGACGTTCGCGCAGGTCGGCGATGATGCTGATCACCGGTTCCAGCGCGGAGGACGACGTGGCCGCCACGTCGACGCGCCCGGCGAGACCGTCACCGACGGCCCGGGCCGCGGCGCGCAGGGCGTCGAGGTCGCGGAGAACCAACCGCGCGCGGTCGGCCATGAACTCGCCCGCGCTGGAGAGCACGGCGTTGCGGCCGACGCGGTGGAACAGCGCCACACCGAGCTCGTGCTCCAGCTTGGCGATCGCGCGCGACAGCGACGGCTGGGCCACCCGCAGCGCCCGCGCCGCGTGGGTGAAGCCGCCGTGCTCGACGATCGCGACGAAGTACTCGAGCTGCCGACGTTCCATAGCATCAGGCTATCGCAACGGTGTCATACATGTCTTTGACGTACGCCGACGTACGCGCGACGATGCAGGGATGTTCCAGACCCGTCCCACGTTGCAGGGCACCTTCGGAATGGTGTCGTCCACCCACTGGCTCGCCTCGGCCGCCGCGATGGCCGTGCTCGAAGACGACGGCAACGCCTACGACGCCGCCGTCGCGGCCGCGTTCGTGCTCCACGTCGTCGAACCGCACCTCAACGGCCCCGGCGGCGAGGTGCCGATGATCGTCGCGCCGGCGGACGGCACGCCGAAGGTCCTCTGTGGACAGGGGGGCGCGCCGGCCGGCGCCACGATCGAGCACTACACCTCGCTCGGCCTTGACCTCGTGCCCGGCACCGGCCCGCTCGCCGCCGCGGTGCCCGGCGCGGTCGACGCGTGGCTGCTGCTCCTGCACGACCACGGCACCAAGCCGCTGCGCGAGGTCCTCAAGTACGCGATCTCCTACGCCGAAAACGGCCACCCGGCCGTGGACCGCGTGGGCGCCACCGTGGAGACCGTCCGCGAGCTGTTCGAGACCGAGTGGACCACCTCCGCCGAGCTCTACCTCCCCGGCGGCCGCTCACCGAAGCCCGGCGAGCTCTTCAAGAACCCCGCTCTCGCGAACACCTGGCGCCGCCTCATCACCGAGGCCGAGGCCGCCGGCGCGAGCCGCGAGACGCAGATCGAAGCCGCCCGCAAGGTCTGGCGCGAGGGCTTCATCGCCGAAGCCATCGCCGAGTTCGCGGCGAAGCCCACCATGGACACGTCCGGCGAACGCCACGCCGGCACCCTGACCGGCGACGACCTCGCCGCCTTCCGCGCGACCTACGAGGACCCGGTCACGTTCACCTGGAACGGCTGGACCATCGCGAAAGCCGGCCTGTGGAGCCAGGGCCCGACGCTGCTGCAGCAGCTCGCACTCCTGCCGGACGCGGACGGTCTGGACTACGCCACGCCGGACTACTACCACACCCTCATCGAGGGCACGAAGCTCGCGATGGCCGACCGCGAAGCCTGGTACGGCGACAGCGCCGACGTCGACATCACCACGCTGCTTTCCCCCGCCTACAACGAAACCCGCCGCAAGCTGATCGGCGAACACGCGTCGCACGAGCTGCGCCCGGGCCGCCCCGACGGCCGGGAACCACGCCTGAGCAAGCACGCCCAGTACGTGGCGAGCGGCGGCGCCGTGGCCACGGCCGCCGGCGCGGGTGAGCCCACCGTCGCCAAGGACGGGGCGACGCGCGGCGACACCTGCCACCTCGACGTGGTCGACCGGTGGGGCAACATGATCGCCGCGACGCCGAGTGGCGGCTGGCTGCAGTCCAACCCGGTCATCCCGCGGCTCGGGTTCCCGCTCGGCACCCGGCTGCAGATGGCGTGGCTCGACCCCGGCCTGCCCAACTCGCTGGCCCCGGGCAAGCGCCCGCGCACCACGCTCACACCGTCGCTGGCATCGCGCGACGGCGTGCCCGTGATGGCTTTCGGCACCCCCGGCGGCGACCAGCAGGACCAGTGGAACGCGCATTTCTTCCTCGCCGTCGCATTGCGCGAAAAAGTGCGCAGCGGCCTCGACCTGCAGGGCGCAATCGACGCGCCCAACTGGCACACCGACAGTTTCCCCGGCTCGTTCTACCCGCGCGCGATGGTGGCCGGCAGCGTCACCGTGGAATCGCGGATCGGCGACGACGTCATCGCCGAACTGGAGCGCCGGGGCCACCTCGTGACCGTCGGAGAACCTTGGTCCGAAGGGAGGTTGTGCGCCGTCGCCCGCGACCCGGAGACCGGCGTTCTCTCGGCCGCGGCGAACCCCCGCGGAATGCAGGGGTATGCCGCCGGGCGATAATCACCGCACATCCCGCCGAAAAGCGGACCCGATTCCCGGGCCCGCTTTTCGGCATGCCCATTTTCGGCGAATAACGATTTAACACGCATTAACCAGCCGGAAATGGAGTGGGGGAAAAACCGACGTACGTTGTTCGCCATGTCTCCTCGGTCCCTGCTCCCCCTCCTGGCCGGGCTGGCGGTGCTGACACTCACGGCGTGCGTACCCGTGCAACACGCGAGCGCTCGCAGCGAGCACCGCGACGACTTCGGCACCCCCGTCGGCAACCGAACGGTCCAGCGCGGCGGCGACCTCGTCATGGGCCTGTCCAATGAGCCCGACAAACTCGACCCCACCACGTCCAGTTCGCTCTACACGCGCTACGTGATGACCACGATCTGCGAAAAGCTCTACGACATCGACGACACCAGCACCATCGTGCCGCAGCTGGCCACCGCGTTGCCGGTGGTCTCCCCCGACGGGCTCACCGTCACGATCCCCGTGCGCACCGGAATCGTCTTCGCCGACGGCACCCCGTTCGACGCCCCGGCCGTCGCGACGAGCCTGCGTCGGCACTTCGAGCTCAAAACCTCCCAGCGCAAAAGCGAAATGGGCCCGATCAGCCGCATCGACGCGCCCGACAAGAGCCACGTCGTGCTGCACTACAAGAAGCCCTTCGCCCCGATCACCGCGGCGCTCGCCGACCGCGCCGGCATGATCATGTCGCCCGCCGCACTCGCGAAAGAGGGCGACGACTTCGGCGAGAACCCCGTGTGCGTCGGCCCGTTCAAGTTCGTGAAACGGGTGCCGCAGACCGAGATCGACGTCGAGCGCGACCCGCTGTACTACGACGCCAAAGACGTCCACCTCGACACGATCACCTACCGGATCATGACCGACGCCAACATTCGCGCGGCGAACCTGCGTTCGGGTGACATCCAGGTCGCCGACACGATCTCGCCCCAGGACGTCGACGCGCTCGCGCAGGACCCGGATCTCAAGGTGCTGCAATCCCCTTCCCTGGGCTACCAGAGCGTCACCTTCAACACCGGGAACGTCGACGGCGTCGGCAAACCCACGAAGCACATCGACAAACCCATCGCGAACGATCCCCGCATCCGCCTCGCCTTCTCCCTGGCCCTGGACCGGCAGACGCTCGTCGACACCGTCTTCAACAACTGGTTCGACCCCGCCTGCTCCCCCGTCGCCCCGAAGACGCCTTACTCGTCGGCCGCCAGCAACGCCTGCCCGCCGTTCGATCCGGCAAAATCACGGCAACTGCTCAAAGAGGCCGGCGTGCCCGTGCCGTTCCCGATCTCGTTGCAGGTGACCAACACCCAGGACCAGCTGCGATACGCCCAGGCCCTGCAGGCCAGCGTCGCCGAGGGCGGGTTCGCCGTGCAGATCGTGCCGGTCGAGTACTCCACCCTGCTGGACGTCCAGAAACGCGGCACCTTCGAGGCACTGATGCTCGGCTGGTCCGGCCGCATCGACCCGGACGCCAACACCGCGCGCTTCCTCTCCACCGGCTCGGGCGGAAACTACGGCGGCTTCAACTCATCCACATTGGACAACCTGCTGTCGGACGCCGCACGCAGCATCGACACGAAGCAGCGCGCCGCGCTCTACGGGCAGGCCGTGCAGCTGATCCAGCAGCAGAACCCGATCGTCTACACCTACCGGGTCCGCAACCTCACCGTGCATTCCACCCGCGTCACCGGCATCCAGGTGTACGCCGACGGGGTGGTCCGGCTCGGCAAGGCCGCGTTCACCGGCAGCCAGGAGGGCTGAGCCGTGGGACGTTACCTGCTCCACCGCCTGTGGCAGTCCGCCCTGACGCTGGTGCTCGCCTCGATCGTGGTCTTCATCGGCGTGCGCGCGCTGCCCGGTGACCCCGCCACGGCGATGGCCGGCGAGGAAGCCGACCCCGCCGCCATCGCGGCCGTGCGGGCGCAGCTCGGGCTCGACGACCCGTTGCCCGTGCAGTACTTCAAGTTCGTCGGCCACGCGCTCACCGGTGACTTCGGCAAGTCCGTGCGCACCGGCACGCCGGTGCGGGAGATGATCGGCGCGACCCTGCCGGTGACGGTGCAGCTCGCGGTGTTCGCGATGCTGGTCGCCGTTCTGATCGGCGTGCTCGCCGGAGTCGTCGCCGCGGTGTTCCGCGGTCGCTGGCCCGAGTGGGGCGCCAACGGCTTCTCGCTGTTCGCACTGTCGGTGCCGACGTTCTGGCTCGGCATCCTCGCCGTGCTCTACCTGTCCGTGCAGCTGCGGTGGTTCCCCGCGTCCGGCTACGTCTCGCCGTTCGACCAGCCGTTGCGCGGGATCTACTACCTCACGCTGCCCGCGGTGATCCTCGGCCTCACGCACGCGGCGGTGGTGCAGCGCCAGACCCGCTCGTCGATGGTCGAGACTCTCACCGCCGACTTCGTGCGCACCGCGCGGGCGAAGGGACTCGGGCGCGCCGCGGTGATCTTCCGCTACGGCCTGCGCAACAGCCTCATCGTGGTCACCACCATCGTCGGGCTCCAACTCGGCGGGCTCATCGCGGGCGCCGTGGTCACCGAGCGCATCTTCAGCCTGCCGGGCATCGGCAAGCTGACGCTGGACTCGGTCTTCACCCGCGACTACCCGGTGATCCAGGCCGTGGTCCTCGTGATCACGGCGGCCTACATCGTGATCAACCTGCTCGTCGACTTCCTCTACACGGTCATCGACCCACGCCTGCGAGTCTCCGGGAGGACCCGATGACGATCGCCGCCGAAACCCCCGCGCCACTGGGCCGTGTCCACGGCCGCGTGACGCGCCGGCTCCTGCACAACCCGCTGGGCGTGATCGGCGGTGTGCTGCTGCTGATCGTCATGATCGCCGGGGTGTTCGCGCCGCTGCTGGCGCCGTACGCGCCGACGGCGGTGCACTTCGAGACGCCGTTCCAGCAGCCGGGCACGGTCGGGTTCGCCCTCGGCACCGACGACCTCGGCCGCGACATCCTCTCCCGCGTCTTCTACGGCACGCGCGCGTCGCTGGAGGTCGGGGCCCTGTCGGTGCTGTTCGCCGTGGTCGTGGGCGTGCCGCTCGGGCTGCTGTCCGGGTACTGGCGGTGGCTCGACGCGCTGATCTCCCGGCTCGCGGACCTCATGCTGGCGTTCCCGTTCCTGATCGTCGCCGTCGGGCTCGCCGCGATCAACGGCGGCGGCCTCACCAACGCCGCGATCGCACTCGGCATCGCGCAGATCCCGACGATGACCCGCGTGGTGCGCGCCGACACGTTGCGGCTCAAGGAAACCGACTTCGTCCTCGCCGCGAACACGATGCACGCCGGGCCGTGGCGGATCCTCGGGCAGCACGTGCTGCCCAACGCCGCTTCGGCGATCATCGTGCAGGCCACGGTGATCATGCCGGTCGCGGTCATCGGCGAGGCAGTGCTGTCGTTCCTCGGCCTCGGCATCCAGCCGCCCGCGCCGAGCCTCGGGATCATGCTGTCGGACGCGCAGCAGTACCTGTTCCGCACCCCCTGGCCGGGCATCTTCCCCGGGATCGCGCTCGCCTTGATCTGCCTGGGGTTCAACCTGTTCGGCGACGCCCTGCGCGACGCGCTGGACCCGAAGAGCACGCGGTGAAGGGGACCACGATGACCGAACCGCTCCTGGTAGTCAGCGACCTCGAGGTGTCCTTCGGCCGCACCCCGGCCGTGCGGGGCGTGAGCCTCGAGGTGGCACCGGGCGAACGCGTGGCCGTCGTCGGGCAGTCCGGCTCCGGCAAGTCCACCACCGCCCACGCGGTCATCGGCCTGCTGCCCGGCGCCGGGCGCATCACCGGCGGCGCGATCCGGTGGCGCGGCGAGGACCTCACAAACGCCGGGGAGAAACGGCTGCGCCGCCTGCGCGGACGCGAGGTCGGGCTGGTGCCGCAGGACCCGATGTCCAACCTCAACCCCGTGGCGCGGGTGGGCCGGCAGGTCGCCGAAACCCTGGTGGCGCACCGGATGTGCTCGCGCCGGGAGGCGTGGGCTCACGCGGTGGAACTGCTCGGCGAGGCCGGGATCCCCGAACCGGCGCGGCGGGCACGCCAGTACCCGCACGAGTTTTCGGGCGGGATGCGCCAGCGCGTGCTGATCGCGATCGGCCTGGCCTGCCGGCCCGACCTGCTCATCGCGGACGAGCCGACCTCCGCGCTCGACGTGACCGTGCAGCGGCAGATCCTCGACCACCTGGAGAAGCTCACGCAGGAACTGGGCACGGCATTGCTGCTGGTCACGCACGACCTGGGGCTGGCGGCGGACCGGGCCGACCGGGTCGTGGTGATGTCCGAGGGCAAGATCGTCGAGACCGGCCCGGCGCGCCGGGTGCTGACCGAGCCGCGGGAAGGCTACACGCAGCGGCTGGTGGCGGCGGCTCCGTCGTTGACCGGCCCGATGCGCGAGGCCTCGGCGGCCGCTGACGTGGTGCTCGAGGTGTCGCACGTGGCGAAGGAATACCGCGTGCGCGGCGGCGGCGGTGCGCTGCGGGCCGTGGACGACGTGTCGTTCACCGTCGGGCACGGGCGGACCACGGCGATCGTCGGCGAGTCCGGTTCGGGCAAGACGACCACCGCGCACATGGTGCTCGGCCTCGTGCCCGCGACGTCCGGCACGATCCGCCTCGACGGCGCCGAGGTCGTCGGCCTGCGCGGCGCCCGGCTGCGAGCCGCCCGGCGGGCGATGCAGCCGGTGTTCCAGGACCCGTACGCGTCACTCGATCCGATGTGGACGGTCGAGCGGCTGATCACGGAGCCGCTGCGGACGTTCGGCGTCGGCGATCGCGCGTCGCGGCGCCGGCAGGTGGCGGAGCTGCTCGACCAGGTGGCGCTGCCCGCCGCGCTGGCCCAGCGTTATCCCCACGAGCTGTCCGGCGGCCAGCGCCAGCGCGTCGCCATCGCCCGCGCGCTGGCCGTACGTCCCCGGCTGGTCGTGTGCGACGAACCGGTGTCGGCGCTGGACGTGCTGGTGCAGGACCAGATCCTCGGCCTGCTGCGGAACCTGCAGGAGGAACTCGGGCTGAGCTACCTGTTCATCTCCCACGACCTCGCCGTGGTCCGGTCGCTGGCCCACGACGTGCTCGTGATGCAGGCCGGCCGTGTCGTCGAGCACGGGCCGGTCGGCGAGGTCCTGTCCTCGCCGGCCGATCCGTACACCCTGCAACTGCTCGATGCAGTGCCCGGGGCCGGCACGTTCACCTCGTGACGAGCCAGGGGTCCTCCGGCCTTGTCGAGCCGGAGGACCCCTGGTTTCAGTCGCAGTTTCCGATCAACCGCAGTGTTCGAGGGGGCTGTCGTACTTGTCCGCGCCGATCGCGCCACCCCACTGCACGCACTTGCCCGCCGCGGCCGCCGACACCGGGCCGGCGTAGTAGGAGAACGCGCCCGAGTCCGTCTTGCGCGTCGCGCCCTCCACCTGCAGGTAGGCCGAGGTCTGCGACGGCGCGCCCGCGCCGGTCTTCTTCATGGTGCTGACGCAGTTCTGGCCGTTGGCCGCGTTGTAGGACAGGTACGCGGTGCCCGCCGTGCCCAGCGGGGCCGAGTCGATCACGCCGTAGCCGGTGCCGCAGGCCGGGGCGCCGAGCTGGGTCTCCGACACCATGGACCAGCGGATACCGGCGTCGGCCTGGAACTCGGGGCCGGCCTCGTACAGCAGGCCGACCGACGTCGGGCCCAGCGAGATCAGGTCTGTGTAGGACGCGTCCTGGCCCCACACGAGCAGGCTGTTCGCATCGCTCGTCCACGTGCCGCCCTCGTCGAAGGACGAGCGCACGCGCAGCTCCTTGCGCCGGTCGCAAGTGGACGGTCCGGCGAACAGCAGCCGGTCGTATGCGCCGCCGGCGGTCGTGGCGCTCATCTCCAGCACCGAGCCCTGCACCTGCGGGGTCGTCAGACCGGTCTCCACGGCGAACTTCTTGTCGAACGTCGCCCCGCCGTCGGAGCTGATCGCGAAGGCGCGGTTGTGGATGGCGCAGGCGTCGGCGGGCTTCGAGTAGTGGTCGTTGCGCGCGGCCGCGTAGATGCGCCCGTCGGCGAGCTCGGTGACGCTGATCTCCTGCGGGTTCAGCGTGTTCGGGTCGGCTGCCTGGTCCGACGCGCCCAGATGCCACGTCACGCCCTGGTCGTCGCTGTAGATCAGCGTGCCGAAGTTCGGGCTCGACGGGGTCACCTGGTAGCCCATGCCGACCACGAGCCGGCCGGCGTGCGCGCCGTGCTGCAGCACGATGCCGTGGCCGGGGCCGGTCGCGAGCCAGTTCGGCGCCGCGGAGAAACCGAGCTGCGCGGTGAGCGCTTTGGGGGCCGTCCAGGTCGCGCCGTTGTCGTCGCTGTAGCTCACGCGCGGCACCCGCCCGCACGCCGCCGACTTCACGCACTGCATCTCGGTCAGCAGCACGACCCGGCCCGTCGGCAGCACGATCGGCACCGCGTTGTCCTTGGTGTCGCCGAATCCCTGCACCGCGATGGTCGACGCGCTCCATGTCTTGCCGTTGTCCTTCGACCGCTTGAGCACCACGTCCACATCACCGATGTCCGCGCAGTCGGCCCCCGTGTGCCGTCCCTCGGCGAAGGCGAGCAGGTCCCCGTTGTGCGCCTTCACCACCGCGGGAATGCGGAAGCAGTCGTACCCTCCGGTGTTCGCCTGGAACACCACCGTGCTCGCCACGTCGGCCGATGCGGGCGCGGCGGGCAGCGCCCCCAGCCCCGCGGCCGCGGCGGCGGCCGCCAGCACCCCGGTCGCGAAACGTCTCAATCCCATGATCCCGGCTCCGTCCTGACGCCTGTGAAGTGCGGCCAGGATCGCGGCGGACCGTACAAGCGCCGTACAACGGCGATTGTTCTCGGCGCGCCGCGAGGCCGAAGTTTCCGGAATCGCCGGTGTGGGGGCGTTCGCCCCGATAGGATTCCGCGCTGTGACCGCGCCGCCACAGTCCCTCGCCGATGCCCTGCCGGAACCAGCGAAGAACGCCGAACCGGTCCGCGACGAGCTCGTCGAAGAGCTGCGCGAGTTGATCAAGCCCACCGCCGAGGCCATGCTCGGCTTCTTCGCCGAATCCCCGGACGTGACCGTGGCTCACCGGGTGCGGGACGAGGGCGTTCGGACGGAGGTCGTGCAGCGGGTCACCGGCGACTCGGACACGCTGCTCAGCGAGACCAACGAGCAGATCTCCGTGCTGCGCCAGGCCCGCCAGGCCCTCGACGCGCACGAAACCCCGCCCCAGCAGGCGGCCGGGCAACCCGACCCGCGCGACAAGGTCGCCCACGCACTGCTGGGTTCCGCCCTGTGGCTCGGTGTCCTGGTGCCGGTCGTCGTCTGGCAGCTGCTGCAGACCCCGCTGAGCCCGGCCGCGCACTTCTGGGTGTCGGCGGCAGTGGTGGTCACGGGATTCACCTTGCTCCGGCCGGCATACCTCGCCGTCGCGCGGGCGGGTCGGCGGCTGAACGGCGAACCGGCCCTCGGCGGTGCGGGCTGGCCGTTCCTGACCGGCTTCGCCACGACGTACCTGTTGCTGATCCTGCGGCTGTGGCCCTCCTCGCGCGAGAGCATGGGCCCGTTCTGGGCGGTGATCGTCTGGGTCGCCCTCGGCCTCGTCGCCGCGTTCGCGCTGTTCATGGTGACGGCGATCGGGTTCATGAAGCTCAAGGACGAGCCGCCGGGCCGGCGCGTCCCGGGTCCGGTCGTCTGGCGGGAACTGCTCGTCACGGTGGCGGCGGCCGCGATCCTCAGCCCGGTTTTCACCGCAGCGGGCGGGGAATGGACCGCGTGGGTGGTGGCCGACGTGCTGTGCTCGCTGATCGCGGTCTTCGGCGGTCCGCTCCTGCTCAGCTCCGTGCCCGCGCGGCTCTCGCGGGATCCCGCCCGGTTCGGCAGTCCCGCGTGGACCCGCCGCCGCGACCAGCTGGAGCTGGCCCGCGAGACAGCGAGCAAAGAGTGGACGAAAGCCGCTGTGGCGCAGGTCGAGCAGAGCGTGCGGCTGCACCTCGCCGCGGTGCTCGACCCGCCGTTCAGCACGGAGCTGCCCGAGCTCGATCGCGGTGCGCTCGGCCAGATGCGGCCCGGTGAGCAGGTCTTCCTGGACACCGACGCGGCCCGGCGGCTGCGGTCCTTGCTCTC
This sequence comes from Amycolatopsis sp. NPDC050768, assembly GCF_040654155.1. Classification (NCBI taxonomy): domain Bacteria; kingdom Bacillati; phylum Actinomycetota; class Actinomycetes; order Pseudonocardiales; family Pseudonocardiaceae; genus Amycolatopsis; species Amycolatopsis sp. NPDC050768. The sequence continues at coordinate 118,784 of NZ_JBFAHL010000022.1, forward strand.
GGGCATCCGCGGCGGCGCGGTCGGGATGGCGGGCCCGCGCGGCGTGGGCAAGTCGACGCTGCTGGAGGCGTACCAGGCGGGCCGGTTCCTGGACCCGAACCGCGTGCACATCGCGTTGCTGGAGAGCGTCCCGGTGCGCTACGACGCGCGCGAGTTCGTGCTGCACCTCCACTCGCGGATGTGCGAGGCGGTGATCAGGTTCTGCGAGTCCGAGGGCGCCGAGGTCGTGGACCGGCCCAGCCGGTGGTCGGCGGTGTGGCCGGTGCTGCGCCGGGCGTGGCCGTTCGCCGCTGTGGTGGTCGCGTGGGTCATCGTCGGTCTCCTGGGGTCACTGACGTTGCGCAGCCCGCAGGCCGACCTGCGGACCTGGCTCACGGCGAACTGGTGGACGCTCGTGACGCTGCTGGGCGTGGCCGGTGTCGCGACTCTGGCGCGGCGCCGCCGCGGCGTGTCGTCACCGGAGCCGGCCGACGTTCGCGAGCAGCCCGGCCTCGAACCCGGCGACGTGCGGGCGCTGAAGGCTGTCGCGGAGGGCAACCTCGGCCGGATCCGGTACCAGCAGAAGCACACGTCGGGCTGGTCGGGGAAAGTCGGCCTGCCGGTCGGTGCCGAAGCCGGCGTGAGCGGCTCTCGGGAGACCACCCGGCAGCCGCTGACGTATCCGCAGATCGTGCACGAGTTCAGCGCCTTCCTCGAGGTGACGGTCGACTGCGTCCGCGGATTGCCGCAGATGGCGACGCCGTCCGTGGTCGTCATCCTCGACGAGCTGGACAAGATCGTCTCGGCGGAGGCGGCCCAGGATTTCGTCAACGAGATCAAGGCGGTGCTGACTTTCGACGTGCCCGGTTTCCTGCTGCTGGTCTCGGTGTCGGAGGACGCGCTGGCGTCGTTCGAACGCCGTGGGCTGCCGGTGCGCGACGCGTTCGACAGCACGTTCGACAGCATCTTCCGGCTGGAGTACCTGCGGCTCGGCGACGCGCGGCAGCTGCTGAACCGGCGCGTGCTGGGGCTGCCGGAACCGTTCGTGTGCCTGGCGCACTGCCTGGCCGGCGGGCTGCCCCGCGAGCTGATCCGCGTGACTCGGCAGGTGCTCGGCTCGGCCGGGCAGCTGGCCGACGTGGCGCACCGGCTCGTCGGGGAGGAACTGCGGGACAAGCGGGCGGCCCTGCGCACGGTCGTGGGCCGCGACACCTTCGACGACGTCGCCGTGAGCGAGCTGGTCCGGCACGTCGACGCCCATGCCGTGGCTGACGGCGCTTCACTGCTGACGGCCGCGGCTCAGCCACCGGTCACCGCTGCGGTGACGACCGAAACCGTTGCACTGCACCGGCTTCAGCTCGAAACGCTCGGGCACCTGTACTACCTCGGCACCGTCCTCGAAGTGTTCGGCCCGGTGTTCGGCCCGGCGGATCTCGAACGCGGGCGCGGCGAGGGAGACGCGTCGTTCGACACCCTCACGTCGGTCCGGCAGCTCTTCCCCGTCAACGCACGGCTCGCTTGGCTGACCATCAGCGCGTTCCGCCGGGCGTGGAACCTGCCGGTCGTCAACCCGCCGGACCCGCACGCCGCCAAGAGTGACAACGGCGCGTAGCCCGTCAGCTCTTGGCGTGGTGCCGCTGGTAATGCCGCTGAACGCGCGCCCTGTTCCCGCACCCGGCCGAGCACCACTCACGCCGGGAGTGGTCTTTCACGAAAAACAGCAGGCAGTTCGGCGCAAGACAAGCGCGTAGCTTCTGCCGCTGGTCGCCGCCGAGCAGGTCGATACCTTGGTGCGCCAGAAAAGCCACCGCGCGTTCGGCCGGAGTGCCGCCCGAACGCAGCACGCGCGCGGGCTCGCCGTCCTCAGGCCAGACGAGCTCGGCGCGGGTCTGGGCCAGATCGTTGAGCGTGGCCAGCGCGTCGGCCCGGGCCACCTCGACCGCGACCGGGCGAGGGTCTTCCGTGGCCTCGGCGGCGAGCGCGCGCAGGGCGTCGCGCAGGCGTCGCAGCCGGTCGGCGACGGGCGCTGAGTCTCCGTCGAGCGCCACGCCGGCCTCGGCCTCGAGACGAGGGGCGACTGCCGCCAGCCAGCCGGCGACGTCGGCATCGTCCGTCAGCGCGTCGGTCACGCCGTCGCGGCCGGCGTTCACGGTGTTCATCAGCTCCACCGGGAGTGGTTCGCCGAGCAGGGCAGCGGTCGTCATGGCACCCACTCTAGCACTACCTAATGGAAGACTGCGTCACAACCATTTGACAGTGTCGGTCTACTCGTGCCACCTTGACCTAACGGTTATCCAAGATCCAAACATTAGGAAGGTCCGAGATGTCGACGCTGCCCCAGATCGAGCTCGAGCACGCCACCGGCCAGGCCGCGGTCCTGCTCACCGAGACGAAGAAGAACATGGGCGCGATCCCGAACATGGCGAAGACCATGGCGAGCAGCCCCGCGCTCCTGAAGGGCTATCTCGGCCTGTCCGGCGCGCTCGCCGGCGGCGTGCTGCCCGCCGCGGTCCGCGAGCGCCTCGCGCTCGCCACCGCCGAGTACAACCAGTGCACCTACTGCCTGTCGGCGCACACGATGCTGGGCAGGAAGGTCGCCAAGCTCGACGCGGACGAGCTCGAGCGCGCCCGCCACGCCGACTCGGCCGACGAGCACGTCGCCGCCCTGCTCACCCTGTCCGACACCATCGCCCGCGGCCGCGGCACGATCGACGAGACCGTCCTCAAGGCCGCCCGCGAAGCCGGTGTCACCAACGCCGAGATCGGCGAGGTCATCGGCAACCTGGCGCTCAACATCCTGACGAACTACTTCAACATCGTCGCCGACACCGACAACGAGTTCCCCGTCGTGCAGCCCCACCAGCACGACTGAGTTTGCAAGCGGGGTTCGAGCCGGGACCAGGCTCGAACCCCGCTCAGCGCAGGCATTCGCCTACGCAACGGTTGTCGTGCGATTGCTGCACTCTTCACCACGGCGCACTCGCCGCAAGCCGAGGACTACCAAGCTCCCGGCTCGAACTCCGCCGTCAGATCCCGCCATCCCACCGGCTCGCCGCAATGCGCGCACGTCGGGCGGGGGTCTGCGGAGTGGCCGCAGTCGCGGTGGTGGAGGCGGACCGGGGGGACCTCGTTCTGGTACTTGTCGCCCCAGGACATGACGGCGAGCAGGATCGGGTAGAGGTCCGCGCCCTTCTCCGTCAGGCGGTATTCGTGCCGCGGCGGGGTGTCCTGGTACTGCACGCGGTCCAGGACGCCCTCCGCCGTGAGCAGGCGCAGGCGGTCGTTCAGCACGTTGCTGCCGAGGCCCAGCTTCGTGCGGAAGTGGTCGTAGCGCCGCTCGCCGCGGAAGCACTCGCGCAGGATCATCATCGTCCAGCGCTCGCCGATCACCGACCATGTGCGGGCGACGGAGCAGTAGACGTCCTGGAGCTCGTCGTGCTTCATGGCGACCATCGTAGGACAAGCCCGAGTAAGACAACTTCTGAGTCTTACCTGGTTGCAGGCACCGCGGCCGCCCCCTAGAGTCAGACTCGATTCGAGTCCCGGCCGCTGAGAGGACAACGATGCCCTTCTACCAGTTCACGGTCCCGAGCGGTGGCGCGACGTTGAAGCACCGGGCCGAAGTCGCGGCGGCGGTCACGAAAGTCCACGCCGAGGTCACGGGGGCGCCCGAGGTCTACGTGCACTGCTCGTTCACCGAGGTCGCGCCCGGGAGCATCTTCGTCGCCGGGGAGCCGGTGACGAGCCCGCGCCTGGTCGGCTTCATCCGCGCCGGCCGGCCGCCGGAGCTGCGGGCCCGGCTGCTGCACCGGCTGGCCGACGACTGGTGCGCGATCACCGGCGACGCCAAGGAAAGCGTCGCGATCTTCCTCACCGAGATCCCCGGCGCGAACGTCCTCGAAGACGGCCGGATCCTCCCCGAGGTCTGACGCTCAGCCTTCCAGCACCCGTCGCACCAGCTCGGCCTGCTCCTTCTGGTGCCGGTGGTGCGACCCCGTCGCGGGCGACGCGGCGGCGGGCCGCGACACCACCGTCAGCCGCTTGCCGGCCGGCAGTTCGAGCTCGCCCCGCAGGAACGACCACGCCCCCTGATTCTTCGGTTCCTCCTGCGCCCACACGATTTCCGCGTTCGGATAACGGGACAGCACCCGCGTCAGCTCCTCCTGCGGCAACGGGTGGAACTGTTCCAGCCGCACCAGCGCGACGTTCGCGCCCGCCCGCGCGAGCAGGTCGTAGTACAGCTTGCCCGACACCAGCACCACCTTCTCGACCGCGCCGGGGTCAAGATCGCGGTAGTCGTCGAGGACCGGAGCAAAGGCACCGTCGGTGAAGTCCGCGACGGCACTGGCCGCGGCCCGCAGCCGCAGCATGCTCTTCGGCGTGAACACCACCAGCGGCTTGCGCACCGGCGCGAAAGCCTGGCGCCGCAACAGGTGGAAGTACGACGCGGGCGTCGAGGGCTGCGCCACGATCAGGTTCTCCTCGGCGCACAGCTGCAGGAACCGCTCGATCCGCGCCGACGAGTGGTCCGGCCCGCGGCCCTCGTACCCGTGCGGCAGCAGCATCACCACCGACGACGACTGGCCCCACTTCTGCTCGGCCGAGCTCACGAACTCGTCGACGATCACCTGCGCACCGTTCACGAAGTCGCCGAACTGCGCCTCCCACAACACGAGCGCGTCGGGCCGTTCGACGGAGTAGCCGTACTCGAACCCGAGCGCCGCGTACTCGCTCAGCAGCGAGTCGTAGATCCGAAACGGCGCCTGCGTCTCACCGAGGTCCGCCAGCGGTGTCCACTCCCGGCCGGTGACGTGGTCGTGGAGCACGGCGTGCCGCTGCACGAACGTGCCGCGCCGGCTGTCCTGGCCCGCCAGCCGCACCGGCACGCCGTCGAGCACCAGCGAGCCGAACGCGAGCAGCTCGGCGAACGCCCAGTCGATGCCGCCCTTCTCCCCCATCTCCGCCCGCTTTGCCAGCAGCGGCGCGAGTTTCGGGTGCACGGTGAAGCCCGCGGGCTGATCGGTGAACGCCGTGGCGATCTGCTTCACCGTGACGTCGGAGATCGCGGTCGGTCGCGCCGACGCAGCGGGCCGGGCCTCCGAAGCAGCAGCGGCCGCACCGTCCACAGTGGTCTGGGCGAACGCCCGCTCCAGCCGGTCCCGGAAATCCCGCTCGGCCGCCGCGAGCTCGTCCGCGGTGAGCTCGCCTCGCCGCGCGAGGACCTCGGTGTAGAGCTTGCGCACCGAGGGCTTGGCCTCGATCACGGCGTACATCCGCGGCTGGGTCATCGACGGGTCGTCGGCCTCATTGTGCCCGCGGCGGCGGTAGCAGATCAGGTCGATCACCACGTCGCGCCCGAACTCCTGCCGGTAGGCGAACGCGAGCCGCCCGGCGCGCACGACGGCCTCGGGGTCGTCGCCGTTCACGTGCACCACGGGCGCCTGGATCGTCTTCGCGACGTCGGTCGAGTACACCGACGAACGCCCGTCCTGCGGCAACGTGGTGAAGCCGACCTGGTTGTTGATGTTGACGCGGATCGTGCCGCCGACGCGGTAGCCGCGCAGCTGCGACATCTGCAGCGTCTCGGCGACCACACCTTCGCCGGCGAGCGCCGCGTCGCCGTGGACGATGATCGGCAACGTGGAGAACTTGGCGTCGCCGCTGCGGTCCTGCCGCGCGCGGGCCACCCCGAGCAGCACGCCGTCGACCGCGTCGAGGTGCGACGGGTTGGCCGCCAGGTACACGGGCAGCTCCGCGCCGTCCGCGGCGGTGAAGACTCCTTCGGTCCCCAGGTGGTACTTCACGTCGCCGGACCCGTCGCCCGCCTCGCCGCTGTCCTCGAACTCGTCGAAGATCTGGCGGTGCGTCTTGCCGGCGATGGTGGCCAGCACGTTGAGCCGGCCGCGGTGCGCCATCGCGATGGTCGCGCCGGCCAGGCCCTCGCCGGCCGCGCGGCCCAGGATCGCGTCGAGCAGCGCGATCGCCGACTCGCCGCCCTCGAGGCTGAAGCGCGTCTGGCCGACGTACTTGGTCTGCAGGAACGTCTCGAACGCCTCGGCCTCGGTGAGCTTGCCGAGCAGGTGCAGTTGTTCGTCATGGGCGGGCTTCGCGAACGGCTGCTCGACGCGCTCGCGCAGCCACCGGCGCTGCTCGGGGTCCTGGATGTATGTGTACTCGACGCTGAGCGTGCGGCAGTAGGCGTCCCGCAGCAGGCCGAGGATGTCGCGCAGGGCCATCCGCTCGCGGCCGCCGACGCCGCCGGTCGCGAACTCGCGGTCGAGGTCCCAGAGGGTGAGGCCGTGGGTGGCCGGGTCGAGGTCCGGGTGTGCGCGCTGCCGGTACTCCAGCGGGTCCGTGTCGGCGACGAGGTGGCCGTGGGCGCGGTAGGCGTCGATGAGCTCGTGCACCCGGGTCGTTTTGCCGACCGGTTCGGTGACCTCGGAGGCCCAGCGGAGCGGCTCGTATGGGATCCGGAGCGCGGCGAAGACGTCGTCGTAGAAGCCGTGCTCGCCCAGGAGGAGTTCCTCGACCAGGCGCAGGAACTCGCCGCTGCCCGCGCCCTGGATCACCCGGTGGTCGTAGGTGCTGGTGAGGGTCAGGGTCTTGCCGATGCCGTTGTCGGCGAGCCACTGCGCGCTCGCGCCTTTGAACGCGGCCGGGTATTCCAGCGCGCCCGCGCCGATGATGGAGCCCTGGCCCTGGGTCAAGCGCGGCACGGAGTGCTCGGTGCCGATCCCGCCGGGGTTGGTCAGCGACAGTGTGACGCCGGCGAAGTCGTCGACCTTCAGCGCGTTGCCGCGGGCGCGGGCGACGAGGTCCTCGTACGACGCCAGGAACTCGCCGAACGTCAGCGTCTCGGCGGCCTTGATCACCGGCACGACGAGCGTCCGGCGGCCGTCGGGGCGCGCCAGGTCGATCGCGATGCCGAGGCCCACGTGCTCGGGCGTGACGACGGCGGGTTTGCCGTCGACCACGGCGTAGTGGACGTTCTGGCCGGGGAACCGCTTCACGGCCTGCACCAGCGCCCAGCCGAGCAGATGCGTGAAGCTGACCTTGCCGCCGCCGGTGCGGCGCAGGTGATCGTTGACGACGATCCGGTTCTCGACCAGGAGCTTCGCCGGCACCGTGCGGACGCTGGTAGCGGTGGGCACGGTGAGGCTGGCGTCCATCGTCGACGCCAGGGTTTTCGCGGTGCCGCGCAGGACGGTGACGTCTCCATCCGGTTGCTCACCGGGCGCAGGCGGAGCGGACGGCTTCGGCGAGGCGCTCGGGGTCGCCGCCTCCGGCCGGTAGTTCTCGAAGACCGGCCACCAGGACCGGTCCACCGAGGTCTTGTCCTGCCGATACCGGTCGTACAGCTCCTCCACCAGCCACTCGTTGACCCCGAACCCCACCGGGGACTCCTCGTCGACGTCCGTGCCCGCCATTTCGATCCAGCTCCTGTTCGTTGAGAACGATCGTTCTCAGTGCTCGGCATGAGTCTACGCCTCGGAATCGGACCGTTCACCCGGCCCCGAATCCGAGGGAAATCAGTGGTGCGGCAAGTGATCCACGACGTGCACCACCGACGGGACCTTGTACGGCGCGAGGCGATCGCGCAGCCACTCGCGCAACGTCGTGGCCACAGTCGGATCCGTTGCGACGACGTAGGCCGCGACGGCCTCGCCCCACCGCGGATCGGCCACCCCGGCCACTTTGACGGCGGTGACGGCCGGGTGCGTGAGAACGACCTCTTCCACCTCGGCCGGGTAGACGTGGAAGGAGCCGGTGTTGATCATCCCGTCGAACCGGCCGGTCAGGCGCAGGTAGCCGGCATCGGTGAGCTCCGCGGTGTCGCCGAGCCCGCACCAGCCGTCCGCGTCCGCGAAGGCGGGCGACACCATCGCGCTGCGGGTCCGGACTTCGCCACCGACGATCCGCAGGTCGACGGCGTCGATCGGACGGCCGCACGTCCCGGTCACCTGCGCGTCGTGGTCGAGCAGCCGCCGGTGGTCGCCGGGGGTGAGGACGGTGAGCGGCCAGCCGGCCTCGTAGCGACCGTAGAGCTGGCAGAGCGTGCCGCCGAAGACGTGGTGCAGGCGGGCGAGCTCGGCTTCTTCCACCGGCGCGCCTCCGTAGAGGACGCGGCGCAGCGAAGCCAGCCGGCCGGGATCGTCCACCGCGGCGGCGACCCGGCTCAGCATGCCGGGAACGGCGAACAGCGTCGTGATCCGGTGCCGTTCGATCGCCTCGGCCATCGCAGCGGCGGAGAAGCGCGGCAGCAGAACCTGGGGAAGACCGAGGTGCAGGAAGGGAAAACTGCCGACCAGGCCGGTCGCGTGCATCAGCTGGACCACGGTCAGGTAGCGCTCGTCGGCGGCGAGCGACGGCCCATACCCGCCGGTGCGGTAGAGGCCGACGTTGATCTCGATGACGGCGCGCCAGTTCGCGTAGCTGGTGGGGATGCCGAAGAGCTCGCCACCACGGACCGCGCGCGGATAGACGACCAGTGCTTGGTCCGGGCTGACGAAGACCCGGTCGAACCACTCGGGACCGGGTGACGGCGAAGCGTCGTGGTGCACGAGAGTCGCCGCACCGAGCGCGGTGCTCGTCCAGCCGGCCGAGTCGTCACGGACCTCTTCGTGGTGGCCGTCGGTCAGCACCGCCCGCGCGCCGCCCGCGTCGAAGATGGCCCGGGTTTCGGCCGTCGCCGCCGACGGTTCGACCGGCAGGCGCGTGGCCCCGGCGAGCTCCGTGGCGATGAACGCCTCGAGCGCGGCGGCGCTGTTGCGGAACGACAGGCCGACCGTCGCGCCCGTCAGCCCGCGCTCGACGAGCCGGCCCGCCAGTGAACGCGCCCGTCGCAGCAGGTCTTCGCCGGTGCGGGTCACGGTGCCGTCGGGGCTCGAGGTGAGCAACGTGGCGGCTGCTCGGGTCAGCGCGTCCCGGATCTCCCGGCCCGCTTCGACCCCGGAGGGACAGTCCATGGTGTCCTCATCGTCGGTGAGAACGTTCATTCTCACGGTGCTGCTAGTCTAGGGTTCACTTTTTCGACCGTCAACGTCCGCTTACGTGAGGTGCCGTGACCAGCGCCGAGGAACTCCGAGACCCCGTCCGCGAGCAGCTGCTCGACGCCGCCGAGCAAGTGTTCTACTCGCGGGGCATCCAGGCCGTGGGCATGGATCGGCTGCGGACCGCGGCGAACCTGCCGCTGCGCCGGATCTACCAGCTCTACCCCAGCAAGGACGACCTCGTGGTCGCCTTCCTGCGGCGGCGCCACGAGCGCATGATGGGCAGCATCGCCGACTTCGTGGCCAAGACCGACGAGCCGCACGCCCGCGTGGCCGCGATCTTCACCTGGCTGCACCGCTGGTTCTGCGAGGCCGACTTCCGCGGCTGCCCGTGGATGAACGCGTTCGGCGAGCTCGGCGCCACGACCCCGCCGGTCGCCGCCGAGGTGCACCACCATCAGCGCGAGTTCCGCAAGCTGCTGTCCGGCATCGTCACCGACGCCGGCTTCTCCCGCGAGGCCGGCACCGCCGTGTACCTGCTGGCCGAGGGCGCGGTCTCCGCGGCCGCCGTCCAGCGCACCGCCACCCCTGCGGCTGAGGCCCGCCGGACGGCCGAGATCATCCTCGGCGCCGAAACGCCCGGCCGCTTTCGCCGCGGCGCTGCCCGCGCCCAGTCCTGAGCGCGGGCGGCAGCCGTCAGGCCGACGGTGCGGTGGATTCCTCTGTGGACACCGTGAGAGCGGCGCCCCACTCGGTGATCCGGGTGCGGATGGCCTGCGCGGACAGGCCGAGGCGAGCCCGCACGTCGTCGAGTTTGCCGTGGGCCGGGAACTCGTCCGGCAGGCCGATTTCGCGGACCGGGGTGTCGACGCCGGCGGTGTGGAGCTGTTGCACGATCCGCGAGCCGACTCCCCCGGCGACCACGCCGTCCTCCGCCGTGACCACCAAACCCGCGCCACGGGCGAGGGAAACGAGCCCGGCGGGCAGCGGCTTCACCCACCGGGGATCCACCACGCGGACCGTGAACCCGGCGTCGGCGATTCCCGGCGCCGCGGTGAGAACGTCCGTGGCCATGGTGCCGATCGCGACGACGAGGACGTCGACGTCACCTTCGCCGGATTCCCACAGAACGTCGACGTCCCCCTCTCGACGGATCGCCGGCACGCTGGTGACCAGCGGTGACTTGGGAAACCGCACGACACTCGGACCCTTGTCATGGGCCACCGCCTCCCGCAGTGCGGCCTGCAACGTCGCTTCGTCCCGAGGCGCCGCCTGCACGAGCCCCGGCACCATCCCCAGCAATGCGTAGTCCCACACCCCGTTGTGCGAAGGCCCGTCCGCGCCCGTCACGCCGGCGCGGTCGAGCACGAGCGTGACCGGCAGCCGGTGCAGCGCGACGTCGAAGAGGAGCTGGTCGAACGCCCGGTTGAGGAACGTCGAGTACAGCGCCACCACCGGGTGCGCACCGGCGGAGGCGAGGCCGGCCGCGGACGTCATGGCGTGCTGCTCGGCGATCCCGACGTCGTGGAAGCGCTCGGGGAATGCGCGCGCGAACTTGCCCAGGCCCGTCGGCTCGCGCATCGCCGCGGTGATCGCGACGAGGTCCTCGCGCTCGGCGCCCAGCGCGGTGATCTCGTCGGCGAACACCGACGTCCAGGTGCGCTTTTTCGCGGCCAGCGGTCGTCCCGTGGCGATGTCGAACGCGGCCGGAGCGTGCATCTGCTCGACGTCGTCGTCCTCGGCCGGCGCGTAGCCGTGGCCCTTGCGCGTGACCGCGTGCACGAGCACCGGCTCGCCGAAGTTCTTCGCCAGCGTGAAAGCCCGTTCGAGCGCGGCGAGGTCGTGGCCGTCGACCGGCCCGACGTACTTGAGCCCGAGATCCTCGAACATCCCTTGCGGCGCCAGGAGATCCTTCACCCCGCGTTTCACGCCGTGCAGCACGTCGTACACCAGTGGCGCCCGCTCCAGCGCCCCCTTCACGGAGTCCAGCACCCGCTCGTAGCCCGGCTGCAGGCGCAGCTTGGCGAGCCGGTCGGCCAGCGCGCCGGCGGTGGGCGAGTACGAGCGGCCGTTGTCGTTGACCACGATCACCACCGGTCGCCGGGCCGCGGCGATGTTGTTGAGCGCCTCCCAGGTCATGCCGCCGGTGAGGGCACCGTCGCCGGTCACCGCGACCACACAGCGTCGCTCGCCGCGCAGTTCCAGGCCTTTCGCGAGACCGTCGGCGTAGGACAATGCCGTGGACGCGTGGGAGTTCTCGATCCAGTCGTGCTCGCTCTCCTCGCGCGCGGCGTAGCCTGACAGCCCATCGGTCTGGCGCAGCCGCTCGAAGCCCTCACGCCGGCCGGTGAGGACTTTGTGGACATACGTCTGGTGCCCCGTGTCGAACAGGATCGGCTCGGCCGGCGAGTCGAACACCACGTGCAGCGCCACTGTCAGCTCGACGACACCCAGGTTCGGCCCGATGTGCCCACCGGTCGCCGACACCGTCCGGATCAGGAACTCCCGAATCTCAGCGCACAGCGCCACGCGGTCCTCGAAGCTCAGCCGCCGCACGTCTTCCGGGCTCGAAACGCCCGAGAGCAGGCCGGTCATGCCACTCCCCTCGCCCACCGGCCCACCTGGCCGGAGCCACCCGAACGTACAACATGGTGAGAATGATCGTTCTCAGAGGTCGCGGTAAGCCGAACAAACGGGTTCCTGACAATCTTCGGTTACCGTCCCCGCCCATGCGGCTGATCATGAAGACGACGGTGCTCGCCGTCGCGGCGATCGTGGCGGGATTCGGCACAGCGGTGGCGACCGGGAACCCGGCGGACGCCCGCCGGGTCGAGACGGTGGCCTACCACCTGGGCAACCAGGCCTTCACGCCTCCGGCGGACCTCGGCTACGAAGGCAAGAACGAGCTCGACGGCGTCGTCTACTACCCCTCCGACGTCTCCGCCGGCACCCATCCCCTGATCATGATCGAACACGGCTCCTGGCAGACCTGCGCCGACCGCGCGGCGACCGACGCCAACACCGCGGCCCAGGCCGCCCTGGCGGCGGCCGAGAAGGCCGGCGACGACGTGGAAGCAGCGCGGCAGCAGAAGATCGTCGAGCAGACGTCCGCGCGAATGTGGGCGTGGCCCTGTGCCCCCGGCGTGCCACCGATGCCCAGCAACGCCGGCTACGAGTACCTCGGGCGGCAGCTCGCGCAGCTCGGGTTCGTAGTCGTGTCCATCGGCACCAACGGGATCAACGCGACGGCGGCCGGCCAGGCGCCGACCGTCTACTACGCGCGGGCAGCGCTGCTCAACGCCCAGCTCGCTCTGTGGCAGCAGCTGGCTTCGAGCGGGCAGGGACCCCTGCGCGGCCACTTCACCGACCCGGCCACCGGAAAGCCGCGCAACGTCGGCTTCCAGAGCCACCTGAACATGGGTGACGTCGGCACCATCGGCCACTCGATGGGCGGCGGCGGGGTTATGCAGCAGGCCGCCGACCAGCGCCACGGCGACTGGCCCGCCGGGGTAACCGTGAAGGCCGTGTTCGCCCTCGCACCCACCGACAACTGGAACGACGAGCCCGTCACGCAGGTCCCGTTCGCCCAGATGTGGGGCACGTGCGACCAGGTCAACACCGGCAACTACTTCGCGGGCAACTCCGGCGACAACCAGGTCCCGATCTACCGCTACACGCTCACCGGCGGCAACCACGACAGCTACAACACCGAATGGTCCCCAAGCAGCCACCAGGTCGGCAGCCACGACGACGCCCTCCCCGGCACCCGCCCGGGCACGTGCGCGTCCCAGCTCCCCGACGGCCCGCAGCAGGACCAGCGGCAGCTCACGGAGACCCGGCAGCGCGCCATCACTTCGGCCTACGTCACCGCGTTCTTCCAGCGCTTCCTCAACGGCCGCAACGACTTCGACCCCGTACTCACCGGCAAGCGCCGCCCCGCCGGCCTGCCGGACGTGATCGACGTCGGCTACACCCCGGCGGTCAGCTCGCGCTGATCCCAGTCGGTTCTTCAGGGGAGGCGCCGCGGGGTTCCGGCAGGTCCACGACCGGCGGGGGCACCTGCTGCGCCTTCGCGACGTCGAGAGTGAGGGCCGGCGACCCAGCCCATCGTGACGGGTTTCCCTTCTCCGGAAGGCAGAACTTCACGGCCAGCCGTGTCGGTCCGGTGCCGCTCGGCGGGCTCGGCACTGGTCGGCAGACTCGGCGCACCCGACCCGGCGGGCACGGCTCGGCAGGCATGGCTCGGCCCGGCGCATGTCGGCCGAGGCACCCGCCCGGCGAGGGGTCAGCCCGGCCAACTCTGCTCAGCCGGCCCGACGAGCCTCTCTCGGCGGGCTCGACTCGGCCGAGTTGGCAGGTTCGGCTCCGCGGGCTCAGCTTGGCCGACCCGACCCGACCCGACCCGGCGCAGGTCGGCCGAGGCACCCACCCGCCGACTGGTCACCCCGGCACCGCCAGGCCGTGCATTGCCGTGGAGAGCAGGCGTTCCACCAGGTCCGAGGTGCCGCCGGGTTGCTGGGCCGCCCAGGCCAGGCCGAGTGCCAGCGAGATCACCTCGTAGACCGTGACGTCGGCGCGCACGCGGCCGGTTTCCTGGGCGCGGGCCAGCAGCTGCCCGGCGGACGAGCGCATCGCGGCGCACGACGCGTGCAGCGCGGAGTCTTCGTCCGCCAGCGCCGCCATGATCGACTCCGGCAGGCCCAGGTAGGTGCGCACGCCCGTCGCCATTTCGTTCAGCCAGGTGAGCAACGCGTCGTGCGCCGCGAGGTCCGGAGTGCTCGCCAGCGATTCGGCCCGCGCGCGCAACGCCGCGAAGTTGCTGTCCAAAAGGGACTCCAGCAGCGCCGCCCGGGTCGGGAAGTGCCGGTACAGCGTGCCGATGCCCACGCCGGCCCGCCGGGCGACGTCCCGTAGCGACGCGTCGGTGCCCTGGTCCGCGAAGGCCTCGCGCGCGGCGGCCAGCAGCAGCTCGCGGTTGCGCGGCAGCTCGGACTGCGTGGCTTTGGTCACGCGAGCTCTCCCACCTTGACCTTACGGAGCACTGCTCCGTAGCTTTGAAGTGCACCGGAGCGGTGCTCCGGCCGACGTCGATTATACGCGCGCCGGCACCGGCAGATCCGCCAGAAAGGACCACGTCATGCGTGCGGTCATCCTCACCAGTCCGGGCGAGCCGGAGGTCGTGGAGCTGCCCGACCCCCATCCCGCGGACGGGCAGCTCCGGATCCGGATGGCCGGCGCGGCCGTGAACCCGGCCGACCTCCACGTGATCGACAGCGGCCACACGGGAGTCGGGCTGGGGCTCGACGTGGCGGGCGTGGTGGACGAGGTCGGTCCCGGGGTCACCGAGTTCGCCGTGGGCGACCGCGTCGCGGCTCTGCAGTTCCCGCACGCGCCCCACGCCGTCGCGGGTGCCGCCGCCGAGTACGTGCTCGTGCCGGCAAAGGACACCGCCGCGGTGCCGGACGGCGTCGACCTCCTCGACGCCGCCACCGTGCCCTGCAATTCCCTGACGGCAGCACAACTCCTCGCCCACCTCGGCCCGGCGGCAGGGCGGCGGTTGCTGGTCACCGGCGCGGCCGGCGGGGTCGGCGGCTACGTCGTGGCACTCGCCGCGCAGGACGGCTGGTCGGTCGTCGCCCTGGCCCGCGCATCGGACACCGAGTTCCTGACCCGCGCCGGAGCGCGCGAAATCGTCACGGACCTGGCGCAAGCGTCCGAGGTCGACGCGGTGTTCGACACCGCCCTGCTCAACGAGGCCGCACTGGCGCCGGTCCGTGCCAACGGTTCGTACGTCGGCATCTTCCCGGGCCGGGAACCCGCGCCCGAACGCGGCATCGACGTCACTTCCGCAGTCGTCTTCCCCGACGCCGCCGCCCTGACGCGGATGCTCGCCCTCACCGAGAAGGGAGTGCTCGAAGCCCGCCGCGCCGGCACCACCCCGCTGGCCGAGGCGCCCGCCGTCTACTCGAAGTTCCGGGCCGGCGGCATGCGCGGCCGCCTGGTCCTCACTCCGTGAGCGAGCCGCGGACCACCGGACCGAAATCGTCGTACGCCGCGGCGACGTCCTCCAGGTCGAGCTCGCCCGGCAGGTCGTCCGCGTCCTGACGCGCGAGCAGGTACGCCATGATCGCGCGCACCAGCCGTTCCTCCTCGATCCCGCCGAACTCCAGTTCGGACACGGTCGCGTTGTCCGACCGGAGCCGGATCAGGACCTCGTCGTCTCCGCTGGGGACGCTGACCAGGTAATCGTGCTCGGCGAGCCGCTCGAACCGGACCTGCTGTGTCGTCACGTCCACGACTCCCTCCTCCTTCAGGCGAGAACGGCCGTTCTCACCTGAAGGAGTCTAGGAACCGGCGACTGCGGAAGTCAATCCGGGACGGTTAACCCCGAGGTGGCGCGGCGAACCCGCCGAGCTCGCCTTCCAGCAGCTCCGCGAGGTGGATCGTGGTGTGGTCCTCGAACATCGGCCCCACCAGCTGGACACCGACAGGCAGCCCCTCGTCGGACAGCCCCACCGGCGCGACGGTGGCCGGCAGCCCGGGCATCGACGCGATTCCGGCCCACACGAGCTGGCCAGGGTAAGGCTGACCCACGCCGTCGACCGGGATCCGGCGGCCCCACTGGTCTTCGCTGTGGTCGTGCGGAAACGCCGGCGTCGGCATGGCCGGGCACAGCACGACGTCGAAGTCCTCGAACAGCTCCCGCCAAGCCTGACGGTGGCGTTGGCGGACCGCGTCGGCCGCGAGCCAGTCGCGGTGGCTAATCACCGTGCCCCGCAGGTGTTCCGCCGCGAGACTGTGATCCTCGGGCCTCACCTCGGCAGCACGCCGGCGGAACTGCTCGTAGACCGGCGGCGGGTAGCTCGCCCCGACGACGGAGTCGAAGAGCAGCACGAACGTCCGCGCAGCCTCCACCGGATCGGGCAGCAGCGGGCTGTCGTGCGCCACGACGGCGCCGGCCAGAGTCAATACGTCGGCGACCCGCCGAATTCCGGCCCGCACGCTCGAAGACGTCGGCATCAGCGGATGATCCTCGACCACGAGCACGCGGTAGTCGGCGAGCGCGGTGCGCCTCGAAGGCGGGAGTTTCCTCGAGGCACCGCGGGGTGTCGTGAGCGGATCCGGCTCGGCGAGCAGATCGAGCAGCAGCGCGAGGTCGCGCGCGGTGCGGGCCATCGGCCCGATCACGGTGAGGTCCTTTTCGGACGGCAACGGCGGGTTCGGCGGCGCCGTGTGCCCCCGCGAGGGCAGCACTCCCTGCGACGCCTTGTGCGCGTACACCCCGGTGAAATGCGCCGGAGCACGCAGCGAGCCCGCGATGTCCGACCCGATCGACAGTGCGCCGAACCCGGCGGCGAGCGCGGCGGCGGAGCCCCCGGACGAGCCGCCCGGCGTCCGCGTGAGATCCCACGGGTTGTTCGTGGTGCCGTAGATCGCGTTGTAGGTCTGCAGATCCCCCAGTCCCAAGGGGACGTTGGTCTTGCCGAGCACAATGGCGCCCGCCGCTTTCAGCCGCGCGACCGGCAGCGCGTCCTCGGCCGCGACGAAGTTCTTGAACGGCGGGATGCCCCACGTTGTCGGCAGGCCGGCGACGTTGAACGACTCCTTGACCGTGACCGGAATCCCCAGCAGCGGCCGGTCGTCCCCGCGTGCCAGCGCCGCGTCGGCTTCCCGCGCCGCCGCCCGCGCCCGGTCGAAGTCGCGCACGCACACCGCGTTGAGCTCCGGGTCGTACTTCTCGATTCGCGCGATCGCCGACTCCGTCAGCTCGACCGCGCTCACCTTGCGCGCGCGCAGAGCGGCGGACAGTTCGCCGGCCGTCGCGTAAGTCCAGTCCGCCTGCATCGGTGATCCCCCCTGCTGGGTTCGAATGGTCGAAGTCAGACTCTACGCAGCTGACTTCGGCAATCGCAACTCAGGGGTAGACTCACCGCATGGCGATGACTCTGGAGGGCGCGGTCACCGACCGGCGCGGCTGGCTGGCCGAGAGCTGCTCGATCACCAAGGCGATCGAGGTCGTGGGCGCCCGCGCGACCGTGCTCGTGCTGCGCGAGGCCTTCTACGGCACGACGCGCTTCGACGAGTTCGTCGACCGCACGGACCTCTCCCCCAGTGTCGCGGCCGCCCGGCTCAAGCAGCTCGTGGAGCTCGGCGCACTCGAGAAGCAGCCTTACCGCGAGCCCGGCTCACGTCCGCGCGCCGAATACGTCCTCACCACGATGGGCCGCGATCTCTTCCCGGTCGTGCTCGCGCTGATGCAGTGGGCCGACAAGCACCTGCAGCCCGACGGCGGCCCGGTCCGGATCGTCGAGCGCGGCTCGGGAAAACCCGTCAGCGTCGCGCCCCACACCGACTCCGGCGAGCCGCTTGACCTCGAAGACCTCGCCGTCGTGCCCAACGAGACCTGGGTGCGGCCGTGATGTCCGCCAGTGCGGGAACCCGCATCGCCACTCGCGAATTGGGAACCCGGCCGACGTCGCGGGGCGGGGGACACACGACCTCGGCCGGGCAGCTGCGGGGACGGCGGTCCGTCCCGGTTTTCATTGTCCGCCAGGGATTCCCTGGCAATCGGCGCGCCGTGGCACGCCTTCACTCGAGCCGCGCTCGGCCCGGTCGAGCAGCCAGCCGGTCGGCAGTCCGAGCCGCGCCGCCTGGCCGCGCAGGTCGAAGTCGTCCCAGCCCAGCAGCCGCTCGCTCGACCACCAGTTCGGCGGTCCCACGTACTCGGTCACGCCGCACTCATTCCTCGCGAGACAACCGGCGCCGAGACGTCTTCGTCGGTCTGCGGGTTCGGCAGCCGGCACAGCGGCCCGCCGCCGGGGTGTGAGACGACGCGGCTGTCGGCGAGGAACCACAGGCGCTCGGCCGGGCGGCCGCACACGGAGCACGGGCAGCCGAAGAGCTGCAAACCCCAGCGGGAGATCTGCTCAGGCATGGCTCGTCCTCTCCGCGTTCGTGAGGCGCCGAGCGACGAGCACGGCGGTGGGGCCGCTGCGCGGCAGCCAGCCCGAGCGCGTCCGCTGCCGAGGTCCGGCCGGGACGCGGCGGGCGGCGACCGCGCGTCCCCGGTCGGGCAAGCCGTGCTGACGCATCACGCTTCCACCTTCCGATCCGGAGTAGATCTCGGGGGGCGGGCGACATCTTCACGTCCCGGTGCCGGCTACCGCCATGGCTTTCGAGTCCTCACAGGATCGCCGGGACCGGCTCCGGTCCGCATTCCTGCCACCTGGAGTCCCCCGCCCCCGCTACCGGGACTTTCGCGCGTGGGCCGGGGGCTGGCTGTGCGCGCGGGCGGCGCCTATCCTCAGGCTGGGTGTTGCGGCGTGTCCAACGAACCGATGGTGCAGCGCCGCCGAACCGGAGAGCGCATGCGGCGGCGCTCCAGTGGCGCGCTCGCCGCGGTGGTCGCCGTCGCCACCGTCACGGGTATCGCGCTGCTGCTCGAACCGCTCGTGGACTCGGTGTCCCTGCTGATGCTGTACCTGGTCGTGGTGCTGCCGGTCGCCGTGATCTGGGGAACCGCCCTGGCGGTGGGCACCTCGTTGCTGAGCGTCGCCGTGTACGCGACCTTGTTCGCACCGCCGCCTTTTGCCCTGCAAATCATCGACGCCCAGAACGCCGTCGCGCTGGGCGTTTTCCTCATCACGGCGGTCGTGGTGGGGACCCTCGCATCACGGCTTCAGCGCACGGCCTTGATCTCCGAACGCCTGACCGACGAGCAGTCGGCCCTGCGCCGCGTCGCGACGCTCGTCGCACAATCTGTCTCGCCGCCAGAGGTCTTCGAAGCCGTGACACGTGAGGTCGGCCTGCTCTGCGACGCCGACCTGGCCCGCATGGAACGGTACGAAGTGGACGGCACCGTCACCGGCGTCGCCGCCTGGACGCGGGTACCCGTGCACCTGGTCGTCGGGACGAAGATCGAGCTCGACGGGCTCAGCGTCGCGCGCGAAGTGCGCGTCACGGGCACACCGGTACGGCTCGCGAGCTTCGCCGGCGAGACAGGCGCGATCGCGCGCGAGGCCCGCAACCTGGGCATCCGCTCGTCCGTCGGCTGCCCGATCGTGGCGTCCGGCCGGCTGTGGGGCGTGATCGCCGCGTCCACGAAAAGCGCCGAACGCTTCCCGGACAACACCGAGGCGCA
Organism: Amycolatopsis sp. NPDC050768; assembly: GCF_040654155.1. Taxonomy (NCBI): domain Bacteria; kingdom Bacillati; phylum Actinomycetota; class Actinomycetes; order Pseudonocardiales; family Pseudonocardiaceae; genus Amycolatopsis; species Amycolatopsis sp. NPDC050768. The sequence goes on from NZ_JBFAHL010000022.1 coordinate 137,894, forward strand.
GATCGCCAGCTTCACCGAGCTCGTCACCACCGCGATCGAAAACGCCGAGGCGCGCGCCGAGCTCCAGGCCTCCCGCGCGCGCATCGTCGCCACCGCCGACAGGACCCGCCGGCGCATCGAGCGCGACCTGCACGACGGCGCCCAGCAGCAGCTCGTCTCGCTCTCTCTGCAGGTGCGCGCGGTCCAGGCGCTGATCCCCGACGAGTCCCTCGAGGCACGCGGGGAGCTCGACCGCATCGCCGACGGGCTGTCCGACGCGCTGGACGAGCTGCGCGAGATGGCTCGCGGCATCCACCCCGCGCTGCTGGCCGAGCTCGGCCTCGTGCCCGCGCTCAAGGCCCTCGCGCGCCGCTCGCGGCAGGTCATCGACCTCGACGTCCGCGCCGACGGGCGGCTCCCCGAGCCGATCGAGGTCGGCGCGTACTACGTCGTCGCCGAGGCGCTCACGAACGCGGCCAAGCACGCGCAGGCCGGCGCCATCACCGTCGTCGTGGAGACCCGCGCCGACGTGCTGCGCATCGCCGTGCACGACGACGGCGCGGGCGGCGCCGACTTCGCCCGCGGCACCGGGCTGGCCGGGCTGAAGGACCGCGTGGAAGCGCTGGGCGGGCGGATCTTCCTCCACAGCCCACCCGGCGACGGCACGATGCTGCGCGCCGAGTTCCCGCTGGTCGGGCACGCAGGCTGAGCGCCCGTACCGGCCAGCCGGTAGGTGAGCCACCCCGCTGGCCGGGCCCGGGGATTCCCGCTCGCCGTGACGACGGCGACCCCCTCGAGGCACCACACTGGGTGACCAGACGGGGGCAACGAAGAGTTCCTCGGGAAGAAGTCCGGTCATGACAGTTCACCACCACGCAAGCAACAGGTACTGCACCCGGTGCGGGCGCTGGCACAGCCACTGCGACGCCTGCGGCTGGTTCTGGTACGGCGCCTGCACTTTCTCGGAGGCGCTGCGGCGCATCCGGTTGCACCAGCTCGACGAGGTGTACGCGGACGGGGTGACCGGCCGTGGCCGTACCGGTTAGCGGGAATGCGCGTAGTGCGTGGTTCTGGGAGGGTGGACACGTGCGGTGCCTGATCGTCGACGACAGTCCGGGTTTCCTGGCCGCGGCTCGTCGGTTGCTGGAGCGTGAGGGAGTCACGGTCGCAGGGGTGGCCCGGGGCGGAGCGGAAGCGTTGCGGTCCGTCGACGAGCTACGCCCCGACGTCGTGCTGGTCGACATCGACCTGGGCGGCGAGAGCGGTCTCGACCTGGTCGGGCGCCTGGCGCGCACGGACGCCGGCGGCTCGTCGCACATCATCGTGATCTCGACCCACGCGGAAGAGGACTACCGCGACGTGATCGCCGAGGGTCCCGCGGTCGGGTTCCTGCCCAAGGCCATCCTGTCGGCGCGGGCGATCCAGGGCCTGCTCGGCACGACCGGCTAGCGGTTGTCGAGGTAAGCCAGCACCGCCAGCACGCGGCGATGGTCGTCCGTGGTCTCCGGCAGGTCCAGCTTGGCCAGCACGCTGCGTACGTGCTTCTCCACGGTCCCTTCCGTGACCCAGAGCCGGCGCGCGATCCCGCCGTTGGAGCGGCCCTCGGCCATCAGGCCCAGCACCTCACGTTCACGGGCGCTCAGCGCGGCCAGCGGGTCGTTGCGGTGGCGTGCCTCGACGAGCTCCCGCACCAGCGCAGGCTCGACGACCGAGCCGCCCTTGGCGATCCGCCGGAGCGTGTCGAGGAACTCCCCCACGTCGGCGACCCGGCTCTTGAGCAGGTACCCGATGCCACGGCCGCCGGCCAGCAGCTCCATCGCGTGGTCGACGTCGGCGTGGGCCGAGAGCACCAGGATGCCGATCTCGGGCAGCTCCTCACGGATGGTCCGCGCGGCCTCGAGCCCCTCGACGGTGTGGGTCGGGGGCATCCGGACGTCGACCAGGACCAGGTCGGGCCGGTGCTCCCGCACGAGGTCGAGCAGCGCGGCCGCGTCGCCCGCCTGACCGGCCACGGCGAACCCCGAGCGGTCGAGGAGGCTGGCCAGGCCCTCGCGCAGCAGCACGTCGTCCTCGGCCAGGACCACTCGTGGCACCGTCATCGCCACCACCGCTTTCGCCGCGGTGTTGCCCGGATGCCGCGGAAGTCTTGGACAAATCGTCCCATAGCGCTTCAGCCGTCACCAACTCGTGCGGCGTGTCACGAACCGACGAGCACCACGTGCAGGGTCCGCGGCCCGTGCACGCCTTCGACACGGTTCAGCTCGATGTCGCTCGTGGCGCTGGGCCCGCTGATCCACGTCTGCGGCCGGTCCGGGTCCAGCAGCGCGACCGCCTCGGGTACTCCCGGCACGATCTGGTCCTCGCGGACGACGCACACGTGCACGTCGGGAACCAGGCTGAGCGCGCGACGGCCCTGGCCCGGGCTGTGGTCGAGCACGAGCGTGCCGGTGCGCGCGATCCCGACGGCCGCGGTGGTGACCACGGCGTCGCAGGAGTCGAGGTCGTCGGCGTCGGCTGCCCCGCCGAGGCCGACCGGGAAGCCGTCGGGGACCAGGATGTTTTCAGCCGGACCCAGCGCGGCGCGGACGGTGTCGGCCAGGTCGGCCGGCGTGCACCGGCTGAGAGTGGCGCGGTAGTCGACCACGCGTTCGGCGAAGAGGGCAACCACGTCCGCGGGCGATGGTGCGCTGCGGTAGCCCCTCGGCACGGGTGCCTCGGCGCGGTCGGCGTCCCGCAGAGCGCCGCGGACGGCCGCGAGGATCTCGTCGCGCGCCCTCATCGGCGGCCCGTCCGGCGCCACCACGCGCGGAAGGACTCCGGCGGTGGTGCGGGCAGGTCGCGGGCGCCGGTCCACAGCGAGGCGGGCCAGGGCAGCCGGCGCACGGCGCGTCGGCCGCCGGGCAACACGGCGCGGCCGAAGCGGTTCAACGCCTTGCCCGCCGCACCCATCCCGCGTTCGGCGAGGGTGAGCCGCCGCTCGTCGGACAGGACCCAGGCCGCGGATTTCATCGCCACCGCTTCGGGTTTCGGCGCCCCGCCGCGATGCGCGTCCACGACCTGGGAGCGCAGGTGGACGAGCACTTCGGGGATGTCGATGCGGACCGGGCACGCTTCGAAGCAGGCGCCGCACAGGCTGGAGGCGTACGGCAGCGAGTCGGTTTGCTCGTCGACGCCGACGCCCTTGAGCAACGGGTTGAGGATCGCACCGATCGGGCCCGGGTACACCGAGCCGTAGGCGTGGCCGCCGGTGCGTTCGTAGACCGGGCACACGTTGAGGCACGCCGAGCACCGGATGCACCGCAGCGCCTGCCGCCCCACCTCGTCGGCCAGGGCTCGCGTGCGGCCGTTGTCCAGCAGCACCACATGCATCTCCTGCGGCCCGTCGCCGGGCGTGATCCCCGACCAGGTGGAGGTGTAGGGGTTCATGCGTTCCCCGGTGCTGGAGCGTGGCAGCAGCTGGAGGAACACGTCCAGGTCGGACCAGGTTGGCACGATCTTTTCGATGCCGACCACGGAAACCAGCACCTCGGGCAGCGTCAGGCACATGCGGCCGTTGCCCTCGGACTCGACGACGACCAGCGTGCCGGTGTCGGCGACCGCGAAGTTCGCGCCGGACACGGCCATCCTGGCGCCCAGGAACTTCTCGCGCAGATGCAGCCGCGCGGCGCCCGCGAGCTCGGCCGGATCGTCGGTCAAGTCGGCCGGTGCGGGACGGCCGACCGCGGCCATCTCACGGCGGAAGATCTCGCGGATCTCCGCGCGGTTGCGGTGGATCGCGGGCACCAGGATGTGGCTGGGCAGATCGTCGCCGAGCTGCACGATCAGCTCGGCCAGGTCGGTCTCCCACGCCGTGATGCCCTGGGCGGCGAGCGCCTCGTTGAGGCCGATCTCCTGCGTGGCCATCGACTTGACCTTCACGACCTCACCGACGCCGTGGCCGTGGGCGATCCGCGCGACGATGTCGCACGCTTCGGTCGCGTGACGGGCCCAGTGCACGGTCGCGCCGCGGGACTGCAACGCCGCTTCCAGCGTCAGCAGGTGCTCGTCGAGGTGCCGCAGGGTGTTGTCCTTGATCGCCGCGCCCGCCAGCCGCAGCTCCTCCCATTCGTCCACCTCCCCGACCACGGCCGCGCGTTTGGCTCGGATCGTGCTGGTGGCGTGGGCGAGGTTGCGGCGCAGCTGGCTGTCGGCCAGCGCCTCGCGCGCGGCCGCCGGAAACGCGGGCATACCGACGAACGTGGCACTCACGCGTCCTCCTCGGTCGAGGCCAGTACGTCGGCCAGGTGCAGCACGCGGACGCCGGAGCGTTCGCGCGAGAGCAGGCCGCCGATGTGCAGCAGGCACGAGTTGTCACCCGCGACGAGCACCTCCGCGTCCGTGTCGCGGACGTGGCGGGCCTTGTCCGCGCCCATGGCGGTGGACGTCTCGGCGTTCTTCACGGCGAACGTCCCGCCGAACCCGCAGCACTCTTCAGCGGCAGGGAGCTCCACCAGGTCGAGCCCGCGCACGTTGCGCAGCAGCTGCAAGGGTTTGTCGCCGACGCCGAGCATGCGCAGCGAGTGGCACGTCGGGTGATACGTCACGCGGTGCGGGAAATACGCACCCACATCCGTCACACCCAGCACGTCGACCAGAAACTCGCTCAGCTCATACGTTTTCGGCCCGGTCTCCGCCAGCCGCGGCTCACCGGCGCGTCGCGCGACCATCCGGTGCTGATGGCGCGCCGAACCAGCACAAGAGCCCGACGGGGTGACGATGTAGTCGTACCCGGCGAACGCGTCGGTGAAGGCGCGCACCACGGGCACCGCCTCGTCGAGGTAGCCGGTGTTGACCATCGGCTGCCCACAACAGGTCTGCGCCTCCGGGAAGTCCGCCTCGACGCCGAGGCGCCGCAGCAGCCGGAACACCGCCTTGCCGGTGTCGGGGAACATCGTGTCGTTGATGCACGTCACGAGCACGGCGACCTTCACGCCACCACTCCCGCCCCGCTCAGCCGCGCCTCGGCGGCGGTCCAGTTCCCGCCGCCCGGCTGGTAACGCCGCAGCGGCTGGGTTTCGCGGATCAGCCTACGCATGGCCGCGAGGTCCGGCAGGCCGGCACCGAGGGCCCGCGCCTGTACGAGGACGTTGCCCAGCGCCGCCGCCTCGACCGGCCCGGCCAGCACCGGCACGCCGCACGCGTCGGCCGTCAGCCGGCACAAAAGCTCGTTGCGGGCACCGCCGCCGACGAGGTGCACCACGTCGACCGGCCGGCCCGTGACCTGCGCGGCCTGCCGGACCGCGCGCCGGTACGCGAGCGCGAGACTGTCCACAATGCACCGCACGAGCTCGCCCCGGCTTTCCGGCGGCCGCTGCCCGGTTTCGCGGCAGGCGGCGGCGATGCGCGCGGGCATGTCGCCGGGCGGGAGAAACTCGGGTGCGTCGATGTCCACGACGGCCGCCAGCGCGGGTGCGGCGGCCGCCTCCGCGAGCACTGTCGCCAGGTCCGCGGGCTCGCCGTGCGCGGCCCAGGTCCGCAGGGTTTCGGTGAGCACCCACAGGCCCATCACGTTGCGCAGGAAGCGGATCTTGCCGTCGACGCCGGTCTCGTTGGTGAAGTTGGCCGCCAGCGCCGAGGCGCCGAGCTGCGGTTCGTCGAGCTCCAGCCCGACCAGCGACCACGTGCCGGAGGAGATGTAGGCGAAGTTCGTGCCGGGCTCGGCGGGCACCGCCACGACCGCCGACGCCGTGTCGTGCGAACCGACGGCGACCACCGGCAGCTCCGGTTTCCCGAGCTCTTCGGCCAGCGCCGGCAGCAGCGTCCCGATTCGCTCCCCCGGCTCGCGCAGCGGAGGCAGCAGCCGCGCCGGAATGCCGGCCCGCTCGGCGAGGCCGGCCGCCCAGGTCCGCTCGCGCACGTCGTAGAGCTGCGTGGTCGACGCGTTGGTGCGCTCCGCGCCGACGCTCCCGGTGAGCCAGTAGCCCAGCAGGTCCGGGATCAGCAGCATCTTCTCGGCCGCCGCGAGCCGGTCGCCTTCGGACACCAGCTGGTAGAGCGTGTTGAACGGCAGCTCCTGCAGCCCGGTGACGGCGAACAGCTCCGGCGCGGGGATCCTCCGGTGCACGAACTCCGCCACGCCGTCGGTGCGGGAGTCGCGGTAGTGCACGGGGTTGCCGAGCAGCCGGCCGTCGGCGCCGAGCAGCCCGTAGTCGACAGCCCACGAGTCGATGCCGACACCCGTCACCTCGCCGGCGTCGCCGAGCCCGGCCAGCACCTCGCGGTACAGCCCGAGCACGTCCCAGTGCAGCGTGGAGCCGGTGGCGTTCGCGACCCGGACGCCGCCGTTCGGAAACCGCCGCACTTCTTCCAGTTCGAGCCGCCCGGGCCCGACCGTCCCGGCCATCACCCGGCCGCTGGTGGCACCGAGGTCGACGGCGGCCACGCGCATCACCCGCACACCCATCAGCCGGACACCACGGTCAGCTCGAGTCCCAGCAGGTCCGCCACCGCCTTCAGCTCGGCGACGCGGTGACCGGTCCCCAGCGCCCAGTGGTGGTTCACCCCGGTGGCCGACCACGCGTCGATCCACTCGCCGGGGTCGCAACCGAAGTCCACCCGCGAGGTCGTGTTCCCGATCTGCAACAGCGGCCCGGGCACGACCTCGCCTTCCGACGCGACGAGCACGAACGTGCCGTCGCGCAGCTGGCCGAGGCCGCACAGTGTCACCGGGCCGTGCTGCACGTCGAACTCGACGGACACGCCCCAGCCCCGCTTGCCGTGGTAGACGCCGAGCCCGCGCAGCAGCGGCTTGCGCGCGCTGATCGCCAGGTGCGCCGGGCCGTCGTGGCCCATCTCCACCACGTTGTCACGGAAGTTCAGCGCCTGCAGCTCGGTGAACGAACCACCGGCACCGAGCCGGTCCAGCAGCAGCATCGCCAGTGACGCCCGCAGCTCGTACTCGCCGACCGTGGGCACTCCGCGGGCCGTGAGCAGCGACGCGCCGAGGATGAACCCCGCCCCGACGCGCTCGTGGGTCTCGCCGTCGAGCCCGCGGTGGTAGTACGCGAGCGAGTCCAGCCCGAAGTCCCCGACCAGGCGGTCCAGCGCCACCGAAACCTTGGCGCCCCAGGCGAAATCCTCGTCGACGACCGAATCGTCCACAGTGAACACTTCGCGTGCGAGCGCCATCCGGGCCGCCGTCTCGGCGTCGGTGACCTGCTCCACGCGCACGCGCAGGTCGTCGACCTCCAGGATCTCGACGTGCCCGCCGAGCTGAGCCGACACCAGCGTCGGATCGGTGGCCACGTCCATCATCCCCGGGTAAAGGTGCCCGAGCAGGCCGTGGCGGCCGTGCCGGAACGCCGCGCGCACGCCGGCCGCCTTGATCCACCGTGCGATCTTCACCCAGGCCCGCTCGTCTTCCAGGTACCCGGACACCGAGCGGAACTCGACGCCGACGCGGCGGAACGCGTTGGCCATCTCCGGCAGCGGGCAAGCCCCGCAGTAGGCCAGCCACGCGCCCGTGTCGAAGGACGCGTGGTCCATCGCCTCGGTGGGCTGCAAGTTCAGCAGCAGCACCGGCGAGCCCGAACGCTGTGCGATCGGCACCAGCATGCTCGACGTCAAGTAGGTGGTCAGGAAGCCGACGATCAGGTCGCAGTCGGCCACCCGCAGCTTCTCCGCGGCGGCCGCGCCTTCGGCCGCGTCGGAGATGAACCCGGCGTCGACCACTTCGCAGTCCAGTCCCGACAGACGCTCGGCGACCCGGCGCGCCGAGGCCTGCAACTGCGGCAGCAGGTCGGGGAACTGCGGCCAGTACGCGCCGAGCCCGCCGGCGACGAGGCCGACGCGGGTGCGGCGCGGGGTGATGCGGTCCAGTCCGGACGGGACGGGCCGCGCGAGCGTGTCGGTCATGAGGTCCTCTCCCTAGCGGAGGAAGGCCGCGGCCACCCCGGCGTCGACCGGGATGTGCAGGCCGGTGGTGTGGGTGAGGTCGCCGCCGGTCAGCGCGAACACCGCGGCGGCGACGTGTGCGGGCAGCACCTCCCGCTTGAGGATCGTGCGCTGGGCGTAGAACTCGCCGAGCTTCTCCTCCGGCACCCCGTAGACCGCCGCGCGCTGCGCGCCCCAGCCGCCAGCGAAGATGCCGGAGCCGCGCACGACGCCGTCGGGGTTGATGCCGTTGACGCGGATGCCGTGCTCGCCGAGCTCGGCCGCGAGCAACCGGACCTGGTGTGCCTGGTCGGCTTTCGCCGCGCCGTAGGCCACGTTGTTGGGGCCCGCGAACACCGCGTTCTTCGACGAGATGTACACGACGTCCCCACCAAGGCCCTGGGCGATCATCGCCCTCGCCGCGGCCTGCGAGACCAGGAACGAACCCTTGGCCATCACGTCGTGCTGCAGGTCCCAGTCGCGTTCCGTGGTCTCCAGCAGGGGCTTCGAGATCGAAAGGCCCGCGTTGTTCACGACCAGGTCGATGCCGCCGAACGCCAGCACCGTGGCGTCGATCGCTGCAGCCACCGCCGCTGGCTCGGTGACGTTCGCAGTTACCGCGACCGCCTTGTCCGCCCCGCCGATCCCGGTGGCGACCTCCGCCGCGGCTTCCGCGTTCAAGTCCGCGATCGCGACGCAGGCGCCTTCGGCCGCGAGCCGTTCGGCAATCGCGCGCCCGATGCCCGAGCCCGCGCCGGTGACCAGCGCGATCCGCCCGGCCAGCGGCTTGGGCTTGGGCAGGCGCTTGAGCTTGGCCTCCTCGAGCGCCCAGTACTCGATCCGGAACTTCTCGCTCTCCGCGATCGGCGCATACGTCGACACGGCTTCCGCACCGCGCATCACGTTGATCGCGTTGACGTAGAATTCCCCCGCCACGCGCGCAGTCTGCTTGTCCTTCCCGAAGGAGAACATGCCGACGCCGGGCACCAGCACGATGGCCGGGTCGGCACCGCGCATGGCCGGCGAATCCTCAGTGGCGTACCGCTCGTAGTAGGCGCGGTAGGACTCGCGGTACTCGGCGTGCAGCTCCTTCAGCCGCGCGACGACGTCCTCCAGCGGCGCGGTCGCGGGCAGATCGACCACCAGCGGCCGGACCTTGGTGCGCAGGAAGTGGTCCGGGCACGACGTGCCCAGCGCGGCAAGCCGCCCGAGCTTCTCCCGCGAGAGGAACTCCAGCACCACGTCGGCATCGGTGTAGTGGCCGACCTGCCGCTGATCCGTGGACGCGAGTCCACGGATCAGCGGCGCCAGCGCCGCGGCCCGTGCGCGGCGCTCATCCTCCGGCAACCCCTCGAAACCGGGGACGACCATGCCGAACGGCTCGGCTTTGCCGCGTTCGGCGAGAAACTTCTCCGCGGTGCGGATGATCTCCAGCGAGTTGCGCCGGCTCTCCTCGGAAGTCGCGCCCCACGCGGTGATCCCGTGGCCCCCGAGGATCACGCCGATCGCCTGCGGATTGGCCTCCTTCACCGCCGCGATGTCCAGGCCGAGCTGGAACCCGGGCCGGCGCCAGTCCACCCACGCGACGCGGTCGCCGAAGCACTCCTTGGTCAGCGCGGCACCGTCGGCCGCCGTGGCCAGGGCGATGCCCGAGTCCGGGTGCAGGTGGTCCACGTGCGCCGCCTCGACCAGGCCGTGCATCGCGGTGTCGATCGACGGCGCCGCCCCGCCGCGCCCGTGCAGGCAGTAGTCGAACGCGGCGACCATCTCGTCCTCGCGCTCGACACCCGGGTAGACGTCGACGAGTGCGCGCAGCCGGTCGAGCCGCAGCACGGCGAGCCCAGCCTCCGTCAACGTGCCCAGGTCACCGCCGGAACCCTTGACCCACAACAGTTCGACGGGCTTGGCGGTGACCGGGTCGAGCACCTCACCCTTCGCGGAGGTGTTGCCGCCGGCGTAGTTCGTGTTCCGCGGATCGGCGCCCAGCGCGTTGCTGCGGGCGATGAGCTCCTCGGGCACGGTCATGCTCATGCTCCCCATCCGGCCTGCTGCCCGTCGGCACGCTCGGCCTCGATCTTCTGCTGGTAGCCGCTGCGGTGGTAGGCGGCGACCGGGTCCGGGTCCAGCCCGGCGTCCTCGCGGATCTCGGCCAGCAGTGGCCGCACGTCGGTGTTGTAGGCGTCCATCAGCACGGCGTTGGCGCCGAGCACGTCGCCGGACTGCTGGGCCACGCGCAGAGCGGGCCGGTCCACGAGCAGGGCCTTGGCCGTGGCTTCCTGCACGTTCATCACCGAGCGGATGATCGCGGGGATCTTCGCCTCGATGTTGTGGCACTGGTCGAGCATGAAGTTGATGCCGTAGGCCGGGTCCAGCGCGTCGCCGCGCACGATCTCGTACAGGATCCGGAAAAGCTGGAACGGGTCCGCGGCGCCGGCCATCAGGTCGTCGTCGGCGTAGAAACGCGAGTTGAAGTCGAACGCGCCGAGCTTCCCGGCCCGCAGCAGGAACGCGACGATGAACTCGATGTTCGTGCCCGGCGCGTGGTGGCCGGTGTCGATGCACACCGTCGCCTTCTCACCCAGCTCGATGCAGTGGGCGTAGGAGGTCCCCCAGTCGGGGACGTCGGTGGCGTAGAAGGCGGGCTCGAACAGCTTGTACTCCAGGAGCATCCGCTGGTCGTCGCCCAGGCGGTCATACGCCTCGCGCAACGCGGCGCCGAGGCGGTCCTGGCGGTCGCGCAGGTCGTCCTGGCCCGGGTAGTTGAGGCCGTCGGAGAACCACAGCTTCAGGTCGCGCGAGCCCGTGGCGTCCATGATGGAGATCGCCTCGAGCAGGTGGTCGGTCGCCTTGCGCCGGATGCCCGGGTCGGGGTTCGTGACCGAGCCGAGCTTGTAGTCGTTGTCCTGGAACACGTTGGTGTTGATGGCGCCGATCCCCACACCGAGGTCCTCGGCATAAGAACGCAGCGCGGCGAAGTCGTCGACCCGGTCCCACGGAATGTGCAACGCGACGGTCGGCGCGACTCCGGTGAAGCGGTGCACGGTGGCCGCGTCGGTGATCTTCTCCTCGGGCGTGCGGGGAACCCCCGCCTGGGTGAAGACCTTGAACCGGGTGCCGGAGTTGGCGAACGCCCACGAGGGGGTCTCGATCCGCTGCGCCCGCAGAGCGGATTTCACGGCTGTCAGGTCGGGCAAGTCGATCACGTCTTTTCCCGTCACGCGCTCGCGCGCTCGTCGTCCAGATGAAAAACCTCGGTGAGCAGGGCGAACCCCTCGTCGGGCCCGCGGCCGTCGAGGCCGGTGAAGAACTGCGCCATCTCGGCCTGCCACCGGGTGTTCACCTCGGTCTCGGCCATCGCGGCCTGCGCCGCGGCGAGGTCGTCGGCCTCGACGTAACCGATCAGCAGGCCGTCCTCACGCAGGAAGAGCGAGTAGTTGCGCCAGCCGGTGTCGCGCAGGGCCGCCTGCATGTCCGGCCACACGGCGCGGTGGCGCTCGGCGTACTCGGCCATCCGCTCGGGCCGCACCTGCAGCTGGAAGCAGTATCGCGCCACGGTCTCCGTCCTCGGTGGACTCGATGGGTCCGGCGGATCCGGCCGGGCCGCGCAGGCCCGGCCGGATCCGCTCAGAAGTTGAACTTGTCGATGTTGTCGGCGTTGAAGACGGTCGGCGGGCCGAGCACGATCTCGCCGTCCGCACCGATCGTGTACTCACCGAGCTTGCCGGCCTTGAACTTCTGGCCCTGCGCGCCGGTGATCTGCCCGGAGCTCAGCGCCACACCCGCGTAGGCGGCGAGGTAGCCGATGTCGGCCGGGTTCCACAGCGCGAACTCCTTGACCGTGCCGTCCTTGACGAACGCGCGCATCTGGTTCGGCGTGCCCAGCCCGGTGATGGCGACCTTGCCCTTGTAGCTCGACGAGCTCACGTAACGGGCCGCGGCCGCGATGCCGACGGTGGTCGGCGACACGATCACCTTCAGGTTCGGGAACGACTGCAGCAGGCCCTGGGCCTCCTGGAACGACTTCTGGTCGTCGTCGTTGCCGTAGGCGATCTTGTCGAGCTTCAGCTTCGAGTACTCCGGCTTGGCCAGTTCTTGCTTCATCACGTCGATCCACGCGTTCTGGTTGGTCGCGTTGGGCGTCGCCGAAAGGATCGCGATCTCGCCCTCACCACCGGCCAGCTCGTTCGCCATCTTCGCGAGCTGCTCGCCGATGCCCTGGGTGCTGGCCTGGTTGATGAACACGTCGCGGCAGTTCTTCGCCGCGTCGGAGTCGAACGCCACGACCTTGATGCCGGCGCTGCGGGCCTGGTTGAGCGACGGGCACACCGCGTTCGGGTCGTTGGCAGCGATGCCGATCACGTCCTGCTGCTGCTGGATCAGCGTGTTGATGTAGCTGACCTGCGAGGACGCGCTGGCGTCGTTCGGCCCAACAAGCTTGTAGGTGCCCTTGAGCTCATCCAGCGCCGTCTTGCCGCCGCCGACCTCGATGTCGCTGTAGGGGTTGTTGAGCTGCTTGGGCAGGAACGCCATCTTCACGCCCTGCTTGCTCGCCGCGTTCGGGTCCGCGGACGCGGTGGACGCGGCCGGGCCGGATGCCGTGCTGTCGTTCTTCGTGGTGCCACCGCACGCGGTGAGGCTCAAGACCAGGCCTGCCGCACTCACCACCGACACGACGCCGGTCAGGATTCGTCGGGACATCTTCGTCACCTTTCTGGGTTACTGCTCGGCGCCGGCGAGAGCTCCGGCTTTCGGGGACGGGGATCGTCGCCTGCGCCGCTGCAGCGCGGCGCGAGAGGAGGAGAGGATGTTGGGCAGCAGCACCGAGATGATCAGCAGCACGCCGGTCACGATGTTGAGCGCCTCGTTCGACACGTCCTGCAGCCGCAACGCGTTCTGCAATGCCGACAGCAGCACCACACCACCGAGCACGCCCGGCAGCGTGCCCTTGCCGCCGAAGATCGAGACGCCACCCAGCAGCACGGCCGCCACCACGGCGAGCTCGAGACCGAACCCGTTGTCGGCGCGGGCGCTGGAGTAGCGCAGCGTCCACAGCACCCCGGCCAGCCCGGCGACCGCGCCGCTCACGACGTAGAGCCAGAACTTCGTGCGCCCGGTGCGGATGCCGGCGAACCGCGCCGCCGTGTCGCTGGCTCCGGCCGCGAACACACCGCGCCCGATCGGGGTGGCGTGCAGGACCACGCCGAACACGATGGCCAGCACGATGAGCGGGATGAGGACGTTGGGGATCGAGCTGCCGCCGAGCGTCCCCGTCACCCACGAGGTGTAGGAGCCTGGGAAGTCGGCCACCGCGCTGTCGCCGAGCACCACGAACGCGAGGCCGCGGTATAGCGCCATGGTGCCGATGGTGACGGCCAGCGAAGGCAGCTTCAGGACCGTGACGAAGAAGCCGTTCACCGCGCCGAGGACCGCGCCCAGCACGATGCACAGCGGGATGATCATTTCGATCGTCAACCCGGAGTTCCACAGCGAACCCATCACCGCGGACGTGAGGCCGAGCGTGCTCGCCACCGACAGGTCGATCTCGCCGGTGACGATGATGAACGTCATCGGCAGCGCCATCAGCGCGATCGGCAGGAGGTCCAGCAGCAGGAACGTGTAGTTGCGGCCGGTGCCGAAGTTGTCGATGGTGCCCGACGCGACGAGCAGGACCACGATCGCGATCGCGATCACGGCGACGTCCCAGCTCGCGAGCCGCGCCAGCCAGGCGGGCCGCCGGGCCGCGGTGGTGGGATCAGACATGGGAATCCCTCTTCTTCAGTGCCTTGGCGACGCGTACGGCGACAAGCCGGTCGGCGCCGATGGCCAGCAGGATCAGGGCGCCGACGATCGCCTGCTGCCAGAACTGGTCGATGTCCAGCACGGCCAGCGCGCTGCCGATCACCGTCAGCAGCAGCGCGCCGAGGCTCGCGCCCCACACCGAACCGCTGCCGCCGAACACGGCGACCCCGCCGACAACCGCGGCGGCCACGACGTTGAGCTCGTACCCGGTGCCGGCCGCGGCGTCGACCGTGCCGAACCGGGCCGCGAACAGCACGCCCGCAAGGCCGGCCAGCGCTCCGCTGACGAGGAACGCGATGGTGGTGTTGCGCCCGACCTTGATGCCCACCAGCTGCGCGGCCTGCGGGCTCGAGCCCATGGCGTACAGCTCACGGCCGCCGCGGTAGTTGCGCAGCACCACGCCGGCGATGACCATCACGAGCACCGCGATCAGCACCAGCCACGGCACCCCGAGCACCGACGCGTCGCCGAAGTCGAGGAAAGAGCGCGGGAGCTTGTCGGCGTTGATCTGCTGCCCGCCGGCCCAGAAGTAGACCGCGCCACGGAACGCGTACAGCGTGCCGAGGGTGACGACCAGCGCCGGCACGCGGCCGAACCGGACGACCGCGCCGTTGATCAGGCCGCACGCGGCGCCGACGACCAGGCCTGCGAGCAGTGCCACGATCACCGGCAGGCCGGGGTTGTCGCGCAGCATCGTGCCGACGGCGAAGGCCGACAGACCGAGCACCGAACCCACGGACAGGTCGATGTTGCGGGTGATCATCACGACGGCCTGCCCGACGGCCAGCACCGCGAGGATCGCCGTGCCGAGCAGGATGTCGCGGATGCTCTGCCCCGAAAGGAACCGGGAGTTCTGCGTCGCGGTGAACACCACGAGCACGATCAATGCCAGCACGATGCCCGACTCGCGAGCCTTGAACACGGTCCCGAACACCGATCGCCGCTCCCCCGGGCTCGCCTGGCGGGGTGGCGGGGCCGCCACCTTGGTCGCGTTCACGCGGCCTCCTTTTCCGACGTTCGTGTCGTGTTCGCCGCGGCGGGCGTGCGGACGATCCCCGTGCTTGACGATTCGGACCTTCGAGCAGTCCTCATGCCACCGCCCCTTGTCCCATCGCCGCGAACATCACCGAGTTCTCGTCGGCCTCGGCGCGCGGGATCTCCGCCACGATCCGGCCTTCGCGCATCACCAGCACGCGGTCGGCCATGCCCAGCACCTCGGGCAGCTCCGAGGACACCATCACCACCGCGACGCCTTCGGCCGCCAGCGAGGACATCAGCCGGTGCACCTCGGCCTTGGTGCCGACGTCGATGCCACGCGTCGGCTCGTCCACGATCAGCACGCGCGGCGCCATCGAAAGCCACTTGGCCAGCACCACTTTCTGCTGGTTGCCGCCCGAGAGCGTGCCGACCGCGTCGCCGAGCCGGCCGTACTTGGTGCGCAGGCGTTCGGTCCAGCGCAACGCTTCCCGGCGTTCGCCCGGGCCGAGGAGCAAGCCGAGTTTCGACAGTGCTCTCGCCCGCGGCAGCGTGACGTTGCGCTCGATCGAGAGGTCCATCACCAGCCCCTGCTGCCGCCGGTCCTCCGGCACCAGCGCCATGCCCGCCGCCATCGACGCACGCGGCGAGTGGGGCTTGAGCTTCTTCCCGTTGAGCCGCACCACTCCGGCGTCGCGTTCGTCCACTCCGAACACCGCCTGGACCACTTCGGACCGACCGGCCCCCACCAGCCCGGCAAACGCGACGATCTCCCCGGCCCGAACCTCGAAGGAGACATCGCGGAACACACCCTCGCGTGTCAGACCGTCCACTTCGAGCACCACTGCGCCGGGTTCCACGTCCTGCTTGGGGAACAGCGCGTCAAGGTCACGCCCGACCATGCGGCGCACCATCTCGTCCACGGTCACGTCTTCCATCGCGTCGGTGGAGACGTGACGGCCGTCGCGCATGATCGTCACGCGCTGGCACAGGTCGACGATCTCCTCGAAGCGGTGCGAGATGAACATGATCGCCGCGCCCTCGTCGCGCAGCGCCCGCGCCACCGAGAACAGGCGCTCGACCTCGACCAGGCTCAGCGCGGCGGTGGGCTCGTCCATGATGAGCACGCGCGCGTCGGCGCTGAGCGCCTTGGCGATCTCCACGATCTGCTGGTCGGCGATGGAAAGCCCGCGCGCCGGGCGGTTCGGGTCGATCCGCACGCCCAAGCGGGCGAAGAGCCGTTCGGCCTCGGCGCGGATCGCCGCGCGGTCGATCATCCCCAGCCGGCCACGCGGGTGGCGGCCCATCACGATGTTCTCGGCGACCGTGAGGTCGGGGAACAACGTCGGTTCCTGGTAGATCACCGCGATGCCCGCGGCCTTCGCGTCGGCGGGTGAGGAGAACTCGGCTTCCCGCCCGTCCGTCAGCAGCTCGCCCTGGTCGGGGCGGTGCACTCCGGCCAGCATTTTGACGATCGTGGACTTGCCCGCGCCGTTCTCGCCGACCAGCGCGTGGGCCTCGCCGGCGTACAGCGGGAACGACACGCCCGCGACCGCCGCGACCGCGCCGAACGACTTCGTGACCCCGCGGACCTCGAGCAGTGGCACTCGGTCGCGCTCCTGCCGCGTCATCGCGACCTCCGGGATTGAAAGGTTTCACAAACCTGGCGCGGTGACGCTACTATGTGTCCGAACGGGAAGTCAACGAAAAAGGCTGCCAGGCACATCTCGAGGCAGTCGCGGTTTTTCAGGCAGCAACCCGTGATTGTCACGTTTCAACACAGCGACTTGAACACAGGGTGGGGTGGCGGTGGAAGATTCGAACGAGGTCGCGGCCCCCGCACCGCGGGCGGCGGGGATCAAGGACGTGGCCGCGGCGGCCGGCGTTTCGCTCGGCACGGTGTCCAACGTGCTCAACCGGCCGGAGCGCGTGAGCCCGAAGACGCGGACCAGAGTTGAAGCCGCGATGGCCGCGCTGGGCTTCGTCCGCAACGAGTCGGCGCGCCAGCTGCGCGCCGGCCACAGCAGCGTGCTCGCCTACGTGATGCTCGACGGGCGCAACCCGTTCTTCACCGACGTCGCCGCCGGCATGGAGGACGCGGCGGCCGCGGACGACCTGTCACTGTTCGTGTGCAACAGCGCCAACCTCGCCGAACGCGAGGCCGCCTACCTCCGCCGCCTCGAACAGCAACGCGTGCAGGGCGTCCTCATCACCCCGGTCGACCCGGACTCCCCTGCCCTGGCCGAACTCGCGCGCCGCGGCACGCCGGTCGTCATCGTCGACCGCACTCGCCCCGGCACCGAACACTGCTCCGTCGCCGTCGACGACGTCCGCGGCGGCGAGCTCGCCGCCCGCCACCTGCTCGACCAGGGCCACACCCGCATCGCCTACGTCGGTGGCCCGCTCACCCTCGGCCAGGTCCGCGACCGCCGCGAGGGCGCCCTGCGGGCCCTGCTCGCGGCCGGCCTGGGCCCCGACCACCTGGTCGACCTCGCCACCCCCCAGCTCACCGTCGAGGACGGCAGCAACGCGGGCCAGCGCCTGGCCGGCCTGCCCTCGGCCACCCGCCCGACCGCCGCGTTCTGCGCCAACGACCTGCTCGCTCTGGGCCTCCTGCGCAGCTGCGCCGCCCTGGGCATCTCCGTCCCGGCCGACCTCGCCATCGTGGGCTACGACGACATCGACTTCGCCGCGGCCGCCACCGTGCCCCTCACGTCCGTCCGCCAGCCCCGCCACCGCCTCGGCCGCACGGCCGCGGAGCTGCTCATCCAGGAGACGTCGGACCCGGGGCACGTGCACCAGCAGGTGACGTATCTTCCGGAGCTGGTGGTGCGAGCGTCCACTTTGCGAACGAAGTAGATCCACTGTGGATGGTCTTCATCAGAGATCCACAGTGGACCTGCTTCGGAATCATTCCGGCACGCGAGTGATCTCCGGCTGTTCCACCCCGTGCGGAATATCGAACGACTCCTCCCCCGTCCGCAGCAGCCGCAAGATCACACCGGCCACATAATCCGCACTCTGCACCACCATCCCCGGGATCGGCGACGCGCCGAGCGTGAACCGGCCGTCCGCGAACTCCGTCGCGGTGATCGACGGCAGCAGGAGCGACACAGCGATGCCGTCGGCCGCGAGTTCCTGCGTGAGCACCGCGCTGAGCATGTTCACGGCCGATTTGCTCGCCGCGTACGCGCCCACGCCGACCGCGACGCGGCGGGTGGTGCCGGAGCTGATGTTGACGATGCGGCCGAAACCCTGCTGCCGCATGGCGGGCAGGACGGCCTGCGTCACGGCGAGCAGGCCGACCAGGTTGAGCTGCAGCGTCGCACCGAAGGCGGCGGGATCGACCTGGTCGAGGGGCCCGTGGAGGCTGGTGCCGGCGTTGTTGACCAGGCCGTCGACGCGGCCGTGGCGTTCCAGGGTGGCCGCGACGAGGGCGGCCACCTGCGCGGGGTCGGTCACGTCGGTGGGGACGGCGAGGGCGCCGCCGAGTTCGTCGCTGAGCGTGGTCAGGCGGTCGGCGCGGCGGGCCGCGAGCACGGGATAAGCGCCGGCCGCGTGGAGGCGGCGGGCGGTCGACGCGCCGATTCCCGAGGAGGCGCCGGTGACGATGACCGTTTTGCCGGCCAGGTCGATGAGGTCTGTCATGCCACGACCTCTACCAGACGCGAGCGCGAGCCCGACAGTTGACAACCTGGTCTTATGAGCCTAAGAAATACCAGACCACCGAGCCCGCGCCCCGCGAGCCGGTGCCTGGAGGGAGCTATGGCAGCTCTGCGGATCCGGCGGATCCTGATCGCGACCACCGCGCTCGTCTCACTCGCCGCGTGCGGGTCGGGCGACCAACCCGACGGCCTCGGACTGGCCGAACCCGGCACCATCACCGCGGGCGTCACGGCGGGCGACGCGCCGTTCGTCTCCCCCGACGCGACCGGCAAGCCGGTGGGCCTGCTGGTCGATCTCAACGACGTGATCGCCCAGCGGATGGGCCTCAAGATCACCTACCGGATGACCACCGTCAGCGCCGGGTTGCCGCTGGTCACGGCCGGGCAGCTCGACATGCTCGCGATCGGCATGCTGCCGACCGCGGAGCGCAAGAAGAGCGTCGACTTCACCAAGCCGTTCTACCTGGCCTCCGACGACGTCGTGGTCCGCACCGACTCGGCCACCAAGGTGGCCGGAGACCTCGCCGGCAAGCGCGTCGGCGCGGGGCTGGGCAGCGCGCAGGCCGAGTTCGTCACCGCGAAGGTCCCCGGCGCCACCCTCATCTCGCAGCCCACCAACAGCGCGGGCGTGACCCAGCTCCTCAACGGCAACCTCGACGCGATGGTGCTGGCCTCCACCGAGGTCCCGACCGTGCTCCAGGAGAACCCCGGCCGCGTCAAGATCGCCTACTCCGCGCCGCACGAGCAGGCCTCGGCGATGCCGGTCAACCGCAAGCTCACCGCCTTCGAGAAGGCCTACGGCGACCAGCTCAAGACCACGATGGACGACGGCACTTTCCTTCGCCTGTACGACAAGTACTTCCCCGGCGAGCCCTACCCGTCGCAGATGTTCACCTATTGGCCCCAGCTCCGGGACCAGATCCAGAAGGGCAGATGAAGTAAGAAATGCGCCGACGATTCCGGACCGCCTTCGCCGCGCTCGCGGCAGCCGGGCTGCTGACCGTTTCCGCCTGCGGCGGTGGCGACTCCGCGAGCACGGACCCCTACGGCCTCGCGGTACCCGGCACCATCACCGCCGGTGTGCCGCAAGGCGACGCGCCGTTCGTGTCACCCGACGCGAGCGGCAAGCCGGCCGGGATGCTGATCGACCTCAACGACGTCATCGCGAAGCGCATGGGTCTCAAGATCACCTACAAGCTCTCCACCGTTGGCGCCGGTCTGCCGCTGGTCACCGCCGGCCAGTACGACATGATGATCGCCGACCTCACGATGTCCGAGGAACGCAAGCGCAACGTCGCCTTCACCACGCCGTTCTACGTGGACGCCAACGACGTGCTGGTCCGCTCCGATTCGCCGGCCAAGACCGTCGCCGACCTGAACGGCAAGCGCGTAGGCGTCGGCATCGGCAGCGCACAAGCCGATTTCGCCGCGAAGACGTTGCCGCAGGCCAGTGTCGTGAGCGTCCAGACGAACGCCACCGGTATCGACCAGCTCCTCAACGGCAACCTCGACGGCTTCGTCGTCAGCTCCGTGCAGGCCATCACGGTCTTCGCCCAGCACCCCGGGCGGCTGAAGGTCGGTGTCTCGGTGCAGAACCCGCTGCCCGAGGCGATGGCCGTCCGAAAAGGACTCGACAAGTTCCTGGCCGACTACAACAAGCAGCTCGCCGCCGTGGTCGACGACGGCACGTTCCTCAAGCTGTACCACCAGTACTTCCCGGGGCAGGAGTACCCGAGCTCGCTGTTCCAGTACTGGCCCTCGCTGCAGGCGCAGGTCCAGAAGGATCCCACGGCCAAGTGACGACGGCGGCCGGGTTCACGGACCCGGCCGCCCTTCACCCGCGGGTCAGTTCCGCCACCAGTCCTCGAGCGGGCTGATCGGCACGGTCCGCTTGTGGCGCGTCTTGAGGAAGATCGACTCCACCTTCTCCGCGACCTCCGGGGTCACGTCGAGGCCTTCGAGATAGTCGTCGAGCTCGGAGTACTTCAGGCCCAGGGCCACCTCGTCGGGCAGGGCGGGCCTGTCGTCCTCGAGGTCGGCGGTCGGCACCTTCTGCCAGACACTCGGCGGCGCGCCCAGCTCCTGCAGCAGCGCGGCGCCCTGGCGCTTGGTCAGCCCGGTCAGGGGCGTGATGTCGACACCGCCGTCGCCGTACTTGGTGAAGAAGCCGGTGACGGCCTCTGCAGCGTGGTCGGTGCCCACGACCAGCAGGTTCAGCTGCCCGGCGATCGAGTACTGGATCACCATGCGCTCGCGGGCCTTGATGTTGCCGCGCACGAAGTCGCGCAGGCCGGGCGCCTCGCCCAGCAGCTCGCTCATCCCGAGCGCGGCCTCCGTCGCGACGGCGTCCGCGCTGGGCTTCACGTTCACCGTGACCGAATGGTCCGGCTTGATGAACTCCAGCGCGATCTGCGCGTCCTCCTCGTCGGCCTGCACGCCGTAGGGCAGCCGCACTGCGACGAACGTGGCGTCGTGCCCCTCCTCGCGCAGCTCCTCGCCGGCGAGCTGGCACAGCCGGCCGGTCAGCGAGCTGTCCTGGCCGCCGCTGATGCCGAGCACGAAGCCCTTGGCCGGCGTCGAGCGCAGGTAGTCCTTGAGGAAGTCGACCCGCTGCCGGATCTCGGCTTTCGGCGTGATGACCGGCTTGACGCCCAGCTCGGCGAGAATCTGCTGCCGTAGGTTCTCCATCCGCCGTACCTTACTGGCGCCACCTGCCCGCCCGAGCACCGCGCCGCTAGCCTCGAGGTGGCCTCCTCCACCCGAAAGGGGACCCGCCCCGTGGCCATCCTCTCGCTCGGCCTGCACCCCGGCACCCTCGACTACAGCCGTCACCCCGGCCTCGACGAGGCCACCCTCACCTCCCGCATCACCGCCGGCGAGACCGCCGTGCGCGACGCGGGCTTCGACCTCGTGCCCTGCCACGTCCCGGCCGACCCCGACGCCGCTGAGCAGCAGGTCCGCGACTGCCTCGCCGCGAACGCCGTCACCGCGGCGATGATCGGCGCGGGCGTCCGCATGGCCGCCGAGCACACCCTGCTGTTCGAACGCCTCGTCAACGTCGTGGTCGAACTGGTCCCGGGCATCACGTTCTGCTTCAACACCTCCCCGGAATCCACCCTCGACGCCCTGCGCCGAGTCACGAGCCCGAGTTCCTGAGCGCTGTCCTTTCAGGACACCAGCAGGTCTCAGGTCTCACTCGGTGCCGAGGATCTCCTGCACCAGGGCGAGCAACTCTTCGGTGCCGGCGTCCGCCAAATGCTCCAACGTTCCCGCGTGCCGGCCGAGGATCACGCCGATCAACGCGGCCGAAAGCACTTCGGCGCGCAGTTCCGGGTTCGCCACGCCCTCGCGCACGAACCGCTCGCGCAGCGGGGTCAGGACGCGGTGGTCCAGTTCGGCGAGCGCGGCTTCCTGGGCTTCCGGATTGTCGTATGGCCGGATGGCGGCCTGCAGGATCGGGCCCGGCCCGCGCGTGCCGGTGCGCTCGATCAGGCCCTTCAGCCGGGCCGGCTCCAGGATGTCGGGAAGCCGCTCGCCCGGTTCGCCCTCGGCGCGCAGCACGGCGATGAACAGTTGCGCCTTGCCGCCGAAGTAGCGCGCGATCATCGTCGGGTCGACGCCGGCGCGTTCGCCGATGTCCCGGGCCGTCGTCTGGTCGTAGCCGCGGTCGGCGAACAGCTCGCCGGCCGCGGCCAGCAGCCGGTCGCGGCTGGCCGCGGCGTCGCGACGACGGGGAGGCGAAGAGTCGGGCATCCCGGGATCCTTGTGCCGTGAGGTGATCGTTCCGGTGGACCTTACTGGAACCGGGCCTGGTCAGATCGGCTCGTTCCACCACTTCAGCAGGTCCTCGGCCAGACCGTCCGCCTGCCGGGCGCCGGCCTCGGCCCCGACGTCGACGAACCGCGGGTCGAGCAGATCGTGGGGCTTCTCGTAGAACGGGTCCGCCGTGATCACCCGCACGCGGTGGCCGCGCTCGGCGAGAGCGGCCTCCTCGCGGGCGAGATCCGCGGACACCATCGGCGCCACCACGAGCACACGGCCCGGCTCGAGAGTGCGGCCGTCGTGCCACCCCGGGTCGACGGCCAAGTCGGCGTTGGTGCCGGAGCGCACTCCCCCGTCGACCCAGGCCACGCCGGCCACGCTCACGGGCGGCGCGACGCCCGGCGCCGCCGTCGAGCACGCCACCGCGACCGCGACGGAAACGCCGTCGGCCGGCGACCACCCTCGCACCAGGCCGGTCTCCGTGTTCACCGCGGTGATCCGGAGCCGACGCGGCCACTCCCCGCTCGGTAGCGCGCGGGTCCACATCGCGTCCGCCTCGGTTTCCGAAACCGGCGGCACCGCGGCGATCGCGGCCTGACCGATCCGCTGTGCCCGCTCAGGTCCCTCCGAGGTGTCCTGAGCCAGGCGCTGGAACAAGCTCCGGTCGCCGCGGCCGGCCGCGGCGTTCCCGGTGTGCCAGGCCGCGCGCTCCCGCATCATCGCAGGCACGATGGTCAGCCCGGCCGGATCCATCGTCAGCCACGCGCCGACGACCGACCCGGCCGACGTGCCCACCACCACCCCGGACTCGGACAGCGGCAGCCCGGCGGTCTCCAGCCGGTGCACCAGAGCCGAGGTCCACGCGGCACCGACGGGACCACCGCCCCCGAGGACGAGCGCGGTCAGCGGAACGGTCTCGCTAGACGGCGGCATGGCACGTTCTCCTTCACGGTTGCCGAAACGGGCGCACGAACCACCCGACCCGCAGTGGGGTTCCGTGTACTGTCACTCGTTAGTCTACACGTGATGTCTACAGTCGATGTCTACGAGCGATGACTTGCGGCATTCACGGCTTCCCTGCCGGCCCGGCAGTACGAGCTTCGCTCCAGGTCGCCGCGCGAACCTGTCTCCGGCGGTGGTACGCACACCCATCCGCCGTTCAGCTGGGGCAGGTTCCGAGGTTCTTCCCTTGCAATACTTGAAACACAGCCACCCGGGACTGTCCACGTGCGACTCCTGCCTCGGCTGCCCAATCGGGAGAAGGAGATCTCGCCATGACCGTTCCAGCCGTCAGCGCGTCACGAACAGGCCACTGCCTCTGCGGCGCCATCAGCTACCGGTTCGACGCCCTGCCCGACGGTGTCGTCCTGTGTCACTGTGACGACTGCCAGCGCCACACGGGCTCGGCGTTCTCGGAGAACGTCCTGGTGGCGCGGGACGCGGTGAAGATCGAGGGCACGCCCAAGGTCCACCACACGACCGGGACCGAGAACGGTCACCTGCGCGACCGCCTGTTCTGCGGCGACTGCGGCACCCCGATCTTCACGATCCTCCACGAACGCCCCGAAACCCTCATCGTCAAGGGCAGCACCCTCGACGACCGCACCGGCCTCGCGCCGTTCGCCGACGTGTGGTGGCGCCGGGCGCAGGACTGGCTCACGCCGCATCCCACCAGAGCGCGCTTCGACGGCGACGCGCGGTAGTTCGCGCCAAGAAGGCCACGACGGACGGGATTTCACTAGGATTCCTGGCATGAGCCGGATTCCCCGCATCGCCCCCGCCGCGTTGACCGATGACCAGCGGAGCCTCTACGAGTCGATCACGGCGGGGCCGCGCGCACGGAACCCGTTCGGCATCGTGGACCCCGACGGGACGCTCGCGGGGCCGTTCAACGCCATGCTGCTCAACCCGCCGGTCGGCGACGCGCTGCAGCGGCTCGGCGCGGCGCTGCGCCACGGCGGAGAACTGTCCGACCGGGCCCGGGAACTGGCCATCCTGATGGTCGCCGCTTCGCGGGAGAGCGGATACGAGCAGTTCGCCCACGAGCATGTCGGCCGGCAACTCGGGTTGACGGACTACGAGATCACCGCGCTGCGCGAGGGCCGGGAGCCGGAACTCGTCGATCCCGAGGAGCAGGCGATCGTCGCGACCACCCGTCGGCTGGTCGACAACGGCAAGCTCACCGATGAGGACTACGCCGACGCCGTCTCGAAGCTCGGCGCGGCGAAGCTGTTCGAGCTGTCCACTGTGGTCGGCTACTACCAGCTCATCGCGATGCAGCTGCACGTCTTCGGCGTCGAGGGGCCACAGTGAAAAGCGGGCGACCCCGGCCGGGGTCGCCCGCTCGTAGCGAAACACAGACGCTTACGCCACGGGAACCTTCCGCGACATCGGGGCCACGTCGTTGCCGAGCTCGTACCACGAGGGCAGCCACGCGCACAGCTCGAGGCGGATCCCGTCCGGGTCCCACAGGTAGATCGAGGCGCAGAACGTGTCCTCGTCGTCCACATCGGACAGGTCCTGGCCGTCGGAGCTCTTGTTGTGCGCCTTGAACTGGTAGTCCACGCCCAGCTTCGCGAACCGCTCGCAGCAAGCCTCGACCTCGTCCGGCTCGATGCGGAACGCGATGTGGTGCATCGAGCCGTTGGCCGACACGTCCGTATTCGTCCCCGGCGCCGCGATGCCCGGCGCGGCGGGCCGGACCAGTGCGTCGTCGTAGCAGAAGAAAGCGAGCGCGTCGCCGTTGCCGATGTCGAAGAAGAAGTGCTGGCCCACGCCCGGCATCTCCATCGATTTCACGAGCGGCATGTCCATCACGTTCTCGTAGAACTCGACTGTCCGGGCCATGTCGTCGCACACCAGAGCCAGATGGCTCACGCCCTGGTACTTGATCGTTGCTCCCACTGCGAGACCTCCTTGTCCACGTTGTCCTCGCCTCGACAGTAGAAACGCGCGTCGCCAGTCCGAATCAGTCGAACGACCTGAGTCGGCCCGCGCGCGTTGACACCCCGGGAAGTCCCGCCACAACATGGGCGGAAACCACCGAAAGGACCGTCAATGGGTGTGACCACGTGGGGCCCCGAAGGAAAACTCGCGGCCGTGAGCATCACGTTCGACAATCTCGGCGAGGCCGCCGACCTGGGTCGGGGCCGGTGGCCTGCCGGCGCGCCGCTGGGCGAGCACCCCAGCGTGCGCGAGAATCTACCGAAGGTGCTGGCTGTCCTGGGCGAGACGCGCGCGACCTTCTTCGTCGAATCCTTCAACGCGACCGTCTACCCCGACGCCCTGCGCACCATCGCGAAAGACCACGAGCTCGCCTGCCACGCCTACCAGCACGAAGCGTGGGGCGAGCTGCCGGAGGACGACCAGCGCGCGCTCATCACCCAGTCGATGGCCCTGTTCCAGGAGACCGACGTGCCCGTCCGCGGTTTCCGGCCCCCGGGCGGCGGTCTGACCGCCGGCTCGCTGGACATCCTGCGCGACGCGGGAATCGAGTTCGTCTCGCCGGCCGGCGGGCCGGCAGGTCTCGTCGACGGCGTAGCGCTGCTGCCGTTCCGCTGGGACACCATCGACGGGACCTACCACTTCCCCGCCCTGCGCCGCCCACCGTCCACTGTGGTGCTCGGCCCCGACGAGATGCTGGCCGCCTACCGGACCGTCGCCCAGGAAACGGTCGACGCGCGCGGCTACGTGAGTTTCATCTTCCACCCCCTGTGGCTCGACACGCCCGAGCGGCTCGACACGCTCGCCCGGCTAGTGGAGCAGCTGCGTGCGGACGACCGGCTCTGGCTCGCGCCGTGCGGCGAGGTCGCCGACTACCTCAGGGCTACCACCCCGCGATGACGCGGTTGGTCAGCGCCCCGACACCCTCGACCTCGACGGTGATCACGTCGCCGGGCCGCATCGACTCGGGCGGGGTCCGGAAGTAGCCGACCCCGCCCGGCGTGCCCGTGGTCACGATGTCGCCGGGGTGCAGCGTGATCGACGCGGTGAGCTTGCTCAGCAGCGTGGGCACGTCGAAGATCAGCTGGCTGGTGCTGCCCGACTGGCGCAGCTGTCCGTTCAGCGAAGAAGTCACCTTCAGCCGGCCCGGGTCGGGCACCTCGTCCGCGGTCACGACGTGCGGACCGACCGGCCAGAAGGTGTCGAGGCACTTGGCGAGCATGATCTGCAGTTTGTTGCCCGCCATGACTTCGCGGGCGCTGACGTCGTTGGTGACGGTGTAGCCGAACACCGCGTCCATCGCGGTTTCGGGCGTCAGCTTCGAAACCCGCTTGCCGATCACCACGGCGAACTCCACCTCGTAGTCGAGGAACGTGTCCTCGGCGGGCTTCACGATCTCGCCGCCCGGACCGAGGATGGAGCTCCACAACGCGGGGAAGAACACGGGTTCCGTGACCGTCCGGCCGCCCTCGGCCACGTGGTCGTCGTAGTTGCCACCGGTCGCGATCAGCTGGCAGCGCTCCGCGGTCGGCGCCAGCAGCCGGTGCTCGCCGACGGGTTCAAGCCCGCGCACGTCGACGGCCCGCACGGCCGCCGCCGGGTCCGGCTCCGCGAACAGGTCGTCGAGGCGTGGCCACGGCAGGCGGCGCAGCCCGCCGTCGGTCAGCGCCCCGATACCCGTTCCGCGCGCGTCCTCGAACCGGGTGATCCGCATGGTCGTCCGTCCTCTCTCCGGGAGCTTCGAGCGTCACCCTGAGCGGGGCGGTCCGCGGCTGTCAACGATCTCGGCACAGCACCGGTCATTCGACTGATTCGCCCGCGCCGGCCGTTTCCTACGGTCGGTGACAAGAACAACAAGCACAGGAAGGAGACCTCTGTGGACGGCGAGAACCCCTTGCGCCTGGCGGTCGTCATCGGCAGCGTCCGGGAAGGCCGCTTCGGCCCGACCGCGGCGAACTGGTTCCTCGAGCAGGTCGCGCCCAGGACCGACCTGGACGTCGACGTGCTCGACCTCGCCGACGCGTGCCTGCCCGACCGGCTCGGCACCTCCCCAGTGCCGTCCGAGGTGGCGGCCGTCGGCCCTCGCCTGGAGGCCGCCGACGCGTTCGTGATCGTGACGCCGGAGTACAACCACAGCTTCCCGGCTTCGCTCAAGACGCTCATCGACTGGCACCACGACGAATGGCAGCGCAAGCCGGTCGCTTTTGTCTCGTACGGTGGGTTCTGCGGCGGCCTGCGCGCGGTGGAGGCCTTGCGTCTGGTCTTCGCCGGCCTGCACGCCGCGACCTTGCGCGACGTCGTCAGCTTCCACGGCATCCCGGCCTCGTTCGACGCGGCCGGCCGGCCGGTGGACGCCGCGGCGAAGGCGGCGGCCGCGAAAACCCTCCTCGACGAGCTGACCTGGTGGGCCCGGGCGCTGCGGGACGCGAGGGCGGCGCGTGCGCTGGGTTGACCTCGAGCGCACCGGAGGTTCTAACCTCGACGGCATGGTCCTCTTCGGACGCGACGCCGAGCTCGCCACGCTGACGCGCCTGGTGCGCGCCGGCGTCGGCGCGCTCGTGGTCCGCGGCGAAGCGGGGATCGGGAAAACCGCGCTCCTGGACGAAGCCGTCCGCGCGGCCGGTGACGTGCGGGTGCTGCGCCACGCGGGGCTCGAAGCGGAGCGGGACATTCCCTACGCCGCGTTGCACGTCCTGCTCCGCGACGTCGAACTCGACGCGTTGCCGCCGGCGCAGGCGTCCGCGCTGCGCACTGCCCTGGGCCAGGGTGAAGACGGCCCGCCGGACCGGTTCCTCGTCGGCCTCGCCGTGCTGGGCCTGCTCGGGCGGGCCGAGCCGGTCGTGCTCGTCATCGACGACCTGCAGTGGCTCGACCGCCCGTCGGCCGAGTCGCTGCTGTTCGCCGCCCGGCGGCTGACGGACGAGTGCGTGGTGATGGTGTTCGCCACGCGCGACGACGACGCACCGGGCATCCCGGAGCTCGTCCTGCCGCGGCTCGACCCGGCCGCCGCGACCGAGGTTCTCCGCGCCCGTGCGGCCGGTCTTTCCCGGCACGAGCACGACCGTGTCCGGGCGGAAGCGGCGGGAAATCCCTTGGCCCTGCTGGAGTTCGCGAACCCGACGTCGGGAAGCCGGGCCGAGTGGGAGTTCACCCGCCGGGTCGCGGCGCTGCCGGCACCCGCGCAGACGATCGTCCGGCTCGCCGCCGCCGACGGCACCGGTGACCTCGCCACCGTCCTGGCCGCCGCGGCCCGGCGCGGCGCCACTGCCGCCGACCTCACCGCGGCCGAGCACGCCGGCCTGCTGCGGACGACGGGCGACCGCCTCGAGTTCACCCACCCCCTCATCCGGCCGGCCGCCTACACGCGAGCTCCGCTGGCGCTCAAGCACGAAGCCCACCAAGCGCTCGTCGACGTGCTCGACCCGCGGACCGATCCCGACCGCCACGCCCGCCACCGCGCGGCCGTCGCCGTCGGCCCCGACGACGACGTCGCCAGGGCCCTCGACGAAACCGCGACCCGGGCGCTGCGCCGCGGCGCACCCGAGGACGCGGCCACGGCCTACGAACGCGCCGCGCAGCTCAGCAGCGACCGCGAAGGCAAGGGCGAGCGGCTCGTGGCCGCCGCCGGTGCCGCGGCGAACGCCGGCCACCGCGCACGCGCCGCCGAACTGGCCACCCGTGCCGCGCCGTTGCTGGCCGAACCGGTTCCGCTGGCGCGGCTGGCGCTGCTCGAAGCCACGCTGGCCGAGGACGACCACGCGCACGACCCGCGGGTGTTGCTCGCCGCGGCGGACTCCGTCGCCGCCGCTGACCCGCAGCTGGCGGGCGAGCTGCTGCTGTCGGTCGTGCGGACCGCGTGGGAAGCGCGCGACGCGGGGACGGTCGAGCAGGCCGTCGCGGCCGCCAGCGACCTGCCCGACCATGTGCTCGCGATCGCCCGCCTGGTCCAGGGCTACTTCGGTGCCGACATCGCGCCGCGCCGGGCGATCGACGCGCTCCGGCAGACGACCGGCAGCCTCTCGACGCCCCGCGCCCTGGTCACCGCCGCCCGCTGGTGCCTGGTGCTCAGCGACACGACGCTCGCGCAGTCCCTGGCCGCGACGGCCGAACGAACCGCCCACGCCGGCGGCCAGCTCGACACCCTCGCCGGCGCGCTCGTCGTCCTCGGCCGGGCTCGCTGGCGGCAGGGACACCCGGCGCAAGCGGCCGCCGCGGTGGCCGAAGGCCTGCGCCTGGCCGGGGAGTCCGGTCAAGCCTCGATCGTCGGCGATCTCGCCGGCGTCCGCGCGATCCTCGCCGCCGTCAGGGGCGACGAAGCCGGGGTCGCCGACGCGATCGCCGCGATCCCCGCCGGTGTGCACGAGCGCGGTCCGATGATCGCCGCCACTCGCGGCCTGCTCGACCTCGGCCTCGGCCGGTTCGACGCGGCGGCCGACCGGCTGGCCGGCCTCACGGCCGAACGTGACCTGCCCGACGGGCCCCGCTGGCTGCCCGACCTGGTCGAAGCCGCGACGCGCTGCGGGCGCGATGCCGAAGCGCGCGCGGCGGCCGACCGGTTCGCGCGGTGGGCCGAGATCGTCGACCAGAGCTGGGCCCACGCCGTCGCCCGACGGTGCGCGGCCCTCACCGGGGACGAGACCGCGGCCCGGTTCGCCGAGGCCGAGGCCATCCACACGGCCGACGGCACCATGCCGTTCGAACGCGCCCGCACTGCGCTGTTGCACGGCGAATGGCTGCGGCGCGACCAGCACCGGGCCGCCGCGCGCACCCACCTGCGCACGGCGGTCGACCTCTTCGAGGAGCTGGGCGCGACGCCGTGGGCCGAGCGTGCCCGCAGCGAACTGCGTGCCACGGGCGAAACCCCGCACACCGCGCCGTCCGACCCCGCTGCGGCGCTGACGTCACAGGAGCTGCGGGTCGTGCGCCTCGCCGCGCGGGGACTGTCCAACCGGGACATCGGCGCGCAGCTGTTCCTCAGTCCGCGCACCGTGGGCTATCACCTGTACAAATCGTTCCCGAAGCTCGGCGTCACGACCCGTGCCCAGCTCGCCCGCCTCGATCTGCCGTCGCCCGAATCGGACTGACGGCGGCAAAACGCCGTCAACGAGCGCTTCGCGGGCGTCAAGGTTCCGTCCGCGCCGAGGACACGACCGGCCCGAAGCCGCACGCTGGAGCCATGACCGACCTGACGTTCACCCTGGTCGCGATCGGCGGGTTCGTGCTGGTGGCCCTGCTGCTCCGCCTCGCCGGCGCGTGGCTCGACTCCCACGACGACGACCCCTTCGCGCGCCACATCCCGCCCCCGCAGTGACCCTGCCGGGCTAGTCGCTTTCCAGCTCTGCCAGCACTTCCGCGGCCGTGGTGTTGCCGCCCAGAGCCAGGCGCCGCAGCTCGTCGTGGTCCTCGCGTTCCGTCGCCAGCTCGACGAGCAGGTCCGCGGCATCGGCACTGCCACCGGCCGCCCACTGGCGCAGCTCGGCCGCGTCGCCGCGTTCGGCGGCCAGCTCGATCAGCTGGTCGACGGCGTCGGAGTCTCCTCGCGCGGCCGCCGCGCGCAGGGCTTCCAGATCGGGGTCG
The DNA here is from genome assembly GCF_040654155.1 of Amycolatopsis sp. NPDC050768. NCBI lineage: Bacteria > Bacillati > Actinomycetota > Actinomycetes > Pseudonocardiales > Pseudonocardiaceae > Amycolatopsis > Amycolatopsis sp. NPDC050768. The sequence continues at coordinate 168,505 of NZ_JBFAHL010000022.1, forward strand.
GTCATCGTAGGCACCTTCCTGACGCGCTACACGTCGATGTGCGAACCCATGATCACGGTCCGTTCGCGGGGCAGCGCGAAGTACTCGGCCGCGTCGGCGGTGATGTAGGAGGTGGCGATGAACAGGCGCTTGCGCCACGCCGCCATGGTGGGTTCGTCGCCGCGGCGAAGCTCGATCTTCGACAGGAAGTAGGACGCGTCGTCGACCTGCAGGCGGCCTTCGGTGTCGGCCGGGTCGACGAGCGCGAGCGTGCGCAGCACGTCGGGGGTTTCCATGTAGCCGAAGCGGGCCGTGACGTGCGTGATGCCGTCGTCGGCGTAGCCGAGGTCGTCGACGGAAATCCGTTCGGCGTCCGGGATCCGCGGCACGGGCTCGGTTTCGAGCGACATGATCACCACGTGCTCGTGGCGCACGTGGTTGTGCTCCACGTTGGCGCGCATGGCCAGCGGCGCGCTGTCGTTGCCGCGGTTGAGGAACACGGCCGTGCCGGGCACCGTCTGCGTCGGAGACTCGCCGTTGCGCAGCTTGTCGACGAACTCGCGCAGCGACCCTTCGTGCCGGTTGCGTTCGGCCGTCACGATCTGGCGGCCGCGTTGCCAGGTGGTCATGACCGTGAACGCGGTGAGGCCGATGAGCAGCGGCAGCCACGCGCCGTGGACGAGCTTGGTGAGGTTGGCCGCGACGAACAGCAGGTCCACCACCAGCAGCACTCCCCCGCCGCCCCAGAGCAGCCACGGCGGCGTGCTCCACTTCGACCGGGCGATGTAGAAGAACAGGAGGGTGGTGATGGTGATCGTCGCGGTCACCGCCATGCCGAACGCGTAGGCCAGCGCCGACGAGCTGCGGAAGGCGAACACGAGCGTCAGCACGGAAACCATCAGCAGCCAGTTGATCCACGGCACGTAGATCTGGCCGCGTTCGGTCTCCGACGTGTGCGCGATCCGCAGCCGCGGCAGGTACCCGAGCTGCGCGGCCTGCGAGGCGACCGAGTACGCGCCGGTGATCACGGCCTGCGACGCGATCACGGTCGCCGCCGTGGCCAACAGGACCAGCGGCAGCCGGGCCCAGCCCGGGACGAGCAGGAAGAACGGGCTGCTCAGGTTGGCCTGGTCTTCGAGGATCAGGGCGCCCTGGCCGAAGTAGTTGAGCACACACGCCGGGAACACGAGGAACAGCCACCCGCGTGTGATGGCGCGGCGGCCGAAGTGGCCCATGTCCGCGTACAGCGCTTCGGCGCCGGTGACCGACAGCACGACCGCCGCGAGCGCGAAGAAGGCGATGTCGAAGTGGCCGACCATGAAGTCGAGCGCGTAGGTGGGCGAGAGCGCTTCGAGGATCGCGGGGTGCTTGACGATGCCCGTCACGCCGGTCAGGCCGATCACGGTGAACCACGCGATCATCACCGGCCCGAACACCCGCCCGACCGCGGCCGTGCCCCGGCGTTGCACCAGGAACAGCACCACGATGATCACCGCGGTGATCGGCACGACCCAGCTCTCGAACGAGTGGTCGACGACCTTGAGCCCCTCCACCGCCGACAGCACCGAGATCGCCGGGGTGATCATGCTGTCGCCGAAGAACAGCGACGCGCCGAAGATGCCCAGCCCCGCCAGCACCACGGCCACCCGCCGCCGCCCCTGCCGGCCGCGGCGGCGCAACAGGGTGATCAGGGCCATGATGCCGCCCTCACCGTCATTGTCCGCGCGCATCGCCAGCAGCACGTACGTGACGGTCACGATGATCGTCACGGACCAGAAGATCAGCGACACGACCCCGAACACGTTCTGCGCGCTCACCGGCACCGGGTGCGGGTCGCTCGGGCTGAACACCGTCTGCAGCGTGTAGATCGGGCTCGTCCCGATGTCGCCGAACACGACCCCCAGCGCCCCGACCACCACGGCCAGCTTCACGGAGTCTCGCGCGAGCCGCGCCCGGCCGGCCGGCCGGTCCTCCGTCGTGGTCGCCTCACGGCCCTCGGTCACGGTCTTCCTCCTCGGCGCGAGCCGGCACAGCCCCGGCATCGGGGGGAACCCTACCGGTCCGAGGTGGACGGCACCGGAAGATCAACGGCCGCGTCGGATCGTGGCTCTCCTCGGTCCTACGTCCGCGGAGGCAATCCGGGCTGCCGGCCGTTGAAAGCATCTCCCCCGACTCGTGACCGGCGGTGATGATTACCCGGAGGGCTTGGTCCCGGTCAGAAGTCCGGATGCGTGCCGGTGCGGCGATCGCGGTCAACCGGCCCCGGCTCCTCGGCTGCCTCGGGCGTGGCGATCCGGGCGAGTGCCGTGGCCATCGCCGCACGGATCTGTGCCCGGCCGGCATCGTGATCGGCGGTCTCGACGACCACGCAGCGGGCGGTCGTCGAGAGGTCCCTCAGCAGCCGGCGGATCCGCCGGTCCCAGGCGTCCGCTGTCGGCGATGGCTCGTCCGCGCCGTGGTCGAGCAGGATGGTGAAGTCCGGCCGGAGACGGCCGACCGTCCACTCCGCGACGCCCGCCAGCTCCTCAAGGTCGAGTCCGGTTCCGTCCTGTTCCAGCGGCGAGTCGATCAGGCGCTCGATCACGACGATGGCGCTGGACTCGAGCGCCGGCCGGACCTCGCGCTCGACGATGTCGGCCCGCACGGCGGCCGCGGCGAGCACTCGGGCTCGCGCGGTGGTCACCGACGCGCCGGACAGCAGCGTCTGCAGCCGCGGGTCGCCCCAGCCCGGGTCGGCGGCCAGCACCACCGTGCCGGTGCCCGATCGCTGGAGCCAGTCGGCGAGGTCAGCCGCGTGCGCGGCGGTGTCCGCCGACGGGCTGCCTTCGACGGTGACGACGAACCCGGTCGCCCGCACCGGCCGACGCCGCACCGCGGTACGCGCCACGGCGAACATCCGGCCGGCTCGCCGACCGTTCATCTGCCGATAGGCCAGCACCCCGGCCCCGCACGCCAGCACCGCGGCTCCGAGCAGCACAGGCCGCGTCCCGTCGACCACCACGTCGTGGCCGAAGACGGTGAACGTCCGTTGCCGGGTGAGGCCGATCAGCAAGGGAACGAGGGCGAGCGCACCGCCCAGCACCACCTTCAGCAGTGCCTGGTAGATCGCGTTGACCCGGCCGCGCACGTCGTCGGCGACCTGCGACCCGATGATCGTGACGCCCGTCAGGAACGTCGCGCCCGCACTGGCGCCCACCAGCACGACCGCGACCAGGGACACGAACAAGTGCGGCGACAGCGCGACGAGCACCAGCGAGAACCCGGCCAGCACGATCGCGAGACCGAAGAACCGCTCGTGTGAGACCCGCGCCGCCAGCTTGGGCGCACTCACGATGCCCACGCTCAGACCGACGAACACCGCGGCGAACAACAGCCCGAACCCGGCCTGCCCGGCCAGCACGCTCTTCGCGTACGACTGCGCCGACCCGACCACCGCTCCCCCTGCCGCGAAAGCCCCGACAGCACCGATGATCAGCCCTCGCACAAGCGGAGTCGTGCGCACGAACCGCCCGACGTCCCGCACCATCGCCGTGAATCCGCCGCCGGGCTCGCCATCCGCCGCGCGACGCGCAACCACGCGCTCCGACAGCTCCGGAATCCGCCGCGCCACCGTGAACGCACTGCCCAGGTAGAACACCGCAGCGAGAGCCAGAGCCAGCTTCACCGAGCCGTTGGCCCCGAGCAGATCATCGGGCAACCGCAACGACGGGCCGACGCCGGTCAACGCGTACAGCCCACCGGCCGCGACCACCGTGATCCCATAGGTCATCACCAGGCCCAGCTCGTTCGCGGTCTCGACCTGATCCGGCCGCCGCAGCAGGTTCGGCACCGCGGCGTCCTTCGCCGGGATCCACAGCATCGCCACACTGCTCGCGAGAAAGCTGCCGGCGAACGGCCACCACGGCACGTCCACCACCACGATCGACAGCAGCAGACAGCACCGCAGCACGTCACCGACGACCATCACCGCGCGCCGGTCGAACCGGTCCGCCAGCAGGCCGCCCACCGGCGCGAACAGTAAGCCCGGAAGCAGGTTGCTGAACACGACACCCGAGAACGCGAAGTTCTTGGCCGTGTAGCTGCCCGCCGCGTTCGCGACCAGGTCGGCCACCCCCAGCAGCGCAAGCCAGTCGGCCGTGCTGCACAGGAACGTCACACCCCACAGCCGCCGGAACGGACGAATCGCCAGGACCCGCCGGACCCGGTGCGGCAGCGAAGAGCCGTCCGCTGTCATCGCCACCGCCCGGTCGACGCCAAGGCAACCAACGGTCGGTCAGGATTCGGACATTCGACGGGCAATGACAACGTGACACACTCCGCGAACAGCAGGGACGGTCCTGGCTCAAGCTGTGTCCGGAACGTACACCAGCTGATCAACCGACCTTGTCCGCCGTCGAGCGGGGCCGCGTGGGCGAACCCGCGAGCCGGACCCGGCCACGGCCGGTCATCCACGGGAATCGTCTCGTGCCAACCGAATCAGCCGACAGCAATGCCCCGGCGAAACTCGGAGACAATGCCCCGGCCCTTCCCCAGCAATGTCCCGCGCGCGACCACCCACATGGTCTACACCGGACCACAAAGCCCCTGCACACCCGTAGTGAGCCGAGGACAAACCTTGTCGCCGATGATCACACACCGCTGATCATCTCGACTGGCACTGGGTGCTGCGCGCCGGATCGGCGCTGGTCGCGATCCACGCCTACGGGCGCAGGATCGAAGCGATGCGCGCGCACGACCGATTCGTGATGGCGATGCGCCGGGCCGCGGAATTCGCAGCGGAGGGCCGGATCGTGGACTGGCGAACGAAATACCGGGCCCGCGGCTGAAAGCTCGTTCGTCGGGCGAATGCCTCCAAGCCCCGGCCAAACAGCCGCTGCCCGCCGGCCTTGTCGCGATCCCGCTGTCCGACCCCGTGCCGAGCGACCTCGGCGTGACGTGGCCGAAACTCGGCGCGAGCCCGCAGGACCGCATCGCCGGGGACAGCGGGCTGGACGAGCGCCGGCATGGGCCAGACCGCGGCCACCGGCGAGCACCCACACCCGAAGTCGTCGTCGACTCGGCGAGTCCACTTTGGACTGACCCGGGACTTCCTGTCCGATGTTTCCGAGTACTCCGGGAAATCACCAACCGGGTCGGGGTGCTCGTCTCCGCGACAAGGTTGTCTGCGCCACGGTTGACACCCGTTCACGAGCCGCCGCACACTCGGAAGCCACCCACCTCCGAGGCACCGGGAGGCCTCGATGACCGTCGACCACCTCAACCCCGAGACCCTGTCCCCGCCCGTGATGGACCTCTACTCGCAAGTGACCGTCGGCCCGCCCGGCGCGCGGCTCGTGGCGATCGCCGGGCAGGTGGCCCTGGACCGCGACGAGGTGCTGGTCGGCCCGGGCGACCACGCCGCGCAGGTGTTCCTCAACCTGCGCGCGGCACTCGCGGCCGCCGGCTGCACGCCGGCCGGCCTGGTCAAGTACACGATCCACGTCGTCGACTCCTCGCCGGCGCTCATCGAGCCCATTTTCGCCGCGGCCCAGCGCGTGTTCGGCGACGAGTTCCCGAAGGTCGCGAGCACGTGGCTGGGCGTGTCGTCCCTTGGCCTGTCTGACTGGCTGATCGAGGTCGACGCGCTGGCCGTCACCACCACACCGGCCTGAACCGCGGTTCACCCAGAAGCGGAGGCACGGTGGCCATGCAACTCGGCCTGCACGCACTGGGCATCGGCACCGGCGCCCGCCGGGCCGTGATCGACGCGGTCGCCGTGGCGGCCGAGGCGTGCGGCTTCGCGACGCTGTGGTCGGGCGAGCACGTCGTGATGGTCGACCGCGCGTCGTCGCGCTACCCGTACTCCGCCGATGGCCGCATCGCCGTCCCGGCGGCCGCGGACTGGCTCGACCCTTTGATCGGCCTCAGTTTCGCCGCCGCGGCCACGTCGACCATCCGCGTCGCCACGGGTGTTTTGCTCTTGCCCGAGCACAACCCGATCGTCGTCGCCAAGCAGGCCGCGAGCCTCGACGTCCTGTCCGGCGGCCGCCTCACCCTCGGCGTGGGCGTCGGCTGGTCGCGCGAGGAGTTCGACGCGCTCGGCGTGCCCTTCGCCCGGCGGACGGCGCGGACTGAGGAGTACGTGGCCGCGATGCGCACGTTGTGGCGCTCGGACGTCGCCTCCTTCATGGGCGACTTCGTCCGGTTCTCATCCATCCGCGTGAATCCGAAACCTTGTCGCGCCACCATCCCGATCATCTTCGGCGGCAACAGCGACTCGGCGCTTCGCCGCGCCGCCACCCTGGGCGACGGCTGGTACGGCTTCAACCTCGACGGCGTTCCCGAGGTCGCCGATCGCTTGGACTTCCTCGCAACGCAGGGCCGAGACCTCGCCGAACTGCGGATCGCCGTCGCCCTGCGCAATCCCGCCCCTGGCGACGTCGCGGAGCTGGCCACACTGGGCGTCGACGAACTGGTGATCGTCGACAGCCCGCCCGACGATCCGGGGCCGGCGACGGAATGGGTCTCAGCTCTGGCCGACCGCTGGCTCCCCGCCTAAACCTGCGACACCCCAACGGCCGTTGCTGCGCCAGAATCATCCACAGTGGACCGGACGCTTACTCCGGATACGAGAACCGCGTCAGCAAATCCATCAACTTCGCCGGCTCACCTGGCCGCAGGTGCGACACCAACTCCTGCGCCGGCCCCACCGCGTCATCGTGCGCCGCGTCAAACGCCGTCAACCCGGCTTCGGTGATCTCGACCTCACGCACGCGCCGGTCCCCCGGCACGGACTTGCGGACCGCGAACCCCTTCTCCTCCAGATCGTCGACGACCCGCATGATCCCGGCCTTGTCCGAGCCCGTCGCCTCGACCAGGTCCCGCTGCGTGGTCGGCCCTTGGTCCACCAGGATGATCAGCACGGCGAAGTGCCGCAGATCCAGCCCGTGCGGCCGCATGGCGGCTGTCATCGTGCTCGCCACTCGCGCGTGCGCGCGGCGCAGCAGCAACCCCAGCGCGAACGGCGAGTCATCCCCCGGACGATCAGTCGCCCGCGACTTCCCACTCATGCCCGCATTCTACCTCGACTGATACGGTTTCATCCGATACGGAGGTCGCCCGTGTTCAGCCTCGGAGTCACACCCCGCCCGGCGGAGCTCACCGCCGCCTTGCCCGGCGACGACCTCGTCCCCCACGCCGACGCTGTCATGGACCGCGCCTTCACCCTGCCCGCCCCGCCCGAGCGCGTCTGGCCCTGGTTCGCCCAGCGCGGCAAGAACCGCGCCGGCTGGTACGGCGACGGTCGCGCTCCTTCGTGAGCTGCCCGGACAGCCGGTCGACCACCGCTCCCCCGACCTCCGCGGCGATCTCGTGGTCGCCGAGCCACAGCTTCGTGGCCGTCCGCACGGCGACGGTGCCGAGCGCGATCAGCGCGGTTTCGACGGGCATGGCGGTCATCCAGTCCCATCGGCACGCGGCCGGACACGGGTTTCGCCTGAAAGCACCAATACGACCCCAGCCTATTCCTACCGAAGAATTGTACAAGAATCGTACAAACTCGGTTCACGCGACGGTTTGACACTTTCCCGAATCGCGTGCAGAAATGGTCGTCATGCGAATTCCCCGAGTGCTCCTCCTCGTGCTCGCCGTCGCCGCCGGCGCGCTCGCGATCCCCGGCACCGCGAGCGCCGCCTACAGCGATCCGCTGACCACCACGACCAAACAGAGCCTGGTCTGGCACGCCACCCCGACCGCCGCGTTGACGGCGCTCGACAACGCCCTGCCCAACGTCAGCCTCAACACCGTCGTCAACGACCCCAGCTACCCCACCACCGGCTGCACCGCCGCCGAAAAAGCCGCGCTCCCCAAGGCGCCGGTGGCCACCACGTCCTTCTGCTGGGACACCGACCGCGCGAACAGCGCCACCTGGGTCCCCCAGGGCATCACCACCTCCGGCGACGCCGACGACGACGGCATGTGGGGCGCCGACAAGATCATCCTGTCCGGCTGGCACAGCGGCGACGCCCTCGGCCGCTACGACGACGCCCGCATCATGGCCGTCAACTACGACAAGCCGGCCGCGCCCACCAACCGCATGGTGTACCTCGCGGTCCCCAACAGCACCGGCTCGAGTTTCACCGCCGCCAAAGCCCACATGGGCGGCATGGCCTGGTACGGCGACAAGATCTACGTCACGGCCGTCGGCAACACCTCCACCGCCATCCGCGTCTTCAGTACCAAACACATCCTGCAGATGAGCGACACGACGTCCAACTCGATAGGCAAGACGTCCGCCGGATACGCCGCCTACACCTACAAGTACGCCCTGATGCAAATCGGCTACTACACCTACGCCGGCGGCACCTGCAGCATGCAGTCCGACACCGGCGTCCCCTGTTTCTCCTCGATGTCACTGGACCGCACCACCTCGCCCGCCACCATCGTCACCACGGAATACTTCGCCGACCAATCCCTCCACGGCCGCCTCTACCGCTACCCCACCGGTGCCGACTACCTCCTGGCGAGCACGGGCACCACACCCGCCACCGAGGCCTTCCGCAGCTCCGTCGGCAACATGCAGGGCGTCCTCTCCCACAACGGCAAGTGGTACGTCTCCCACAGCTCCGCCACGCTCAACGGCCAGCTCTGGACCCAGACGACCACTGCGAGCAACTCTTCGACCTGCAGCTCCCCCGCCACGACGGCCTGCTGGGCAGTGCATCCGGAAGCCCTGACGTACGACTGGTCCACCGGCCTGGTGTGGTCCCAGTCGGAATGGTCGACGACGGATTGCTCCGCCCAGGGCCAGACGTGTGGCCGCTCGGTGTTCGCCGTGCCGCTGTCTTCCCTGCCGGCCTGACGGGCTGACGGTTCCTGGCGCTTCGCGCTCCTTGTCACGGAGCGCGAAGCGCCGCTTTCATCTCAGCGAGGTAGTTGTTGTAGTCCGACTGCGCGAGGACCGGGTGGCTCCAGGCCGGGGCCCATTTGGTCGGGTCCCAGACAGCCTCGTCGTTCGTGACGTCCGTCCGGATCGAGGTGTGGTTGGTGATCCGGACGACTGCTTCCTGGCCGGCCTTCGAGACGATCCAGTCGTCGAAAAGCCGGGCGGCGTTGGGGTGCGGCGAGTTCTTGACGACGTCGATCAGGCTGAGCGACGCCGGCAGCGGGGTGCCGTTGGCGAAGTCCAGTTCGCCCGGAGTCTTCCGCTTCAGCGCCGAGGCCTTGTAGCCGTACGCGGTCGCCGCGATGGGCGGCTCGCCCGCCTGGACGTTCGTCAGCGACACGGTGTGGCTCTGCACGAAGCGCGGTGAGTTCGCGCCGAGTGCCTTCAGCAGCGCCAGCGCCTTGTCGTGTCCCATGGCGATGATCAGGCTGTCGTACCAGTTCACCGCGTAGGGGTCGATGGAGAACTGGCCCTTCCACTCGGGCCGCGTCAGGTCCTCCCACGACTTGGGTGCCGTCAGTCCGCGCTGCGCCACCACGGCCGGGTTCCACGCCAAGACCGTGGTGAGCACGTAGACGACGCCCTGGTAACCGGCCGGTAGCGTCAGGCCGCCAGGCAGCGGCGGCGCGTCCTTCGGCTGGTAAGGCTGCAACGCGCCGGCCTGCACGAGCTGCGCGATCTGCGGCCCCTCCCCGGAGACGACGTCCGCGTTGTACTTCCCGCCGCGTTGTTCGGTGATGATGCGCTGGGGCAGCTCGGATGCGCTGGGCCGCAACGCGTTCACCTTGACGTTCGGGTACGTCTTGTTGAAATCGGCGATGATGGGCTGCACGTCGGTGTCGGCGAAGGTCGTGTACCAAACGACGGCCCCCTCCTTGGCCGCGGCGGCCGCCAGCTGAGCGGGACTCAGCTTGTCGGCCGCGGCCTGGGCCGCCGAGTCATCACCCGCCCCACCACCACACGCGGCGACCGCCGTGACCACAAGCAGGGCCGCGAGCGGCCGGGAGATCGAGCGCCACACGTTCATAACCGTCCCTTCGGCGAGGGCGGCCACCCTTCAACGCGGGGCGGCGACTCACCTCGGCGTGAGTGCGGAATCGACGCTCAGCATTATGGACTATTGGTAGGACGATTTGTCAACCGCTGCGGGCCGCGTGCCGACGTCGACGGGCCCGACCTTCGACGAACCCCCGGGGCCCGGCGGCTCGGCACGACCGTCGAGCACCTCGCCGAAGAACGCGGCGTTGTCCAACTGCCAGGCAGCGGTGCTGTCATGTGGTGTTGCGCACCAACCTCAATGGGCGTCAAGCGCAGCGGCGGGTCACGTTGTTCCACGACACGGGCCCCGCGCTGCAGTTCTCCACTGCACAGGTGAACTGCGGGGAAGAGGTCAACCTGTTGCCCGACAACAGTTGCGGTGCATATGGCGCCGGGTCTCCCGCCGTCAGCGCCGCTGGGACAGCGGCATCCTCTACAGTAACCGACTCGACAACTCCAGCGAGTGCTACGGCGCCGTGAACGGAAGCTTCCCGCCGGCAGGTTATCCGTCGTATCCCCTGGGAACGCTGGAAGGCGCGTATTTCAACTATGACGACTCGCAACCAACCGCGAGCACAGGCGGGCTGGCCCTGCGCTCGATGCCCTGCACGCTGATCACTACTGCCGCAACGTCGGGTCGGTCAGGGATGTGCACCCGTCCGGTCGGTGTGGGAACGCTCTTGCGCTGCCGAACCAGGCGCACCCCAGTTCGATCAGACATCGGTGAAGACGTCGGCCAGCCATCGTTTGCGCCCAGCGGGCCGCCGGCCGTAATGCCTGCAGACTCTCCAGAGGCTCCGAAACGAGGCTGTACCAACTCCAGGGTGCTGCGGCGTTCGCGGGTGAGGATGACCCGCTCGACTGCGGCACCCCACCGCACACCACAACTTCGAAGCCCCGCCAGTGCGGCCAGGGCGTCGCCCCATCGCGGATGTGCCCGCGATCCGGCGGGAACGCGGGCACATCGCGACTAGCTCAAAGCGGTGGGCGAAAGGCTCACTTCTCCGCGGCGCGACCGGCGAACCGCTGCATGAAGTCGGCAGACTCCTTCGCCGTGATGATCACGTCGTAGTAGCCGTCCTCGGTCGGCCAGGTGACGACGCTGTGCTTGCCGGCGGGCACCTGGATGGTCGTCTTCCTCCCGGCGAAGTCGTTCGCGGTCAGCGTGTAGGTCACTGACCGGCTGCCGTCGGCGGACAGGGTGAACTCGACAGTCGCGTCGGCCGACTTGCCCCGACCGTCCGACCGCGTGTTTCCCTTGACCAGCCGAACGTCGACCCGCGGCTGGGCCGAGGTCCGGTCGTTGGCCGGGACGACGGTGCCGGCGAAGGACCGGATGAAGTGGTCGGGCCCGTAGAAGGTGAACGCGTACTTGCCGTTCGTCGCCTTGGTGTCCCAGGTATACGAGTTCGACCGCTGGTTGCCGGCCGTGAGCGGCAGCGCGTCCTGGCCGATGCCGAGCGGCTCGGCGCCGACGAGGGCGGGCACGTACTTGTCGGCCAGCCCGACCAGGTTGACCGCCTTGCCGCCTGCGCCGCCTTCGACGGTGAAGGTCGCGGTCGCGGTGCCGGTGTTGTGGTTCTCCACGAGGACGCCGTTGGGCTGGAACGACAGCGGGCTCCGCTTCGCCTTGCCGGTGATCTGCTGGGTCGGCATGACCTGCGCACCGACGGCCGGCTGGGGCACTGCCGGCAGGCTGGCATCAACGACGACCGACTTGAGCAGGTCGGCCGGTTTCGGCAGCTTCGGGAACGACGTGTCGAAGTTGCCGAAGTCGATCGCCGAGAGCAGGTTGCCGGAGACGCTGCGCCGCCAGTCGTTGATGTTCTTGCAGATGGCCGGCTTGCCGAGGCTCTTGGTCCACTCCTCGATCAGCTGGATCGTCGAGGTGTGGTCGAACACCTCGGAGTTGACGAAGCCGCCACGGGTCCACGGCGAGACCAGCACGAACGGCACGCGACCGCCGAAGCCGGGCTTGATTCCGGGTGCGCGCTCACCGACGGTGCCGACCTCCGGGATCGGCGGGACGACGTGGTCGAAGAAGCCGCCTTCACCGATGCGGTTCGCGTGGTCGGGCTCGTCGTAGTTCAGGATGATCAGCGTCGACTCCCACAGTTCGGGGTTGTCGTGCACCGCCTGGATCACCCGGTCGGTGTAGACCGCGCCGTTGTTCGGGGCGTACGTCGGGTGTTCGGTCCACGCCGCGGGCGCGACGACCCAGGACACCTCGGGGAGGTCGCCCGACTCGCAGTCGGCGATGAAGTCCCCCAACACGTAGTCGAGGTTGGAGGTGTCGTTCTTGATGCCGGCGGGCTGCGTGGTGTGGGCGTGCACCACGTTGCCGCGGGCGAGCAGGCCCTTGCGGGGCTGAGTGTTCTGCGGGTTCGCGTTCGCCGGGTCGAACGCCGCGAACGAACGGACGGTGTTGTCGGTGTAGTCGCCGAGGAAGTTGTCGTCGGTGTCGTTGTTGACGTAGATCTGCCAGCTGACGCCGGCGTCCTGCAGCGTTTCCGGGTAGGTCTTGAACTTGTAGGCGTAGCCGTAGTCGCCGTTGTTGTTGATGACCGGACCACCCTGGGTGCCGGCCGCGTCGTTGGTGCCGGCCCACATCATGATGCGGTTCGGGCTGGTGCTGGTGTCCAGCGAGCAGAAGTAGTGGTCACCGATGGTGTACGCCTTGGCGATAGCGTGGTGCCACGGCACATCGGCTTCCATGAAGTACCGGTTGCGCGCGCTGGAGTTCTGCGCGTTGTACTTCAGGCTGTCGGCGTGGTAGGGCAGCAAGTAGCCCTCGGCGCGGCTGTTGGGGTCGTAGTAGATCGTCTGGCCGTTCTGCCAGGTCAGCACCTGCTTGTCACCGAACCCGCGCGCGCCGGCCAGGTCGAGGGTGCCGAAGTAGTGATCGAACGACCGGTTCTCCTGCATCAAGATGACGACGTGCTTCAGGTCCTTGATCGTGCCGGTGCGATGCCGGTTCTGCGCCGAGTTCGAGCCGGACTTGCCGTCCTGTGCGGCGTCGGCCAGTGCGGCGCCGGCCGGTGCGGCCTCGGCCGGGACGGCCGACAGCCCGCCGGCGGCGACCGCGGCACCCGCGGCGCCCGCGGCCTGGATCAGCCGGCGCCGGCTGATCCGGTTGCGCTCCGTGGCCGATCTGTTGCCGTCCGCGGATGCCGAATCGTTGTCAGACATGGGTTTAGTACCTGACCTCTCGTGGTGGGGAGTCCCGCAAGTCAACTGCCGCAGGTCTTGACACCGCGAGAATCAGGTAATGAACGTTCCGGAAAGTCTCAGGACGTCCGCCATCTCGACCTGCCCGGCCGGTCACACGCTGTTCACCGGTGCGCAATGGGCACCATCGAATGCGTTCATGACCGACACCCAGGCTTGACTCGATGAGCAGCACGACGGCCTCGGCCACACGATCCCTGCCGTCGAGCCGCACGCAGCCCATCGTGCTGGTCGTCGGCTCGCCCTACGGCATCGACGACTGGCTCGGCGGACCGGCCGGCCGCTACGACTTCGTCTTCGTCAACAACGAGGGCGCCGGCGCGGAGATCTACCTGGAGGACCCCGCGACCGAGCGGATCTACGTCGAGGTCGAGCACTTCGGCCGCGGCGTCAGCCGCGCGGTCACCGCATCGGTGCCGCCCGGAACCTACCGCTGGGTCTGCATCACCGACTACACGATCAAGTACAGCCGGCCGGTCATCGTCACAGGTGACCCATTGCCCTACGACGTGTACGGGATCATCCCCGTGACGGGGCTCGACCTGCGGATCCCGATCAACACCTACGTCGACTGGATCACCGGACAACTGCCCGCGCTCACCGAACAGGTCAACCGGCTGCGCTGCGACCTGCAAGCCGGCGATGCAGCGGCCGCCAAAGACGACTGGCTGATCGCACACCTCACTTACGAGACGCTGGGCGGCGCCTACCGGGCGTACGACGAGACCGGTGACGACATCAACGCCGACCCGCCGCGCGGCGTCGCCCCCGCCCGCCTCGCTGACGCGGACTTCACCGGCTTCCGCAAGATCGAGGCGATGTTGTGGCACGACCGGCCGCTGGCGACGATCGTGCCGCATGTCGATGCGCTGCTCGAGGCGATCGGCCGGCTCGCCGACGAGCTGGCGCTGCCGAACGCGATCACGCCGATCGACATGGGTCGCCGGGCTCACGAGATCCTCGAGGATGCCCTGCAATGGGACCTGAACGGGATCGGCGACGCCGGCAGCCAGACCGAGCTGGCGACGGTGGACGCGAACCTCACCGGGGTCTGGCACGCTCTGGATCCGCTGCGGCCGATGCTGCGCAAGCAGAACCCGTACCTGGACCAGACCGACCAGCAGCTGCGGGTCACCCAGCAGTTGGTCCGCAGCCACCACCACGCCGACGGCTGGGTCGGGTTGGCCGCACTGACCGTTCGGCAGCGGGCCTTGGTCAATGCGGCAATGCAGCACAGCGTCGAATTGCTCTCCCACGCCGCGGTCGTCATCGACCCGCGCAACGCCACCCGCGACCGAGGCCCGATCACCCATGACTGACCACGACATCGCCGTACCGGCGCGCCTGCCGTTCGAAGGTGCCCACCAGGCCGGCATTCTCGAGCCTCCGCAGCGCGCGGCGGTCGTCGTCGCGTTCCTCGTGACCGCGGCCGACCGGCCGGCGCTGCGGCGGATGTTCCAGACGCTGACGGCGACGATCCGCTACCTGGTCGCCGGGGGCGACGCACCGGCCGGGCGTGGCAGCGACGACGGGCTCGTGTCGACCCCTTACGAGAACGGCGTGCTCGGCCCGGGTACGGTGCCTGACGGTCTCACCGTCACGGTCAGTGTCGGTGCGAGCCTGTTCGACGACCGGTTCGATCTCGCCGGCGTCAAACCGGCCCGGCTGCGCGCGATGGACGAGTTCCCGAACGACGCGCTCGACCCCGAGCGCTGCGACGGCGACCTCCTGTTGCAGATCTGCGCCGATCACCCTGACACCGTGCTGCACGCGCTGCGCATCCTGATGCGCGCGACCCGGGCCGACCTGCAGGTGCTGTGGCGTATGGAGGGCTTCACCAGCCCGCCACGGCCGAGTGGGACGCCCCGCAACCTGTTCGGCTTCAAGGACGGCACAGCCAACAAGGAGATCCTCGACGATGCCGATGTCGTCGATCAGCTGGTGTGGACCAAAGCAGGCGGCGACGAACCGGACTGGGTGACCGGCGGTTCCTACCACGTGGTCCGCCTGATCCGCATGTTCGTGGAGTTCTGGGACCGCATCTCGATCAACGAACAGCAGCGGATCTTCGGCCGCGACCGGGCCACCGGCGCACCACTGTCGGGCCGGCGCGAACGAGTTCCCGGCGAGGACGAGTTCCAGCTCCCCAGCTACTTCAGAGATGCGCACGGCAACACCGTGCCGCTCAACGCGCACATCCGGCTCGCCAACCCCCACGACGGCACCGCCGACGAACGCCGGATGCTGCGCCGCGCCTTCAACTACAGCGCCGGCATCGAGCCCAACGGCCAGCTCGACATGGGGATGATCTTCATCTGCTTCAACGCCGACCTCGACCGGCAATTCGTCGCCGTCCAGACGCTGCTCATCGACGAACCGCTGGTCGACTACATCTCCCCATTCGGCGGCGGCTACTTCTTCGCCCTGCCCGGCGTACGCGATGCCGACGACTGGCTGGGTCGCGGCATGCTCGACTGAACGGTCGCCGGGCGGGCGTTCCAGGGCACGTCAGCCATGAACCTGAACGGGATCCTTGGGCCCATCCGAGCTGGGGACCATCCGTCCTGGTGGAGCTGCATCGCTTGGTCGATGTCGATCGGGGCGGGAATAGCCCTGGATGTTTGGTCCGGACACCGTTGCGGGTGAAGAACTTACCGACGGTTCGGCGGTCGATGCCGAACTGTTCGCCCAGCACAAGGACAGTGGCCATAGGCTTGTAGCCGGCGATGAGCGCTGGCTTCTGCTCGGCATTGAATTACCGCGGCGAGCCCCGTTGAGTAAGAAGTGAAAGGCCGTCTTGGGAAAGCCGGTTCCCAAGACGACGACAGCGAAAGCCACCAGCGAAACTTGCCCGTACGTCAACACGGAGGAGTTCATCGAGGACAAGTATCCGGTCGACGGACGCTACGCCGTCTCCATCGATTGCAGAGTCGCCCAGAACGGCTTCCTGACGGTGCGGCCCCGCAAGATGCTCCGTAATCGCGGTTTCGAAACGGTCGAGGCGTTCCTGGCCTGCGACGGCTCGTGGGCCCGCGCGGCGCGACGGCTGCACGTCCACGTCGACACTGTGCACTACCGGATCGAGCGCGCCGCGGAACTCCTCGGCCGTGATCTGTCCCAGCTCGGCGACCGCCTCGACCTGTTGGCAGCACTGCGCTGTTGATCCACTGTGGACGGGCCGGGGGGGGCCCCCCCCCCCGCGGGGCCCCCCCCCCGGGGAGGGGGGCAACACAACAGCGTCACCCCCCCGGGGGCCCCCCAACCCCCCCGGCCCCGCAAACGCCCCCCC
>NZ_JBFAHL010000023.1:0-184812 GCF_040654155.1 Amycolatopsis sp. NPDC050768
GCCGGCCCGCCCCCCCCCCCCCCTCGCCCAACGTCCCCCCCCGGCGCAGGCACCCCCGGTCCTCCGCGCCCCCGCCCCGCCGCCGCCCTCGCGCCGACGAACCCCCGCCCGGCCGGCCGCGTCCCCCGCGCCGCGAACCGCCGCGCCGCCAGCGCCCCTGGGACGACGAGTCCTGACTCGACAACGTCGGCAGCTGGGCCTCAACACCCGGACCACGCCGAAGGCCGCCGATCCACCCCGGATCGGCGGCCTTCGTGCATCCCGGCTTCTTCAAGTCGGCCACACGAAAAAGCCGCGGCGCCCGCCGGAAAATCCGGCGACCACCGCGGCCTCAAAGCAGAAAACCCTGTCAGGACTCCGACTTCGCAGCCTTCCGAAGCTCCTTCGGCAACGCGAAGGCGATCTTCTCGTTCGCGGTCGTCACTTCGTCAACCTGCCCATAACCGCGCTCGGCCAGCCAGGTCAGCAGTTCCATCACCAGCACATCCGGCACCGAGGCGCCCGAAGTGACCCCCACCGTCGACACCCCCGAAAGCCAGGCCTCGTCGACCTCCGAAGCGAAGTCGATCAGGTACGACGACCGCGCGCCCGCTTTCAGGGCGACCTCGACGAGGCGCTTGGAGTTCGAGGAGTTCGTCGAGCCCACCACCAGCACCAGGTCGCACTCGGGCGCCATGGCCTTCACGGCCACCTGCCGGTTGGTGGTGGCGTAGCAAATGTCGTCGCTGGGCGGGTCGGCCAGGCCGGGGAAGCGTTCGCGCAGCTGGTCGACGCGTTCCATCGTCTCGTCGACCGAAAGGGTGGTCTGGGAGAGCCAGATCACCTTGGACGGGTCGCGCACGTCGACCTTGTCGACGTCCTCGGCCTTGTCCACGAGCTGCACCTTGTCGGGTGCCTCGCCCGCGGTGCCCTCGACCTCTTCGTGGCCTTCGTGGCCGATCAGCAGGATGTCGTAGTCGTCCTTGGCGAAGCGGTTGACCTCTTTGTGCACCTTCGTCACGAGCGGGCAGGTCGCGTCGATGGTGCGGAGGTTGCGGTCGGCCGCTTCGGTGTGCACCGCCGGCGAAACACCGTGGGCCGAGAACACGACGAGCGCGCCCTCGGGCACCTCCGACGTCTCGTCCACGAAGATCGCGCCGCGTTCGCGCAGGGTCTCGACGACGTGGCGGTTGTGGACGATCTCCTTGCGCACGTAGACGGGCGCGCCGTAGAGCTCCAGCGCCTTCTCCACGGCGATCACCGCGCGGTCCACGCCGGCGCAGTAGCCGCGCGGCTTCGCGAGCAACACGCGTTTGGCGGCGCCGGACTGGGAGATCGTCGGGGTACCGGCGGGCTCGGTTCCGGGACTCGCAGAAGTCATGCCCCCAGGGTACGGGCTGTGCCGTACCGGCTTCGAAGTCCTCTTTCGGATGACGTCGGCGGCCATCCGGGCTGTGCCGGGAGTCACGTCCTGTGCCCCAACCCACCCGTTCGGTTGGGCAGGATGGCCCACATACGGCACGCTAGACGGCATGAAGCCACTCCCGCTCCCCCTCCGGGTCGCCGCGGGCCTCGCCGTCACCACCGCCGAGCGGGTTCGTGAGCTCCCGAAGCAGATCACCGGCCTGCCGGTGACCGTCGTCAGTCAGGTCCTCCAGCTGTCCATGCGTGTCCAGCAACACGTCACCGAGCTGGCGATCAAGGGCGACGACGCGCTGTCCGGCCTGCGCCCGGTCGAGGACACGCCCAGCTGGGCGACGTTCGACGAGGACGTCGAGCCCGACCTGCCGACGCGTCCCACGCTGGTGCCCGTCGAGGACCTGCCCGAGCCGCGGGCCAACGGCCACCGCCCGAACCTGCCCGGGCTCACGGACGAACCCGAAGACCCGTGGACGCAGGAAGAGCGCGCTCTCGCCGAGGACCACGCCGACGGCGAGAACGACAGCGCCGGCGGCCCCGCGGGCCTGGCCGGCTACGACGACCTCACCCTGCCCCAGCTGCGCGCCCGCCTGCGCCGCCTGACCGTGCCGCAGCTCGAGGAGATCCTCGACTACGAGAAGGCCAACGCCGACCGCGCGTCGTTCACCGGCATGCTCGCGCGGCGCATCGGCAACGCGCGCAAGGCGGAAGAAGAGGCGAGCCAGCAGGGCGACGACGCGGAAGGCCAGTGAGCAGCGACCCCTCGACCAGCGCCGAGAACCCCTGGCCCGTCCGCACCGTAGCGCGCAAGATCGGCGACTGGATCCACCGCCTCGGCGCCGTGTGGGTGGAGGGCCAGGTCACGCAGATCAACGCGCGCCCCGGCACGCAGACGGCGTTCCTGACGCTGCGCGACCCGTCGGCCGACGTCTCGATGTCCGTGACCGCGCCGATGTGGCTGGTGCGCGAGCTCGCGACGCCGCTGCGCGAAGGCGACCGCGTGGTGGTGCACGCGAAGCCGTCGTTCTTCTTCGGGCGCGGCACGCTCAGCCTGCGCGCCGACGAGATCCGCGCCGTCGGCATCGGCGAGCTGCTCGCGCGCATCGAACGGCTGCGCAAGCTGCTCGCGGCCGAAGGCCTGTTCTCCCCCGAGCGCAAACGGCCGATTCCCTTTCTGCCCCAAGGCATCGGCCTCATCACGGGCCGCGCGTCGGCGGCGGAGCGAGACGTGCTCGTCAACGCGCAGGCCCGCTGGCCGCACGTGCTGTTCAAGGTCGTGAACACCGCCGTGCAGGGCCCGCAGGCCGTGCCGCAGATCCTCCGCGCTCTGTCCACATTGGATAAAGACCCGGAAGTGGACGTGATCGTGATCGCCCGCGGCGGCGGCAGTGTGGAGGACCTGCTGCCGTTCTCCGACGAGGCGCTGTGCCGGGCCGTCGCGTCCGCGGGCACGCCGGTGGTGAGCGCCATCGGGCACGAGCCGGACACGCCGTTGCTCGACCACGTCGCCGACCTTCGCTGCTCCACGCCGACGGACGCGAGCAAACGCATCGTGCCTGACGTGCGCGAGGAGACCGCCCGCGTCCGCCAGATGCGCGACCGCGGCCGCCGCGCGCTGCACGGCTGGGTCGACACGCAGACGCGCCTGCTCACCCAGCTGCGCAGCCGCCCGTCGCTCGCCGACCCGCTCGGGCCGATCCAGCGCCGCCTCGACGATGTCGAGATCCACCGCGAACGCGGCCGGCGCGCCATGCTCGGCCTGCTCGCGAAGGACCAGGCCGAAATCGCCGGCGCGCGCGGCCGGCTGACGGCCCTCGGCCCGGCCGCGACGATGGCCCGCGGGTACGCCGTCGTGCAATTCACCGACGACGCAGGCAACCTCCAGGTGCTGCGCTCCGTCTCCCAAGTCGAGGACGGCGCGCGCCTGCGCGTGCGGATCGCCGACGGGGCGATCCACGCCGTCACCGAGTCCACCGCGTCGAGCCAGGAAGGAGACGGGCCGTGACCACCAGGGCACCGGCGTTCCTCCCGCTCACCGTCGACGCCGCCGCCCGCCTCGACGCCCGCGCCCTGCTCCACCAGGCGCGCGTCACCGACAGCGCCGCCAGCGAATGCTGGACCGCCCTGCTCGCCGGTTGCGGCACCGCCGCGCGCGGCCAGCTCGGCCCCCAGCTGCGCCGCCTGTCCGAGGCCACGTCCGTCCACGTCGGCACCCGCTGGTGGTTCGCCGAGGGCGCCGACCACCGCCGCCGCGTCGCGGGCGCCCAGGAAACCCTCGAGGACGCGATCGCGGACGGTGACGGCCAGGAGTTCGCCCTGGCCTTCGTCGGCTACGACAACGCGATGGCCAGCGCCCTCGTCTGCCGCGAACAGACCCGCAACCCCCCGCCGACCCCACCACCCCCGCGAACGGGCGGACGGCACCGGGTCGATCACCGGTCGTGACAGCACTGACCGACACCAGCGCGGTACTGTGCCCGGACAGCCCCGTGCATCGGAACATCGGAGAGCGTCGAGCGTGAGCGAAGCAGGCAGCGAAACCGCCGGACTCGGGTACGAGCAGGCGCGCGACCGGCTGGTCGAGGTGGTCAGGGAGCTCGAAGCCGGCGGCCTCAGCCTGGAGCAGTCACTGGCGTTGTGGGAAAAAGGCGAGGAGCTCGCCAAGGTCTGCGAACGCCACCTGGAGGGCGCGCGCGAGCGGATCGAGGCCGCATTGGCGTCCGTGGAGAATTCCGACGACGCACAGTGATGTGCACCATGCGCAACTGAATCGTTCAGGTGACGCGATCATCTGAGACACTGTCCTCCCGCCGAATTCCGCGATCCGGGAGGCCCGCATGAGCACCGCCAGTGACCCACGTCGCGAAGCACCCGACCGCAACCTCGCCATGGAGCTGGTCCGCGTGACCGAGGCCGCGGCGATGGCCGCCGGCCGTTGGGTCGGCCGCGGCGACAAGATCGGGGGCGACGGAGCCGCCGTCGACGCGATGCGCCAGCTCGTCTCCACCGTCTCGATGCGCGGCGTGGTCGTGATCGGCGAGGGTGAGAAGGACGAAGCCCCCATGCTGTTCAACGGCGAGGAGGTGGGCAACGGCGACGGCCCCGACTGCGACGTCGCGGTCGACCCCGTCGACGGCACCACCCTGATGGCCAAGGGCATGCCCAACGCGCTGGCCGTGCTGGCCGTGGCCGAGCGCGGGGCGATGTTCGACCCGTCGGCCGTGTTCTACATGGAGAAGCTGGCCGTCGGGCCGGACGCCGCGGGCAAGGTGGACCTGGCCGCGCCGATCGCGGAGAACATCCGCCGCGTGGCGAAGGCGAAGAACTCCAGCGTCGGCGACGTGACCGTGTGCGTGCTCGACCGGCCGCGCCACGAGCAGATCATCAAGGAGATCCGCGAGGCCGGCGCGCGCATCCGGTTCATCTCCGACGGCGACGTCGCCGGTGCCATCGCCGCGGCCCGCCCGACGACCGGTGTCGACATGTTGATCGGCATCGGCGGCACGCCGGAAGGCATCATCGCCGCGTGCGCGATGAAGTGCCTCGGCGGTGAACTGCAGGGCCGGCTGTGGCCCAAGGACGACCTGGAGCGCGAGAAGGCCCTGGCCGCGGGCCACGACCTCGACCGCGTGCTCACCAACGACGACCTCGTGCGCGGCGACAACATCTTCTTCTGCGCCACCGGCGTCACCGACGGAGACCTGCTGCGCGGCGTGCACTACCGCGCCGGCGGCGCCACCACGCAGTCGATCGTGATGCGGTCCAAGTCCGGCACCGTCAGAATGATCGACGGTTACCACCGGCTGGAGAAGCTGCGGGCCTACTCGTCCGTGAACTTCGACGGCAACCTCGACGTGCGCGAGGACGAAGACGTCGTCCCGCCTCTGCCCTGACCCAAGGAGTCGCCAGGTGCCCAAGCGGTTGTTCGCGCTGCTGCTCACGTTCGTAGCCGCAGTGACCGCAGCGGCGCTCGCCGCCGGCAGCGCGACCGCCGGGCCGGCGCTCGTCGGCGGGACCGGCGCCGACGAGCCCTACCCGTTCGCGGTGTCGATGCACACCGAATCGGGCACGCTCTTCTGCGCCGGCTCGCTGATCGCACCCACGTGGGTGGTCACCGCCGCCCACTGCATGTCCGGAAAGGACCCGGCGACGCTCACGTTCCGCTTGGGCACCAACGAAAGCGACTCCGGCGGCGAGACGGCCCAGCCGGCGGAGATCGTGCTCAACCCGCACTTCAACGCCTCGACGCAGACGGGTGACATCGCGCTCGTCCGCCTCGCCGCGCCCGCGAAGACGGCGCCGATCACCGTCGGAGGCGCCGCCGCGCCGGGCACCCCGACCCGGGTGCTGGGCTGGGGCCAAACCTGCGCCACGCCCGGCTGCGGCGACCCCGTGCCGACGTTGCAGCAGCTCGACACGCACCTCGTCGAGGGCGCCAAGTGCACGTCGTCCTTCGACGGCACGGCCGAGCTCTGCACCGACAACCCGTCCGGCAAGGCCGGCTCCTGCTACGGCGACTCCGGCGGCCCCGAGCTCACCCGCGACGGCGACCGCTGGTCCCTCATCGGTGTGACCAGCCGCCCCGGCAACGGCTCCCCGACGTGCGCGACGGCCCCGTCGATCTACACGTCGGTGCCCGCGTACGCGCCGTGGATCGCGTCGAAGACCGGCTGAGTCACTCGGCGTTGCTGGAGTGGCCCGGGAACAGATGCGCGTCCGGGTCGAGCGCCACAGCGATGTTGTTCACCGCCGTCGCCGCTTCGCCGAAGCCGGTGGCGATGAGCTTCACCTTGCCCGGGTAGTGGGCCACGTCCCCGGCCGCGTACACGCGCGAACGGGCCGTCGCCATCGTCGAGTCGACCGTGATGGCGCGGTGGTCGATCTCCAGGCCCCAGCTCTCGATCGGCCCCAGATCGGCCGTGAACCCCAGCGCGGCGACCACGGCGTTGGCCGGCAGCGCGAGGTCCTCGCCGCCCTTCACCGACACCTCGATACCCTCCAGCGCACCTGAAGGCGACTCGACGAACCGCGTCACCTCGGCGTCGGTGACCAGCGGCACGCCCAGCTCCCGCACCTGCCGCACGATCGACTCGGCCGCGCGGAACTTCCCGCGCCGGTGCACCAGCGTCACGCTCGCCGCCACCGGGTGCAGCGCCAGGCACCAGTCGAACGCCGAGTCCCCACCGCCGACCACGACCACGTGTTGCCCGGCGTGGACCTGCAGCGACGGCACGAAATGAACCATTCCGCGCCCCAGCCAGCCGTTGCCCGCGGGCAACGGGCGGGGCGTGAACTCGCCGATCCCGGCCGTGATCAGCACGGCGCCGGCGCTCAGCACGTCGCCGCCGTCGAGGGTCAGCTCGACGCGGTCTCCCACCGTTTCCAGCTTCTCGGCCTTGCGGCCCAGCAGGTACGTCGGATTCCACGGCGCGGCCTGGTCGACGAGGCCTTGCACCAGGTCGCGGCCGCGGACCGCCGCGAAGCCGCCCACGTCGTAGATCATCTTCTCGGGGTACATCGCGGTGATCTGCCCGCCCGGCTCCGGCAGAGAATCGACGACGGCCATGGAAAGGCCGCGGAATCCCGCGTAGTAGGCGGCGAACAGCCCGGTCGGCCCGGCGCCGATGATCACGAGGTCGTAGTCCATTTAGCTCGCTCCAGCCAGTGGTGGTTGGCGGTGATCGAGAACACAGCCATCCTAGTGCTATCCGGCGGGTGAATTACCGGATCGAGGTGGGCGACGCCACGACGCCGGATGCGCGAAACAGGGCCAGAATCGGGGGCATGGCAGAACAGGAATACCGGATCGAACACGACACGATGGGTGAGGTCCGCGTCCCGGTCGACGCGCTCTACCGCGCGCAGACGCAGCGTGCCGTGGAGAACTTCCCCGTCTCCGGCCGCGGTCTCGAACGCGCTCAGATCCGCGCGCTGGGCCTGTTGAAGGCCGCCGCCGCGCGCGTGAACCAGAAGCTGGGCGTGCTGGACGCCGACCTCGCCGAGGCCATCGCCACGGCCGCCGACGGCGTCGCCGAGGGCAAGTACGACGACCAGTTCCCGATCGACGTGTTCCAGACCGGCTCCGGCACGTCGTCGAACATGAACGCCAACGAGGTCATCGCGACGCTCGCCACCCGCGCCCTCGGCCGCGACGTGCACCCGAACGACCACGTCAACGCCTCACAGTCGTCCAACGACACGTTCCCGACGACCATCCACGTGGCCGCCACGGAAGCCGTGCTCACCGACGTCATCCCGGCCCTGGAGCACCTCGCCGGAGCGATCGAGACGCGCGCGCAGGAGTGGGCCGGCGTCGTGAAGTCCGGCCGCACGCACCTGATGGACGCCGTGCCGATCACGCTGGGCCAGGAAGCCGGCGCGTGGGCCGCGCAGATCCGCTTCGGCATCGAGCGCCTGCAGTCCGGCATCGGGCGTCTCGGCGAGCTGCCCATCGGCGGCACCGCCGTCGGCTCCGGCCTCAACGCCCCCGACGGCTTCGGCGCGGCCGTTTCCGCGGAGCTGGCCGCGCTCACGGGCCTGCCGCTCACGGAGGCCCGCAACCACTTCGAGGCGCAGGCGACGCAGGACAGCGTGGTCGAGACGTCCGGCCACCTGCGCACCATCGCCGTGTCCCTCAACAAGATCGCGAACGACCTGCGCTGGCTCGGGTCCGGCCCGCGCACCGGCCTCGCCGAGCTGGCCCTGCCGGACCTCCAGCCGGGCTCCTCGATCATGCCGGGCAAGGTCAACCCGGTCATCCCGGAGGCGACGCTGCAGGTCGTGGCCCAGGTCGTCGGCAACGACGCGGCCGTCGCCTTCGCCGGCGCGGCGGGCAACTTCCAGCTCAACGTGAACCTGCCCGTCATCGCCCGCAACGTCCTCGAGTCGGCCCGCCTGCTGGCCGCCGTCTCGCGCCTGCTGGCGGACAAGGTCTTCAACGGTGTCACCGCCAACGTCGAGCGCACCCGGCAGTACGCCGAGGGCTCGCCGTCCATCGTGACGCCGCTGAACTCCTACATCGGCTACGAAGCCGCGGCGGCGGTGGCGAAGCAGGCCCTCAAGGAGCTCAAGACCATTCGCGAGGTCGTGATCGAACGCGGCTTCGTCAAGGACGGCAAGCTGACGGAAGAGCAGCTCGACGAAGCTCTCGACGTCCTGCGTATGGCGCGCGGCGGCAAGTAGGGATTTTCCGCCTTACGGCCCGCTTCCCGGCTCTTCCGGGAAGCGGGCCGTTCGTCGTTTCACTGCGCCGTGCGGCCGACGAACCCGTCACCGCAAGTGGACAAGGCGTATCTCTACGCACAAATTCATTCCGGCGTATCGCTTCGTTGTGCCTGAAACACAGGGCTGGTAACGTCGCTCACCGCTCTGATTTCCTTTTCCGCAGCGCAGTTTGATCACAGCGCGGTTTGATCAATTCCGCCGCGAAGAGAGAGCAAGCAGTTGGGAGGCTGCGATGGCGACGTACCAATATCGATGCGCCCGGGACGGTGTCTTCGAGGTGCGCCTGCCGATGGGGACGGCCTCGCCGAGCTCACAGTGTCCGGCCTGCGGTGGCGAAGCGGCCCGGAACTACTGCGCGCCGATGCTGTCACTCGCGCCGCGTGAGCTGGTCACGGCCATCGACCGGACCGAGAAAACTCGCGACGAGCCGGCCGTGGTGTCCGCGGTACCTCCCGTTCGCGGCCGGACGCGCGGGCCGGCACCGACATCGAATCCCGCGCTGCGACGTCTGCCGAGACCGTAGGCGAACGCGGCCCAGCCTGCGCCCTGCCGGGCAATGGCCCGCTCGCTGGGCCGGCGAAGAACAATTTGCGGCTGATGCCCGGAGTGCTCTGCGGAGCCGCCACGCTCGGCGTTGCGGAGGCGCACAGCACGCACATTGCCGGGTCGGTCACCCACCAAGCTGTCGGGAGATACCATGCCGCAAGTTGTTTTCTCACTCGATTCCTCAAAGAAATTCACTGAACAAGCAATTGTCGGCCACAACCGGTGGCACGGGGATATTCCCGCCCAAGTTCAGGTCAAGCCAGGAGACTCGTTCCGCGTCCACTGCCGCGAATGGTTCGACGGCGCGATCCACAACGACGATTCTGCCGCAGACGTGCTGAACGCGCCGCTGCCCAGTGTGCACGTGCTCAGCGGGCCGATCGCGGTCGAGGGCGCACAGCCGGGCGACCTCCTCATCGTCGACATCCTCGACGTCGGCCCGATCCCGCAGGAGGACTCGGGACCGCTCGCCGGCCAGGGCTGGGGCTACACCGGTGTCTTCGCCACCAAGAACGGCGGCGGCTTCCTCACGGAGTGGTTCCCCGACGCGTACAAGGTGATCTGGGACTTCATGGGCGGGGTCGCCACCTCGCGGCACGTCCCGGGGGTCTCGTACACCGGCATCGTGCACCCGGGCCTGATGGGCACGGCTCCTTCCGGTGCGCTGCTCGCCAAGTGGAATGCGCGCGAACAGGCGCTGATCGACACCGACCCGGACCGGGTGCCACCGCTGGCGCTGCCCCCGCTGCCGGATTCCGCGATCCTCGGCAGCCTCACCGGCGCCGACTTCGACCGGGTCGCGGCGGAGGCCGCACGCACCGCGCCGCCGCGGGAGAACGGCGGGAACCAGGACATCAAGAACTTCACCAAGGGAACCCGGGTGTTCTACCCCGTCTTCGTCGACGGCGCGAAACTCTCGATGGGCGACCTGCACTTCTCGCAGGGCGACGGCGAGATCACCTTCTGCGGCGCCATCGAGATGGGCGGGTTCATGGACCTGCACGTCGACCTGATCAAGGGCGGGATGGAGACCTACGGCGTCTCCGAGAACGCGATCTTCATGCCCGGCAACGTCGACCCGCAGTACAGCCAGTGGCTCGCGTTCTCCGGCACCTCGGTCACGCTCGACGGGGTCCAGCACTACCTCGACTCGCACCTGTCGTACCAGCGGGCCTGCCTGCACGCCATCGACTACCTGCAGAAGTTCGGCTACAGCGCGATCCAGGCGTACATGATCCTTGGCTCCGCGCCGATCGAGGGCAGGCTCTCGGGCGTGGTCGACATCCCGAACTCGTGCTCCACCGTGTATCTGCCCACTGCGATCTTCGACATCGACGTGCGTCCTTCGGCTTCCGGCCCGGCGCAGGTCGAACAGGGAATGAGCGTGCCGACGGCGAGTTTCTGACTCCTGCACCGGCTCGGTGACCGGGCGGGAGGCGGCCTGTCTCCCGCCCGGTCCGGCACGTCGAGAAAGCACCCCACCCGCCGGAGGAGGCGGTCATGACCACTGCACCACCTGAACGCGGCCACCACGGGCCGTGGCGATGGATCAACGGCACCATGCCCGAGGTCGACGAACGGGCGCTGAAGGTGCCCGTAGTCGGGTTCGTCGAGTACTGCCTGCGCGGGATCGGGCAGGTGGTGTTCATGAACAGCCCGATCACGGGCGCCTTCATCCTGCTGGCCGCTTGGCTCCAGGAGCCGTGGCTCGGATTCGGCGCCACAGTGGGGGTACTGGCCTCGACCCTCGCCGCACTGGCACTGGGGTTCGACCGAGACGCGATCCACGCGGGTCTCTACGGGTTCAACGGCGTGCTCGTCGGGCTCGGACTCGCCTTGTTCCTCTCACCGCAGTGGGACGGGATCGTGATTCTGTGGATCATCCTGCTGAGCGCGGCATCGTCGATCCTGATGGCAGCACTCGCGGCCGCGTTCGGCGGCGCGTGGGGCGTGCCCCCCTTCACGCTGGCCTTCAACATCATCACTCTGCTGTTCCTGATCACCGCACTGCACATCACGCGCGGGCGGCTCAGCGACGCGATCGCCCCGGCTGCACCCGAGGTGAACGGGCCCGCTGTGCGGACGTCACTCCGGGCGAGCGCCGACGCGGTCGGCAACACCGACGTGGTGGCCGTGATCAACGCGATCTTCCGCGGCATCGGCCAGCTGTTCTTCTGCAACAGCCTCCTCGCCGGTGTGCTGATCATCGTCGGCATCGCGTTCTGCTCCCGGATCGCCGCCATCTTCGCGCTGGTCGGCTCGGCCGTCGGGATGCTGACCGGCATGGCCCTCGGTGCCGACGGCGTGCTGATCTACAACGGCCTGTGGGGCTTCAACTCGTTCGACGCCGCGCTGGCGATCGCCGGCGTGTTCTACGTGCTGACCTGGCGCTCGGCGATACTCGGTGTGCTGTGTGCGATCTTCACCGCCTTGCTCTTCGGCGGCATCGCCTCGATCTTCGTGCCGTGGGGCCTGCCCGCACTCACCCTGCCGTTCGTCTTCGGGACGCTCACGTTCGTGCTGCTGAAGAACACGTCGAAGTACTTCGAGTGGGTGCCACCCTCGGAGGTCGTCACCCCTGAGGAACACCTGCGGCGCGCGCACCGCGAACACGCCATGGCGGCTTCCGGTAACCCGCAGCGGCAAACCGACACCGCATGACTTGTCCGGTCACTCAACCGAAGGGACTCTCGTGGCGAAAGTACTTTGTGTGCTCTACGACGACCCGGTCGACGGCTACCCGAGCTCGTACGCGCGGGACGGGGTTCCCCGTGTCGACCGCTATCCGGACGGCCAGACCACCCCGAGTCCGAGCGCGCTCGACTTCACCCCGGGAGAGCTACTCGGGAGTGTGTCCGGGGCGCTCGGGCTGCGCCGCTTCCTGGAGGCCGCCGGCCACGAGCTGGTGGTGACCTCCGACAAGGAGGGGCCCGACTCGGTGTTCGAGCGGGAGCTCCCGGACGCGGAAGTGGTGATCTCGCAACCGTTCTGGCCGGCATACCTGACCGCTGAACGCATCGCGAAGGCGCCGAAGCTGAAGCTCGCGATCACAGCGGGGATCGGCTCGGACCATGTCGACCTCGCCGCCGCGATCGAACACGGGATCACCGTCGCGGAGGTCACGTACTCCAACAGCGTCAGCGTGTCCGAACACGTCGTGATGATGATCCTTTCCTTGGTGCGCAACTACCTTCCGGCGCACCAGTGGGTGCTCGACGGCGGGTGGAACATCGCGGACTGCGTCGCCCGCTCCTACGATCTCGAGGCGATGAACGTCGGCACCGTTGCCGCGGGCCGGATCGGGACCGCGGTGCTGCGCCGGCTGAAGCCGTTCGACGTCCGGTTGCATTACACCGACCGGCACCGGCTCCCGGCGGAGGTCGAGGCGGAGTTGGACGTCACCTACCACCCGGACGCCCAGTCGCTGGTGCGGGTGTGCGACGTCGTCACGATCAACGCTCCGTTGCACCCCGAAACCGAGAACATGTTCGACGACGCCCTGATCGGCCAGATGAAACGGGGCGCCTACCTGGTCAACACGGCGCGGGGAAAGATCTGCGACCGGGACGCGGTCGTGCGGGCCCTGGAATCGGGTCAGCTGGCCGGGTATGCCGGCGACGTGTGGTTCCCGCAGCCCGCGCCACAGGACCACCCGTGGCGGACGATGCCGCACCACGGCATGACCCCGCACACGTCCGGCACCTCGCTGTCGGCGCAAGCCAGGTATGCCGCCGGGGCGCGGGAGATCCTCGAGTGCTACTTCGCGGGCCACCCGATCCGCGACGAGTACCTGATCGTCGAAGGAGGCAGCCTGGCCGGGACCGGCAAGCATTCCTACAGCTCGAAGTGACTGCCCTTCCTGCCTGGATGTTTCAGGAGATGACCCGGAGCCGCCCTGGTGGCCGGAGGCGGAGTTCCGCGACGACCCGAGCCGTTTCTTCGTCGTCCGGCAGGAAGACGACCAGCTGCTGCGCGTCCTCCGCGAGTTCCAGGGTCTCCCTGTTCAGCCGCAACGAACGTCCGCCCGGGTGGTTCAGCCGCAGAACTCCACGTCGTGGCACGACGGTCGAGTTCAGCCGGCTGGTGAACTCCGGACCGGCGACGGGCGCGAGTTCCGCCGTGAGCCACTCCGAGTTCTCGACCGCGGGGCCCAGCCACAGGTCGAACGCCCGCTCGTCCGCGACCTCGGCCCAGTCGGCGAAGAACGCGCGGGCACGGGGGTCGGTGAAGACGTAGCGGGTGAGGTTCGGGGCCTCGGCGTCGAGCAGTCCCGTTCCGCTCGTCACCGCGGCGAAGCCGCTGGTGTGGGCGAGGATGTCGCCCGGCCGGTTGGTGACCGCGGCGATGCCGGGTTCGAGCAGCCGGAGCGTCTGGAGGACCTGGGCACGCACATCCCACCGCACGGGTGCGGGCCGGACGTGGGCCGTGCACTCCCCGCCGGTGATCTTCGTGAGGTAGCGCAGGTGGGTGCGCTCGGCGGCGGCCAGGCTGAGCGCGTCGGCGAGGGCGTTCACCACCGACACGGACGGGTTGCGGTCGCGGCCCTGCTCGATTCGCGTGAGGTATTCGACGCTGATGCCGGCCCGCGCGGCGAGGTCGGACCGCCGCAGGCCGGGCGAGCGGCGACGGCCGTGCGAAGGCAGGCCCAGCGTGTCCGGCTGGGTGCTGTCGCGCTTGGCCCGGATGAAGTCCCCCAGCGGCGTCCCCATGTCACCGAGCATAAGCCGATCCGGGCGTGCTCAGCGTGGCCGTACGGGGGCCAGCCTGAGCGCGGTCTGGTTGCCGGCCCTGCTGAACCCCACGGTGGTGACCATGGCGAACAAACTAGTGATCATCGTCGGCAGTGTCCGCGACGGCCGGTTCGGCCCCACCGTCGCCTCATGGGTGGCCGAGCAGGCCCGGGAACACGGCGGGTTCGAGGTCGAGGTCGTCGACCTGGCGGACGTCGAGATCCCGCTGTCGCTGCCCGAGGCATCCCCCAAGTACGCCGGCGACAGCTACCCGCGCCCCGCCAGGATGGCGACGCTGACGGCGGCACTGGAGAGCGCGGCCGCGTTCATCGTGGTCACCCCGGAGTACAACCACAGCTATCCGGCGTCGCTCAAGGCGGCCATCGACTGGCACTTCTCGCAGTGGACGGCCAAACCCGTCGCGTTCGTGAGCTACGGCGGCGCGGCCGGCGGGCGGCACGCGGTGCTCCACCTGGAGAACGTGCTGACCGAGCTGCACGCGGTGACGATTCGCGACGGCCTCACTTTCCCGAACTACTTCACCGCATGGGAGGCCGGCCTGCCGCTCGACCCGCAGGCCC
Source organism: Amycolatopsis sp. NPDC050768 (assembly GCF_040654155.1). Taxonomy (NCBI): domain Bacteria; kingdom Bacillati; phylum Actinomycetota; class Actinomycetes; order Pseudonocardiales; family Pseudonocardiaceae; genus Amycolatopsis; species Amycolatopsis sp. NPDC050768. The sequence continues at coordinate 14,480 of NZ_JBFAHL010000023.1, forward strand.
CTGCGTACGCGAAGACGATGCTCGACCAGCTGGCCTGGTGGGCGGGCGCGCTGCGGACGGCGCGCGAGGCCGAGCCGTACCCCGCCTGAGGGTGTTTTCCCAGTTCAGGACCATTTCACCGGGAAACTGTCGGTGTCTCGGGTCATGATGGTCGGGTGCTGCTCACCCAGATCGTCACCGCGTCCGCCGAGCTGGCGGCCACCCGGTCGAGGAAGGCGAAGATCGCCACCCTCGCCGCGGTGCTGCGCGCCGCCGAGACGACCGAGCTGCCGGCCGTGATCGCGTACCTCACGGGGCAGACGGCGCAGGACCGGCTGGGCGCGGGGTGGCGCACGCTCGCGGAGCTGGCCGTCGAGCCGGCCCCGGAGCCGAGCGTTGAGGTGCGGGAGGTCGACGAGGCGCTCACGGAGGTCGCGGCGGCTTCGGGGGCAGGGTCGGTGAAGCGGCGCGCGGAGGTGCTCACGGCGTTGTTCAAGCGGCTCACTCGAGGCGAGCAGGAGTTTCTCTTCCGGCTGGTCACCGGAGAGCTGCGGCAGGGGGCGCTGGAGGGCGTGATGGTCGACGCCGTCGCCGCGGCGGCCGAGGTCGGCGCCGAGGACGTGCGGCGGGCGTTCATGTTGTCCGGCAAGCTTTCCGTCACCGGCTATGCGGCGATGACCGGCGGCGCGGCGCGGCTGGCCGAGTTCCGGCTCACGCTGGGGCGCCCGATCAAGCCGATGCTCGCGTCGCCCGCGGAATCGCTCGACGAGGCGGTGGCGGAACACGAGCACGCGATCGTCGAGTACAAAATGGACGGTGCGCGAATCCAGGTGCACCGCTCCGGCGAGGAAGTGCACGTCTACACGCGCACGTTGCGGGAGATCACGTCCAGCGTCTCCGAGCTGGTGGACCTGGTGCGGGCGCTGCCGTGCGAGTCGGTGGTGCTCGACGGAGAGACGCTCGCGCTCACCGACGACGGCCGGCCGAGGCCGTTCCAGGAGACGATGAGCCGCTTCGGCAGCACGCGGGAGGAACAGGTGCGGGCGCTGCTGCTGCGGCCGTACTTCTTCGACTGCCTGCACCTCGACGGCGTGGACCTGCTCGACGCGCCGCTGTCGGAACGCAACGCGGCGCTGCGGAAGGTCGCGGGCGAGCACGTGATCCCCGGCGAGGTGGAGCCGGCCGACGCCGCGGCAGTGCTCGACGCGGCGATGGCGGGCGGCCACGAGGGCGTGATGGTGAAGGACCTGGCGTCGCCGTACGCGGCGGGGCGCCGAGGCCGGGCGTGGCTGAAAGTGAAGCCGGTGCACACCATCGACCTGGTCGTGCTCGCGGTGGAGTGGGGGCACGGGCGGCGCACGGGCACGCTGTCCAACCTGCACCTCGGCGCGCGCGACCCGGACGGTGGGCCGCCGATCATGGTGGGCAAGACGTTCAAGGGCATGACCGACGAGCTGCTGGCGTGGCAGACGAAGCGGTTCCAGGAGATCGAGACCCACCGCGACAGCTACACCGTGTACGTGCGGCCCGAGGTGGTCGTGGAGATCGAGCTCGACGGGGCGCAGATCAGCACGCGGTATCCCGGCGGGCTGGCGCTGCGGTTCGCGCGTGTGGTGCGGTACCGGCCGGACAAGGAAGCTGCCGACGCCGACACGATCGACACCGTGCGCGGCCTGCTGCGGGGTGATCGGGCCGAATGACATCCGGACACCACCGGCCAATTCGCCCGGCCGAGGCCGAAAGGCCAGACGAAAGTCGATGTTGTGCCCTCCGGCGATGCATGAGAGTGGGCTGTACCGCATCGCTCACCACTGGGGAGACGACATGACTTTTCGGGTTCGGTCCGCCGTCCGGCCGATGACCTTGCTCGCGGGTGTCGCGCTGGCCGTCACGGCCGTCGCGGCTCCGGCCGGCGCGGCCACGAACGCGCCGGCTCCCGCGCTGCACCACTTCTCGGCGGCGGCGAAGTCGTTCATCGGCGCGCGCACGGTGGCCGACCGCGTCGCGAAGCTCGACGCCGCGATGTCCGCGCTGCCCAGGGAAAGCGTCGCGTACAACGCCACGAAGCTGTGGAACCAGGGCATCACGGGAGCGGGCGCCACCGTCACCACGCTGGTGTCGTTCGGCGACGACCAGGTGAAGCAGGTGCTCGACGAGTACTCCCAGCGCCACGGTCTGCCGCCGGCCAACGTCGAGGTGCTCCAGCCGTCGGGCTCGGTCCCGGCGTGCACCGACCCGGGCGTCGACACGGCGACTTGCGAGTCCTGGGGCGGCGAGACCGACCTCGACGTCACGATGATGCACGCGATGGCGCCCAACGCGAAGATCATCGTCGCCGCGACGCCGGTCGCCGAGACGCAGGGCTTCACCGGGCTGCCCGAGATGATGAACGCCGTCGACTACCTCACGAAGCACAAGCTCACCGACGTGATCTCGATGAGCTTCGGCACCACGGAGGAGAACTTCCCGTCGTTCCAGTCCATCAAGACGCTCGACCCGGCGCTGGAACGCGCGAGCAAGGCGGGCATCACGATGGTCGCCTCCTCGGGTGACGACGGCCCGACCGGCGGCTTCCTGCAGGGCCCGGGCAACTACCCGTACCGCGTGGCGAGCTGGCCGGCCAGCGACCCGCGCGTGACCACCCTCGGCGGCACGCAGCTGCACCTCGACTCCACCGGCACCCGCACGAAGCCGGACGACCTGGTGAACGTGGCCGACAACGGCTTCGGCGAAGGCGCGGGCCTGTCGAAGGCCTACGCGCGCCCGGCGTGGCAGGACAGCGTCAAGAAGATCACCGGCAGCAAGATGCGCTCGTTCCCGGACATCAGCATGGAAGGCGTGCAGGGCACTTCGCAGTCGGCACCGCTGTTCGCCGGCGTGCTCGCCCTGGCGGTGCAGGCCAACCACGGCAAGCTCGGCCAGATCAACCCCGCCCTCTACGAAAAGCTCGGCCCGAAGGGCGCCAAGGCCGGCATCGTCGACGTCACCACCGGCGACAACAGCCAGGACGGCGTCGAGGGCTTCACCGCCACCCCCGGCTTCGACATCGCCAGCGGCTGGGGCACGGTCGACGCCTCGGTCTTCGTCCCCGCCTTGGTGAAGGCGCTTCGCTGACGCGGCCCTGAACAACCACGACGAAGGGCGCGGCCTACGGGCCGCGCCCTTCGTCGTGCTTGCCGAGGCAATTCAGCAACCCGCGACCAGCCGCTCGAAAACCTCCGCCTCGGCCCGATCCGCAGCTACGGACAACTCCCCCAGCATCAGCCGAAGCTCCGCACCGCCAAGGCCCAACTCACCCGCAACCCGCCGTGGGTCGACCTCCGCGGTCAGCCCCATCGTCACCGTGAGCTCGGCCACCGCCTGTTCGGCCGGCACCCCGGGTCGCAGCTCCGCCAGCGCCGCGCGCGCCCCGGCGGCGGCCTCGCCGTACGCCCGCAGCACGAGCGGAAGAAACAGCGCGTGCAAACGGCCGTACCCGAGCCCGTGCCGCGTGGACACCAGGTCGCACACCCGGTGCACCACACCGGCCCGGCCCAGCTCGTGCAGTGCGTGGCCCGCCAGGGCGGCGCCGGCCAGCGCGTCTTGGCACGTCGCGAGGTCACCGGCCGCGAGCGGGGCGAGGCTGCTCCACAGCAGAAGCAGACCTTCGCGAGCCGACGCCAGCGCTTCCTCGCTCGCGGGACGGCACAGGACCTCCAGGCAGTGTGCGACGGCGGTGATGCCACTGCTCGCCACCACCTCGCGGGGCAGCCCCGCGACGAGGTCGGGGTCGTAGAGCACCGCGCGGGGCAGTGCGTGGCCGGACGTCCCCGTTTCCTTGCCGCGGGCGGTGGTGACGAAGTAGCGCGATGTGCGCTCCGCGCCGGAGAAGGTGGTCGGGACCGCGATCAGCGGCAGCCGCAGCGCGAGCGAAACGATCTTGCCCAGCCCGATCGCCGAGCCGCCGCCGATGGCCAGGACCGCGTCGGCGTGCGTTTCCTGCGCCGAGCCGACGGCGAGGTTGGCCTGGTGGGCCGGCACGTGCGCGGGCACGTCCGACCACCGGCCGAGGTAGCGCCCGCCGAGCAGACCCGGCAGCCGGGCGACGACCGGGTCCGCCGACCGGGAGGCCACCGCGAGCACGCGGTGACAACCCAGGGCGTCGGCGACCTCCGGGAGTTCTCGCAGGGATCCGCTGCCCCACACCAGGTTCTGCTCGGGCGCGGCGTCCCGGGACCGGCGGACGGGGTCAGCGGTCCGCGCCACCGTGGCCGTCCGGCGTGTACTGCAGCAGGTGCTGTCCGTAGACGTCCGAGCCGATCGCGGCCAGCGCCGCCGGCACCGGTTCGGGGTCCTGCAGGAAGGGCTGCGCGACGTCGCACGGGTGCTGCCACGTGGCGAACTCCAGGGCGATCTTGTTCACCGGGTCCTCGAAGTAGATCGAGTGACAGAACCCGTGGTCGAGTTCACTGTTGACCTTGATCCCGTTCTCCTCCAGCACCGATTTCGCGTGCTGCAGTTCACCCTCGGAAGGCACCGTGATCGCGAGGTGGTTTCCCGCCCCGAGCAACGAGTTGTCCGCGGCGATCTCGACGTCCTTGAACTCGAAGAACGCGATCGTGTCCTGCTCGCTGATGCGGAAGAAATAATGCCTGCTGCCGGCGAGATTCCCCGGCACCGCACCGGGGAACGGGTCCGGGTCCGGCAATTGCAGCGTCACGACAATGGGAAACCCGAGCACCCCATTGTAGAACTTCACGGTTTCTTCCATGTCATTGGTCACGAAAGCCATGTGGTGACACCCGGTCGTCCGAATCCCCATGACGATTCCTCTCACTGTTCCCGGCAATGTGAGAATGACAGTACGCGCAATCTTGTTTCCACGTCAACGAGATTACCGCAAAGGACCCTGACAGCCCAACGCGCGCACGCTCGGTTACGGTGGGTACGTGACCGCGACGCACGGGGAACGCCCGGTGCCCCACCTCTCGGAGGACGAGCTGCTCGCCTGGCGCGGGCTGCTCGAACTGGAAGCACGCGTGCTCGGCGTACTCGACGCCGAACTGCGCGCGGACCACGACCTGTCGGTCGCCGAGTTCGACACGCTCTACCAGCTGTGGCTCCAGCCCGGCGGCCGGTGCCGCATGAAGGATCTCGCGGAGAAACTGCTGGTCAGCCGAGGCGGGGTGACCAAGCTGATCAGCCGGCTCCGCAGCCGCGGCCTCGTGGCCCGCGTGTCGCAGCCCGGTCAGCAAGCCGTCGACGCGCAGCTGACCGAGACCGGCGAGGCGCTCCTCGCCACGGCGATGGACACCCACTTCGACGGCGTCCGCCGGCTCGTGACCTCCCGGCTGTCCGCCGCGGAGCTGCACACCCTCCGCACGGTCACGGAACGCCTGCGCGAGCCGCCCGCCTGAGCACCCCGACGGGGTGACACCGGGTCGTTTCGGCTGGGTCCGAGCAGGCCGGAACCGTAATCTCACCGCATGCCACCGACGCGACTGACCCGGATCTGGTTCGGGGTGACGGCCCTCGTTGTGCTGATCGGCCTCGTCACACAGGGCTTCGTGAGCGCCGGAACACCAGGCCGCTACGCCTCGGCGGGCGCGCGCGTCGCCAACATGTTCGCGTACTTCACCATCGAATCGAACGTGCTGGTGCTGCTGGCTTCCGTCGCGTTCGTGGCCGGCGCGCGGGCCAACGGGCTGCTGCGCGTGCTGTGGCTCGACGCGCTGGTCGGCATCGCGGTGACCGGCGTCGTCTACCACGTCGCGCTGTCGGGGCTGCTCGATCTGAGCGGCGCGGCCCTGTTCGCCGACGTCATGCTGCACACCGTGTCGCCGATCATCGCGGTGCTCGGGTTCCTCGTCGCGTCGCCGCGCATCCTGCGGTGGCGCACGGTCGCGTGGTCAGCGTGCTGGCCCCTGGCGTGGCTGGCGTTCACGCTGGTCCGTGGCGCGCAGGGCGGCTTCTACCCGTACCCGTTCGTCGACGCCGCCGAGCTCGGTTACGGCCGTGTGGCCGTGAACTGCGTGCTCATCGCCGTGCTGTTCGTCGCGCTGGCGAGCGTCGCGAAGGTCCTCGACGGCTGGCTCACGCACGCACCCGCCGAAACGCGTTCAGCGGATCGTTGATCCCCGTGTGCACCAGCGCGCGCCACGAGCCGCGGCTGCGATCCGCCGGTTTGCCCGCGGCCAAGCGGTGCAGCTGCTGCGTGTGCCACTGGACTTCGAGCAGGCTGTCGGCCAGGCGGATCCCGGTGCGCGGGCACAGCCGTTCCGCGCGCGCGTCGTCGCCGGCGAGCAACCGCGCCGGCAGATCCGGGTCGACGGTCAGCGGCCGGCCCAGCCCGATCACGTCCAAGGCCCCTGACTGCAACGCTTCGGCCATCCCGGCGGGCGTGGTGAAGCCGCCGGTGACCATCAGCGCGACGTCGCTCACCTGCCGCGCTTTGGCCGCGTAGTCGAGGAAGTACGCCTCGCGCCGCGCGGTGCTCTCGCGACCGGAGCCCATCATCACGGCTTTTTCGTAGGTACCGCCCGAAATCTCGAGCAGGTCGATGCCCGCGTCGCTCAGCGCGCGGACCACACGCAGCGACTCGTCCTCGTCGAAGCCGCCGCGCTGGAAGTCGGCGCTGTTGAGCTTCACCGACACGGGCACGCCGTCGCCGACCGCCGCGCGCACGCGGCGCACGAGCTCCAGCAGGAAGCGGCTGCGGTCGCGGCCCCACTCGTCGTCGCGAAGGTTCGTGAGCGGGGAGAGGAACTGCGAGATCAGGTAACCGTGGGCGCCGTGCAGTTGCACGCCGGTGAACCCGGCGTCGACGAAAGTCCGCGCAGCCAACGCGAAGCGGTCCACGATCGTCTCGATCTCGTCGCCGGTCAGCGCCCGCGGCGCCGCGAACGCCGTCCGGACGCCGCGGTTGCCGAACGGCACCGCCGACGGCGCAACCGGTTGGCGTGAAAGGAATCGCGGGCTCTGCCGGCCGGGGTGGTTGAGCTGCACCCACAGCTGCGCGTCGGTGCCGGCCACGCTGCGTGCCCACGGCTCGTACGCGGCGGGATCGGGGACGGCGGGCAGCGCGACGTTGCGAGGTTCGCCGAGGGCTGCGGGGTCGACCATCACATTGCCGGTCACGAGCAGGCCCGCTCCGCCGTGCGCCCACGTGCGATACAGCTCGGCGAGCTCGCGCGTCGGGGCGTTGCGCCGGTCGCCGAGCTGCTCACTCAGCGCCGATTTCCCCAGGCGGTGCGGCAACACGGCGCCGCAGCGCAGTTTGAGGGGTTCGGCCAGCAGATCCCGAGCGGCGGTCATGGGCGCTCCCGTCTTCGCGGCTAACTTACCGACAGTAAGTCTACCCGAAAGTAGATACCGGCGGTATGTCAGCTGGACGGGCGCGTGGGCACTAGGGTCTGCAGACCATGACGGCGATAGTGCAGAACCTGGTCACGTCGGGCGTGTTCGAGCTCGACGGCGGCAGCTGGGAAGTGGACAACAACGTGTGGATCGTCGGCGACGACTCGGAGGTGATCGTGATCGACGCGGCGCACAACGCCGACGCCATCGCGGACGTGGTCGGGGATCGCGCGCTGCGCGCCATCGTCTGCACCCACGCCCACAACGACCACGTCAACGCCGCGCCCGCACTCGCCGAGCGCACCGGCGCGCCGATCCTGCTGCATCCGGCCGACCGCGTCGTCTGGAACCTGACGCACCCGGACCGCGCCCCGGACGGCGACCTCGCCGACGGCCAGACCATCACCGTCGCCGGCACCGACCTCAAGGTGATCCACACGCCGGGCCACGCCCCCGGCGCCGTCTGCCTCCACGCCCCGGAGCTGTCCGTCCTCTTCACGGGCGACACCCTGTTCCACGGCGGTCCCGGCGCCACCGGACGGTCCTATTCGGACTACCCCACCATCGTCAAGTCCATCCGCGAACGCCTTTTCTCCCTCCCGGACGCCACTTCCGTCCGCACCGGCCACGGCGAGGGCACGACGATCGGCGAGGAGAAGGCGGCGTCGAAGGACTGGCCGGAAAGCTAAACCGCGCGCGCAGGCCCGGCGCGCTGGGCACTTGGCGCATCAACGACCGCTCGATGGCGGGCGGGCCGGCCGGAAAACCATGCCAACCGCGAGGGCGCCGGGCCGAACGGACCGCCCGGCTCGGCGTGGCAGTCGGCTCCGCCAACTCCTAGCCAGGCGACAACTCACGGCCACCGGCCGAAAGCTAAGCCAGCCGGGCCAACGCGTGGGCAGAACGGCTGCCCGGTTCGGCGTGGTAGATCAGCACATCCCACTCCCCGCCCGGCACCGTCAGCACCTGCCGCCCCAACGACAACTCGCCCACCACCGGGTGGCGGAAAACCTTGCGCGGCGCGGCGTTCGTGCGCACGTCGTGGCGAGGCCACAAGCGGGCGAAGTCCTGGCTGGCGGCCAGCAGCTCGGCAACGAGAGCGTCCAGCGCCGGATCGCGCAATGCCGTCCGAGCACGGAGCATCGCCGTCACGTTGAGGGCCATCGTGGCCCAATCCGGATGCAGCGAACGCACCGAGGGGTCGAGGAAAAACGCGCGGGCGAGATTCGTGCCCGGCCGGTACATCGGCGCCAGCGCGACGGCGAGCGGGCTGGCGGCGAGCACGTCCATCCGCCGTCCCCACGCGAGCGCCGGCGCGCCACCGAGCTCGACCAGCTCGCGCACGCCCGCCGGCAGCTCCCCGCCGGTGATCCGGGGTGGCGAAGCGAGCCGGTGGAGGTGGGCGGCGCCGTCGTCGCCCAGGTGGAGCGCGCGGGCCAGCGCGTCGAGCACCTGGGGCGACGGGTGCCGGTCGCGGCCCTGCTCGAGGCGCACGTAGTAGTCCACGCTCACGCCCGCCACCGCGGCCAGCTCCTCGCGCCGCAGGCCCGGCACGCGTCTCGGGCCGTCGTCGGGCAGGCCGACGTCGGCGGGGCTGACCAGCGCCCGCCGGGCGCGCAGGAACTCGCCGATGGCGTTCATCTGCCCAGGTTAACCGTGGGTGGCCCTGTCGCGGCCTGGTGACGGTCGAGCCCTGCGACGACGCTGGCAGTCATGATCACAGCCCTCGTGAGCGGCGCCAACAAGGGTCTGGGCCGCGAAATCGCCCGCGGTCTGGCCCGCCGGGGCGCCACCGTCCTGCTCGGCAGCCGCGACCTCGCCCTCGGCGAGAAGACCGCCGCCGAACTCCACGCCGAAGGCCTGGCCGTGACGCCGGTCCGGCTCGACGTGACGTCCGCAGCGGACATCGACGACGTCGCCCGCCACCTCGAAACCCGCCACGGCAAGCTCGACGTCCTCGTCAACAACGCCGGCGCCCGCTTCTCCGTCGAACCCGCCGAGCTGACCGCGGACCACCTTCGCCGCGCCTACGAAACGAACCTCTTCAGCGTCGCCGCCGTCACCCACCGGATGCTGGGCCTCCTGCGAGCCGCGGAAGCTCCGCACGTGGTCAACGTCGCCAGCACCTCCGCTTCACTCGCCCTCACCACCGCCGAGGGCTCGCAGTTCGCGGCCGCGACGGACACCATCGCCTACTCGTCGTCGAAAACCGCGCTCGTCATGCTCACCATCCGCTACGCGACCACCTTCCGCGCCGACCCCGCGTATGCGCACTTGCGCGTCAACGCCGTCACCCCCGGCTTCATCGCCTCCGACCTCAACGGCCACACCGGCCCCCGCACCGCCGAACAGGGCGCGCGCGTGGTCCTCGACCTGGTCGCGCAGGGCGCCGCGGCGCCGACCGGGGCGTTCCTCAACGAGGACGGCCCCGTGCCCTGGTGATCTCAGGACGTGTGCCGCCGGGCGACCGCCGCGAAGGCCTCGATCGCGTGGTCGAGGTCGCTGGCCGCGGCGGCGACCGGCGGAGGCAGCACCGGCCGGTTGAACGCACCGCCGGCGTCGAGCTCGAAGCGGGTGTGGTGCAGCAGCATGTCCTTGTGCCGCAGCTTGCGGGCCTGGGCGACGAGGTCGTCGGGACCGCTCATCACGAGCAGGCCGTAGAAAGCCCGCATCTGCGCCCGCGCCGTGTAGTACGCGTCCTCGTACTCGGCTTCGCGCGCGACGTCGCCTTCGTCGGCCTCGCCCAGCTTCTGCCGCCGGTGGATCACGTTGAGGTCGACCACGTGCTGGCGCGCCCGCGTCGCGGCCTCGATCAACCCCGCACAACGGTCGGCGCGGTCCTGCAGCAACCGCGCGCGCCGGGCCGCGCGCAGCTTCACCGGCTCCACGAAAGCCCCCAGCGTCACGCCCGCCAGCGACGCGACGGCCGCGATGATCGCGACACCCACAGCGGTCAGCACGGCAGCAGTGTGCCGGCCGGCACCGACAGGAGTCAGCCGATCAGCCGCGGCGCCACCGGGTCGGCCCGCGCGCGCGTGGTCCTCGACCTGGTCGCTCAGGGCGCCGCGGCGCCGACCGGGACGTTCCTCAACGAGGACGGCCCCGTGCCGTGGTGACCTCAGGACGTGTGCCGCCGGGCTCGTAAACCCACCCCGTTTCGGGCGGCGCGATGGCTCTCTGTCGCTTCGGAAATTCCGTGTCGTGGAGTCACCCGTTTATGCTGCCGAGGTGTCGCAGTACCGGATCTCCGAGGCAGCGAGGCTGCTCGGCGTCAGCGATGACACCATCCGGCGCCACATCGACGCCGGAACGCTCACCGCGACCAAGGACAAGGTCAACCGGTCCGTGATCGACGGTGCGGAACTAGCCGAGTTCGCTCGCCTTCAGGGCGAGTCCGCGCCTGATCCGACCTCGGTGGGGAGCTCGGCGCGTAACCGCATGGTCGGGCTGGTCACGTCGATCGTCGCCGACAAGGTCATGGCCCAGGTCGAGATACAGTGCGGCCGCGACCGCGTGGTCTCCCTGATGAGCACGGAGGCGGTCAAGGAACTCGGCCTCGAACCCGGGTCGCCGGCCGTCGCGGTGATCAAAGCGACCACCGTTGTGGTCGAAACGCCGAACGCCTGATCAGCTGCGCACCTCACCCGTCGGATCAGGCGAGCGTGGCTTCGATGACGTAGAGCGCGCCGATGCTCATGGCGAGGATGCCGAGCAGGAGGCGGAGCCCGGTTTCGGGTAACCGGGGCTGCAGGCGGGTGCCGAGATAGCCGCCGAGCAACCCGCCGAGCCCGCAGGCCAAGCCGACGAGCCAGTCGGGTGCGATGTCGCCGGTCGAGGTCGTCGCGAGCACGGCGAACGAGGCGGCGCCGACGAGCGAGGTGACGAAGGTCGATGCGAGTGCGGCCGGGGCGGCGGTGGTGACGGGGACTCCGCGGCTGACCAGGATCGGGCTGAGCAGCGAGCCGCCGCCGATCCCGTAGATCCCGCCCACGATGCCGACCACGAGCGCCAGAGCGACGGTCGCGCGCGGCGACGGTGGCGTGTCGGAGCGGTGCGGGCGAGGGTGCAGCGTGCTGACGCAGATCCACAGGCCGAGGGGCAGGAGGAAGGCCGCGGCCAGGAGGCGGAACACCTGCGGACCAGGCACCGCGAACACGCGGATGACGGCTCCGATCACAACGCCGGGCACGGTGCCGGCCAGCAGCAGACGCGTCAGCCTGCCGCGCAGATGCACGCTTTGGCGGTGCCGGACGAGGGCTCCGGGGCCGGCGACGACGTTGAACAGCAGGTTCGTCGGGGTGACGGCCGGGTTGGGGACGCCGAGGATGCTGACCTGCACGGGAAGGAGGAATACCGCGCCGGACACGCCGGCGGGAGTGGTCACCGTCGAGATGATCAGGCCCGCGAGGAATGCGAGCGCCTCCGTTGACCAGCTCACTGCTGCCCTTCCTGTCGTCGCGACCGCAACAGCTTGCGGCAGAGGCAGTCCACCAGGCACCTGGGGATGGCCGCCGAGCGTGGCCGTCGCGGGTGTCCTGATTGTGGCGGGTGAGCTGTTCGGCGCTGTCGTCCATACCTCACAGTCGGTAGCCTTGCCTACTCTGCGACGCGGCAGGAGGTAGCACGATGCGACGGGGCTTCGGGCTCAGAGCGCTGGCAATCGGTGCGGTGGCGGCAGTGGTGGCAGCGTGTGGGTCGTCGCCCCCGCCGCAATCGGCTCCGGCGAGCGGGTCCGCTGTTCCGGTCACCGGCACGTTGATCGTGAACGGGGCGGGCACGTTGGCCAAGCCGTTCGCGGCGATGATCGCGGCGTTCAAGGCGCAGAACCCGGGCGTGACGGTGCAGTCGCGCTTCGCCGGGAGCGTCGAGGTGGTGCGGGGCATCACCGAGCTGCACAACCCGGTCGACGTGCTGGGCGTGGCGGACTACTCGCTGATCCCATCGAAGATGTACGGCACGAACGGTGGCACGCAGTTCGCGAACTGGTACGTCGGGTTCGCCTCGAACCGCATCACCTTCGCCTACACCGATCAGAGCAAAGGGGCGGCCGGTCTCACGGCGGACAACTGGTACCAGGTGCTCGCGCAGCCGGGGGTGAAAGTCGGCCGGTCCAATCCGGACACTGACCCGTCGGGCTACCAGACGTTGCAGATGCTCGCGCTGGCGCAGACCTACTACCACCAGCCGAACCTGTCGGCCGGGGTGCTGGCGAACTCTCCGCCGGAGACCATGGTCGGCACCGAGACGCAGCTGCTGCCCGCGGTGTCCTCCGGACAGATCGACTACCTCGGGATCTACCGCTCCGACGCCTTGCAGCACCACCTGAAATTCCTGGACCTGCCCGCACAGATCGACCTGTCCGACCCCGCGCTGGCCGCGACGTACGCGACGGTCAGCGTGCCGACGTCGTCCGGGCCGCGGACGGGCAAGCCGATCGTGTACGCGCTGACCGTGCCGACCAACGCGCCGAACTCCGCGGCGGGGCAGAGGTTCGTCGAGTTCGTGCTCTCCCCGGCGGGGCAGAAGATCATGAGCGACAACGGGTTCTCCGTGGTCAACCCGGCGGTCGCGGGAGTCGCGAACGGCGCGCAGCTGCCCGCGTCGGTGCAGCCGCAGACAGTTCCGGCGAAGCTGCCCGGGGGCTGAATGAGCGACACGGCCGACCGCGTGGTGCCCCGGCGGGTGCACGGGATGTTCCCCGCACTGCTGTGGGTCGCCAGTGGGCTGCTGCTCGGGTTCATCCTGCTGCCCGTGCTCGGCCTGGTCACCGCCACCTCGCCCGGCGGCCTCCGAGACGCCGCGGCCAGCGACGAGATCCGCGACGCCCTGTTGCTGAGCGTCCAGGACGCCGCGATCACCGCGGTGATCGCGACGGTGCTCGGTGTCCCGCTGGCCTACCTGCTCGCGAAGCGGCGATTCCCCGGGCACGCACTCGTCCAGGCGATCGTGGACCTGCCGCTGGCCGTCCCGCACACCGTCGCCGGGATCTCCCTGCTGTTCGTGTTCGGCCGCACGGGCTGGCTCGGCGCCCCGCTGCAGGCCGCAGGCTTGTCCTTCTACGGCACGCAGGCCGGGATCATCGTGGCGATGCTGTTCGTCAGCGCGCCATTCGCCGTCAACAGCGCACGCGTCGCGTTCGAAGCCCTGGACCCGAACGTGGAACGCGCCGCGCGGAGCCTGGGCGCCTCGGCCGGGCAGACGTTCCGGCGAGTCAGCCTCCCGCTGGCCTGGCGCGGAGTCCTGACCGGCGCGGTGCTCGTGTACGCCCGCTCGATCAGCGAGTTCGGCGCCGTCGTCATCCTCGCCTACTACCCGGCCACCGCCCCCGTGACGATCTACAACCTGTTCCTCTCCTCGGGCCTCGCCGAATCCGCGTCGGCCGCGGTGCTGCTCCTGCTCGTCGCCCTGGCCACGTTCCTCGTGCTGCGCACCCTCGCCTCGGGCTGGCTCGTCGCGGGGAACACCCGCGCGCGGCGGTGACACGTGCTCATCGTGTCCGACCTGCGCACCGAGGCGGGATCATTCCGGCTGGGCCCGGTGGACCTCACCGTGTCCCCGGGCCGCGTCCTGGTCGTGCTCGGCCCCTCCGGCGCGGGCAAGAGCATGCTGCTCGACACCATCGCCGGATTCCGCACCCCCGGACGCGGCCGCGTGCTCCTTGACGGCCAGGACATCACCGGTCGGCCCGCCGACCAGCGCCGGATCGGCGTGGTGTTCCAAGACGCGGCCCTGTTCCCGCACCTGTCCGTTCGCGCCAACGTCGGCTTCGCGCCCGCCTTACTCGGCCACCGGCGCAACCCCGAAGTCGACGAGCTGCTCGACCGGTTCGGCATCACGCACCTCTCCCACCGAGCGCCACGCTCGCTCAGCGGCGGCGAACGGCAACGAGTCGCACTGGCCCGCGCCCTCGCCGCCCGACCGGCCGCCCTGCTCCTGGACGAACCCCTCTCGGCACTCGACCAACCCGTCCGCGAAGAGCTGCGCGAAGTGCTCCGGGCGACACTGCGGGACCTGGCCGTGCCCGCCATCCACGTCACCCACGACCGCGACGAAGCACTCCGCCTCGCCGACGACCTGGCCATCCTCAACGCCGGCGCCCTCCGCCAGACCGGCCCCACCGACGAGCTCACCCGCCACCCCACCGACACGGTCACCGCCCGCCTGCTCGGCTGGGCGGAACTCGGCCCCGCGGCCCGCGGCCCTGACGGCCTGCGCGTCGGCGACCTGCCGATCGACCCCGCGGTCCGCTACGGCGCCGCGACGCCGGGAACGGTGTTCTACCGACCGGAGGAAGTCCTCATCGGTGGTCCGGACCGGATCTCGTCCCCCGCGCTGCGGGTGCGAACCCAGGTCGTCGAGGTCGTACGCACGCTCCCGCTCGCCCGGGTCCTGCTCGCCACCACACCACCCCTGACCGCACTCGTGTTGCACCGTGACCTCGAGGGGCTCGATGGGCTCGACGGCGAGGTGGAGGTCACCGTGCCCCAGCACGCGCTGCGCGTCATCGAGCCCGGCACACCACTCCTTCTGCCTGGGTGAGCGCACTTCTCTCGCGTTGCAGGATCGCTGCTCCGCCGCGACGGCCGCGATGATCGCGGCACCTACGGCGGTCAGCACGGTTTGCCGGCCGGCACCGACAGGAATCAGCTGATCAGCCGCGGCGCCGCCGGTTCGGCCCGCACGCGCGCCTTCGCCTCGCGGGCCAGCTCGCGAGCCCACTCCTGCAAGCCGGGGACGTCGATCCCGTGCGGCGGAGCGGCCGCGAACGGCTCGAGGTTCGCCGCACCGCGCTCCAGCAACGCGACGGCGCCCGCGCCGTTGCCGCGCAGGGCGTGGGTCAGGCCGACGGCCAGCTGCGCCAGGCCGCGCCAGAGCTCGCGTTCGGGGCCGTTCGTGGCCTTCCACGCGTCCTCGAAGACCTCGTGGGCGTGGAACGGACGGCCCTCGTCGAGGAGCAGCTGGGCTTCGGTGAGCGTGTCGCCGGGGGTGCGGACCACGCCTTCCGGCTGGCGGGCGACGCCGTCGGCGCCGTACGGCAGCGGCCGGCCGAGGCCGTCGCGCGGGCGGGCGTTGCGCGCTCGGCCCGATTCGTCGCGGTCACGGCCGTTCATAACGGCATTGTTCCACGGGTCACGCCGGGTTCGCGTCGGCGGCGTCAGGCACGTAGTCTGGGGACTCGTGCGCTTTCTCGACGGGCACGTGCCCCCTCATGACCTGACCTACGACGACGTGTTCCTGCTGCCGAACCGCTCGGACGTGGAGTCCCGCTTCGACGTCGACCTGTCCACTGTGGACGGCACCGGTGCGACGATCCCCGTGGTGGTGGCCAACATGACGGCCGTCGCCGGGCGGCGGATGGCCGAGACGGTGGCCCGCCGCGGCGGCTTGGTGGTGCTGCCGCAGGACGTGGACACGGAGGCGGTCGCCGAGATCGTCACGTGGGTGAAGAGCCGCCACACCGTGTGGGACACCCCGCTCGTGCTCACGGGCGGTGACGCCGTGGCAGACGCCCTCAACCTGGTCCACAAACGCGCCCACGGCGCCGTCGTGATCGTGGACGGCGAAGGCCGCCCCGTCGGCGTTGTCGACGAAGCCGCGTGCGCGGGCGTTGACCGCTTCGCGCGCCTGGCCGAGATCGCGGAGCCCGCGACCGTCGCCGTGCCGCTGGACACGCCGCCGCGCGAGGTCTTCGACCTGCTCCACACCCACGGCGGGCGCCTCGCGCTCGGCCTCGACGCCGAAGGCCGCCTCGCCGGCGTGCTGACCAGCGTCGGCGCGCTGCGTGCGGGCGTCTACACCCCCGCCACCGACGCCGGAGGCAAGCTGCGCGTGGCTGCCGCCATCGGCGTGAACGGCGACGTGGCTGCGAAGGCCGAGGCCGTGCTGGCCGCGGGCGTCGACGCGCTGGTCGTCGACACGGCCCACGGGCACCAGGAGAAGATGATCGCCGCACTGAAGGCCGTGCGCGCGATTTCGCCGAGCGTCCCGGTGGTGGCGGGCAACGTCGTCACCGCCGAGGGCACCCGCGACCTCATCCACGCGGGCGCGGACGTCGTGAAGGTCGGCGTCGGCCCGGGCGCGATGTGCACCACGCGCATGATGACCGGCGTCGGCCGGCCGCAGTTCTCCGCCGTCGCCGAGTGCGCCGCCGCCGCGCGCGAGCTGGGCAAGCACGTCTGGGCCGACGGCGGCGTCCGCCACCCGCGCGACGTCGCCCTGGCCCTCGCCGCGGGCGCCTCGGCCGCCATGGTGGGCTCCTGGTTCGCCGGCACCCACGAATCCCCGGGCGACCTGCGCTACGACGAGCAGGGCCGCCCGTACAAGGAGTCGTTCGGCATGGCGTCCAAGCGCGCTGTCGGCGCCCGCACCCGCACGGACAACGTCTTCGAGCGCGCCCGCAAGGCGTTGTTCGAAGAGGGCATCTCCACGTCGCGCATGGCCCTGGACCCCAACCGCCCCGGCGTGGAGGACCTGCTGGACTCCATCTGCTCGGGCGTCCGCTCCTCCTGCACCTACGCCGGCGCGCGCACGATGGAGGAATTCCACGAGCGCGCGTTGCTCGGAGTGCAGTCGGCTGCGGGGTTCGCGGAGGGTCGGCCGCTTCCTTCAGGCTGGTGACCCGTGGGTGTTGCGCCCGGTGACAACCGGACGCAACACCCACGGAGCAGATCAGCCGTGATCCTCCAGCATCTCCGTGACCAGCGCCGCAATCGGCGACCTCTCCGAGCGCGTCAGCGTGACGTGCGCGAACAACGGATGCCCCTTCAGCTTCTCGATCACCGCCGAGACGCCGTCGTGGCGGCCGACGCGGAGGTTGTCGCGCTGGGCGACGTCGTGGGTGAGGACCACGCGTGACGCGGTGCCGAGGCGGGAGAGCACCGTGAGGAGCACGTTGCGTTCCAGTGACTGCGCCTCGTCGACGATCACGAAGGAGTCGTGCAGCGAGCGGCCGCGGATGTGGGTCAGCGGGAGCACCTCGAGCATGCCGCGGTCGAAGACCTCGTCGAGCACGTCCTGGCTGACCAGCGCGCCGAGGGTGTCGAACACGGCCTGCGCCCAGGGCTGCATCTTCTCGCTCTCGGACCCGGGCAGGTAGCCGAGGTCCTGGCCGCCGACGGCGTAGACCGGGCGGAACACCACGACCTTGCGGTGCTGGCGGCGTTCCATCACCGACTCGAGGCCGGCGCACAGCGCGAGCGCCGACTTGCCGGTGCCCGCGCGTCCGCCGAGGGAGACGATGCCGACGTCCGAGTCGAGCAGCAGGTCGAGTGCCACGCGCTGCTCGGCGGAGCGGCCGTGCAGGCCGAACGCCTCGCGGTCGCCGCGCACCAGCCGCACGCGCTTGTCCGCCGTGACGCGGCCGAGGGCGCTGGAGCTGCCCGCGAGCAGCCGCAAGCCGGTGTGGCACGGGAACTCACCCACCTCGGGCAGGCCGTACTCGACCGGGTCGACGGTGCCGCCCGAGAAGAGGCTGTCGATCAGCTCCTGAGGGGCGTCCACGTCGGCCATGCCCGTCCAGCCCGACGGCGTGACCTCACCCGCGCGGTACTCGTCGGCGGCCAGACCCACGGCCCCCGCCTTGACCCGCAGCGGGATGTCCTTCGTCACCAGCGTGACCGACGGCCGTTCCACCGCGAGGTTGAGCGCGCACGCGAGGATGCGGTGGTCGTTGGAGTCGGTCCGGAAGCCCACGGGCAACACCGACGGATCGGTGTGGTTGAGCTCCACCTGCAGGGTGCCGCCCTCTTCGCCGATCGGGATCGGCGCGTCGAGCCGGCCGTGCTTGAGCCGCAGGTCGTCGAGCAACCTGAGCGACTCGCGGGCGAACCAGCCGAGCTCGGGGTGGTGGCGCTTCGCCTCCAGTTCACTGATGACGACCAGGGGCAGCACGACCGCGTGTTCGGCGAATCGCGTCACCGCCCACGGGTCGGAGAGCAGCACAGACGTGTCGAGCACGTAAGTGGACTGCCCGGATTCGGGCGAGATCGAGGCTTTCTCCGGGCCAGAGGCACCGGTCGAAGAACGGCCAGAGGCCTTGCGGGGTGAACGCTGCGCAGTCACGACGGCATCTCCCTCGAGGGCGTGTTGCACCCCACGCCCGCACTCGCTGGGCCGGGCACCTCCCTGGCTGGGTCCGCACTCCCTGACGTTGGCTACGTCAGCGCGCGCGGCCACGAGGGCCGGGTGCCGGCCCCCTCGTGCATCGTGTGGGCGGCTGTGCCGCCCCCTCGATCAACGCCACGACCAGGGCCTCCCGTGAGGGCCCGCACGGAACGCGTGCCCTCACTTCCGGAAGGTACCGACGGATCGCGGTTCGTGCAGGCAGCCACACAGGTGATTCGCTCATTCGTCACCTCACCGTAGGTCGTCCGACATCAACACCCCGTCACTGTCACGCTGCGTCACCAAGCCAGCAATCGGGTGATCACGCGGTGGCGTGATCATGGAAAAAAGATCACCGAACGCGTTCGAAAGATCCGCGCAAAGGCTTGTACCACGGGGTGGACGAGAATGCATTTCGCGTCCTGAAGACAGGACCGGACCGGGTGAACCACGCGATTTCGGCCTCACACAATGGGCGTACCCGGCACTCATTTCGGCCTCGACGAGGGTAATTTTCTCACTGCGGGACACACCACCGGAAACTTCGGTGCCCCGGATCCCAGATATCTCTACCTAGGAGTGTGCGAAGTGCTGAAGAAGGCTGGAATCGTCGCCGGTGCCGCCGCAGGCCTGCTGATGATCGGCGGCACGGCGTTCGCCTCGCCGGCAGACCACGGCTACACCCCGGACCCGACGTTCGGCGACGCCTACGCGACCTTCATCGAGGGCGGCGGGGCCCTGGGCTTCGGCGCGGCCTCGCTGGTCGCCGGTGCTTACACGGGCATCGCCACCACCCCGGCGCTGGTCCTCCACTCGCTGGAGCACCACGGCTGATAGCCGACCTCGGCTACGGAAGGGCCCGGAGTTCCGACTCCGGGCCCTTCTGCTGTGCTCTGTTCTTGTCCGGCCGCACTCAGGCGCCTCAGGTGCCGAAGCGGCGGTGGCGCCACGCGTAATCGCGAAGCGCGCGAAGGAAGTCGACCCGCCGGAATGCGGGCCAGTACGCCTCCGTGAACCAGAATTCCGAATGCGCCGACTGCCAAAGCAGAAATCCGGAAAGCCGCTGCTCTCCTGACGTTCGGATAATAAGGTCGGGATCCGGCTGGCCGGACGTGTAGAGGTGTTCCGAGATGTGGTCCACGTCGAGGATTTTCGCCAGCTCGCGGATCGACGTGCCCTCGTCGGCGTGCTGCAGCAGCAGCTTGCGCACGGCGTCGGCGATCTCCTGCCGCCCGCCGTAACCGACGGCGATGTTGACCTCCATGCCGGTCCGGTCCTCCGTGCGGGCCGCGGCGGCGGTGAGCTTCTTCGCGACGTCCAGCGGCAACAGGTCCAGCGCCCCCATGATCCGCAGCCGCCACGGCACGGCCGGACCCGCGAGCTCGTCGGTGACGTCGGTGATGATCTTCAGCAGCGGCTCGAGCTCGTCGGGGTCGCGGTTGAGGTTGTCGGTCGAGAGCAGCCACATGGTGACGACCTCGACGTCGGCCTCGCGGCACCAGCTGAGGAAATCGGCGATCTTCTTGGCACCCGCGCGGTGCCCGTCGGCCACGTCGGCGAACCCGGCTTCCCGCGCCCACCTGCGATTTCCGTCGAGCATGATCGCGATGTGCCGCGGATGGCGGCCCCGCGCCTGCTGGATCAGGCGGCGGCCGTAGACGCTGTAGACGACGTCGGACAGGAAGGACCGGAGGCTCACGTCGGCTGAGCGTACGCACCCCCGCGTCACACGTGTGACGCGCCACGGGGGGTGGCGAAAAACCTACGCTCCCGTAGCGTGGGGTCGGTGAGCGTGACGACCGAACCCACACCGTCCGGCCCTGCGCCAGTGGACACCCGCCCGCGCCTGCGCGGCCACATCCACTTCTGGTCCTTCTTCGGTGCCCTCGCGGGCGCCGCCGCCCTGGTGAGCCTCGCCGCGTCGACCGTCTCGCCCCTGGCCGCCCTGGCGACGTCCGTCTACGGCCTGACCGTGCTCGGCGTCTTCGGCGTGAGCGCGCTGTACCACCGCCGCCTGTGGAGCCCACGCGCGTACAAGTGGATGAAGCGCGCCGACCACTCCATGATCTTCCTGTTCATCGCCGGCACCTACACCCCGTTCACCCTGCTGGCCATGTCGAAGCCCACGGGCTACATCATCCTGGCCATCGTCTGGGGCGGCGCCATCCTGGGCGTCGCGATGAAGATGCTGTGGCCGAACGCGCCCCGCTGGCTGGGGGTGCCGATCTACATCGCCCTGGGCTGGGTGGCGGTCTTCGTCATGCCGGAGCTCGCCCAGCACGCCGGCGTCGCCGCCCTGGTGCTGATCTGCGTGGGCGGTCTGTTCTACACGATGGGCGCGGTGTTCTACGCGGTGAAATGGCCGAACCACTGGCCGGAGACGTTCGGGTATCACGAGTACTTCCATGCGTGCACGGTGTTGGCGGCGGTGTCGCATTACGTCGCGATTTGGTTGGCCCTCTACGCCTAGCAGGTGCCCCTGGCGATCACAGCCCCGTTCTCGGCACGTACCTGCAATCCGATCACGCGGAGGACGGTAGCGCGTAGCTACCGCAACAGCAGGAGCACCGCCGCTCCGATCGTGCCGCGCGTGATGATGAGCAGGAGGGCGTAGCGGAGCGTTGTGGCCCAACCGGCTTTGGCGGCCGTGAGCAGCGTCGTGTGAGTGGTCCCCCGTGTGGCTGTCAAGGCCAGGACCTCCGGTGGGTGCGGATTGCGGACCCCCGGCGAGAAGATGTCGCCAGGCGCAAGGGTAGCGGCAGGCGGCCGAGCCGGGCGAGCGGCCGATCAGGTGGCGTCCGCGCGCCGAAGCGGTGTCACGAGTGCAGCATCGGCGCCGCCAGGAACTGTGACGGGATTGCGAAGGCGTCCACGAGGGTGCCCGCGTGGGGACGCAGTGAAGCGCACAGCTCGTTCACCGCGGCGGTCACGGCCTTGGACCGCGAAGTCGTGAGGCGGCCGTGTTCGAGGAACCAAGCCCGGTCCTCCTCGATCGCCGACAGGGCGTACAGATCGCACACCCGCGAGAGCAAAGCCGCGGCCTCCGGATCCGAGCAAGCGTCGACCGCGCGAGCAAATGCCTACAGCACAAGGTGATCCACGTGCACCCGGCCGGCGCGCAGCACGTGGTCCTGCGCGGCGCTGAAGACGCCGAACGGGTCGTCGGCGGCTTTGCGCAGGCGGTTGGCGACGCCGTCGAGGACATGTTCCTCGCGGTCCTCGAAGAGGCGCAGCTGCCATTCGCGGTCGAAGAGCACCTCGGCGTCGTCGGATTCCGTCAGGCGTTCCACGAACTTGCGGGCGGAGGTGCGTTCCAGGACAGCGCCCACCAGCTGCTCGGCGACGAAGCGCGCGGTCGCAAGTGGACTGAGGTCCGCGAAGTGCTCTTTGTATTGTGTGAGAAGGCCTTTGGCCACGAGCTGGAGCAGCACCGTGTTGTCGCCTTCGAAGGTGGTGAAAACGTCGGTGTCGGCTTTGAGGCCGGCCAGCAGGTTTTCCGACAGGTAGCCGGCGCCGCCGCAGGCTTCGCGGGCGGCCTGGATCGCGGCGGTGGCGTGCCAGGTGTTGGCGGCTTTCAGGCCGGCCGCGCGGGATTCCAGTTCGCGTTGTTCCTCTTCGGGCGCGTCGGGCGCGATGTCGTTCAGCTTCGCGACGAGCTCTTCTTGCGCGAAGTGCAGCGCGTATGTCTTCGCGAGCGCCGGCAGGAGCTTGCGCTGGTGGCCGAGGTAGTCGAGGATCACGACCTCCTCGCCGTCAGGGCTCTTGAACTGCCGGCGCTGCTCGCCGTAGCGGATGGCCAGCGTCAGCGCGCGTTTCGTGGCGCTGCCGGCACTGCCGCCGACGCTCACGCGGCCGCGGATGAGCGTGCCGAGCATCGTGAAGAAGCGGCGGCCGTCGCTTTCGATGGGGCTCGAGTAGGTGCCGTCCTCGGCGACGTCGCCGAAGCGGTTCAGCAACGCTTCGCGCGGGACGCGGACGTGGTCGAAGGCCAGGCGGCCGTTGTCGACGCCGTTGAGACCCGCCTTGCGGCCGCAGTCCTCGATCGTCACGCCCGGCATCGGCGCGCCGGAGTCGTCGCGGATGGTCACGAAAAACGCGTGCACGCCACGGGAATCGCCACCCGTCACGAGCTGCGCGAAGACCACTGCGGCGTGGCCGTCGCGCGCCGCGTTGCCGATGTATTCCTTGGTGGCGCCGGGATCCGGGCTGTGGACCACGAACTCCTGCGACGCCGGGTCGTACGTCGCCGTGGTGTGCAGGTGCTGCACGTCGGAGCCGTGGCCGTGCTCGGTCATCGCGAAGCAGCCGAGTAGGTCGAGGTCCATGATGCGCCGCAGGTACTTCTCGTGGTGGCGCTGCGTACCGAGCAGTTGCACGGCGCCGCCGAACAGCCCCCACTGCACGCCGGCCTTCACCATCAGCGACAGGTCGCCGAGGCCGAGCATCTCGAACGACACCACCGAACCGCCGATGTCGCTCTGCCCGCCGTACGCGCGGTCGAACCCGAGCGCCGGCCGGTCGGTGGCGGCGAGTTCGCGCAGCTGGTCGAGTACCTGCGCGCGGTGCGCCTCGACGTCGAGGTCCACGGGGTCGCGGAACTCCTCGCCCGACATCTGCGCGCGCACGCCGCCGCGTAGCTCGGCCCAGCGGCCGTCGAGGACGGCGGTGAGCGCGTCCGGCTCCACCTTCGCGGGAACGGCAGGGATGTCCACGGCTCCTCCGATGCAGCTGGCGGCTACTCACTGGTAAGCCTGCCCCCGCCGCCGCGTCGTCGCAGGTCGAGGTGACGAAGACGACTCGATCGTTTGGTGGTTGTCCCGGTGGGGAAAGCCCGCGGCGATGAGTTCACAAGCCACCGCCACGGGGGTCTCGGCGACGGATCGGCGGACTTTGCGAGGACGGTGACGTTTCCGCGCCTGACGGGGACATTCGGGCGACCGGCCTCGGCGCCGATCAGTAGCCGACCGTGCGCGCGGGGGACTTTCGCGCCGCCGCGAGAAGTTGTGTTCCGCGGCTTCGCCGCCAACACAAACGTGCGACGGCAACGAATGGTGGTCAGCTCACGCACGGCGGGGACTTTCGCGCCGCAGGCCCAACTCCACACCGACGACGCTGAGGAAGCACTCACGCGGGCCGGGCGCGTTCGCCGGCCACCCCCACACGCGAAAGGGACTCTCGCGCCGAAGCACGAGAGTCCCCGCCGGTACCCGGCCGTCAGCTCAGGTCCGGGCCCTTCGAGCGCAGGTCGTCGACCTTGGTCATCGCGTCGCGCAGCTCGGCGAGCCACGTGTCGGCGTGTTCGCCCACGAGCCGGACGGCCCAGGCCAGCGCCTCGGAGCGCGAGCGGGCGACGCCGGCCGCGACGAGGGTGTCGAGGACCAGCCGTTCGGGCTGGCGCAGGCGCGTCATCACGGGCGCGGACAGCGTCGTGAACAGCACCTGCGTGCCGCCCAGCTTGGCGCCCCACGCGACCTTGCGCTGGTAGCGGTGCTCGGCCTGCCGGGCGATCTCGATGCGCTCGTCGCGCGTGTCCTCGCGGAACCGGCTGATGCGGCCGTCCTCCGCGGCCGCGCGGGCCGCGTCGTCGGCGAACTCGCCGGTCAGCGCGGGCAGCTCGCCCACGATGATGATCTCCTCGCGGTCGACCGTGACCTCCGGGTCGCCCGTGAACCAGCCGTCCGGGAGGCGCCCGCCGAACCAGGCGGCCGCGTCTTCGGCCGACGGCACCTCGGCCTGCTGCCAGCCGCCGCGGCCCTTCCAACCTCGTCCCATGTGTCCCACCACCTTGAAGTGCGTGTACATGTTCGCCTCCGCGATTACATGATTACCTCGATACTCAAGCTACGCCGAATACACGTCGGGCAGGGCACTGTTCACCAGGGGCGGAACTCAGAGCTGCGCGAGCAGGTCCTCCGCCGAGGTCACCGGGCGATCGCAGACGTAGCCGCGGCAGACGTACGCCGCCGCAGCGCCGTCCACCAGCGGACGGTCCGCCAGCAGCGGCACGCCGGGCGCATCCGGAGCGCCACCCAGCACCACGCCGCCGCCGTGGATCTGCCGCGCGGCCGCCGCGACCAACTCCGCCCGGTCCTCCCCGACGACGGCCACCTGCACCGGCCCCGACTGCGCCGCTTCAGCCACCGAAAGCCAGTGCCCGGTGAAGCGCGGCGCCCGGCCCACCAGCAGGCCGGCGCGCTGCAGGGCCGCATCGGCCGCGTCGCGATACCGCGCGGCCTGCTCGAACCCGGCCAGCGCGGAAGCCGTCAGCAACGCGCCCGCCAACGCCGAAGCCCCCGAAGGGCTCGCGTTGTCCGTGGGGTCGGAAGGGCGCTGTACCAACGTTTCCGCGTCGTCCGCGGTGTCGTGGTACGCGCCCACGGCGTGCGAAGCGAAGTGCGTCAACGCCAGGTCCAGCAGCCGCGAAGCCTCCTCCAACCACCGCGGCTCGCCCGTGGCCTGGTGCAGCGCGAGCAGGCCGTCGGCCAGGCACGCGTAGTCCTCGAGGACGCCCGCCGGCACGCCGACCACGCCGTCGCGCGAGCTGCGCCGCAGGCGGCCGTCCACGAGGTGAGTGGAAAGCAGCAGCGACGCCGCCCCGCGCGCCAGCTCGATCCACTGTGGACGCTCCAGCGCGACACCCGCCTCGGCGAGCGCGGTGATGACGAGGCCGTTCCACGCGGCCACCACCTTGTCGTCGCGCGCCGGCTGCGGCCGCGAAGCCCGCGCCGCCAGCAACGCCTGGCGGACGCGCTCGAAGCGGTCGGCAGACTCCGGCTCACCCGGCAGCTGCAACGTCGACGAGCCTTTTTCGAACGTCCCGGACTCCGTCACCGAAAACACCGAAGCCGCCCAGACGCCGTCCTCGTCGCCGAGCACTTCGCGCAGCTCGGCGGGCGTCCAGACGTAGGTGAGTCCCTCGACGCCGTCGGTGTCCGCGTCGAGCGAAGCCGCGAAGCCGCCCTCCGCGGTCAGCAGATCCGCCTCCAGGAACCGGACGATCCCCTCGGCGACGCCCAGCGAGAACGAAGACCCCCGCCGCGCCAAATGGGCGTAAACCCGGAGCAGCAAAGCGTTGTCGTACAACATCTTCTCGAAGTGCGGCACGATCCACTCGGCGTCCACGGAGTACCGCGCGAAGCCGCCGGCGAGCTGGTCGTGGATGCCGCCGCGGGCCATGGACTCCGCGGTCGACGAAGCGAGCGACAACGCTTCGGCCGAGCCCGTGCGCTCGTGGTGGCGCAGCAGGAACTCCAGCACCATCGACGGCGGGAACTTCGGCGCGCCGCCGAACCCGCCGTGGACGGGGTCCACCTCGGCCGCGAGCTTCTCGACGGCGCCGGCCAGCACGCCGGCGTCCACCGCCGAAGCCTGCAACGGCCCGCTCTGCTCGGTGAGGTGCCCGATCAGCCGCTGCGCGCCCTCGCGCAGGTCTTCGGGACGCTCGGCCCACGCCTCCGAGACGGCCACGAGCAGCTGCCCGAACGACGGGATGCCCGGCCGCGGCGTCGGCGGGTAGTAGGTGCCGCAGTGGAACGGCTCGCCCTCGGGCGTGAGGAAACAGGTCATCGGCCAGCCGCCCTGGCCGGTCATGGCCTGGGTGGCGGCCATGTACACCGCGTCGATGTCCGGCCGCTCCTCGCGGTCGACCTTGATGTTCACGAAGTGCGCGTTCATCAGCGTCGCGGTGCCCTCGTCCTCGAAGGACTCGTGGGCCATCACGTGACACCAGTGGCACGCCGCGTAGCCGACCGACAGCAGGATCGGCACATTGCGCTGCCGCGCCTCCGCCAGCGCTTCAGGCCCCCACTCGCGCCAGTCGACGGGGTTGCCCGCGTGCTGCAGGAGGTACGGGCTGGTCGCGTCCGCCAGTCGGTTCGCCATGACACCAGGGTGGCATGGCGCTGGTCGGGGCCAGTCAGGCACGTCGGCGAACCCGCCTGGCGGGCGAGGTCAGTCGGACTTGGCCCGCGCCGGGTCGGCCGGCTCGGCGGCCTTCACCTCGATCTGTTCGCCCGCGTCGTCCGACGCCGGTGTTTCGCCCGAAACCTCCGAGGCAGGTTCCTCCTTGTCGAAGCTCGCCGGCACCTTCTTCAGGTGCTTGCTCATCGACCGGATGAGGAACGCGACCGCGATCAGGAACAGGATCAGCACCAGGAAGCCGACGGGCGAGGACTTGCCGAAGTCCTCGCCCTGACCGCCGTTGTCACCGCTGTCGGGCTGCTGGGCCAGGAACAGGGCCGAGGCCGTCAGCGGGGCGACCGCGACGGCCGGCACACCGAAACTCATGGACTCACCTTCTCCTTGATGCCGGCGAACAGATCATCCTCCGGCAGCGTGCTGTCCACCAGGGAGCGGTTCAGTTCGTACTCCTCGGTCGGCCACGTCTCGCGCTGGATCTCGAGCGGGACCGCGAACCAGCGGCTGGTCGGGTCGATCTGCGTGGCGTGCGCCTTCAGCGCCTCGTCGCGCACCTCGAAGTATTCACCGCACTCGATCCGGGTGGTCACCCGCTCCATGATGTCGGCTCGATCCGGGTCCCAGTTCTTGAGCCACTCCTCGTAGGGCGAGGGCAGGCCGGCCTTCTTGAGCGCCTCGTCGAACAGGAGCATCCGGGCCTTGGAGAAGCCGTGCACGTAGTAGAGCTTGAGCGGCTGCCACGGGTCACCGGCGTCCGGGAAGCGGTTCGGGTCGCCCGCCGCGTCGAACGCCGCCATCGACACCTCGTGGGTGCGGATGTGGTCCGGGTGCGGGTACCCGCCGTTCTCGTCGTAGGTGATCAGCACGTGGGGGCGAAACTCCCGCACCACGCTCACCAGCGCCTCGGTGGACTCCTCCAGCGGCACCACGGCGAACGAGCCCTCGGGCAGCGGCGGCAGCGGGTCGCCCTCGGGCAGCCCGGAGTCGACGAAGCCGAGCCAGCGGTGCTGCACCCCCAGGATCTTCGCCGCGCGCGCCATCTCGTCGCGGCGGATCTCGGCCATGTTGGCCAGCACCTCGGGCCGGTCCATGGCGGGGTTGAGGATGCTGCCCGCCTCACCGCCCGTGCACGTCACGACCATGACCTCATGGCCCTCGGCGACGTACTTCGCCATCGTGGCGGCACCCTTGCTGGACTCGTCGTCCGGGTGCGCGTGCACCGCCATGAGACGCAGGTTTGAGGCGCGGTCGCTCGTCATCAGCTCGTCAGCTCGCACCATGTTCCGAACGACCCTTTCGTGTCCCGTTATTCCGTCGTACCCTGCCCCGGCTCCCAGCCACCGGAGCGGCTCGCGGATACTCGACGACAGGTGGTGCCCCCAGTCGGGCTCCACCCATTGTCCCCACGGGTACGACAAGAACGACCGGAGGCCCGGACTTGCAGACCGGAGAGACCGCAACCGCCGAGGGAGACGCCCACCCGGCGCCGCCCGCGGACCGGTACGGCTCGCCCGCCAAGACCGGGTCGAAGCGCTGGAAGCGCTGGGTTTTCGGCGCGGTCGCCGTGGTCGCGAGCTTCGGCGTGGCGTGGATCGCCTACGTCAACCTCGGCCAGACGTCGATCGACGCCGAGCGGGTGGCGTTCGAACCCCGCCCGGGCAACGCGATGGAGATCACCATCAACGTCACGCGTGACGACCCCGACAAGGCCGGGGTGTGCGTTGTGCAAGTGCAGGACAGGTCCGGCTCCGAGAGCGGCCGGAGAGAGGTGCTGGTTCCCGCCGGGGCCGGCCACAGTCGAGTGAGCACAGTCGTGAAGAGCATCGGGGAACCGGTGACGGCCGACGTGTACGGCTGCTCTTACTCCATACCACGTTACATGTCAACCCCATAGCGGCCAACGGGGTGAAATGCGCGGCGAGTGTCCGCGCGACGTGGAATGGACCGGCGTCGCTGCATCCTGCCGTGATAAGCTGACACACCAGCACGGCCCGAGGCGGGCCGTGTTTTTCCTTTATCCCAGCCGTGCGGGCGCAGTGAGCCCGTGCGGAGGCCGGCTTGAACACCCAAGCCTGGCAGGCCCGACGAGGAGATGGTGACCGTGAGCGACAAGGTGACCTGGCTGACCCAGGATGCCTACGACAGGCTCAAGCACGAGCTCGACGAAATGATCGAGAATCGTCCGGTCATCGCTGCGCGCATCAACGACAGCCGCGAAGAGGGAGACCTCAAGGAAAACGGCGGCTACCACGCGGCGCGCGAAGAGCAGGGCCAGGCCGAGGCGCGCATCCGCCACCTGCAGGAACTCCTGCGTTCGGCGAAGGTCGGCGAGGCACCCGCGGACGACGGCACCGCCGGTCCCGGCAAGGTCCTCACCGTGAAGTACGCGGGCGACGACGACGAGGAGAAGTTCCTCCTCGCCACCCGTGAAGAGGGCGCCGAGGGCGCGCTCGACGTGTACTCGCCGGAGTCGCCGCTGGGCAAGGCCCTGCTCGGCGCCAAGGAAGGCGAGTCGCGCGAGTACGAGCTGCCCAACGGCCGTACGCAGCAGGTCACACTGGTCAAGGCAGTGCCTTACATCGAGGCCTGACCCACCGCGGTCTTCGCGTACCCGGCTCGCATGAGCCGGGTACGCGACTAGCGTGGCCCCTGAACACCACTGGGAGGCCACGATGAGCACAGAACCGCTGTGCCGCACGTGCGGCATGCAGTACCCCGAGCCCCGTGACGACTGCCCGATCTGCGAGGACGAACGCCAGTACGTGCCGCTCACCGGCCAGGCGTGGACCGACCTCGCAACGCTGCGGTCGAGTGGCGAGTACCGCCCGCGCATCGAAGAGCAGGGGCCGGGCGTGATCGGCATCGGTTCCGAACCCGGTTTCGCGATCGGCCAGCGGGCGCTGCTCGTGCGGGCCGAATCCGGCAACTTCCTCTGGGACTGCGCCGCTTATCTCGACGACGCGCTGGTGCGGCAGGTCACCGACCTCGGCGGCATCACGGGCATCGCGATCAGCCACCCGCACTACTACACGACCATGGTCGAGTGGGCCCACGCCTTCGACGTGCCGATCTACCTTCACGAAGCCGACCAGGAGTGGATCGGGCGCCCCGACCCGTCGATCCGGCTGTGGTCGGGCACCACCCTCGACGTGGCCGACGACCTGCGGCTGATCAACCTCGGCGTGCACTTCACCGGCGGCACCGTGCTCCATTGGCCGGCCGGTGAAGACGGCCGCGGGGCGCTGCTGTCCGGCGACATTGTGCAGGTCATCCCCGACCGCACCCACGTCGCTTTCATGTACAGCTACCCGAACCTGATCCCGGAACGGCCGAGCGTGGTGCGGCGCGCGGCCGAACTGCTGGAGCCCTACGCGTTCGACGCGATCTACGGCGCGTGGTGGGACCGGATCGTGCGCAGCGACGGGCACGAGGTCGTGCAGCGTTCGGCGAAGCGGTACCTGGCCCACACTCTCGACGCGTTCTAACCGCGCGCGGTGCGTTCCAGCAGCGGACGCACCCGCGGTGGCACCGGCGTGGACAGCGCGATCGAGGTCGACGTGCGCAGCACGCCGTCCACGCCGACCACCTCGTCGATCACGCGTTGCAGGTCGTCGTTGTCGCGCGCGACCAGGCGGACGAACAGGTCGCCCTGCCCGGTGGTGGCGTGCACCTCGCACACCTCTTCGATGGCGGCGAGCGCCTCGGCGACGCTGCCGCGCCGGCCCTGCGCGATCTCGAGCACGGCGAACGCGGTGAGCCCGTAGCCCATCGCGGCGAGGTCGAGCTCGGGCGGGAAGCCGCCGAGGATGCCGCGTTCGGTGAGCCGGTCCAGGCGGGCCTGCACGGTGCCGCGCGCGACGCCGAGGCGGCGCGCGCAATCCAGCACGCCCAGCCGGGGCGAGTCGGTGAGCAGCAGCAACAGCCGGGCGTCGAGCGAGTCGAGCACGGTTTCCTCCCTGCGCAGGTTGTCCACGTTGACCGCAGCTTACGGCTTGCCGCTGGGCACATTGTCCAGCGAATTCGGTGACCGTTGCTCATCTTGCCGTGGCGCAACCATGCTTCAGGGCATGACCCACACCATGGATCCGCAGGGCGCACTCGACGACGTCAGCTTCGACCAGCTCCGTCAGCTCGTGGGGCTCGTCGAGCACGACGCCAGCAAAGACCCTTTCCCGGTCAAGGCACTCGACGCGGTGGTTTTCGTCGCCGGCAACGCGACGCAGACCGCGTGGTTCTACCAGGTCGCGTTCGGCATGCAGCTCGTCGCGTACTCCGGGCCGGAGACGGGCCGCTTCGACCGCAAGGCGTTCGTGCTCAAGTCCGGCTCGGCGCGGTTCGTGATCACCGGCGGCGTGCGGCCGGACTCACCGCTGCTCGACCACCACCGCCGCCACGGCGACGGCGTGAGCGACCTCGCGCTGGAGACGACCGATGTGGACAAGTGCGTGGCGCACGCCCGCGCGCAGGGCGCGACGATCCTCGAGGAGCCGCACGACGTCTCCGACGAGCACGGCACCGTCCGGATGGCCGCGATCGCGACATACGGCGAAACCCGCCACTCGCTGATCGACCGGTCGCGCTACGACGGCGTGTACCTGCCCGGGTTCGAGGCGCGCGAGAGCACGGTGACGCGGCCGGCAGGTGCGCCAAAGCGGCTGTTCCAGGCGGTGGACCACTGCGTGGGCAACGTCGAGCTCGGCAAGATGGACTACTGGGTCGACTGGTACCACCGCGTGATGGGCTTCGTGAACATGGCGGAGTTCGTCGGCGACGACATCGCCACCGACTACTCGGCGCTGATGAGCAAGGTCGTTTCCAACGGCAACCACCGCGTGAAGTTCCCGCTCAACGAACCCGCTGTGGCGAAGAAGAAGTCGCAGATCGACGAGTACCTCGAGTTCTACGAGGGCGCCGGCTGCCAGCACATCGCGTTGGCCACCAACGACATCATCGCGACGATCACCGCGATGCGGGCCGCGGGCGTCGAATTCCTCGACACGCCTGACTCCTACTACGAGGACCCGGAGCTGCGCGCGCGGATCGGCGAGGTGCGCGTTTCGATCGAAACGTTGCAGGAGCACAAGGTTCTGGTCGACCGCGACGAGGACGGGTACCTGCTGCAGATCTTCACGAAGCCGATCGGCGACCGGCCCACGGTGTTCTACGAGCTCATCGAGCGGCACGGTTCGCTGGGCTTCGGGAAGGGGAACTTCAAGGCGCTGTTCGAGGCGATCGAGCGGGAGCAGGAGCGCCGGGGCAATCTCTGACGCCCTTGCGGCGCCACAGGAAACCCTCGATCGGCGTGGTTGTCAAGGATTGAGTGGTGCGAGCGGCCCGTTCGCGACAAAAAGTCGCGGGCGGGCCGCTTGCCACGTTTTGTGTCGGCGCGGGCACGTACAGTCGATTCAGGTGCCGGTGAGACCGGTTGACCCGGATGGCAAACTGGGCCGATCGGATCAATTCGGACGGCACCGGAACCTGGGGCGGGCCGGATCCGTCACTGTGGGGAAGTCGGCTCGAGAGGAACGGGGGCCCGATGTCGGACGGCGTCGACGCCAGTCAGCGGATGGTGGACGGCTGGACGCGGCAGCTGCAGGAGACGGCTGCGCGCTACCAGGCGATGGCCGACCGCATGCAGGGCCAGACCGTGACCGAGCGGGCGAAGGACGGTTCGGTCGAGGTGACCGTGGATGCCAAGGGGCTGCTGAAGAACCTGGTGATCTCCGAGTCCGCGGGCGGCAAACGGATGGCCGAGGTGTCGGCACAGGTGATGCAGCTCGTACAGAAGGCGCAGGCGCGGATTCCCGAGCTGCTGCAACAGGTTGCGAGCGAGACGCTGGGCACCGACGCCACCGGCGACAAGCTCGTGGAAGACGCGAAGAGCACGTTCCCCGCACCGCCGCCGGAAGAGCCACCGCCGCCGCCGGCACCTGTGCACCGGTTCGGGCCCGAGGATTCCGACCCGCCTCCCCCGCCGCCGGCCGCGCCGCCGCGGCAGCAGGCCCCGCCTCCGCCACCACCGCGTCGCCGCCGGACCGAGACGTCCGACGATGACGACGATTTCGGCGGCTCGATCCTCTCCTGATTCAGGTTTCTTACACAGCCATCCTGGGGGATGAACACCATGGCACCTAAGGGATACGAGGTCGGCAGCGACCTCGAGGCGCACGCGGGCCAGCTCGACGGGATCAGCGACGGGCTGCGGCAGGCCGTCGACGCCGCGAACCAGGTCAGCATGCCCACCGACGCGTACGGCATCCTCTGCCAGCCGTTCCGGGCCATGCTCGACCCGGTGGAGGAGTTCGGCATCAACGCGTTGCAGAACACCGTGACGGCGATGGACGCGCAGGCGCAGAAGGTCCGCAACGCCGCGCAGGCGTACCAGACCTACGAAACCGGCACGACCGACGCCATCGCTTCCACGAAGGTCCCCGACTGATGGCCGACGGCAACCCGCTCGTCGTCCAGGCGAAGCAGGACGGCGACGGCCCCGGGCCGCTCACCGCGGGCAACGGCGACTACGGCTACGCCACCGGCATCGGCGTGGCCGAGTCGGCGATGGACGCGTTCAACGGCATCAAGGACGGCGACTGGGTTTCCGGCGGCCTCGGGGTGCTGAGCCTCGCGGGCGAGATCGCGGGCGCGGCGATCGACCCGTTCGGCTACCTGATGTCGTCGGTGGCGTCGTTCCTCATGGAGCACGTGCAGCCACTGAAGGACATGCTCGACTCGGTGGCGGGCAACCCGCCCGTGATCCAGTCCTATGCGGACACTTGGGGCAACGTCGCGAAAGCGTTGCAGGACAGGCAGGCCGACTACACCAACGCGGTCAAGACCGGCACCGCGGAGTGGACGGGCGACGCGGCCGACGCGTACCGCAAGGGCGCGGCGGAGTGCGCGGAGGCCCTCGGCGGGGCCGCCACGGTGGCGAGCGCGATCGGCACCGTCACGATGATCATGGGCCAGGTCGTGTCGTTCGTGCGGGAGACCGTGCGGCAGCTGATCGCCGACCTGGTGGGCAAGTTGATCTCGTGGGTGATGGAGGAGGTCTTCTCCCTCGGCTTCGGCACGCCACTGGTCGTCGCGCAGGCCGTCACGGCGATCTCAAAGTGGGGCGAGAAGATCAGCGGCCTGCTGACCAAGCTGTGCGACACGATGCGCCGGGTGTCGCCGCTGCTGGGCAAGCTGGCCGACGTCTTCACGAAGATCATCAAGATCCTGGGCAAGCTGGCGGGCAAGGTCACGGGCCTCGACGTGATCAGCACGAAGAACATCAAGGCCGGCGGGTTCGCGCACCGCACGGGCGGTGGCGGCTCAGGCGGTGGTTCGCACCACAGCGGTTCCGACGGTGACGGGGACTCGCCCGGCGGCGAGGGTTCGGACAGCCCGGATGGCTCGGGCAGTTCGCATTCGGGTGACTCGGACGCCGACAGTTCCCACTCCGGTGAGCCGGACTCCGGCAGCTCGCGGTCCGGCGACTCGGATTCCGGTAGTTCGCACTCCGGCGACTCGGACGCCGACGGCTCGCACTCCGGTGACGGTGACTCCGCGTCGTCGAGCCCGGACGGCGGTGGTCCCTCCACAAGGGACGGTTCTTCCGGTGACTCGTCGCGCCGGAGTACGGGCAACGGCACCCACGACGGCAACACGGGCGGGGCCGGCGGCGACAACTCGGCATCGACGTTCAGCGGCGATTCCCCGTCCCACAGCGGCTCCGCGCCGCACAGCACCAGCGGTCCGTCCGGTAGTGGGTCGCCGAGCCACGCCGGTTCGTCCTCGAGCTCGCCGAGCCACGCGGGCAGCTCTACGCCGTCCGGTGGCGGCAGTTCCGCGCCCTCGCACACGGGCGACGCCCCGAGCGCCCACACCGGTGACGCGCCGAGCTCGTCGCACGCCGGCAGCTCGCCGTCCGGCGGCTCCGCGCCCCACAGCACCGGCGGGTCCGGCGGCGGTGCGCCGACACACTCCGGCGGCGGCTCTTCCGGGAGCAGCTCGCCGTCCGCGCATCAAAGCTCGGGAGACAGCTCGACCTCGGCGTCGGGCTACGCGCCGCCGAAGGTCGACGAGCCGGCGCCCAGCGCACCCGCTCCGCGCACCGGTGATGGCGGGAGCCCGTCGGGCTCCACCACGCCGAACCAGCCCGTCGCCGGTGGAATGCCGCCGCAGGGTGGTGGCGCGCCGGCGGGTTCGCCGTCGGGCGGCGGTCCCGGTGGCACGCCGGCAGCTCGGCCCGGCAGCGGCGGCGGCTGGACGGGCACACCGGGCAGCCCGGGCGCGCGCACTCCGGAGCCCGCAGGTCCTCGCACCGGCCCCGATCGCGGGCCCTCGTCACGGCGACCCGGTGAGGGTCCTGAGCCCTCGTCGCGGCGACCCGACTCGGGGTCACCGCGCCGCCCCAGCGACCCGAACACGCGCTCACCCCAGGGCCCCGACGGCCCGCGCCGCCCGGGCGACCCGGCCGCGAGCGGGCCGCGGCGGCCGAGTGACGCGCCGGAGCCCGTCGCGCGTGGTGGCTCGCCGACGGCGACCCGCCCGGAGGCCGACAGTCCACATCGGACTCCCGATGGCAAGCCCGGCGACCGGACCCCGCGCCACGGCGAGCCGGACGGCGGCGCTCCCCATCACAACGAGCCGGACGACACGGCACCTCACCACGACACCGACGGCTCACCCGACCATCACGACAACGCCGACCATCACGACAATCCCGATGACCACGACCCGTCCGATCACCACGACAACCCCGACCACGACGGCAGACCGCACCACCACGACGACGAACCCCTGACGCCGGACGAGGTCAACCAGCACCACTCCGAAAGCACGCCGGCGGGCAGCTCGTACCACCGCGGTGACACGGACCTGGGCGACCTCCCCCACCGCGTGCAGCCGGATCCGGACGGGCGCTACACCGTCGACGTGCATGTGACGGCCGACGGGCACGCGCGCATCGGCGACCGGCACTACACGCCGGAGGAGTTCGCCGACGTCCTGCGCCACAACGCGGACTACGACGGCCGTCCCATCCGCCTGATCGGCTGCGACGCCGGCTCCAACGACTTCGCCAACCGGCTCTCGCGCGAGCTCGACACCGACGTCATGGCGCCGACCAGACCGGCCTGGACCGACTCGAACGGCCGGGTCTTCTCGTCCGACTACGAGATCGGCCCGGACGGCCGGATGCGGCCGCGGATCCCGCCGGACGGCGAGTGGTCCGTGCACCACCCGGACGGCACGTCGCACCACGCCGGCCAGGACGGATTCGCGCCCGAGTCGCACCACCACGACCCGCACGACGTCGACGCCAACAGCGCCCACGCCCGGGGAGACGACGCCGCCGCGGACATCCCCGAGGAGGAGTTCGACCTTCCTCCGACGACCCGCACGTACAACCCGGACTCGCCGGAGTTCGACCGGCGGTTCGTGGACTGGGACCGGCCCGACGACTCCGAGTTCGCCGGCCCGCGCCACCGCGACGGCCACCCGGACATCGACTCGCCGCGCGACATCGACGACGTACCCGCGCGGACCAGCAACGCCGACCCGAACCCGGACGGCGTGACGCAGACGCTGCACGGCGAGCGTCCGCTGGCGGGCAACGCCGAGTACCACGTGTCCTACGAAAACGGTGCCAGCACACGGTTCTACACCGACGCCGACGGCCACGTCACGCACGTCGAGGCGACGTCCGGCACGTCGTCGCCCAACCACAACCCCGACCTGCGCTACCCGCTGATCCCGGGCGCGCAGTACCGCGTGCCGAACTTCCACGACTCGGCGAAGTCGTGGACCTTCCACATCGGCGAGAACGGCAAGCCCGACGCGATGACGGGCGACCCGATCTTCGACGGCCGCAACGACACCTTCCGCGACACCAACTCGCAGAACCGCTCCGGCGGCGAGGGCAAGGAGGCGTTCGCCGACCACCCCGAGTACGGCGACAAGTACGAGAAGGTGCGCTGGGCGGGTGGCCACCTCGCGGCCAACGAGATGGGCGGCCCGGGTGAGTACGTCAACATGCACCCGCAGATGGCGGCGTCCAACAGCGGCAACTACCGCGACGGCTGGATCCACGAAGCGTCGTGGCGCAACCAGGAGACCGAGCTCGGCAAGTTCGCGAACACCGAAGGCCAGGACATCCAGAACTACCAGGTCGCGATGCACGGCGAGAGCAACGGCGTGCCGGAGAGCGTCACCATGCGCTGGCAGGAAGTGGTTTACAAGACCGACGCCAACGGACACGTCGTCGTGGAGAACGGGAAACCCGTCGAGATCTCGCGCGTGACCAAGGAGCGCGAGTTCCCGAACAACCCCGCGGACATCAACTTCGGAAAGAACAGGCAGTACAGTGACCGATCCCGTTCCCGCTGAAATCGCGACGGCACTGGGGAACGCGGCGCCGCCCGGGTGGGCGGAGCTCGTGCTCACGGTGTCGGCGACCGTGGTGGCCAACGACTTCGCGCTGCAGGTGCGGATGCGCGACGGCTCCCCCGGCTCGATGGAGCTGCCCGCGCCCGCCAAAGCCGCGTTCCGCGCGCTGCGCGACGAGATGTACGAACCCGGCCGTGGCACGTGGTTCTCCGCGAAGGTCGTGCTGCGCCCGGATTCGTCGCCGGAGTTCACCTACGACCTCGACGGCGACCCGAACTGGTGGCCGCCCTTGCACCCCAGCGCGTTCACGCGTGATCTGGAGGCCTACCCGCGCGACGACGAGCACGTGCCGGCGTGGCTGCGGAAGCTGCTCGACGAGGGCGGCGAGCAGGACCGCCTGCGGGCCCAGGAGTGACCGCGGGGCCCGTGCCATGATGGGCCCCGCCCGAAAAGTCCGAACGATCAGGAGGACACGACCGATGCCGTTCAAGTGGCCGGAGCTGGACCCGATCCAGCAGAACGAGCTGCTGGGTGAGATCACCACGGCCGTGGTCGAAGCCCTGCCGCCGGGCTGGCAGCAGGTGATGATCGACTACCGCATGGTCGGCCGCAACGTCGACGTCGCCGTCGGCGTGAAGGACCCCAGTGGCACGTTCCGCCCGTGGGACCCGCCGGTGGACGTCTGGAAGATGTTCCAGCGCCTGCGCGGCGGGATGTACACCGAGGGCGAGGGGACGTGGTTCTCCGCGCGCTTCGGCATCGAGCCGCCGAGCCGGTTCACGATCCAGTACAACTGGCGCAACGAGCCGGACTTCGACCCGTACCCGGCCGCGCAGCAGTTCGCGATCGAGCAGGAGCGGTTCCCCCGCACCGAGGAGTTCATGCCCGACTGGTTCCGCGAGCGGCTCGCCGCCGCCGGCAACTGACACCACCGCGGGGAGACGCATTGAGCCAACCGCCGGCACCCCTGAGCCCAGCCCAGCAGCAGGACCTCGTCCAGCGGATCGGGCAGGCCTGCGGCTCTGCCGTGCCGCCCGGGTGGCGGCAGCTGCGGGTCGAGTACCGGGCCGTGGGGCGGCACGTCGAGGCCGACGTGTTCACCACGGCCCCGGACGGGCGCGACTACCCGGCCCGCCCGCACCCCGAGGCCGTCCGCCTCCTCGCCGTCCTCCGCGGCGGCATGTACCGCCGCGGCCGCGGCACCTGGCTCAGCGCGACGCTCCTGTTCACCCCCCGGCAGCCACCCCGCCTCGACTTCCGCCCGGACGTCGAGCCGATCTGGCGCCGGCCGCCCCCGCAACTCGGCTTCCAGGACGAGCTGCGGTTCTTCCCGCGCTCGGAGGCCTTCATCCCGCCTTGGCTGCGGACGCGCGCGGGGCTGCCGCCCCTTCCGGCACCGTGGTCGCCTGACACACCACCTCCGCCGCCCGACCGCGCGGTGGCTCCGCAGCCCAGCCCGGCCGCTATGCCTCCTCCCGTTGCGCCGACACCCCACGCCGACGCGCCCGCCGCACCGCAGGTCAACGCCACCGCAGCGCCGGCGAGCGGCGTCACAAACGACACCGCTCCAGTGCCGGCGGACGAGCGCACGGCAGCTGCGCAAGAAGGCACCGCAGCACCGCAGAGCGCAGCGCCACCGCCCGTTGTGCCGGCGTCTCACACCGCCGCACCTGCCGCGCCGAGACAGGATCTCGCCACTTCGGCGCCGACGGACGGAAACGCAGCCCCCGCCTCGCCTCAGGAGAACACCGCCGTCGCGGCGCCGGCGAGCGGTGGCACACCCACGGCTCAGCCGCGAGAAACGATCGGCGTGGCAGCCGCCATACCGACAGAGGGCGGCACTGAACCGGCACCGGACGCGGGCGCTACGCCCGCAACTCAGCAGCAGGACGCGACCGCGCCCGTACCGGCGGCCGAGGCAGCAACCGTCGCGCCGCTAGAGGGCATTGCCGCGCCGGCACCGGAAGGTGGCGCTTCCCCCGCGGCACCCGCGGAGGAAGCGGCCGGCCCCGTCGCGCCGGTTGAGCCCGGCGTCGCGGATCCGCCGGCGACGACCGCGGCCGAGATGCGGACGCCGCGGGTGTACGACGGCCTCGACGAGGCCGGGCGGCCCGTGGTGGAGCGAGAGGCGCTGCCCGAGGCGGAGCGCGAGCGGGTGCTGGCCTACCTCGAATCCGCGCCAGCCGTGTTGGCGTCGCGGAGTTTCGACGTCGACGCGTTCGATCCGGGGCGCGTAGACGCTGTGCCGTTGACCTTCCGGACCGATGGCAGCTGGGTGTGGCCCGGCGCCGTCGCGTACTACCTGCGGGAGCACGCCGTGGCGCCAGACCCCGAGCTGCTGAGCCACATCCGCGGGCGGCGGTTCGAGGTGCCCGAGGTCGGTGAGCCGGCACGGGAGCTGGCGTTGGCGGCGGTCACCGGGGAACAACCAGTCCACTGAGGACGGTCACGGGACGATGGTGAACCCGGCGTCGGCGAGGGCGGCCTCGACCGCCTTGCAGTGTTCGGGGCCACGGGTTTCGAGGGCGAGCGCCACGTCGACCTCGCCGAGGGCGAGGCTGCCGGAGATGCGGGAGTGCTCGACGTCGAGGACGTTGGCGCCGAGCTCCTTCACGCACGTCAGCACGGAGACGAGCGAGCCGGGCCGGTCGGGCACGCGCAGGTGGAGCTTGAGGTAGCGGCCGCCGGCCGTCATGCCGTGCTGGATGATCTGCTGGAGCAGCACGGGGTCGACGTTGCCGCCCGACAGGATCGCCACCACGGGCGGCTCGAAGGCGCCCGGGTGCTGCATGAGCGCGGCAACCGTCGCGGCGCCGGCGGGCTCGACGACGAGCTTGCGCCGCTCGAGGCACAGCAGCACCGCGCGGGACAGCGACTCCTCGCTGACCGTGACGACGTCGTCGACCAGCGAAGAAACGTGCGCGTAGCTCACCGGACCCGGCTCGCCGACGGCGATCCCGTCGGCCATCGTGTGCAGCTCGCGAAGGCGCACGGGCGAGCCGGCCGCCAGCGAAGGCGGGTACGCGGCGGCGTCCTCGGCCTGCACGCCTACCACGCGGATGTCGGGTCGCAGGCCCTTCACCGCCGCCGCGACGCCGCCGACCAGGCCGCCACCGCCCGTGGCCACGAGCACGGTTTTCACGCCAGGCACCTGCTCCAGGATCTCCAGGCCGACGGTGCCCTGCCCGGCGATCACGTCGACGTGGTCGAACGGGTGGATGAACACCGCCCCGGTGCGCTCGGAGAACGCGATGGCCTCCGCCAGCGTCTCTTCGAGGACGGCGCCGTGGAGGTGCACGTCAGCGCCGTAGCCGCGGGTGGCCGCGAGCTTCGGCAGGGGCGCGCGCAGCGGCATGAAGACCGTCGACGAGATCCCCAGCAGCGACGAGGCCAGCGCCACTCCCTGCGCGTGGTTGCCGGCGCTGGCCGCGACGACGCCGCGGGCGCGTTCCTCTTGGGTGAGGCCGTGGATGCGGGTGTAGGCCCCGCGGATCTTGAACGAGCCGGTGCGCTGCAGGTTTTCACACTTGAGGTAGACCGGGCCGCCGTGTAAGCGCCGCAGGTCACGGGCGTGTTCCATGGGGGTCACCCTGGTGATGCCCTCGAGGAGCTTGCGCGCCTCCTCGATCCGCTCGATGCTGACCAGTTCCATAGGTCGCGATGATGCCACCGACGGATGGCCGAGGTGCCACCGCCGCGGGACCGGTACTCTGATAACGGCAACCTCACGTGATCAGGGAGTGCGACCATGGCCCGCGCGAAAAACGCGACGACCGCTCGCGGGACGAGCGCGACCCGTTCGGCCGGAGTCCTGCCCCTTGTGCTGGGCGTCGCTTCCGCCGTCGCCCTCACCGGCGCCGCCTACTTCACCGTCGACGCGGCCGGCTGCGGCGCCCACCCCCAGTACATCCGCCACGACAACCACGTCGAGCTCGTCGGCGGCTGCATCGACGGCTCCGAGCTCCCGGCCGCGCCCGCCGAGCAGCAGGAGGCGGTCCACCACTCCCTGCACACGGCAGGTCCGCAGCCGAGCAGCTACCGGCCCTGACCGGTCCAGACCTGCCCAATCCCGAACCCCGTGGCCGATGATCGGCGCGGGGTTCTCGCGTACGCGCGGGTTCGATCGGGCACCGAGGCAGCCTGATCGTCAGCACATTTTTTGACGAACCGCCACGCAGAGCGCTCGGACCGGCCCCGCCAGTCGCGCGGCGAGCAGGCCTCGCACACGGGCAGGTTCGCCATGCCAGTGACCGCACGCAGGCCGCCGGCCTCGAACTGCCTGCTCACAGCAGAAAACCCCCGCGCCGACCGGCACGGGGGTTCCCTGAAGAACAGGCTCAGCCCAGCGCAGCCGTGAGGTCGGCGACCAGGTCGGTGCCGTCCTCGATGCCGACGGAGAGGCGGAGCAGGTCGGCCGGGACCTGGAGCGTGGAGCCCGCCGTGGAGGCGTGGGTCATGCGGCCCGGGTGCTCGATGAGGGACTCGATGCCACCCAGGGACTCGGCCAGGATGAAGAGCTCGGTGCGCGACGCGACGTCCAGCGCGGCCTGCTCGCCGTCGGCGTGGCGGAAGGACACCATGCCACCGAAGCGGCGCATCTGCTTGGCCGCGACCTCGTGGCCGGGGTGCTCGGGCAGGCCCGGGTAGTAGACCTTCGAGACCTTCGGGTGCTTGGCGAGCGTCTGCACGATCAGCTCGGCGTTGTCGCTGTGCCGCTCCATGCGCAGGGCCAGCGTCTTCAGGCCGCGCAGGGTGAGCCACGCGTCGAAGGGGCCGGGGACGGCGCCGGCGGCGTTGCGGAGGTAGAAGAGCTGCTCGCGGACCTCGTCCTCGTTGGTCAGCACGGCGCCGCCGACGACGTCGGAGTGGCCGCCGAGGTACTTGGTCGTGGAGTGGACCACGATGTCGGCGCCGAGGGCCAGCGGCGTCTGCAGGTACGGCGTGGCGAAGGTGTTGTCGACGACCAGGCGCGCGCCCGCGTCGTGGGCCACGCCGGCCAGGGCCGCGATGTCGGCGATGCCGAGCAGCGGGTTGGTGGGCGTCTCGCACCAGATCAGCTTGGTCTCGGGCCGCAAGGCGGCGCGGACCTCGTCGACGTTCGCGAGGTTGGCGACAGTGTGCTCGATGCCCCAGAGGCTCAGCACCTTGTCGATCAGGCGGAACGTGCCGCCGTACGCGTCGTTGCCCAGCACCAGGTGGTCGCCCGGGCGCAGGGTCGTGCGCAGCACCGCATCGGACGCCGCCATGCCGGACGCGAACGCCAGCGCGTGCCGAGCGCCCTCCAGCGAGGCCAAGGCCTGCTCCAGCGCGGTGCGCGTGGGGTTCGCCGTGCGCGAGTACTCGTAGTCACCCTCACGGGTGCCGCCGACACCGTCCTGCGCGTAGGTCGACGTCTGGTAAATAGGCACGATGACGGCGCCCGTCCGCGGATCGGGCTGCTGCCCGGCGTGGATGGCGCGTGTTTCGAAGCCCAGCACGGAGTAGTCGTCGACCATGGTTCCAGGGTACGGCCCGGTACCGACAATCCCGCCAGGTGGGATGGAATTCACGCCTGCTGCCACCTGTCATCGCAGGTCCCGCCGGTGCGGTCCCACCCGGCGGCGATTGCGCCTGGCGGGACCGGTCCGTCACCAGCCTTGTTGCGGAGGGTAGGTGCCCGGGTACTGCGGCTGCGCCGGCGCGCCGAGCCCGACCCAGAGCTGGGTGGGCTTCACGATCGCCAGGACCAGCGTGGCCACCGGCGGGATGAGCGCGACGATGCCGCTCGCGACGCCGTAGCCCAGGAACTCGGCCGACGAACCTAGAGCGGTGGCGCCGGTCGCGGTCAGGATCAACGAGATCACGGAGAACGCGATCGAGACGCCGCAGCCGATGATCACGCACATCCGGCCCGCCGGCTTGTGCATGATCAGCGCGATGGCGCCGTAGAGCAGCAGACCGGCGAGCGCGAGATCGACGACCAGCGAGACGATGAAGAGCACCTCGGCACCGTGCAGCGCCGAAAGCCCGATGATCGAGCCGATCACCCCGATCAGCGCGACGATGCCACCCAGGATCGCCAGCACGGCCGCGGTGATCGCGGTTCCGCCGCCCGGCTTCTGCTGGAGCACACCCGGACCGCCCGGGTACGCGGGGAACGGCTGGCTCGGCTGGCCGTACTGCTGGGGGTACTGGCCGGGCACGGGCTGCTGGCCCGGGTACGGCTGCCCCGGCATCGGCTGCGGACCGGAGTAGGGCGCCGGCTGCTGGCCCGGGTACGGCTGACCGTTGGGCTGCTGGCCGGGGACGGGCTGTGGGCCGGAGGGCTGCTGACCGTACGGCTGCTGCGGATTCTGCCCCTGGCCGGGGTTCTGGGGATAGCTCACGGAAGTCCTCGGGAATCCGGCCCCCACCGGCTGCGGGGAGATGTCCCCGTATCGTGCCAGGCCGGAGACGTTTCCGGGGCGAAAATCACCACTGCCCGGGCACGTACGCCCGGTACCTGAGATACGAGAACGTCGGGCGCAGCGCGGCCAGCACCAGCACGAGCGGCGCCAGCACCACCAGCACCGCCCGGTCGACGGCCGCGAAGCCGTTCAGCGCGAACACGACCTCGAAGTAGGCCGCGTAGCCGCCGTTGCCGAGCGTCGGCTCCAGCAGGATCGCGCCGATGGCGATCACCGCGCCGAGGATCAGCAGCACGGCGCCGGCGGTGGCGCGGAAGATCGTGGCGAGCGCGCCGACGAGCAGGAAGAGACCGGCACCCAGGTAGCCGCCGAGATCCACGAGTGTCCACACGGGAAGGTCGCCGAGGCTGAACCCCGAAGGGATGTCGATGAACAACGTCGCCGGCAAGTAGCCCGCCGCCCCGGCCGCCACGAGCCCCAGCAGCGCCGCGACCAACGCCGTCGCCCCGGACGGCCGGCCGCGCCGCGCAGGCGGTTCCCCGTGCGCGGGACCTGACCGCTGCTGCGCTGGAGATCCGTACGGGCCGCTCAACTCTGCTCCCCCTCGGGCCGAAGGCGAAAACGAACGGCTCACCCTAGCCCGGAAATCGCGATCATGGACGAGAAATGGTGAAGCGATGAAGAACCAGTGCCCGTTCCGCCCAGGTCGGGTAATGGGTCAAGATCAGAAGGGTGAAGCGTTACTGAAAAACAGCATTTCTCAATTTTTCGCAAAGATCGGCTGTACGGGTGACCGGGCGCTGTGTTGCGGCTCCACGCTGCCGGAGCGCAACGGGAGAAGTGCCGACAGTGCGGAAATGGGCCGCGGAGACTGGGGGCGGGTCTGCTTCGGCCGGTGCAGTTCGCGATACCGAGCGGTATTCGGCAGGCCGACCAGACTTCCGGTCAGGAAAGGTCGACGGCTGGTGGCAACTTCCGGCAGTTCATCAAGGCGAGTGGCGAGCCACCGCCTGCGGCAGAGGTCGCAAACCCGAACCTCGCCGGGAATCCGCTCAGGCGTGAAGGTCGCGGAGACGACTGCAGGCGGCAACGCTTCGCGGCTCGCCCCTTCTGGTGGGGTTCATCGCCGATCCGAACCCGAAGAGCGAGACTCGGCCGCGTCCTCCGCGCCGCGACGTGAATCGCGGCCGGCGAAACTCCGCGGCTCACCGCTGTTCCGCGCCGCGACGGAAGCCAAGTCCCGCACGGTTGCCCAGCCTGGTCCTCCGCCCTGCGAAGTCGATTGCGCCAGCCAAACGCGGCCGTCCGCCACCGCGCGGCGCGGGCCGCCGTGCGACCTGCCAGAGGACCGGACCCAGCGATTGCCGGGTGGCGGCGCGAAGGCGAGTACGGGTCGAGCCAAGCCCTGCGCGGATGCCCAGCCTGGTCTCCGCCCTGCGAAGTCGATCGCGCCAACCAAGTG
Organism: Amycolatopsis sp. NPDC050768; assembly: GCF_040654155.1. Classification (NCBI taxonomy): domain Bacteria; kingdom Bacillati; phylum Actinomycetota; class Actinomycetes; order Pseudonocardiales; family Pseudonocardiaceae; genus Amycolatopsis; species Amycolatopsis sp. NPDC050768. Next base: position 59,033 of record NZ_JBFAHL010000023.1, read on the forward strand.
CGGCCGTCCGCCACCGCGCGGCGCGGGCGGCGCGGGCCGCCGTGCGACCTGCGAGAGGACAGGCCTCGGCGATTGCCCGGCGGCGGCGCGAAAGCGAGCGCGGGTCGAGCCAGTTGCAGAGCCGAAGAGCCGCCGGACAGCAAAAGGCCCCTTCGATGCGATGCACCGAAGGGGCCCTTCACGTCAAGCTCAGCTGGTCACCACTGCTGTTGCTGCGGCGGCTGACCGTAGCCCGGGGGCTGCTGCCCGGGCGGGGGGCCGTAGCCCGGGGGCGGCTGCTGACCCGGCTGGGGCTGGCCGTAGCCGGGGGGCGGGCCGTAGCCCGGAGGGGGCTGCTGGCCGTAACCGGGCTGGGGCTGGCCGGGCTGGGGCTGGCCCGGCTGCGGGAAACCGCCGCTGCCGGGCTGTTCGCCGGGCTGGCCGTAGCCGGGCTGCGGGGGCTGACCGTAGCCGCCGGGCTGGGGGAAGCCGCCGCTGCTCGGGTTGGGCTGCTGGCCGAAGCCGGGCTGGCCGAACGGGGGCTGCTCGCCGGGCTGGCCGAAGCCAGGCTGACCCGGCTGACCGGGCTGACCCGGCTGGCCGAAGGGGCCCGGCTGGCCGAAGCCCTGCTGCGGCTGGCCGAAGGGACCCGGCTGGCCGAAGCCACCAGCGCCACCCGCGGGGCCACCGAAGCCGCCCGCGCCGCCCGGGGTGCCGCCGCCGAGGCCGACGAACTGGGCGGTGGGCGGGATCAGGCCGAGGAGCCCGACGATGAAGATCAGGATGCCGAAGATGAGCGTCGGCATGCCGATGCTGTCGGCGGCGTTGCCGCCGGCCTGGTCGAGGACCTCCTGGTTCGGCGTGGAGCCGGCGATGAGCAGAACGCCGAAGACGCCCAGCAGCACGCCGCCCACGGCGACCACGATCGGCACGATCTTCTTGATCCCGCCGAGGCGGCCGGCCAGGATGAGCCCGGCGCCGCCCGCGATGGAGACGACCGCGCCGACCAGGACCATGATCACGTAGAACCAGATGGCGCCCGGCGAAGCGAGGCCGGACTGGCCCAGCAGCTCGTCGACCTTCGCGTCACCGGCCGACTGGCGGGCCTGGTCGAGGCTGGACGAGTAGTCGCTCGCGTCGCCCATGTAGAGGAACGACCAGATCAGCGACAGCACACCCAGCAGCGCCACGACGCCACCGGCGATGAAGCCGTACATGCTGTTGCCGCCACCGGACGCGACAGGCGGGGCACCGAAGGCCGGCGGCGCTCCGAAACCGCCCGGCTGACCCGGCTGCCCGGACTGACCCGGCTGACCGAAACCGCCCTGCGGCGGGGCACCGAAGGCACCCTGGCCCTGGTCGAACCCGCCCGGGGCGCCGAAGCCCTGCGGCTGGCCCGGCTGACCGAAGCCACCAGGAGCACCCGGAGCACCGGGCTGTCCCCCGAAGCCCTGCTGGCCGAACCCGCCGCCCATGGCAGCGGGGTTGTCGGCCGCGCTCGGCGGCGGGGAGTACGGGATGGCCGGCGGCTGCGAGCCGGGCGGGACGAGCTGCGTCGACTCGGCGCCGAAGTGGCTTTCGCCGCCGATGTTCGCGTCACCGGGCCGCACGACCTGCGTGGGCTCGGGGGCTTCGCCGAACAGTCCGCCATCGCCCGAAGACGGGGCCGACGGGTACGGCTGGCCCGGCTGGACCACCTGGGTCGGCTCCGACGCGCCGAAAGGACTGTCCTGCTGAGGTGTGGGACCACTCGGTGGGCCCTGCGGCGGCTGCTCGCCGCCGTCCCCGGGCTGGTTCGGTGGCTGCGGAGCACTCATGTGGGTCTTGAACCCCCTTGACGAGGACGCGAAAAAGTTCTATCGCGCCCACGCTATCGGATAGCGGGGCAGGGCGCTCGGAACGCCCCGGCCCGCTTTGCCGTTTTACCGATCCGACCAGAAGTAGGCGGGAAGTTAACCGGACGCTGCCGGGTCTGGCAACACTCCCGCCGTGGCTGTGATCGGATCGGTGACCAACAGCGCAGTGTCGTCAGCTAGCGCCCCGCGAGGAACCCGAGCAGATCGTGCCTGGTGACGACCCCTGCGGGCTTGCCGTCGATCAAGACCAACGCGCCGTCCGCGCCCTCGAGCGCCTTCATCGCGGAGCTGACCTGTTCGCCGGCACCGATCGTCGGCAGCGGCGGCGACATGTGCGTCTCGAGCTTGTCCGCGAGCTGGGCCTTGCCGGTGAACAGCGCGTCGAGCAGGTCGCGCTCGTTGACAGCGCCCACCACCTCGGCGGCCATGACCGGCGGCTCCGCGCTGACCACGGGCATCTGGCTCACGCCGAACTCCGACAGGATCGCGACGGCCTCCGCCACGGTCTCGTTCGGGTGCGTGTGCACGAGGCTGGGCAGGGAGCCACTCTTCTTGGTGAGCACATCGCCCACCGTCGCGCCCGAGGAGTCGGGCGGGAGGAAGCCGTAGGACGACATCCAGTCGTCGTTGAAAACCTTGGTGAGGTAGCCGCGGCCGCCGTCGGGCAGGAGGACCACCACGACGTCGTCCTCGGTCAGGCCCTCGGCGAGCTTCAGCGCGGCGGCGACGGCCATGCCGCACGAGCCGCCGACCAGCAGGCCCTCTTCCACCGCGAGGCGGCGGGTGATGTCGAACGAGTGCGCGTCGGAGATCGGGATGATCCGGTCGGCGATGCCGCGGTCGTAGGTCTCGGGCCAGAAGTCCTCGCCCACGCCCTCGACCAGGTACGGGCGCCCGCTGCCGCCGGAGTAGACGGAGCCCTCGGGGTCGGCGCCGACGACCTGCACGCGGCCGTCGCTGGCCTCCTTGAGGAAGCGGCCGGTGCCGGAGATCGTGCCGCCGGTGCCGACGCCGGCGACGAAGTGCGTCACCTTGCCCTCGGTCTGGCGCCAGATCTCGGGGCCGGTGGAGAGGTAGTGGCTCTCGGGGTTCGCGGGGTTGGCGTACTGGTTCGGCTTCCAGGCGCCGTCGATCTCGCGGACGAGGCGGTCGGACACGTTGTAGTAGGAGTCGGGGTGCTCGGGCGCGACGGCCGTCGGGCACACGACGACGCGGGCGCCGTACGCGCGCAGGACGTTGCGCTTGTCCTCGCTCACCTTGTCCGGGCAGACGAACACGCACTTGTAACCCTTGCGCTGCGCGACCATCGCCAGGCCCACACCGGTGTTGCCCGACGTCGGCTCCACGATCGTGCCGCCTGGCTTGAGGGCGCCCGACGCCTCGGCGGCCTCGATCATCCGCAGCGCGATGCGGTCCTTCACGCTGCCGCCCGGGTTCACGTACTCGACCTTCGCGAGCACCAGCGGCTTGAGCCCCTTGGTGAGGGAGTTCAGCTTGACCAGCGGGGTGTTCCCCACGAGGTCGACGATGTGCTCGGCGTACTCCACGACTGCGCTCCTGCCCTTCCGCGCCGGATCTCGGCGGCGAGCCCAGCCTAAACGCTGGACCTGCGGCGCTGTCCACTCAGGCGGAACGGCTCGACTCCAAGGTGGCAGTCCCGCCCGGCATGGGCGTTCCGGGCGGCAGCTCGATCCCCTCGACGCCGGGCGGCTCGGCGAACGTCGCCCCGGTGAGATCGGCCTTGGTCGCGAAGCTGGTGTAGCGGAACGTCGTGGTCCCGGCGAACTCCACCTCGGCGAACACCGCCGACCGGACCCGGCAGTACTTCAGCGACAGGTCGACGAGCTTCGCACCGGAGAGGTCCAGGTCGACGTTCGGCCAGAACCAGCTGTCGCCGTCCTCGGCGGGGCGGAGGTGCACGGTCACGGCGGAGGTCCTGCCGGCGCCCGATAGTGGTCCGCGTCGCGTTGGGCTTTGCGGGAGACGGGACAGGCGGCACTATGGTGAGCAACCGCTTAGCGCCCGCCGTTGTCACCGACCCGAGGAAGTGTCACGCCATGCCCGAAGCCGTCATCGTCTCCACCGCCCGCTCCCCGATCGGCCGTGCCGCCAAGGGCTCGCTGGTCAGCATGCGCCCCGACGACCTCGCCGTGCAGATGATCCGGGCGGCGCTCGACAAGGTGCCGCAGCTGGACCCCGCCGACATCGACGACCTGATGCTCGGCTGTGGTCTGCCCGGCGGCGAGTCCGGCTTCAACATGGGCCGCGCGGTGGCTGTCGAGCTCGGCTACGACCACCTGCCCGGCTGCACGATCACCCGGTACTGCTCCTCCAGCCTCCAGACCACCCGCATGGCGATGCACGCGATCAAGGCCGGCGAGGGTGACGTCTTCATCTCCGCGGGCGTCGAGGCCGTGTCGCGCTTCGCGAAGGGCAGCTCGGACTCCTGGCCCGACACGCACAACCCGCTCTTCGCCGACGCCGAGGCCCGCACCGTGGCGACCGCTTCGTCGGGCACGGACACCTGGACCGATCCGCGCGGTGAGGGCACTGTGCCCGACGTCTACATCGCCATGGGCCAGACCGCCGAGAACCTGGCGCGGCTCAAGGGCATCACGCGCGAGGACATGGACGAGTTCGGCGTGCGCTCGCAGAACCTCGCGGAGAAGGCGATCGCCGACGGCTTCTGGGCCAAGGACATCACGCCGGTCACGCTGCCCGACGGCACCGTCGTGTCCAAGGACGACGGCCCGCGCGCCGGCGTGACCATCGAAGGCGTGTCCGGCCTGAAGCCCGTGTTCCGCCCCGACGGCCGCATCACCGCCGGCAACTGCTGCCCGCTCAACGACGGCGCCGCCGCCGTGATCGTCATGTCCGACACCAAGGCGCGCGAGCTCGGCCTCACGCCGCTGGCCCGCATCGTGTCGACGGGCGTCACGGGCCTGTCGCCGGAGATCATGGGCTACGGACCGGTCGAGGCTTCGAAGCAGGCGCTGTCTCGCGCGGGTCTGTCCATTTCGGACATCGACCTCGTCGAGATCAACGAGGCGTTCGCCGCGCAGGTCATCCCGTCTTACCGCGACCTCGGCATCGACCTCGACCGCCTCAACGTCAACGGCGGCGCCATCGCGGTCGGCCACCCGTTCGGCATGACGGGGGCGCGGATCACGTCGACGTTGATCAACTCGCTGCAGCACCACGACAAGCAGTTCGGGCTGGAGACGATGTGTGTTGGTGGCGGGCAGGGGATGGCGATGGTGCTGGAGCGTCTTTCCTGAAGTAGGCCGCTTTCTTGAGGTAGGTACGGAAGAAGGGCCGCCCGCGACCTTGGTTGCGGGCGGCCTCTCCCCTGAAGCAAACCCAGTCAGTGCAACGGCGCCGCCGGGACCGGGGCCACCGCGTCGTCCGAGCCCGACGAAGGGACTGTCGGGATGAAGCGCTTGTTCGGCAGGAAGGCGGCGGGCACCAGGCAGAGCGCGAGGATCACCGTGGCGATCAGGAAGGGCGTCGCGAAGGCGCCGGCGGCGACGGCGGACGCGGCGGTGTGCGTGGCGGGGTTCAGGGTGGCCACCGTGGCCGCCAGCTGGCCTTGGCTCGTCGGGACGCCGAAGCGGGAGCCGAGCAGGGCGGCCAGCACGATGGACATGATCGCGGAGCCGATGGCGCCCGACGTCTGCTGCAGGATGCTCGTGGTGGTCGAGGCCTTGGCCATGTCCTCGGAGCGCAACGTCTGCAGGGCGGCTGACGTGATCGGCATCATCGTGCAGCCCATGCCGAGGCCCATGACGAACGCGGCGGACAGCAGCAGCGCGTACGGCGTGGTCGACGTGACCTGCGTGAACGGCACCATGCCCACCACGATCAGCGCCAGGCCCGGCAGCACGATGCGGCGGGCCGCGAGCTTGTCGAACAAACGGCCCGCGATCGGCATCGCGATCATCGCGCCGAAGCCCTGCGGTGCGAGCAGCAGGCCGGCGTGCAGCGCGGATTCGCCGCGCACCAGGGTGAAGTACGTGGGCAGCAGCAGCATCGCGCCGAAGAAGCCCATGCAGAACACCGAAAGCGTGATCATCGAGACCGAGAACGTCCGGTTGTGGAACAGGCTCAGGTCCATCAACGGGTCCGCCACCCGCAGCGCGCGCAGCACGAAGCTCACCAGCAGCACGATGCCCGCGACCGCCGGCAGCCACACCTCGATCGCGGTGACCGTGCCGGTGGACGGGATGCGCGAGACGCCGAAGATCAGGGCCGCCAGGCCCGGCGACACCATCAGCAGCCCCGCGAAGTCGAAGCGGCCCGACTTCGTCGCCTTGTCCTTCGGCAGCAGGCGCAGCGCGAGCACGAACGCGATGACGCCGATCGGCACGTTGATGTAGAAGATCCAGCGCCAGCTCACGGCGTCGACGAGCCAGCCGCCGAGGATCGGGCCGCAGATCGGGCCCAGCAGCATCGGCACGCCGAGCACGGACATCACGCGGCCGATGCGCTGCGGACCCGCGGTGCGCGTCAGGATCGTCATGCCCGCGGGCATCAGCATGCCGCCGCCGAGCCCCTGCACGACGCGGAAGATGATCAGCGACTCGACGTTCCACGCGAGCCCCGCGAGCATCGAACCGACGAGGAACGTACCGATCGCCAGCAGGTACAAGCGTTTCGTGCCGAAGCGGTCCGAGGCCCAGCCCGTGACCGGGATGACCGTGGCCAGCGCGAGCATGTAGCCCGTGGCGACCCACTGGATCGTGTCGAACGACGTGGAGAACTGGATCGTGAGCTTCTGCAGCGCCACGTTGACGACCGTGGTGTCGAGGATCGCCATGATGGCGCCGAGCACCACGACGGAGGCGATCTTCAGCACGCCGCGGTCGAGTTTGTCGTCGAGCCCGGCGGCGCCCGGCGCGGCCGGGCTCGGTTGTTCGGACATGCGGTGGACCATCCCCATCGATCGAGAGCAAGTTCGAGAGCAAAAGGTCACGCAAGCCCCAGATTGGGTCCCCCTTGCGCGACGTCGTCGAGGCTAGAGGACGCCACCGACAAAAAGCCATCGATTTCGCCCGAAGCACGACGTAGACGACTTTTCGCATTCTCCACGCGCCCGCGGAAAGTCCTCCACCTGCACTGTTGCGGCCGGGAATTGGCCTCGCACAAGCACTCTGCGTACGCGCTCCGTCGCGCGAAGAGCGATTTCCCCGCGTACAGAACGTGTACACAGAAAAGGCGCCCCGTAGTACACGGAGCGCCTTCTCGGGATTCCTACGCGAGCACTAGTCGCGTAGGTAGGACAACAGCCGCAGGATCTCGAGGTACAGCCACACCAGCGTGGTCATGAGACCGAAGGCCGCGAACCACGCCCACTTGGCCGGCATCCCCGACCGGATCATGCGGTCGGCCTGGTCGAAGTCGAGCAGGAAGCTGAACGCGGCGATGCCGATGACCACCAGGCTGAAGATGATCGCGATCGGGCTGCCGTCGCGCAGCGGGTTGAAGCCGAAGAACAGCGCGGTGACCAGGTTGACCAGCATCAGGATCACGACGCCGCCCACGGCCCCGACGATCCACTTGGTCAGCTTCGGCGTGACCTTCACGGCGCCGGTCTTGTAGACCACCAGCATCGCGATGAACACACCCGCCGTGCCGATCAGCGCCTGCAGCGCGATCCCCGGGTAGACGAGCTCGAACAGCCCGCTGAGCGCGCCGAGGAAAATGCCCTCGGCGGCCGAGTAGGCCAGCGTGAGCGGACCGCTCGCCTTCTGCCCGAAGATGATCACGAGCGAGAGGACCAGGCCCACGATCAGGCCGCCGAACAGAGCGCCGAGCAGCGCCCCGCTCATCCCGGTGACGCGGCCGAGCGAGTCGGTGACGAGCTGGTTCTGGGCCCAGATCGCCGTGAGAACGCCGAACACCAGCGCGGTGCCCAGCGAAAGACCGGTCTTGATGACGACGTCGTCGACCGTCATCGGACGGTCGGCGGAACCGGCGGCCATCTGCCCGGGACCGTAGCCGGGCACACCGCCCTGGCCCTGCGGAGTGCCGTAGGGCCGCTGGTCGAAGCCCACGTTCGGCCCGTACTGCCCTGAAGCGGTCGAACCGCGGGACAGGTTGCGGAACGCCGGGTTGCTACTGGAACGCACCTGATCCTCCTGGATCTGCTGGCACCTTGCATGGGGTTCAACGACCGCTCGGGCCTGCTGGTTCCCGTCGAGACCGTCGAGTAAAGAAGACTTTACCCTTTTGTCTGATCAGGGGACCGGACCCGCGCCGGGCTACACCGTATGCGACTGAGATCACGACCCGTTCACCGCAGGTCACCCGATGGCCCCTAGACAATCCGGGTGATCAGCCGCGAACCTTCACTTCGCGTGTTCGGAATGTGACCGAAGGCGTGTCGGGGAGTTGTTCGATCGGGTGACCTGCGTCGACGCAGAGGCGTCACGGCAGAGCCTGTTGAAGGAGTCAACACACCATGGGGTGGTCTTCACGCCCGCGCGCTCGCCTGCGCGCGGCCGCCGGTCTGGTCGCCACGGCCGTGCTCGGCGCACTCTCCCTCACCGCACTCGGCCCGACCGCCGCCGACGCCGCGACCCAGCAGGGCATCGGGGTCGAGGTCCCGGCCCAGCGGTTCGACAACAAGGACCACAGCGGCAACTGGCTCGGGTCCTACCTCGTCGCCGGCAAGCAGGTGTTCTGCGTCAGCTTCCAGCTGAAGGCACCGGACTCGAACGAGACGTACAAGCCCGGCGACAAGCTGCTCACCAAGTGGGGCGACGAGATCCCCGCCGACAAGGCGGCCAACATCTCGTACCTGCTGCTGCGCTACGGCGACACCAAGGACGCGAACATCGCCGCCGCGCTCGCGCACCTGTTGCACTCGTGGACCTCCGCGCCGCGGCCCGGGCACGACGACCTCAACGAGGCGCTGCCCGCGGACAAGATCGGCTACGACATCGACATGCACCTGCAGGGGCTGAAGGACAAGGCCCCCACGGCGTACGACGACGTCGCCAAGCTGACCACCGACGCCGAGGCCAACCGCGGCCCGTGGACCGCCTCGGTCACGCCGCCGAAGGAAGACCAGCACCTCGGCGCCGCGGCGACCTGGACGGTCACCGTGAAGAACGCCAAGGGCACCGGCGTCCCGGACGTCGCGGTCAAGCTCGACGCCACCGACGCGACGCTGACCACCGGCACCGACTCCGACTCGCAGGACGACGCCCAGGCCACCGACACGGCCGGCGGCAGCGCCACCGTCCAGGGCGCGCAGACGGAGACCACGCTCAAGACGGGCGCTGACGGCACGATCTCGGTGAAGCTCACGCCGACCGGTGACCAGCCGAAGCTCGCGACGTCGCTCTCGGCCCCGGCCGACCGGCCGTACGTTCAGAAACCGGTGAACACCGGCATCCAGAACGTGGTGTCCACCGGCGGCGAGAAGACGCTGACGGCGGAAGGCGTCGTCGCCGTCGCGAAGCCGGGCAAGGTCCAGGTGACCAAGACCGACGCGAAGACCGGCAAGGGCATCGGCGGCGCGACGCTGCGGATCACCGGCAAGGACAAGAAGACCGCCGCCACCGGGCAGGACGGCAAGCCGCTCAACGGCCCCGACGGCCGGCCCGTGGTCGTCACGACCGCCGGCGACACCGGTGCGGTGACCGTGGACAACCTGCTGGCGCCGCAGGACATCTGCGTCGTCGAGGTCAACGCACCGCCGGGCTACGAGAACGCGTTCGACCCGAAGAACCCGCCCTCGGTGTGCGGCTCGCTGAAGCCGGCCGACACACTGGCGCTCACCGTCGCCAACACGCCGAACGAGGTCCCCCACGCGATCCCCGCGGGCGACCAGCCGGTGGCGATGGCGAAGGGTGCCGTCGAGACGAGCTTCTCCGCGCCGGGGCTGATCGGCCTCGCGGTGCTCGCGCTCGTCGGTTCGGGTCTGGTCGGGTTCGCCGCGCGGCGCGCGTCCCGGAGGTAGTGAGAGCGGAACGGGTATGGCACGCAAGAGCCGGTTGATCACCGGTTTCGTCCTCGGCGCGGCGAGCGTTCTCGTGGTGGAGCTCGCCACCGTCGTGATCAGCGCACCCCCGATGGCGGTGGTGGCCGGGAGTGCTCAGCCGGCCCCCGCCGCCCTCGCGGGTTTGCGGCCGGCTGCGCCTTCGGAGGCGCCGTCTTCGGCGCCACCTCCACCACCGTCGTCCACCGCGCCGGCCGGGCCACCCCCCGCCGCGCCGGTGGAGCACAAGCAGCCCCCGCTCGCGCCGCAGAAGCCGGGCACGCTCCGGCTGCCGGGCGGCGGGACGGCCGCGATGGTGCGCCAGGGCCTCGGGCCGGGCAACACGCTGCCGGTGCCCTCGGACATCGGGCAGGCGGCCTGGTGGGGCGCCGCGCTCGACGCGGTGAGCGGCGCCAGCGTCTTCGCGGGGCACGTGAACTGGAAGGGCGCGACGGGGCCGTTCGCCGAACTGTGGAACGAGCGCATCGGCGGCGAAGTGACCATTGTGGACAGTTCGGGGAAGACCTCGAAATACCGGATCTCGCAGCTGGTCACCGTGCACAAAGACGATCTGCCGGCCCGCGCCGACGATCTCTTCGGGCAGGCGGGGCCGCACCGGGTGGTGCTCGTGACCTGTGGCGGCCGGTGGGTCGGCGGGATCGACGGGTACGAGGAGAACCGGGTCGTCATCGCGGATCCGGTCTGATCCTTTTCACCGAGTTTTTCACCGAGTTTTTCACCGCGTTTTTCGACCGTGCTATTCGACGCTATTCGACGCTATTCGACGAGGGTGCCCCGGCGGGATTTCGCCGGGGCACCGGTTTTTCTGCCTTTTTCTCCTACGTGGCAAGCAACGGCGTGCAGTTCACGTGGTGCGAGGGGACCGTTCGCACCATGCGGCGGGTGTCGCGAACGGTCACTTCGTGCCGCTCATCGGGACACCGTCGCCGGAAAAGGTGCCTCCGACCTGCCGGACCCGGGTTTCGCCACAAGTTACTAGCGAGTAACATCACTCGGGCGCGCTGTGGTCAGCGCGGCTTCCATGCAGCAGAATGCGGCAAGGGTCCAGCGTTGTACGGCGGAGGGTGATGGAGATGGCGACGTTCTTGGTGACGGGTGCGACCGGGTTGATCGGCCGCCAGTTCACCCGGCTGCTGCTCATGCGGCCGGACGCGGAACGCGTCGCCCTCGTGGTGCGCGCGTCGTCGAGGGAGAAGCTGGCGAAGCTGGTCGACGGGTGGCCGCACGCGGACCGCGTGACGCTCGTGACCGGCGACCTCGCCGAACCGATGCTGGACGTGTCCGAGGAGGACCGCGCCGACCTGCGCGGTGTCGACCACGTGGTGCACCTGGCCGCGCTCTACGACATCACCGCCGACGACGAGACCAGCATCAAGGCCAATGTGGACGGTACGCAGCACGTCGTCGACCTCGCCGCGGACCTGCGCGCCGGCGGGCTGCACCACGTGTCGTCGGTGGCCGTGGCCGGTGATCACGAGGGCCTGTTCACCGAGGACATGTTCGACGTCGGGCAGCGGCTGATCACGCCGTACCACCGCACGAAGTTCGAGGCCGAGAAGCTGGTGCGCGAGCAGCACGAGGTGCCGTGGCGCGTGTACCGGCCCGCCGTGGTGGTCGGTGACTCGAAGACCGGCGAGATGGACAAGATCGACGGCCCGTACTACCTCTTCCCGGCCATCAGCAAGCTCGCCGGGCTGCCCGACGTGCCGATCGTCGGGCCGGACCTCGGCGACACCAACGTGGTGCCGGTCGACTACGTGGCCAAGGCGCTGCTGGAGCTGGTGACCACGCCGGGCCTCGACGGGCGCGCCTTCCACCTCGTGAACCCCGAGCCGCAGCCGGTGGTGTCGGTGTACAACGCGTTCGCGCGATCTGCGGGCGCACCGACGATCACTGCGCAGCTGGGCGAGGGCGTGTCCAAGGGGCTCGTCGGGCTGGTGAAGCTCGGCGAGCACATCCCCGGCTTCACGATCGCGCGCGACGCGGTGATGGAGCGCCTCGGCATCCCGCCGGTGCTGCTGGAGACGATGGCGTTCCCGTCGGTGTTCGCGTCGACCGAGACGCGCAAGGCGCTGGCGGGCACGGGCGTGGAGGTGCCGCGGCTCGAGGACTACGCGGCCACGCTGTGGCGCTACTGGCGCGAGCACCTCGACCCGTTCCGCGCCCGGAAGCACGGCCCGCGCGGTGAGCTGGACGGGCGGCGCGTGATCATCACCGGCGCGTCTTCGGGCATCGGGCGAGCGACGGCGCTGAAGGTCGCGGCGGCGGGCGGCGTACCGCTGCTCGTGGCGCGGCGGCAGCACGAGCTGGAAGAGGTGCGCGACGAGATCATCGCGGCCGGCGGCACGGCGTCGGTGTACCCGGCGGACCTGACCGACGAGGAGTCGGTGCACAAGGCCGTGGACGCGATGCTGGCCGAGCACGGCCGGATCGACATGCTCGTGAACAACGCCGGGCGCTCGATCCGCCGGTCGATCAAGCTGTCGTACGACCGGATCCACGACTACGAGCGCGCGATGGCGATCAACTACTTCGGCGCGGTGCGGCTGATCCTCGCGGTGCTGCCGCACATGTCGGAGCGGAAGTTCGGGCACATCGTGAATGTTTCGTCGATCGGCGTGCAGGGCATCGCGCCGCGGTTCTCCGCGTACGCCGCGTCGAAGGCCGCGCTCGACTACTTCTCGCGAATCGCCGCGACCGAGACGCACGGTGACGGCATCACGTTCACCACGATCCACATGCCGCTGGTGCGCACGCCGATGATCCGGCCGACGAAGATCTACGACGCGTTCCCCACGAAGTCGCCGGAGCAGGCGGCCGACATGGTCATGAAGGCGCTGATCCAGCGGCCCAAGCACATCGGCACGCCGGCGGGGCAGGCCATCGGGCTCACCTACACGCTGGCGCCGGGCCTCACCGACGCGATCGCGTACCAGGGTTTCCGCATCTTCCCCGACTCGACGGCGGCCGGCGGCTCGGGCCGGCTCAAGATCGGCCGTGGCGAGAAACACCTGTCGCGGGCGGCGATGGCGCTGGCCCGGCTGTCGCGCGGGTTCCACTGGTAGTCACGGTGCGTTTCGAGGGTGAGGCCGTTCAGGGGACGATCACCAGGTAGGGCCCGACACGTGGCGGTGAATCACCAGTCCTGACGCCGACGACACAATGTGCGCGGGTACGGTCGGGCCCATGGTTCCCGAGCGAGACAACGGCCTCCTGCCCCTGCGGCGCGAGTACACCCAAGCCTGGCACGGCTTCGACCGCAACGAGGTGCGCCAGTACCTCGATCACATCGAGGCGCAGCTGCGCCGGCTGCTCAGTGATCGCGACGCGGCGGCGACCCAGGTCGCCACGCTGGCGCGCGAGCTTGAGGCCGCGCGCGGCGAGGTGACCAAGCTGCAGGGCCGCGTCGAGGAGCTGATGAAGCCGCCCGAGCGGCTCGAGGACCTGGACGAGCGCATGCAGCGCACGGTGCAGCTCGCGCAGGCGCGCGCCGACGAGATCACCAAGCGCGCGCAGGTGGCGGCCGAGAAGCACTGGGCTTCGTCCACCGAGGCGTCGACGAAGCTGCGCGAGCGCTACACGCGTTTGGTCTCGGAGCTCGACACGCAGGCCGAGGCGCTGCACTCCGAGCACGAAGCGGCTTTGAAGGAGACGCGCGCCGAGGTGCAGCGGCTCACCGTCGAGGCGGCGCAACGCCGGGAACTCCTCGACAACGAAGCCGAGCGCAAGCGCCGCAAGATCGAGCGCGACTTCGACTCGAAGATCACCGCCGAGCGCACCGCGCACGAGAAGCTGATCGCCGACCAGCGCACGGCGAGCAAGAACCAGGCCGAACGCCGCATCGCCGAGGCGACGACCGAGGCCAAGCGCCGCGTCGACGACGCCACCACGGAAGCCAAGCGGCGCCTCGACGAAGCCACCACGCAGGCCGCCCAGCGCACCACCGCGGCGACCCGCAAGGTCGAACGCCTCGCCGAGATCCGCGAGCAGGCGCGCAAGAACCTGGCGATGGCGGACGAGGTGCTGAAGAGCAGCGAGACCCTGCTGGCGGCGCTTCCGGTGGAGTCGGTGATCCCGTCGGCGTCGAAGCTGGTGGGTGGGGATGATCCGGCTGCTTCTTCTGTGTCGGGCAAGTCTGCTGCTTCTGCCAAGCCCGCCGCTCCTGCGCCTGCCCCGGCTGCTGCCAAGCCTGCTGCTGCCAAGCCCGCTGCCGCGCCCGCTGCTGCTGCTGCTGCCAAGCCAGCGCCCGCCCCGGCTGCTTCTGCCAAGCCCGCTGCCGCGCCGGCACCCGCACTGAAGCCCGTTCCGGTCCCGAAGCCGAAGCCTGAGGTCGTCTCGGTCGACTCCCCGACCACCCCGGCCCCGACGGTGAAGCCCAAGCCCACACCGGCAAACGGCATCGCCGCCACCGCCGCGAAGCCCACCGAGAACGCCAAGGGCTCCACACCTCAGCCGGTCTCCCAGGCGGCGGGCAAGTCCAACTCCTGACCCGCACTTCACGACCGAAGGCCGCTCCCCCTCGACTGGGGAAGCGGCCTTCGTCGTTTCTCGCAGTGGCCGCGCGAGCCTCTGTCAACCCCCGTCCCGCAGTTGTCCACAGGCAGCCGCCTATCCACAGGAAATGCCGGATTTCCTTGCTACCAGCGGGTTTTGTCGGGGGTGGCCGATAGACTGGACGTGGGACGCCCCCCAGGGAGGGCGGGGGCATGTCACCACCGAGCTACGTCGCCGGCGAGGCCACGTCACCACCGGGGCCATGTCACCACCGGGCCGGGGTCAGCGGCTGCGGGGCCAGGGGTTGGCCGCCTCGAGTTGAGCCGCGAGACCCAACAGCAGCGATTCGGCGCCGGGTGGGGCGATGAGCTGGACCGAGGTGGCGAGGTCGAGGGTCGGGTGGTGGCCGACGGGGACGGAGAGGGCGGGGAAGCCCGCGAGGTTCCAGAAGCCCGTGAAGTCGGCGACGCGGACGGCCGGCAGGGCGTTCGCGAGCCAGGAGCGGCGGTGCCAGCGCTGGGCTTTCGGGGGCAGCGTGGCGAGCGTCGGGGTGATGAGGACGTCGTGGGACGCGAAGAACGCCTCGGCGCGGGAGATCCACGCGGTGCGGGAGCGGTCGCGGACGAGGGCGCGTGTGAGGTGGCCCAGGCGGACGTGGGCGCGGGTGCGGGGCTGGAGGTGGCGGAAGGTGAACTCCGCGTCGGCTTGGGAGGCGGGGCCGGCGAACCAGCGGGCGACGAGGGCGAGCATGGTGTCGAAGCCGTAGGCGGGGGTGGCTTCCGTCAGCGAATGACCAAAACCAGTCAGCAACGTCGAGGCTTGGGTGACGGCCTGGCCGAGCGGGCGCGGGAGCGGGGCGCGCGTGACGGGGACCTGGGTGGAGAAGGCGATGCGTTGCGGGCCGGGCACCGGAACCTCGGCCAGCGAAGGTTGCTCGCCCAGCACGGACATCAGCAAGGCCGCGTCGGCGGTGGTGGTGGCCAGCGGGCCGTGCGTGGACATGCCGTACCAGCCCTCGATGGGCTCCTGGACGACGCCGCGGCCGGGCTTGAGGCCGACGAGGCCGCACATGGCGGCGGGCAGGCGCACGGAGCCGAGGCCGTCGGTGCCGTGGGCGATGGGGACGAGGCCGGCGGCGACAGCGGCCGCGCTGCCGCCCGAGGAGCCGCCGGCCGTGTACGCGGGTTCCCACGGGTTGCGGGAGACGCCGGTGGGGTCGTCGCTCATCGGGTACAGGCAGAGCTCGGGCACGCGGGTGAGGCCGACGATCACGGCGCCCGCCGCGCGCAGGCGGGCGGCGATCACCCCGTCGGAAGAAAATGGTGTCTGCGGGCCGGCGACCGAGCCCCAGCCCGCGTATTCGCCGGCGACCTCCGTGACGTCCTTCACCGCCACCGGAACACCCGCCAAGGGCAAATCACGCAGGTCCGGGCGGGCGGCGACCTCCGCCGCCTCCGCGAGGGCCTCCGCCGCACGCACGCGCCGGAACGCGCCGACCACGCCGTCGGCCGCCGCGATGCGGGCGAGGGCTTCCTTGGTCACCTGGACGGGATCCAGCTCACCGGCGCGCACCGCGCGCGCGATCTCCACCGCAGTCTGCACCATGATTCGCACCCTAACCGTCCTCAGTGGACAGCGACAAGACTCCGCGCGCAGTCGACGACGGTCGCGGCAGCGGGCCGGGGCTGCCAGCCGAGCAGCTTCTGCGCCTTGGCCGAGGTGTACACGTTCTTCCGGCCGAGGTCCGGCGCCACCTCGCGCACGCCGGCGTTGACGAGCGCGAAACCGCGCAGCACGAAGTCGGGCAGACCGCGCGTGGGCACCTTGGCGGCGTCGGGGCCGAGCTTCGCGCGGATCTCGCGCGCCGCCTCGCGCAGCCACAGGAACTCGCCGACGGCGACGAACCGCTCGCCCGCGGCCTCGGGCGCGAGCATGGCTCGAAGGTGGAGATCGGCGAGGTCACGGACGTCGGTGACGCTGTAGCCGAGCCGCGGGACGCCGGGGAGGCGGCCGTCGAGCAGTGCGCCGATCAGCTGCACAGAGCCGAGCGCCTGGCCTTCCAGCACCGGGCCGAGGATCGCGCCCGGCAGCACCGTCGCCAGCGAAGTGCCACCGCCGGCGGACTCGATGAAGTCCCACGCCGCGCGCTCGGCCACAGCCTTGGAGCGGCGGTACGGGTTGAGGCGGCGGTCGTCGGGGTCGGTCCACCGGGTCTCGTCGAACACCTCGGCGCTGCGCGTGCCGATCGGCGGCGCGGCGGCGGCCAGCGAGGACGTCATCACGACTCGCGACACCCCGGCCTCGGTCGCGGCCTTCAGCACTCGCAGCGCACCGTCGCGCGCGGGGCCGATGAACGCGTCGGGGTCACGCGAACCGTCGCCGCCCAGCGGCGAAGCGACGTGCAGCACGTAGGTGCAGCCGGCCACCGCCTCGGCCCAGCCGGCGTCGGACGTCAGGTCGGCGACCACGACCTCCAGCCGGTCACCGGGGTCGATCTCGCTGCCGACCGCGCGGCGCACCGCGGCTTCCTTGGCGGCCGAACGCACCGTCGTCCGCACGTCGTAGCCACGCCGCAGCAGCTCGACGAGGCACCAGCCGGCGACGTAGCCGGTCCCGCCGGTCACCAGTACGCGCATGAGTCTCTCCTCGAAGCTCATTAGCCGTGCGGCTAATGAAACCACTGTAGTCCATCCCCGCACCGAATGCCGTGGGTTAGCATCGCCGGGTGTCACCCTCCCGGGCCGAGCAAGCCGAGAAGACCAGGCGGGCCGTGCTCGCCACGGCGCGGGAGCTGTTCGCCGAGCACGGGTTCGACGCCACGTCGCTGCAGCTGATCGCCGACACCATGGGCGTCACGAAAGCCAACGTCTACTACTACTTCCGCTCGAAGGCCGACATCCTCGCGGCTCTCCTGCAGAGCAGCATCACGGCGTTCGACGAACTCCTCGATGCGGCCGCGAAGGTCCAAACCGGACAGCAGCGGCGCGAGCTGCTCGTCGACGGTTTCGTGGACCAGGTCGTGGCCCACCGGTCCGTCTCGCCGCTCAACCGCACCGACCCGGGCGCGCGGCGGCACGAGAGCATCGGTCAGGCGCTCGACGACCAGGCCCGGCGCGGCCTGCGCCTGCTCTTCGGCGACCACCCGACGCCCGACCAGACCGCCGCCTACTGGACGGCCACCGAGCTCGGCCCCGCGCTGCGAGGACTGGACCACCTCTCCGACGACGACTTGCGCGCCATCCTGCGCCGCCTCTGCCTGCGCGTCCTGGACGTCTGAACCACCACCACGCAAAAGGGCCTCCCCCCTTGTAAAGGGAGAAGGCCCGGAACAAGGGCGGCGACACCGCGCTGGTCGCCGCCCGGCGAGAGTGGCTCAGATGGCGCCGGCACGCAGGGCGTAGGCCACGGCGTGAGCGCGGTTGTTGAGGCCGCAACGGGTCATCAGGCCGTAGAGGACGTTCTTCACGGTCCGCTCCGAGTAGCAGAGCTTCGTCGCGATCTCCTCCGTGCCGTAGCCCTCGGCGACGAGCCGCAGCACGTCGCACTCGCGGGCGGCGAGGCCGGACAGGGTGAGGCCGTTGGGCTCGAGCACGTCGCGGCGCATGCGCTGGACCTGGCCGAGCAGCGCGCCCTGCAGGCGCGGCGGCAGGCTGGCGGTGCCGTCGCCGGCGGCGAGCACGGCGGACACCAGTTCAGCGCCACCGGTCTCGCGGCGCGGCAGGATCGCGACGACGCCGCACTCGATGGCGGTCATCAGGTCGCTCTCCCGGAAGTGGTCGGCGACGATGACGAGGTCCGGTCCGGCCAGCTGCTCGGACTCGCGGCCCAGCTCCTTGACCCGCGACAGCACGCGATCGGTCACGTGCTCCTCCATCACGAGGACCACGTCGGCCTGCGCGGCCGAGTCCTCGGGGAGGACCTGCAGCTCGGCGCGGGTACCCAGCAGACTCGCGGCGCCGGCCTTGGTGATCGGGTCCGAGGCGAGAACAGCGACTTTCACGAGCTTCACGAGATCTCCTACCACCACTCCAGGTTGACGGTGATAAGTCTCGCGCGGACGACTTCACGTTTTCTTACCAAGATTCTTCATGCCCGCCGCGATCGTGAAGAATTTCCCTATAACCGCAGTTCAACGCCCTCTACGAGCCGCTTCACGAGGGTCTTGACGGCAGGGTTGAGCCGCCCGTCGGCCCGGGCTTCACGCCGACCTTCACGCCGGCCTTCACACCTCGGTGCACACCCCGCACGCGCCCGGCCCCGCCGCGCCGGAATTGCCGGCGATCTCCCGGAACGCCTCCCGCGCCCGCTCGACGCAGTCGGGCATGCGGCCGACGGCCTCGGTCCAGGCCTGCTTGGCCGCCCAGTAGCGCGCCTGCGCCTCCGGCGTCCAGCCCGCCATATCCCGTTCCACAGTGGACTCCAGCTCCGCCAGCACGGCCCGGATCCCGCCGGTCGTCCTGCCCATCCGGTCGAGGATCTCGTCGGCGTCGGTGAAGTCGAAACGCCCTGGACTCATATCCCGCTCAGGCCACCCGTCCACGGCGTCGCCCGCTCGTCGGCGGCCGGGCGCGCGTCCGCCGCGCCGCCGGTGACCACAAGCAGGTCGGCGAGCCGGCCCAGGATGAGGTCGTACTGCTGTTCCCAGTCGTTCATCGCCTGGCCGAAGCGCACCGAAGCGTCGCCCCGCCACGACGCCTGCAGCGCCGCCATCTCGCTGTTGACCCGCCTCAAATGGCCGTTGGCCGAGTCTATGGCGCGGGCGAACTCACCCGCCGCACCTCGCATACCGTCCGGCACCACCGTCGGAGGAATCGATTTCACGACGCTCTCCTCACCACACGTCCCCAGTACCCGCGCCCGTGCCGCGCGGGCAGCTCATGCGAGCGTGACCCACCGACGGGGGGTGGCGAAACCGGGGACCAGGTGGTATGCCCGATTTTCGGATATCCTTGCCTGCCGTTCCACCGGAGTCTCAGCAGCGGAGTTTCCCGGGTGTTCGCCGTCACGCCCAGTGGTCGTTACACCCCGCCCCGAGACTGACGTTCAGGGCGGCCGGTGAGACCCGGCCCCGGCCCGCTCCACCACCCGTTCGGGCGTAAGATCACGACTGGCATCCGGCGTGTGACGATCCGTCAACGCGTGAAAGGAGACCGATGTCGGCAGCGGACGGCGCGGCAGGCGGTATCACCGCGCCGAAGATCCGGCTGCTCGGCCCGGTCCGCGCCTGGCGCGGCGGCACAGAACTCGACAGCACCGAACTGAACAGCGCCGAACCGAACGGCACTGAACTCGATCTCGGCTCCGCCCACCGCCGCACGGTTCTCGCGGTGCTGGCGATGTCGCCCAACCGCACCGTTTCCCGCGAAGAGCTGATCGACGCCGTGTGGGGCGACTCGCCCCCGGCCAGCGCGCAGGGCAGCATCTACACCTACATCTCCGGCCTGCGCCGCGCGCTCGAGCCCGGCCGCGTGAAGGGCACCGGGCGACAGCTGCTCGCGTCCATCGGGTCGGGTTACTCGCTGTGTGTGGCGCCCGGAACCGTCGACGTGCACCACTTCGAGGCCCTGCGCGAAAAGGCTCAGCGCCACCTGTCGGCCGGCGAACGCGGCCCGGCCCTGGCGAAGCTCGACGAAGCGCTCGCGCTGTGGCGCGGCGAGCCGCTGCAGAACCTGCCCGGCCCGTTCGCGGCGTCGCAGCGCACCCGGCTGGAGGAGCTGCGCCTCGCGACGGTCGAGCGTCGCGCGGAGGTCGTGCTCGACAACGGCGGGCACCTGGAGCTCGTCGACGAGCTGCTCGAGTCGGCGCGCGAACACCCGTTCCGCGAACCGCTGCACGGACTGCTCATGCGAGCGCTCGCGCTCGGCGACCGTCGCACCGAAGCGCTGGCCGTGTACACGGACTTGCAGGACAAGCTGATCGAGGGCTTCGGCACCGAGCCGGGCCCGGCGCTGCGCGAGCTGTACGAACGCCTGCTGGGCGGCGGTTCCGTGGTCGAGACCCCGGCTCCGGCGCCCCGGCCGGCGCCGGCGCCCGCCCGCGTGCCGCGCTTCCCGTTGCCGGTGCTGCCGCCGCGCGCGGAGATCTTCTTCGACCGCGCGAGCGAGACTTTGCTGCTGCGCGAAGCCGTCGCCGGTCTCGCCGGCGGGCTCGGCCGTTCGGTGTGGGTCGAGGGCGAACCCGGCATCGGCAAGACGGCGCTGCTCGCCGAAACCCTGTCCATGGCCCAGGACGCGGGCGTCAAACTGCTGTTCGCCTCCGCCGACGCGCTCGACCAGCGCTTCGCCCTGCGGCCGCTGCTCGACGCACTGGGTGTGCACCCGCGCGCGTCGGATCTGCGACGCGCGGAGCTCGCCGTCGCGCTCGCCGAGAACCCCGGCGCCGACCCTGTGGAGGGCATCCTCGGGCTCGTGCGCGAGCTGTGCACGGACGAACCGCTCGCGCTCGTGGTCGACGACCTGCAGTGGGCCGACGACACGACGTTGCGCCTGTGGCGCTACCTGAGCCGCGAGACGCGGCGGCTGCCGCTACTGCTCATCGGCGCGTGCCGTCCGGTCCCCCGTCCCGCCGAGCTGGACGGCCTGCGCGCGGAGCTGGCGGCCGACGGCACGGATCTGCTCACGCTCGGGCCGCTGCCCGAAATCGCGATCCGCGACCTCGCAGGTGATCTCGCCGGCGCCCCGCCGGGCCAGGTCCTTCGCACGCTGATCTCGTTCGCGTCGGGAAACCCGCGCTACGCCAAGGAAATCGTGGAGACACTGCTCTCCAACGCGATGATCCTGCTCGACGGCGCGCAGGCGATCGTCGACGGCAACAGCTGCCGCACGATCCCCGCGCCGCTGGGTTCGCGCATCACGCTGTACCTGAGCTTCCTCTCCAGCGGCACGCGCGATGTCCTGCGCTGGGCAGCCTTGCTGGGCAAGGAGTTCTCGCTCTCCGACATCGCGATCGCCACCGAGCGGCAGGCGACCGCGCTCGTCGGCGCCGTCGAGGAGGCGCTCGCGGCCGGCGTGCTCACCGAGTCCGACGAGCTGCTCGCCTTCCGCCACCCGCTGCTGCGCCGCGTGCTGTACGAAAAGACGCCGGCCGCGATGCGCGTCGCGTTGCACCGCCAGCTCGCCGAGGCCTTCCAGGGCGCGGGTGCGTCGCCCGAGCGCGTGGCCGAGCAGCTGGCCGCCGCGCCGGTGCAGGTCGACCCGTGGGTCACCGGCTGGCTCACCGCGCACATCGGCACCGTCGCCACCGAGGCGCCGCGCATGGCCGTCGACCTGCTCAAGCACGTGGTCACCCAGGCCTCGCTGCCCGCCGACGCCCGCGAACCGCTCACGGCCACGCTCGCGCGGCTGCTGTTCTGGCTCGGCCGCGAGCCCGAAGCCGAGGCTCGCTCGGTCGTCGCGCGGACCGAGGACAGCAGGCAGGCCGCGGAGATGCGCTGGATCCTCGCCTACATCTACTACCGCCGCGGCGAGTTCGCCGAAGCGTCCGAAGAGGTCCGCCGTACGCTCTCCGACCCGAACGTGCCCGAGATGTGGCGCGGCCGGCACGAGACGTTGCGCGCGACGCTCGAACGCCTGGCCGTGGACGAAACGTCCGAACCGGACTTGTCGGAACTCGGTGTGCTCGACGGCCTCGACGACGCCGCCGAACCGCTGAGCACCGCGCGCCGGCTGGCCGCGACCCGCGCCGTGCCCGGCGAGATGCACCTCGCGGGCGCCGTGCACTACTACTGGCGCGGCCGCTGGCCCGAGGCGCTGGCCGAGCTCGACACGGTGATCAAGGGCGGTGCCGAGACGGCGTCGTACGTATTGCGCAGCCCCGGTTCCGCGCTGCTGGTGCACGGCGTCGGCGCGTTGATCGCGAGCCACCGCGACGAGCCCGAAGAAGCGAGCGCGCACCTCGACGCCGCCTCGCACCAGCACTGGCCGCAGGGCCTCGAGCCCAACGGCGGCGACTACCTGCTGGCCGCCGAGGCGCAGCTGTCCGAATTGGAGGGCAACCCGGAGGCGGCGCTCGCCGCGCTGACCCCGTTGCTGGACCAGGGTTATCCGCCTTCGGCGCGCCAGCAGTGGCTGCCGGACCTGGTGCGCCTGGCGATGCAGCTGGGCGAGACGCACTACGCGTACCAGGCGTTACGGCTGGTCGGCGACACCGACGGCTCCGACGTCCCACCCGCGCACACCGCCGCCGCGGCCCACTGCCGCGGCCTGGTCGCGGGTGATCCCGACGCGATCCTCGGCGCGGCCGCGCACTACGAGGCCGCCGGCCGCGTGCTGAAACACGCGCGCGCCACCGAGGACGCCGCGATCCTGCTGGCGGAACACGGCCGCCTCGACGAGGCCCGCTCGGCGTTCCGTGCGGCGCTCACCAGCTACACCGCGCTCGGCGCATCTTGGGACGTGCGCCGGGCCGAAACCCGGATGCACCCGCACGGCATCCGCCGCGCGACCCCCGTGCGCAGCCGCGCGGCGGGGGAATGATCCCGTTTTTGCCACCACAGCGCCCCGCTGAGCGGGACTGGCCATGGGCCCGGATACTGGCCACTCGTACGATGCCGGGTGATCACCGGCTCCCGGTAAGCTCGTCGAGTCAGACCGGTACGTCGAATGGAACGGCATGCCAGGGGATGCGCACAGCGGGTTGCGGGTGGACGTGCTCGGCCCGTTGCGGGCCTGGCGGGGTCCGGCCGAGATCAAGCTCGGGCCAGCGCGCCAGCGTGCCATCTTCGCGATGCTCGCGGTCAACGCCGGCCGCTCCGTGCCGCGCGCGGAGCTCATCGCGGGGGTGTGGGGCGACTCGCCGCCCGCCAGCGTCGAGGGCAGCGTGCACACCTACATCTCGGGGCTGCGGCGCGCGCTCGACCCCGAGCGCACCAAGTGGGCGGCCTCGGGCGTTCTCGTGTCCGACGCCGGAGGCTATTCACTCGCGCTGGAGCCCGGAGGCCTCGACGCGGCCGTGTTCGAACGTCACCGCGAGCAGGCGCAGCAGCACGCCGCCGCCGGTGATCACGACAAGGCCGCCGCGGAGTACGACGCCGCGCTCGCCCTCTGGCACGGCGAAGCGCTGTCCGGCGTGCCCGGCGAGTTCGCCGAGCGCCACCGCGAGCACCTGGCCGAGCTGCGGCTCGACACGCTGGAGCGCCGCGCCGCTGCCGTGCTGGAGCTCGGCGGCCATCAGGATCTGATCGCGGAGCTGACAGTGCTCGTCGGCGAACACCCGCTGCGGGAGGCGGTGCGCGAGCCGCTGATGCTCGCGCTCTACCGCAGCGGCCGGCACTCCGACGCGCTCGACGTGTTCCGCGACGCCCGCGCCACCCTGCGCGCGGAGCTGGGCGTGGAGCCCGGACCGCGGCTGCGGGAGCTGCACCAGCGCGTGCTGGAGCAGGATCCCGCGCTGGACCTGCCCAAGGCGAAGGCACCGGAGCCCGCGGCCGGCCCCGAGCCGATTTCCGTGCTGCCACCGCGCGTCAGCCGGGCGCTGGACGACGGGGACGACAGCCCGTTGTTCGGCCGCGAAGCCGAGTCGGCGCAGCTGAGCGAGCTGCTGGCCGAGGTCCGCGACGGGCGGGGCCGGGCCGTGTGGATCGAGGGCGAGCCGGGAATCGGGAAGTCGGAGCTGCTCACCCGCGTATTCAGCCACGCCACCGGCGGCGGGCTACAGCTCGCGTGGGTCGCGGCGGACGAGCTGAGCACCCGGTTCCCGCTGCAGGTGATGCTGGAGTGCCTCGCGATCGACGCCGCCTCACCGGATCCGCGCCGCGCGCGCGTGGCGAAGGAGCTGATGGGCGAGGGGTCGACGCAACGCGCGTGGGGTTCGAGCGACCCGGTGCTCGGAGCGGTCGACCGGCTGTTGTCCCTGGTGGACGAGCTGTGCGCCGACGCCCCGCTGGTGCTCGTGGTCGACGACCTGCAGTGGGCCGACGAGTCGAGCGTGCTCGTGTGGCACCGGCTGTGCGCGGCGACGCGGCAGCTGCCGTTGCTGCTCGTGGCCGCGACCCGGCCGGCGCCCGACCGCGCGGAGCTCGCCCAGCTGCGCCGCGGCGTCGAGTCGCGCGACGGCGTGGTGCTGGACCTCGAACCGCTGGTGTCCGACGACGTCGTGCGGCTGATCGAAGGGCTGCTCGGCGCGGATCCCGGCCCCGGCCTGCGTGAGCTGGCCGCTCGTGCCGCGGGAAACCCGTTGTACGTCAAGGAAATGGTCGACGTCCTCGTGCGCGCGGGTGCGGTGGAGGTGGACAGCGGGTACGCCGACGTCGACGACCCCGCCGAGTTCGAGACGCCACGCTCGCTCGTGGCGGCCGTCGACCGGCGCCTCGACTTCCTGCCGGCCGAGACGCAGGACGTGCTGCGCTGGGGAGCGTTGCTGGGCATGGAGTTCGCGGTCGGCGACATCGCGGCGGTGCTCGGCATCCGGCCGTCGGACCTGCTGGGACCGCTGGAAGAAGCGGTGGCGGCCAACGTCCTCATCGACACGGGCACGCAGCTCGCGTTCCGGCACCCGTTGCTGCGCCAGGCGTTGTACAACCGGCTCTTGTCGGGCACGCGGGCGGCCCTGCACCGGCAGGCCGCGGAGGCGCTGGCGCGGATCGGCGCGCCCGTGAAGCGGGTGGCGGAGCAGCTCGTGGCGGCGCCGTCCACTGTGGACCCTTGGGTGCTGGACTGGCTCACGGAGAACCAGACGGCCGTGACCAACCGAGCGCCGCTGATCGCCGTGGAGCTGCTGGAGCGGGCGCTCACTGCGTGCTCGGCCTCCGACCCGCGGCGCGAGGCGCTGATCACCGCGTTGACGAAGGTGCTCTTCCGGCTGGAGCGCAACCCGGAAACCCTTGCCGTGCAAGCGCTTGATCTGTCGCAGGATCCGGAGAACGTCGCCGAGATGCGGCACCTGCTGGCCACGCTGCGGTTCCGGCGCGGGGCCGTCGCGCTAGCCGTGCAGACGCTCGAAGAGGCCGAGGACGATCCGGCGCTGCCCGAGATCTGGCACGTGCGGCGCCGGCACCTGCTGGCGAACTTCCGCCGCGGTGGGCTCGACGACCTCGACGTCGCGGAGGCCAGCGCGCACCAGGCCCGCGCGGAGGCCGACGGCGACCCGTACCTGTCGGCGCACGCGTTGCAGACGTTGTGGCTGGTGGATTCCGTGCGCCGCCACCACGAAAGCGCGCTGGCGCACATCGACGAGGCCGTCGAGGCCGTCGGCGACGAGCACGAGCTGGCCGACCTGCACCTGGATCTGCTGGACAACCGCGTGTTCACGCTGCAGAACCTCGACCATCTCGGCGAGGCGGACCGCACGCTGCAGGCGGCGGGCGAGATCGCGCAGCGCCATTCGATGCCGATCGGCTTGCAGGTGTCGGTGGCGGTGCACCGGTACTGGGAAGGGCGCTGGGACGAGGCGCTGGTCGAGCTCGACACCGTGACGGAAGACGGACCGGCGATCACCTTCTACGGCCTGCGGGAGCCCGGCGCGGCGGCGTTGCTGCTGCACGGCGTGGCGTCGCTGATCGCCGCCCGGCGCGGCGAGCGCGGGCAAGCCGCGGCGCACCTGGACGCGGCGGAGGAGTACGCGCCGGCGACCGGTGCCGAGCGGGAGAGTTTCGACTTCCTGCTGGTGGCCAACTCGGTGGTCGCGTGGCAGCGCGGGGAGATCAAGGAAGCGCTGGCCGTTCTCGAGCCAATCCTCAACCCGACGTACGCCCAGATGATGTTGCGGCACCAGTGGCTGCCGATGTTCGTCGGCTTGGCGTTGGAGGCCGGCGACCAGGCGCTCGCGTCGCGCGGGCTGGCGGTGTGCGAGGAAGAGGCCGCCAAGGAACGCGAGCCGGCCCGGGCCCACGCGGCGACGGACTGGTGCCGCGGCCTGATCGACGGCGACCCGGCACCGGTGCTGCGGACCGTGGAGCACTTCCGCTCGGTCGGCCGCCGCCCGGAACTGGCCGCGGCGCTGGAGGACGCGGCGGTGCTGCTCGCCCGGACCGAGGACCTGCCCGCGGCCCACGCGGCGCTGGACGAGGCCGCGGAGCTGTACACGTCACTGTCGGCCCGCTGGGACTTGCAGCGCGCGGAGAAGCGCCTGCGCGAACTCGGCGTCCGCCGCGGCGGGCGGCTCGCGGCCGCCGCCCGGCCAGGACGTGGGTGGGATTCGCTGTCGCCGCTGGAGGTCCGGATCGCGACGCTCGTGGCGGAGGGCCGGTCGAACCCGGACATCGCGACGGAGCTGGCTTTGCCGCGACGAACGGTACAGGCGCATGTGGCGCGGTTGCTGGGTAAGTTGGAGTCGCCTTCGCGGTCCGGTGTCGCGAATGCTGTGGCGCGGCGGATCGGCTGATCAAGGCAATCGGTTGAGCTTCGCCACCTCGCCCAGGAAGCGGCCCGAGTCCTTGATCGTGCGGACCTGCGTGTCGAAGTCGACGTGGATGACGCCGAAGCGCTGGGTGTAGCCCATGCCCCATTCGAAGTTGTCCAGCAGGGACCACGCCAGGTAGCCGCGGACGTCGGCGCCCTGGGCCATGGCGTCGTGGACGGCGCGGATGTGGGTGTCGAGGTAGGCGAGGCGGGCGGGGTCGTGGACGCGGCCGTCGACGACGGTGTCCTCGAAGGAGGCGCCGTTCTCGGCGACGACCAGGGGCAGGCCGCCTGTGTGGTAGTTCAGCCACACCAGCAGATCGGTGAGCGACGACGGCGTCTGCTCCCAGCCGAACGACGTCAGCGGGCCGCGGGCGGGCAGAACGTCCATGCCGCGCAGGCCGGGCAGCGGGCAGTTGCTCGGGGCGAGCGGGTCGGCCAGCGGCGCGACGCGGGCGGGCGCGTAGTAGTTCACGCCGAGCCAGTCGATGGCGGCGGCGATGAGGTCGGTGTCACCGTCCTGAATGGACGCCGCGAACCGGCCACCGTGGTGTTCGACGTCGGCCATCACGTCGGGCGGGTAGCCGCGGCCGAGGACGGGGTCGAGGAAGAAGCGGTTGTGGATGCCGTCGAACTTGCGCACGGCTTCGCGGTGGGCGTCCGTATCGCCGTCAGCCAGCGCGGGTGCGAAGTTCAACGCGAGCGAGAAGTCCTGCCCGGGACGGGCCTGTTCCGTCAACGCCCGCATCGCCAGGCCGTGGCCCAGCAGCAGGTGGTGCGCGGCGACCAACGCCGTGTCATAGTCCTGGATGCCCGGCGCGTGGACGCCGCTGCCGTAGCCGAGGAACGCGGCGCAGAACGGCTCGTTGATGGTCGTCCACTGGGGCACGCGGTCGCCGAGGGCGTCGTGGACGACGGCGGCGTAGTCGGCGAACCGGTAGGCCGTGTCCCGCGAAGGCCAGCCGCCCGCGTCCTCGATCGCCTGCGGGAGGTCCCAGTGGTACAGCGTGAGCACCGGCATGATGTCGCGGCTCAGGAGCTCGTCGACGAGCCGGTCGTAGAACGCGAGGCCCTCGGCGTTGCGGGTACGGCCGTCGGGCATCACGCGCGGCCACGCCACCGAGAACCGGTAAACGGGCAGGCCCAGCTCGGACAACAACGCGGCGTCCGTGCCGTACCGGTGGTAGTGGTCGCACGCGACCGCGCCGGTGTCGCCGTTGAGGACCTTGCCCGGCGTCGCGCTGTAAGTGTCCCAGATGGACGGTCCGCGGCCGCCCTCGGTCACCCCGCCTTCGATCTGGTACGACGCGGTCGCCGCGCCCCACCAGAAGCCGGACGGGAACTCGAGCTCAGCCATGGACAGCACCTTTCAGGATTCCCCGCACGATGTAGCGCCCCAGAACCAGGAACAGCGCGATCACCGGCAGCACGCCGAGTGTCGCGCCCGTGAGCATCAGCGCGTAGTCGGTGTAGTAGCCGCTGGCCAGCTGCGAGAGCACCACCTGCACGGTCGGCGTCTCGTTGGGGTCGAGCACCACCAGCGGCCAGAAGTAGTCGTTCCACGTGGCCATGAACGTGAGCATCGCCAGCACGGCGGCCTGCGGCCGGATCGCGGGCAGGGCCACGTGCCAGAACGTGCGCACCACCGAAGCACCGTCCACAGTGGCCGCGTCCACGAGCTCGCTGGCCACCGCGCCCTCGCACGCCTGGCGCATCCAGAACACACTGAACGCGCTCACCAGCGCCGGCACGATCACCGCCTCCAGCTTCCCGTACCAGCCGAAGTCGCCGACCACGAGGTACAGCGGGATCACGCCGAGCTGCGCCGGCACCATCGCCGAGCCGACCACGAACAGGAAAAGACTGTTGCGGCCAGGAAACCTCAGCCGCGCGAACGCGAAGCCGGCCAGGCTCGCGAGGACCACATTGGACACCATCACCGTCACGGCCACGATCAGCGAGTTGCCGATCGCCAGCCAAAAGTCGACGGTGTCGAACACGCGCCGGATGTTCTCGAACAGGTGCCCGCCCGGCAGGAGCAGCGGTGAGGTCTCCCCGATCGCCGAGTTGTCGCGGGTGGAGATCACGAATGACCAGTACAGCGGGAACAGCGAAGCACCGACCACACCGACCAACACCACGTACACCCACGCGCCCGCGCGCCGCCGCGGCATCACGGCGCGCTCACGAACCGGCGCACCAGCCGGTAGTTGAAGAACGCGAACAGCACGCAGAACACGAACATCACCCACGACAGCGCCGCCGCGTAGCCCGCGTCGAACTTGCCGAAACCCTTTTCGTACAGGTACATCGTGAGCGTCTGGAACTGCCGGTCGTTACCGCCCGTGCCACTGGAGCCCGTCGCGTCGAACAGCTGCGGCTCGGCGAACAGCTGCAGCCCGTTGACGGTGCCGGCCACGGCCGTGAACGCGATGGTCGGCCGGATGCCGGGCACCGTCACCGACCAGAACGACCGCCAGCGCGAAGCACCGTCGAGCGCCGCCGCCTCGTACAGGTCCTGCGGCACGGCCTGCATCGCCGCCAGGTAGATCAGCGAGTTGTAGCCGGTCCAGCGCCACATCACCATCGTCGCGATGGCCAGGTGCGAGGACCACTTGCGCGCCTGGAACGAGATCGGGTCGATCCCGAACCAGCCGAGCACCTCGTTGACCACGCCGTAGTCGCGGCTGTAGAGCTGCGCGAACACCAGCCCCACGGCCACGACCGACACCACGTTGGGCAGCAGCACGCCGGTGCGCCACCACGTCGCCGCGCGCAGCGGCCGGTTCAGCAGCGCCGCGATCCCGAGCGCCAGGAAGAACTCGGGGATCGCGGCGAGCAGGAAGATGCTCGTGGTGTTGAACAGCGCGTTGTAGAACCGGCCGTCGGTGAACAGCTCGGCGTAGTTCGCGAGCCCGAACCCGCCCTGGTCACCGGCGAGCAGATCCCAGTCGTGCAGGGAGACCCAGGCCGTGTAGACGAGCGGGAACGCCCCGAACACCACGAACACCGCGAAGAACGGGGCGATGAAGAGGAACGGCGTGACCTTGCGGTCCCAACGCGCCGACAGAGGGCCGCGCATGCGGGGCTCTACTTGATGGCCTCGCGGCCGAGCTTCACGGCGTCCGTCCAGGCCGCGTCGACCTTTTCGGACCCGTCCTCGATCCGCCCGAGCGCCCGGCCGAATTCCGGCCGGACGTCGGCGTCATGCAGGCCGCGGTAGTTGGGACGAAGAGTGTCGGCGGACGCAGCGTAGATCTGGCCGATCGGCGCGCCGGAGAAATACGGGTCGGTGTGGGCCACGACCTGCGGGTCCTTGTAGACGCCCGGCTCGCTCGGCAGGATGCCGTCGGAGAGGAAGATCTTCTTCTCCTGCTCGGGCGCCGTGAGCCACTTCGCGAGGTCGTAGGCCTCCTTGGGGTGCTCGCTCTGCTTCGGGATCGAGAGGAACGAACCGCCCTGGTTGCCGCTCGCGCCGGGGACGGTCGTGACGTCCCACTTGCCGGTGTTGCCGTCGCCGCCGGCTTCTTGGATCTGCGTGAGCATCCAGGCCGGGCAGGCGATGGTGGCGAAGCTGCCCTGCTTGATCGCGACGTTCCAGGCCTGCGTGTAGGTGGTCGCGCCGGCCGTCTGGCCCTTCTGCGCGAGGGTGCCGGCGAGCATGAAGGCGTTGTGCACGGCGGGGTTCTTGTCCGCGATGTAGGAATCGTCGCGCGAGGAGAAGTAGTTCTCCGGCGACTGGTTCAGCATCGCCGTGTAAACGGTTCCAGCCGAGTCCGCGAACTTCACCTTCGGCAGCTTGTCGGTGAAGCGCTGCGACAGCTGGGCGTACGCGTCCCAGGTCGGCATGAGCGCGGCGACGGCCTTGCGGTCAGTCGGCAGGCCGGCCTGCTGGAAGAGGTCTCGGCGGTAGCACATGGCGAGGCTGCCCATGTCGGTGCCGAGGCCGAGCACGTCGCCGTCCTTGGTGCCCTGGGCCCACTTCCACGCCGCCCACTGGTTCTGCAGCTGGTCGGCGCCGTAGTCCGCGAGGTTCACGAACTTGTCCTTCACCCCGAGGTACTTGGGGATCTGCTGTTCCTCGATGGCGACGATGTCGGCCGCGCCGTGGCCCGCCGCGAGCTGCGTGGCGAGGGTCTTGAAGTGCGTGTCGAAGTCGGTGACCCGGCTCTGGATCTCGATGTTCGGATGATCCTTCTCGTACTGGGCGAAGAGCGGGGCGTAACCGAACTCACCGAAGGTGGCCACAGTCAGCTTGATCTTCCCGCCTTCGGCGGCGGAGCCGCCGCTGCAAGCGGTTACCAGCAGGAGGAGCGCGGTCGTCAGGACGGCGACGGCCGGGCGCCGGGTCAGCTTTCGCACGGGGTGAGCTTCCCTCAGATAACACCTGCGCGCAGGGCGTAGGCGACGGCATGCGGTCGGTTGCGCAGCTTCAGCCTATTGGTCATCCCGTAGATGACGTTCTTCACGGTCCGTTCCGAGTAGCACAGCTTCCCGGCGATCTCCGCGGTGTCCCAGCCCTCGGCCATCAGCCGCAGCACGTCGACCTCGCGCGGCGACAGCGCGGCACCTCCCGCGGTGTGCTGCAGGCTCTCGGCCTGGCCCAGCAGATCGCGCAGCGAGGTCTCCCTGCCCGACGCGGCGGCGGTGATGCTGCGCACGAGCCGGTCGCCCGCGATGGCCTCGCGCGGCAGCACGGCCACGACGTGGCACGCGGCCAGCTCAGGCAGTTCGTCGGCGTCGACGTACCCGGCGACGAGGACGATCGCGGCCGGCGTCTCCGAGGCGGCCGCGCGCAGGGCGGCCTTCAGCTCCGGCGTCACACGGCCGGCGGCGAACACGAGCACTGCCGCTTCCCCGCGCCGCGGGCCGGGCAGGACCTGCACCTCGGGCCGCGCCTGCAAGTGGTCGATGAGCCCCGCGAGCGCGATGGGATCCGAAGCCCACGCCGCCACCCTGACCTGATCCATCGCTGCTACCTCCCTGAAGAAACACTCATCCCGTGTCTGCCAGTCTGGAGACAGCGGCTTCACGAATTCTCTAGCCGCGATGAAGTCATCCTTCACGACGTGAAGTTGGGCTCCCACCAGGGGTTCCGCTAGCGTCGCGTCGACACCGGGAACAAACATGTAAGGAATTCATGAAGATACCCGCACGGAAGCGGCTACCTGCGGCGATCGGCGGCGCCGTGCTGGTCGCCGGCACCCTAGCCGGATGTGCTTCCGCACACACGGTTTCCGGTACCGCGCTGGCCGAACCGAGTGCTCAGCCGAGCACGAGCGCCGCGCCGACGGTGTCTTCGGAGCCGTCACAGCCGCCGTCTTCACGGCCGGCTTCACCGTCTTCATGCGACTCGCTGATCTCTTCACTCGACGTGCGCGCGCGGGTGGCGCAGCTGGTGGTCCCGGGTGTCGACGCCGCCGATCCGACTGCGGTGACAAAACTTGTCCAGCAGCAGCAGATCGGCGGGTTCTTCGTGGGAGGCGATAAAACCACGCTGTTGCAGAACCACGCGCTCGACGCCGTGCAGAAGGCCGCGAAGATCCCCGTGTCCGTCTCCGTCGACGAAGAGGGCGGGCGCGTGCAGCGCATCGACGACCTCGACGGCTCGATGCCGAGCGCGCGCGAGCTCGCCGCCACGAAGACGCCCGCCGAAGTCCGCGCGCTGGGCGTGCAGCGGGGCCAGCAGCTGCACGCGCGCGGGATCACCGTCGACTACGCGCCCGACGCCGACGTGAGCGACGAACCGGACGACGCGGTGATCGGAGACCGTTCGTACAGCTCGGATCCCGCCAAGGTGCGCCAGTACGCGATCGCGTTCGCCGAGGGCCTGCGCCAGAGCGGCGTGACGCCGGTGCTCAAGCACTTCCCCGGCCACGGCCACGGATCCGGCGACTCGCACAAGGGCACGGTCACCACGCCGCCGCTCGATCAGCTGCGCAAGGTGGACCTCAAGCCGTACGAGAACATCGCCGACTACGGCGCCGTGGAAGTGATGGTGGGCCACCTCGACGTGCCGGGTCTCACCGACGGCGTGCCAGCGTCGATCTCGCCCGCCGCGTACCGGCTGCTGCGCGGCGACTACCACTTCACCGGCCCGATCATCACCGACGACCTCGGCGGCATGAAGGCGATCACCGACCAGTACCCGCTGCCCGACGCCGTGCTGAAGGCGTTGCAGGCGGGCGCCGACGAGGCGTTGTTCTCCTCGGGCAACGGCGACGTCGGCGCGGTGCTCGACCGGCTCGTGAAGGCGGTGTCGAGCGGCGAGCTGCCCGCGGACCGCGTGGCCGCGTCGGTGAAGCGGGTGCTGAAGTCGAAGCACGCGTGCACCTGATCGCAGTCCACTCCGGACTAGGCTGGCGGCCGGATCACCGTCTCGGGAGGAGCACCACATGACGACGGACGCCACGGCGGCCGGCACCCTGCAGCTCGGCGGCGAGCTGACCGTGACCCGGATGGGCTTCGGCGCGATGCGCCTGGCCGGTCCCGGGGTCTGGGGGCCGCCGCAGGACCTCGCCGAGGCGTCGGCGGTGCTGCGCGAGGCGCTGGCGCTGGGCATCACGCACATCGACACGTCGGACTACTACGGCCCGCACACGGTCAACGAGCTGATCCGGACCAATCTCGCGCCCTACCCGGACGAGCTGGTGCTGGTGACCAAGGTGGGCGCGCGCCGCAGCGCCGACCGCGGCTGGCCGCCCGCGCTCAAGCGCGACGAGCTGATCTCCGCCGTCCACGACAACCTGCGCAACCTGGCCGTCGAAGCGCTCGACGTGGTGAACCTGCGCCTGGGCGACGAAACGGGCGGCTACCCCGTGGACGTGTCGATCGTGGAACCGTTTTCAGTGCTGGCCGAGCTGCGGGACCAGGGCCTGATCCGCCACCTCGGCGTGAGCCACGTGACGGGTGCGCAGCTCGACGTCGCGCGCGAGATCGCGCCGGTGGTGTGCGTGCAGAACGCCTACAACCTCGCGCACCGCGAGAACGACGACCTCGTGGACAAGTGCGCCGCGCTCGGCATCGCGTTCGTCCCGTACTTCCCGTTGGGCGGGTTCAGCCCGCTGCAGTCCTCGGCGCTCGACGAGTGCGCCGAGCGGCTCGGCGCGAAGCCGATGCAGGTCGCGCTGGCGTGGCTGCTGCAGCGCTCGCCCGCGATCGCCGTGATCCCGGGCACGTCGTCGATGGCGCACCTGCGGGAGAACGTCGCGGCCGCCGCGCTAGAGCTGCCGGCCGACGTCGTCGCCGAGCTCGACGCGATCGGCGTCTGAGAACTACGCGGGAGTCACCTCCAGCGTCACCGTGCGGTTCGCGGCCGCGTCCGTGCCCTCGTGCACGGGCGTGGCCTGGTCGGCGCTGGTGATCGCGAACGTCGTGAGCGGCAGGCCGCTCGCCGTCGCCAGCACGCGCGCCGCCGAAGCCGCGCGGGCCAGCGCGGTCGACGAGCCGCCGCTGGCCGGGCCACCGCGCACGGCGACGCCATGGCCGATCACCGTGACCCGCACGTCCTGTCCCTTGAGGACGGCGCCCCACCGCTCCAGCTCGCGCCGGCCGTCGGCGCTGGGGCTGATCGCGTTGGGGCCGAAGAGGCCTTCGTCGAAGGTGATGGTGACAGCCGAGCCGGTCGTGACCTGCACGCCGTCGCCGCCGAGGTGCGACGCCAGCGCGGTGAGCTTCTGCTGACGGCTCTGCTCCTCCTCGGCCGCTTTCGACTGCGACGCGTGCAACCGGTCCAGCTCGGCCTGCACGGCGAGGCTGGTCGTCGCGAGCGGTGCGGCCGTCGGCGCGGGTTCCGGGGAAGACCACGGCAGCGTCGCCACGATCACCGCCACTCCGGCCACGACCACGACCGCCGCGCCGGCGGCCGCGAGCCGACGGCCGACCGGGCGCTTGCGCAGCCGCCCCGAACGGATCTTCGCGATCAGCCGCCGTCCCGCCAGCGCCGGCTCGGACTCCGGCGCCAGCTCCAGGACCCGGGCCCACGCGGCGTCGGCCTGCTCCAGATCACCGGCCTGGGCGTGGACGCGGGCCAGCAGATCCAAGCGCGCCACGTCGTCGGTGGCGGCGCGCTGCAACAGCTCGGCGGCGGCCGCGTATTCGCCGAGGCGGGCCAGGTCGGCCGCCTCCGCGAGCGTCAGCTCCTCGGAAAGCCCGCTGAACACGGTCATCACGGACGCTCCTGACGCAGGATGCCGCCGTCGGCGCTGCCCTGGATGTCGGGCGGCAGCAGCGCTCGCAGCCGGCGGTTGACGTCCGTCAGCGCCGCCCAGTTGCTCGTGTTGACGGCGTGCTCGCCTTCTCGGATGAGCTCACGGGCGCGCGCCGGCTCGGTCATCCGGTCCTGCGACGCGCGCAGGGCGTTGAAGATCTCCTCATCGAGCGAGCCGTCACGCCGAAGCAGCACCACCTGGAGGTCCGTGGCACGGTCGGACAGGCGTTCGGCGGCCGCGGCGTCGCGGTTGTCGTGCACGGTCTCGTAGCGGCGTTCGATGTCGGCCAGCTCGGTGCGGTCCTCGGCGGAGCCGACGCGCTCGACGAGCTCCCGGCAGTGCGCGATCTGGTCGCGCAGCCGGGCCATCACGTCGGGGATGCGCAGTTCCTCCTCGATGTCGTCGAGCTCCGCCTGGACCTCGCGCATCCGCTGTTCGGCCGCGACCGCCGCGCCCTCGTCGGTCGCGCTCGAGGTGACCTCCTCACGTACCGCCGCGACCGTGCCCCGCTCGTCGAGCCGCATCAGCAGGCCGCGGGCGCGATCCGAGCGCGCCGTCTCGGCCTCGGACCGCAGCTGTTCGTGGCGGGCCTCCAGCTCGTTGAGCTGCCGGCGCAGCGCCGGCGCCTCGGGGACCGCGGTCTTGTTCAGCTCGACGGCGGCCTCGAACTCCGCGTCGAGCAACGGCACGAAAGCGGTGACCGAGACCAGGCGCGACTCGTCCATCGCGAAGGTCACCTGGATCTCGCTGCCGCGCGGCAGGTCGCGGCGCACGTCCTGGGCCTTGATCTCGATCAGCCCGACCTGCTTGTTGCGCTCGCCGCGCCGAAACTCTCCCTCGGCGATGGGGATGCGGATGACCGAGCCGGCCTCCGCGCGGTGCACGCTCGCGGTCGAGAAGAAAACCTGCGTGGTTTCCGCCGGCAGTGGCCGGTTCTTCATCAGCATCGGGGTGAACGTGCCGTCGGCCTCGGTCAGGCCGACGCTGTTGACCACGGTCTGGCCCTGCATCTCGTTCGCCCAGTGGGTGATCGTGAACCCCGGCGGGTTCACCGGCACCCGCGCGCCCACCGGGTCGATCAGCTCGACCTCGAACCGGTTGGAGACCAGGTCCTTGAGCAGCACGTCGAGGGTGAACGTGCCTTCGGGAGACAGCGTGATCTCCGCGCTGCGGTACTGCGGCTGCCGCCGCGAATCGCTCAGGACTACGCGGAAACGGCTCCAGTCGGCGCCACCCGGCGTCTCGAACCGGCCCGAGACCGGAACGGACAGCAGGCTCGTGGTCTTCGGGTAGGACAGCGTCGCGGAGAACTCACCACGCTTCGGCACGACCTTGGCGCGCGGCAACGCCACCGTGCCGGCGTAGATCGCGGCGCCGCGCGCGACGACCGTGCTCGGGTCCTGGCTGTGGTCGAGCTCGATGCCGAGACCGTCGGTCGGATCCGCGAGCAGCTCGCGCAGCCCGGGGGCCAGGGTCGGGCCGCCGACGAGCAGCAGCCGGTCGATGTCCGACGGCCGCAGGTTCGCCTTCGCCAGCGCTTCGCGGCACAGATGCACCGCGCGCAGGTAGAACGGCGACGCGAGCCGATCGACGTCCTCGCGCCGCAGGGTGTACTC
Source organism: Amycolatopsis sp. NPDC050768 (assembly GCF_040654155.1). Lineage (NCBI taxonomy): Bacteria > Bacillati > Actinomycetota > Actinomycetes > Pseudonocardiales > Pseudonocardiaceae > Amycolatopsis > Amycolatopsis sp. NPDC050768. Next base: position 95,528 of record NZ_JBFAHL010000023.1, read on the forward strand.
GAACAGTTCGAGCACGCCGTCGCCGAGGTCCAGCTCCGCCATGATCTGCGCCTGATCGGTCGACGACAGCGCGATCTTGGCCGACTCCGCGGCCGCGCGCAGGAACGCGAAGTTGCGGATCCAGCGCGGGTTCTCGACGGTGAACTCCTTCAGCCCGAACGCCGTCGCGGCGGCCGGCGCGAGCAGGCTGCTCACGATGGCCGCGTCGATGTTCTTACCGCCGAGGCCGAGGTCGCCCGCGTGGTGGAGCACCGACAGCTCGCCGTCGACCGTGCTGACCACCGCCGAGTCGAACGTGCCGCCGCCGAAGTCGAACACCATCCAGTAGGAGCCGCGGCTCTCGTTCTGGAAGCCGTAGGCGAACGCGGCCGCCGTCGGCTCCTGCACCAGCGGGCACGGCGCCGTGAAGCCGGCGAGCTTCGCCGCCTCGCTCGTCGCCTCCGTCTGGTTGAGCGCGAACGCGGCGGGCACGGTGATCACCGCCGCCGCGGGCGGTTCGCCGAACCGGCGGGCGGCGTCGCCGCGCAGCGACTTGAGCACCTCGGCAGACAGCTCGACCGGCGTCATCGACACCCCGGCGCGCGCGAAGGTGCGCCGGGCGTCGGCGAAGCCCATGGCCTGCTTGAACTCGATCTGGACGTTGTCCGCGTCGCGTTCCCGGCGGCTCTTCGCCGCGGCGCCGACCTGGATCAGGCCGGGCTTGGGCATCCAGACGGCCGAGGGCGTGTAGTCGCCCTGCACGTTGTTCTTGACCACCGAGACCTGGCCGCCGTCCAGCACGGCGAGCGCGCTGTTCGTCGTGCCGAGGTCGATACCGAAATCGATGGTGTCACGGGTGTCCCGCATCAGCTTCCTCCGCCGTAGTGCCGGGGGCGACCGGGCACCCCACGATGACCTGCCCCATCTGGATCCGCCGCCCCGCCAGGTAGACCGAAGGCCGCACCGTCTCCACCACCCGCTCCGACGTGAGGCCCGGTTCGTCCTGGAACACCAGCGGTTCCAGCGCGAGCCCCGAGTCGAACAGGTCCCCGTCGTGGTCCTGGATCAGCACGCCCGCCGCGTCGAGCGCCTCCTGGCTCGCCGACAAGTACCGGCCCGCCTGCTTCGCCACGCGGTCCTGCACGCCGGTGAGCTTCTTGCGCGCCCGCCACAACGCCGTCGCCGCCACAGCCAGGTCCGATTCGGACAGCCGGGGCCCCGCCGGCTTCGCGGCAGAACCCTTCGTGGCCACGAGCAAGGCCGAGACCTGGTCGGCGAGCTCCCGCAGCCGCGCCCGCTCTTCCGCTCCCCACAAGGGTTCCTCGATACGGAACTCCCTGTGGTGCCGGCGCTGGCGCCGGTCTTCGGTGTTCGTCACGCCCTTGTCCTCTCCGTGCGCATGCGTACGGTCCCCACCACGAGCAGCAGCACCGCGGTCACCACCGTGATCCACGCGGGGATCGGCGTGCCGGTCGAATCCACCAGCCACAGCACGAGCCCCGCCACGGCATCGGTCATGAGCAGGCCCGGCAGCCGCCCGCGGCCGACCGACGCGTCCGTGGCCAGCCCGAGCCCCCCGACCAGCCCGGGCACGCCGATGAGGAACACCGGCAGCAACGGCGAGGTCAGCAGCGTCGCGAGCAAGGTGACGCCGAAGGCCACGTGGAGCAGCGCCAGGAACACCCGTGACGCGGAGACGTAGCGCCGTGGCGGTCCGCCGTCCTGCAGCTGTCGCATTTGGACGATCATCCGGCGAGCCTGTTCGCGATCCTCGGAGCGCGGTGCGATCTCGATGATCGTGTTCAGCACGAGGCTCGCGTCGCTGTAGCGGCCGCGCTTGATGTAGCCGGTCACGGTGTTCCACAGGTGCCCGACGTCGACGGGGGCGTTGACTCGGCCGACGCCGAGCGCGCCCTGCTGGTTGCGCTTGACGGTGGCGAGCGTGTCCGGGTCCGTGCTGTATCGCGTCGCGAGGGCGAAGACGTCCTTCGTCAGCGCGTGGTGCGCGCCGGCGGAATCGGCGAGCGCGACGCCGATGTTGTTCAGCGAGACCGCCGCCATTTCAGTGACGCTCGCCGTGCGCCGGAAGTCCGTGCGCGGCACCAGGTCTTCGAGCCGGTCGAGCGGCACGGAGAGCTCCGCGAGCGCGCGCTCGGCCGCCGTGCGCGCCTTGCCCTGGTCCAGCAGCGTGCGCAGCTCCTTCAGCAGCCTCTCCACGCGCAGGTAGGTGGGTTCGGCAGCTTCGCTGCGGGCGTCGGCCACGGTGTGCTTGTCGCCGCCGAAGAGCGGCAGGTACCGCACGAGCCGGTGGGGTTCGCTCGACTCGGCCGTGAGCGCCACGAGCGGGGCGACGAGCGCGTCCGGCAGAGCGCCGCGAATACCGTCCACAGTGGACGCGTCGAGCCGCCGGTCGCCGAGGCTCTCCACGCGGTGGGCGAGGTGCCCCCAGAAGGCCTCACTGCTGAGCGTGACGGCCCAGCTGCGCGCGGCCTCGTCCCACAGCGGCGCCGGGTGGTCCTCGGTGTGCTCGGTTTCGGCCTCGAGCGCGGCCGAGTGCGCCGCGACGGCGAGGTCGTGCTTGTCGTGCAGCTGCGGCGGGCACCCGCAGTCCTCGGGAGTGCCCCAGGTCCAGAACAGCTCGTCGACGAACCGGTGCTCGGTGTTGCCGAGCGCGTCGAACGCAGCGCGGATCTCCTCCGGCGTCGGATCGGCCGGCACCCCGGGCGGCCGCGCGCCGCCGACGTCGAGCACGCCGAGCACCCGCAGCCGCTGCTCGCGCACGGTCCGCCGCGACGCCGTCGCGTTGAGCCCCGTGATCCGGAACGGGTTGCGCCGGTACAGCTGCGGCGTCGCGATCGCCCGCAACCGCCCGGCCGCGGCTCGCCCGCGACTCTCGTTCGCACCCATGGCGCAGAAGTTAGGCCGAGGTCGCCGGGAGGGGTCCCGATCGTCCTCTTGCCGCCACGCCGTGGACGTGACCCAGGTCACCGGAAGCCGGTGGAACCTGACGGCGCCCAACGCGTAATACCCCGCATGAGCACCAGAAAGAGCCGGGCCGGTCGCCGCTGGGGGTGGCCGCTGGTCCTGGCGGTGGTCGTCGTCGCCGGAGTCGCGGAGACTCCGGCGACGGCGTCCCCCGAACCGACTCCCCTCGCGAAGTACCGCGAGCTCTCGCGCCAGGCCGAGAAGCTCAGCCAGGACCTGCTGGGCGCGCACGCGGACCTCGACCGGAAGCAGTCCGACCTCGACCGCGCCGGTCAGGACCTCACCGCAGCGAAGAACGCCGGCGCCACGGCGGCCGCGGACAAGGCGCGCCGCCAGGTGGATGCGGACCGGTGCTCTGTTGTCTGCCTCGGCTCCGCCGAGGCGTGCGAGATCGCTTCAAGCCGGCTTCTTCCCTCCCGATTTTCGCGCGGCCCAGGGCCGCGCGAAATCGCTCAGTCCAGAAGCCCGAAACCGGCGGCGAACGCGTGCGCAGCGAAGTCTGGCAGCCGCAGACGTGGACGGACGTCTGGCAGCGGCGCAGCCAGGTCGGCTCCGGCGCGCCGACGACGGGCAGCGGGAAGTGCTTGTCGTTCAACGCCTCCACGTCGGTGGACCCGTGCACGCTCGCGCCGGGCTGGACCAACCCGACACCGGAGTTCCTCGCGCGCGCCCCGCGCGACCCGGCCGTGATCAAGGCACAGCTGGCGGCCGCCGTGCCGCACTCGGACGCAGGAGTGGAACAGCCGGCGGGCACCTACGCCGAGCTCGTGATCCTGCGCGGCGCCGCTCGCGCCAACGGCCTGCCCGCCGACCTTTCCCGTGCCCTGCAACGCACGGCCGCCCTCCTCGCGCCCGCGTCGCCGGCTCACAACCTCGACGGCGTGCCCGGCACCGCGTACACGCTGAAAGGCACGAACGGCGTCCAGCTCGTCGTGCTCTTCGACGCGGACGGCACATACCTCGGCGGCCCCACGGAGTCGGTCACCCGCGGCGCCGCGGCGGAACTCGGTGGACCGCCGGTGAAACTCTTTCCCTGACGGATTTCAGCTCGACTCGCGGACGGTGAGCGACACCGGCAGGATCTGCTGCCGCGGCTGGGGTTCCTTCCCGTCGAGCAGGTTCATCAGCGTCTCCACCATCGCGTGCACCTGCTCGCGCGGGTCCTGGTGCACGGAGGTCAGCGGCGGGGTCATCTCGGGCGCCAGCGTGGCATTGTCGTCGAAGCTGACCACGGCGACCTTGTCCGGAATGGACCTTCCAGCCGACGAAAGCGTGCGCAGGGCACCGACGGCCATCATGTCGCTGGCCACGAACACGGCGTCGAGGTCGGGCACGCGATCGAGCAACGAAGCCATGGCGCGGGCGCCGCCGGCGAGGGTGAAGTCGGCTTCCTCCGCGAGATCCGCCGGGTCGAGGCCGGCGTCGACGAGGGTTTTGCGCCAGCCCGCGAGGCGGTCGATGGGCGCGCCCTGGTCCTGGGGCCCGGCGATGGTCGCGATGCGGCGGCGGCCGGCCGACACGAGGTGCTGCACGGCGAGCCGCGCGCCGCCCTCGTTGTCGAAGTCGACCACGTGCACGCCGCGGCGCAGGTCGGCCGCCTGACCACCGAAGACGACGGGCACGCGCAGCAGCCGCAACGCCCGGGGCAGCGGATCGGCGCGGTGCGGCGCGAAGACGAGCACCCCGTCGACGTGCCCGCCTTCGAGGAAGCGCACCGTGCGCGTGAGGTCTTCGCGGGTGTCGCTGAAGATCAGCACCATCTGGCAGCCGACGTCGGCCAGCTCGCGATAGCCGGCGCGCATCACGGCCGTGCGGTACGGGTCGTCGAGCAGCCGCGCCTCGGGTTCGGACAGCACCAGGGCGATCGCGCCCGTCCGCCGCGTGACCAGCGACCGCGCGGCCTGGTTCGGCGAGTAGCCGATTTCGCGCGCCGCCGCGAGCACCTTTTCGCGTGACCGCGCGCTGACGTAGGTGTCGTCGTTCAACGCCCGCGAAGCGGTGGAGCGCGACACACCGGCGAACGCCGCGACGTCTTCCAGCGTCGGGCGCTCGTCCTCGGACCGAGGCGCCACTGCACCACCCCTCCACTCGTGATCGTCGGACAGCTTAGCCGCACGATTCAGGGAGCGCTCCCGGAAGGGCACGCTCCGATAACCACCCTTGACATGGAACTCCAGCGGACCCAGACTCGTCAACCGTCTGGGAGCGCTCCCAGAAACTGAACCTTCAAGGGGTTGACGACGGTGACAACGTTCCGGAAGGGCCTGGCACTCACGCTGGGCATCACGATGACGGCGCTAGCCGTGGCGGCGTGCGGTGGCGGCGGTGGCAGCAGCAGCGACATCCCGGCGGCGGCCGGGCCGGACGAGCACGTGGAGCTCACGCTGGCCACGTTCACGGAGTTCGGCTACGAAGCGCTGATCCCGGAGTACGAGCGGCTGCACCCGAACATCAAGATCACCCACCGCAAGACGGGCCAGGGTGGCCCGTACGCGCAGGACATGATGACCAAGCTCGCGGCGGGCGCCGGCCTCGCCGACGTGCAGGCCGTGGAGGAGGGCCACCTCTCCGACATCCTCAGCAAATCGTCGAAGTTCTACGACCTCACGCAGATCGGCCCGGCCGACGCGAGCCCGGACCGCTGGCTGTCGTGGAAGTACGACGCCGGCAAGGACAAGAACGGCAAGCTCATCGGCTACGGCACGGACATCGGGCCCGACGCGATGTGCTACCGCAAGGACCTGCTCCAGCAGGCCGGCCTGCCGACGGACGACGCGTCCGTGAAGACCATGTTCGCCACCTGGGACAGCTACTTCGCCGCGGGCGCGCAGTACGCCCAGCGAACCGGCGGCAAGGCGTGGTTCGACTCGGCCGCCCAGAACTTCAACGCGATGGTCAACCAGCTGCCCGTCGGTTACCTCGACAAGGACGACAAGCTCACCGTCGAGTCCAACCAGGGCATCAAGGACGCGTGGGCGAAGGTGACCGACGCCGTCGGGAAGGGCGAGTCGGCGAAGCTCACCGCGTTCAGCAACGAGTGGAACTCCGGTTTCCGCCAGAGCGCGTTCGCCACGAAGGTCTGTCCCGCCTGGATGCTCGGCGTGGTCAAGGAGCAGGCCGGGCCGGAGAACGCGGGCAAGTGGGCGGTCACCGACGCGTTCCCCGGAGGTGGCGGCAACTGGGGCGGCTCGTACCTGACCGTGCCGACGCAGAGCAAGCACCCGCGTGAGGCCGCGGCGCTCGCCGCGTGGCTGACGGCGCCGGAGCAGCAGCTCAAGGCGTTCCAGGCGAAGGGCACGTTCCCGAGCCAGGTCAAGGCACTGGAGAGCCCCGAGCTGCTGAACCAGACCGACGCGTACTTCGGCGGCGCGAAGATCGGCGAGCTGTTCGTGGCGCAGGCCAAGAAGGTCGCGAAGCCGCAGTACAAGGGCCCGAACGACGGCCAGATCCAGGAGAACGTGACGGCTCCCGCGTTGCAGGCCGTGGAGCAGGGCAAGTCGCCCGCCGACGGCTGGCAGCAGCTCGTGGACGGCGCGAAGAAGCTCGCACGGTGACGAGCACCGTCAGGCGCGAAGGCACGCAGGCCGGGGTGCGGCGTCCCGCACCCCGGCCGGGGCTGCGCGACCGGCTGTCCAGGTGGGACGTGAAGGCGTCGCCTTACCTTTACGTGGCGCCGTTCTTCGTCGTCTTCGGCATCGTAGGGCTGTTCCCGCTGCTCTACACCGCGTACGTGTCGCTGTTCCACTGGGACGCCGGCGACGACAACCCCGATTTCATCGGCCTCGACAACTTCAAGGAGCTCTTCGCCGACGCGCAGTTCTGGCACTCGCTGGAGAACACCGTGAGCATCTTCCTGCTCTCCAGCGTGCCGCAGCTGATCATCGCCGTGCTACTGGCCGCGTTGCTCTCCACGCGGCTGCGCGGCGCGACCGGCTGGCGCGTCGGGATCCTGCTGCCGTACGCGGCGAGCCTGGTGGCGCTCGGGATCATCTTCGCGAACCTGTTCGGCCCCAAATACGGCCTCGTGAACGGTCTCCTGCAGACCATCGGACTGTCCCCTGTGGACTGGCAGGCCAACCGGTTCGCGAGCCACGTGGCCATCGCCATCATGGTCAACTGGCGCTGGACCGGTTACAACGCGCTGATCGTGCTGGCCGCGATGCAGGCCATCCCGAAGGAGCTGCACGAGGCGGCGCTGATCGACGGCGCGGGCACCGTGCGGCGGTTCCGGCACGTCACGCTGCCGCTGCTGAAGCCGACGCTGATCTTCGTCACCATCACCTCGACGATCGGCGGGCTGCAGATCTTCACCGAGCCCAAGCTGTTCGACGCCATGCCCGGCTCGAACAACGGCGGCTCCACCCACCAGTTCCAGACGGTGACGCTGTACCTGTACCAGACGGCGTTCGAGAACTTCGACCTCGGCTACGCGTCGGCGATCGCCTGGGTGCTGTTCCTGATCATCGTCCTCATCGCGGGCCTGAACTACCTGCTCACCGGCCGGATCGCCCGAACCCCGAAGCGGAGGGGCGCATGACCACGCTGACCACGCGGGTGAGCCGGCTGGGCAAACCGCGCAAGGCCACCTACTGGGTGCTGGCCGTGTTCGTGCTCGGCTCGCTGGTCCCGTTCTACTGGTCGTTCCTCGTCGCCAGCCGCGACAACGGGATGCTCACCGAACGCGTGCCGCCACTGCTGCCGGGCGGCAACTTCTTCGCCAACGCGGCGCGGGTGTTCGACACCGTGCCGTTCTGGAAGGCGCTGGCCAACAGCGTGATCGTGTCGGGCACGGTCACGCTCACCACGGTGCTGTTCTCCTCGCTCGCCGGGTTCGCCTTCGCCAAGCTGCGCTTCCGCGGCCGCAACGCGCTGTTCGTGTTCATCGTGGTGACGCTCGCGGTGCCCACGCAGCTGGGCATCATCCCGCTGTTCATCGCGATGTCGAAGCTCGGCTGGGCCGGCGGGCTGCAGGCGGTGATCGTGCCGAACCTGGTGACCGCGTTCGGCGTCTTCTGGATGCGCCAGTACACAGTGGACGCCGTGCCGTACGAGCTCATCGAGGCCGCGCGCGTGGACGGCTGCAGCATGATCCGGATCTTCTGGAACGTGTGCCTCCCGGCCGTACGCCCGGCGGCGGCGATCCTCGCGATGTTCACGTTCATGATGTCCTGGAACGACTTCCTGTGGCCACTGGTCGTGCTCGACGTCGGCAACCCGACCGTGCAGGTGGCGCTGGAGAAGCTGCAGAGCGGCTACTACGTGGACTACTCGCTCGTGCTCGCCGGCACCACGCTCGCGACGATCCCGATCCTCATCGTCTTCCTCCTGCTCGGCCGCCAGATCGTGGCCGGGATCATGCAAGGTGCCGTGAAAGGGTGACCATGCCCCCACAACCCCTGTCCGCCGAACCCCTGTCCGCGTCCGCGCAGACGGGCCTCGCGTTCCCGCCCGGGTTCGTCTGGGGCGCTGCCACGGCAGCGTTCCAGGTCGAGGGTTCGACCACTGTGGACGGCCGCGAACCGTCCGTCTGGGACACCTTCGCCGCCCGGCCGGGCGCGATCCGCGGCGGCGACACCGGCGAGCCCGCGGCCGACCACTACCGGCGCGCCGGCGAGGACGTGGAGCTGATGCGCTCGCTGGGCCTCGGCGCGTACCGGTTCTCCCTGGCGTGGCCGCGGATCCGGCCCGGCGGCGTGCCGAACGTGCGGGGTATCGCCTTCTACGACCGGCTGGTCGACTCGCTGCTGGCGGCGGGGATCCAGCCGTGGGCGACGCTGTACCACTGGGACCTGCCACAGCGGCTGGAAGACCTCGGCGGCTGGACCTCGCGCGACACGGCCTACCGCTTCGCCGAGTACGCGGAGACGATCGTGAGCGTGCTCGGCGACCGCGTGGCGAGCTGGTCGACGCTCAACGAACCGTGGTGCGCGGCAATGCTCGGGTACGCGAAGGGGATCCACGCGCCGGGCCGTGTCTCGGCCACCGCCGCGGCCGCCACGACCCACCACCTGCTGCTCGGCCACGGGCTCGCGATGGACGTGCTGCGCCGCGACGCCCCGCGCGTGCCCGCCGGGATCACGCTCAACCTGTATCCGGTCACGGCGGACTCGGACTCGCCCGAGGACGCCGAAGCCGCACGGCGCGTCGACGGGCAGCAGAACCGGCTGTTCCTCGACCCCGTGCTGCGCGGCGGTTACCCGGCCGACGTGGCGGCGGACCTCGCGCCGTTCGGGTTCGCCGACGTGGTGCGCGACGGCGACGAGGCCGTGATCGCCGCACCGGTCGACTGGCTCGGCGTGAACTACTACCGCGGCTACCGCGTCGCGGGCTCTCCTCGGCGCGGCAGCTCACCCGCCGGCCAGGAATGGCTCGGCGCGGCAGACGTGCACTTCGTCCCTGACCCGACCGCGCCGCTCACGGACTCGGGCTGGGAGGTGCAGCCGGCCGGGCTCACCACGTCGCTACTGCAGGTGCACCGCGACTACCGGCCGGTGCCGCTCTACGTGACCGAGAACGGCGCCTCCTATCCGGACGTGCTGCACGACGGCGAGATCGCCGACTCCGATCGCGTCGCATTCCTCGAAGCGCACCTGCGCGCGGCGCACGACGCGCTGGCCCAGGGCGTGGACCTGCGCGGCTACTTCTACTGGTCGCTACTGGACAACTTTGAGTGGGCCGAGGGGTACGCCAAGCGCTTCGGCCTGGTTCACGTGGACTACGCGACACAACGGCGGACGCCGAAGCGAAGCGCGCAGTGGTACTCGGAAGTGATCGCGCGCGGCGCCGTGGGCGTGAATTAACCCGGATTTCGCCGGCCGGAATGCGTTTCACCCGGAAAGCGCAAAGCTTCATTCACCGGAACAACCAAAGAGACCAATGCGACAAACAGGACGCCCGGTGTTCACCCTTGTGGACACCGGGCGCACCACTGGCCCGGTCTGGTCTGAACCTGTCGGACAGGATGTGGCCATGACCTGCTGTGATCGCTTCGCAACCCGTTGCCAAGGACTGGGACGACCGGTATAACTTTCTTCACAACACGCACGAAGTGGCTGGCAATTCGGTCCCCCACCGTTTCTCCGGAATTGCCCGCCCGTACTCGGTCCTGCCGTTTCCCGAAAATTCGGCCGGCCGCGGGTAATCGTGCGCGCAATTCTCCCTCCCCGTCCCCCTGGAGTTCACGGAATGCGCATTTCGAAACTCAGAACGCTCGCTGCCGCGGCTCTGCCCGTGCTGGCCGGCGTCGCCATGGCCACCGTCAGCCCCGCCGTGAGCGAGGCCGCCCCGGCCGCGGGCGCCGCTTTCCCCGCCCACTACTCGGCCCCGTACCTGCAGGTCAGCGACGGCGACATCGGTCAGATGGCCGCCGACATGAACGCGACCGGCACGAAGTTCTACACCCTGGCGTTCCTCACGCCCTCCTCCGGCTGCAACCAGCTGTGGGAAGCCAACGGCACGGGTGTCGGCTCGTTCAAGTCGCAGATCAGCTCGCTGCAGGCCGCGGGCGGCAACGTGATCCCGTCGTTCGGCGGCGCCGCCGGCGGTGAGATCGCGCAGACCTGTACCAACACCTCGAGCCTCACGGCGGCCTACGCCAACGTGGTCAACACGTACGGCACGCCCCGCCTGGACTTCGACATCGAAGAAGACACCATCAAGGACACCGCGGCCAACGCGCGCCGCAACTCCGCGCTCGCGGCGCTGCAGCAGCAGAACCCGAGTGTGCAGGTGGACTACACCCTCGCCGTCGACCCGAGCGGCCTCGGCTCCACGCAGATGGACATCCTGCGCGACGCCAAGAACAAGGGCCTCAACGTCAGCGTCGTGAACCTGATGGTGATGGACTTCTACGACGGCCAGCCGGTGCTCGGTGACGCGCTCGCGTCGGCGCGCACGGCCGCGGGCCAGCTCGCGAGTCTCTACGGCATCTCGACGTCGGCGGCCTACGCCAAGATGGGCCTCACGCCGATCGCCGGGCGCAACGATGACGGCGCGCAGTTCAGCCAGTCGGACGCGCAGCAGCTGGAGACGTTCGCGGCGCAGAACGGCGTGCAGGAGCTGTCGTTCTGGGAGCTTCAGGACTACGACCGGGCCACCGGCTACGCGTACTCGCGGATCTTCAACGCCATCACCGGCGGTGGCGGCACCACCCCGCCGCCGACCGGCGGCAAGCAGATCACGGGTTACGGCGGCAAGTGCGTGGACGTCGCCGGCGCCAACTCCGCCAACAACACGAAGATCGACATCTACACGTGCAACGGCACCGCTGCGCAGCAGTGGACCTCCACCAGCGGGACGCTGCAGGCGCTGGGCAAATGCATGGACGTCGCCGCGGCCGGCACCACCAACGGCACCAAGGTGGGGCTCTACGACTGCAACGGCACGGCCGCGCAGCAGTGGACGCACAACTCGTCCAACGAGCTGGTGAACACCGGCTCCGGCAAGTGCCTCGACGCGACCGGGCCCAGCTCGGCCGATGGCACGCAGCTGCAGATCTGGTCGTGCACGGGAGCCGCGAACCAGTTGTGGTCCTTCTGAGTCGGTAATTTTCCTCCGGGTTCACCAAGGCCGGTGGGGAGCGATTTCCTTGCTCCCCACCGGTTTTTCTTGTTCTGAAGAACTTCTCGCGGTTTGCCGTCATGGCTCGCGGGGCCGGTCGTCGAATCCACGTCGGGGCCAGCCCACGAGCAGAAGCGAGGCAAAGCGATGACCGTTCAGTGCCACGACGCGGTGGAAGAGGTCGGCGTCTGGTTGACCGGCGAGTTTTCGGGACGGGTATCCGCCACGACGGTGGCGGACGTGGTGCGCGCGACGCGGCGGGACCTCGAAGGCCGCATCGCGACGGAGGAGCTCGGCGAGATGCTGCACCGCATGGCTCGCGCGCGGCTGCAGCGGATGCTCACTGCGGGCGACGGGATCCCGCGTTCCCGCTGACGCGTTTCTTCTTCAGGTCCGGGGTCGGGGTTCCGCCGAAGAGGTCCCGCAGGCGGTTGTGGCGCGCGGTGTAGCGGGCGCCGAACCGCCGGCGCGACCGGTCGAGCTTGCGCCCGGCGTAGCGGCGCCGGGCCCACGCCGAGTCGGGTTTCGCCAGCCGCAGCGCGCCGACCAGGGCGATCAGCGGCACGACAACCCCCAGCACGCCCGTGGCGAGCTTGCCCTTGAGCAGGCAGACCAGTGCCGTGACCAGGTGCACGGCGATGCCCAGCAGGTATGACCACATCGCCGACTCCCCGCGCGACTCGCCGATCGGCGACGCTTCGAGCAGCAGCAGGATGCCCAACGATCCGCCGATGAGCACGGCGTCGATGGACTTGCGGCCGTTTTCGGCCCAGTACACGTCGTCGAGGTAGAACCAGAGCGCGAACTCGTCGAGCACGAGCGCGGCGCCCACCCCGAACAGCGCGGCCAGGATCTCGCCCCACGGCGCGTCGGGCGAGAACCGGAATTCGAGCGCGCCGACGACCAGCACCAGCAGGATGCCCCACACCTGGTGGTGCACGTGGACGCCGCCGATGTGAATATCGTGGATCAGGCCGGTTTTACCTTGGGGTTTGCGCTGCTTCGCGCGGATGCGGCGCGTGATGCCGCGCACGACCACGAACGTGACGAGGAACCCGACCACCGCCCACATCGCGGCGGCGCGTCCGGTGTCGACGAAGACGCGGTCGTACCAGCTCACGGCAGTCTCCCCCGTGTTTGGTGGCGGAAGACGCTACCACCGTTTGATCCTGGTTGTCCTTTTCCCGGATGCGCTCGGAGGGCGTGTGATCCTGGCGCGGGTAGGGTCGGGATCGTGGACGGCACGCCGGTGGAGATCGTTTCGCTGCTCGTGTCACCGGTGCACGCGTTCGAGGGCCGCCCGTCCGACGGTCCGCGGCCGGATCCCGGGCCGGTGTCGCGCTCGTGCGTCGAAGTGCGCGCGGGCTTGGGTTTGGTCGGCGACCGCTACTTCAACCACGCCGCGCACCGCGACGCCGCCGTGACGGTGTTCGATGTCGCGGCGCTCGACGCGTTCGGCCCGGTGGATCCTCTGCTGACCCGCCGCAACATCGTCTTGCGCGGCTTCCGCGTCGACGACCTCGCCGCCACGCGCTCACATCCGGGAGCCGTGTTCACCCTGGACAGCGGTGACGGCCCCGTGCGTTTCCAGGCCCGCCGCCCGGCGAACCCGTGCGCCTGGATGGACGTCTCCGTCGCCCCCGGCGCCTTCCGCGGCCTGCGCGGCCGCGGCGGCGTGCGCTGCGTCCCCCTCGACGACGGCGTGCTGCGGGTGGGGCCGGCTCGCCTTACGGTGGTGGAATCAACCGTGGAGGCCCGATGACCGACCAGTGGCACCAGCCGTTGCGCCACATCCGCGGCGGCTCGTTGACCGGGGACACCAACCAGACCACCGGGATGCGCCGGCTCGAGGCCATCTCGGGCAAAACGGTGGGCTCGCAGAAGGTCTGGATGGGCGAAACGCACGTCACGCCCCACACCAACTCCGGCGACCACCACCACGGCGAGGCCGAGACCGCCATCTACGTGCAGTCGGGCCACCCGGTGTTCGTCTTCGCGGACGGCGCTTCGGAGATCCGCCTGGAGACCTCGCCGGGCGACTACGTGTTCGTGCCCCCGTACGTGCCGCACCGCGAAGAGAACCCCACGGGCGAGGACGCCGTGGTGATCATCGCGCGCAGCAGCCAGGAGGGGATCGTGGTGAACCTGGCCAGTTTGTGGGCCGAGGTGGAGATCCCTTCGGATCAGGGCTGATCCTCCGCCGAGGTCAGGACCCCGGCAGCACCCGGCTGCTCAACGGCACCGCCTGGCGCTCCGGCGGCCACCACACCTGCGCGGGCGGGGGCGGCACGTCGTCCTCGGCCAGTTCGAGGGCATCCAGGCCACGCTGCCACCGGCTCCAGTGCGCGGCGCACAGCCCGCGCCACAGCGAGTCCTCCGAGCACTCCTGCCGTCGGCACGGCTGCACCTGCTGCCCGCTATCCACCACGTTCACTTCTCCAACCCGCGCCTCGGCTCCCGACGCTCCCCAGCTTGCCTCGGAAACGATCGGATCACCCCGTGTGCGCGCCAACACAACCCTTGTGCAGCAACGACAACGAAGGACTCCAGCGTACTCCCGCCCCCTCACCGCCCGGGCCGGGGCGTGCAGCACTCGTTCAGCGGTTGACGGCGCCGTCGGCCGAGGCCCGGGGGCGGCCCGAAGACCGCCCCCGGGTTTCCCTCCCCCGGGTCACCGTGGCTCGGGGACCTCCGGTCCCGCCTCCGGGCCGTCTTCACCGAAGGGGTCCCGCAACCCGTCGCCGAGCAACCTCGGTCCGCCGGCGCGGCGCCAGTCCTCGGACCGCCGCCGGCGACGTTCCTGCTCGCGGGCGATCCAGTCCCGGCCCTCGGCGGCGACGGCTTCGAGCACGTGCAGCGCACCGACGATGCCGGACGCCTCGAGCGCCAGGGAATTGAGCCGGGCCTCGTCCTCTTGCTCGGTCACGTCGATCTGCCGGCGGTAGGTCTCGACGACCACCGAGATGTCGTCCCCGTCGAGCAGGCGCAGCCGGAACGCCCGTTTGCGCAGGGTGTGCTTGTCCAGATGCCCGGCGGTGTCGTCGGACCGCACGATGTAGCGCTTGTTGTCGGCGTAGCGCACGCCCACCTCGGACACCCGCGCGGACGCCAGGGCGTCGTACCGGAAGGAAGTCCGCCGCTCGTCGTGGGTGTTCGCGTTCAGGAAGTCGAGATCCACCTCGATCTCCCGTACCCCGCTGCGCGTCAGGAGGAAGACCAGGACCACATACTTGGAGTACCGCATCGGCCCACCGACTTCCCGGGCGCGGAGCGCCGACGGATCGCCTTCCGTGAGAACCACGTGAGCGACCACATCACGGTTCGCGAGCGAAGCCCGGCGCAGAGCCGAGGTCTTGAGGTGGGACTTGTCGAGGTCCAGCCACACAGCCATCTCCGCGTCCGACGGCCGATCGGCGAGCACTGCCAGCCAAGCGTCGTAGCCCTGCTGCTCCTCGGCGAACAACCGCCGGCCGGCCGCTTCCTGCTCCGTGTGCAACTGCCGTGCGGCATAGACCTGAACGACCGGACGCCACACGAGGAAGGCGCCGACCGCGGCGAAGACCGCGGCTCCGACGTAACCGGCCTGCGAGCTCGCCATTCCCACGAATCCGGCGACCGCCGCCGCGACACCCACGCGGAACAACACGATCGTTTGTGAGGACGGCAGTAAGCCGGCGCGATAGCCGAACCTCGTGCCGGTCAGCCAGCCGTCCGCGACGCGTTTCGCGTGCCACCGGATCAGCCAGTTCACCATGGGAGCCTTGAGCTGGGCGTTTCCGTAGAGGATGACGAACCGCCACTTGAGGTACTCGCGAACCCCTTCGGTCGCCGCCTGCCACTGACCTTCGACGTGCGGCCGGGCTTCGGAGAACCGCGCGTCCACCTGCTCGTGGATCTGCCGGACGAAGTCGGTCGAGACCCAGTGCCCCGGTGACACCATCGCCTGTCGCTGCAACGTGTATCCGTGCTCGGCGTCCAGCCACGCCAGCTTCCTGGCACGGAACTCCCGGTCGAGCCCGAATCGCAGGGCACCGTAGACGCCGGCACCGAACACGACCAGCGCGACCAACCCCAGCGCCGTGTTCCCCGAACCGATCGAAGACAGCGCCACGATCACCGCGATCACGAACGCCGCGACACCCAGCCAGATCCGGGCCCACGTAGCCGTGGGAACGTTCACGGGCTGCACGCCGAGGAGCCTCGGCTTCGCCGGGACGGGCTCGAAGAATTTCCACGCGCGTCTCGCTCGGCCGCCGCCCACTCGGGCCTCGGCCACGCGCTGGGCTTCGACCACGTCGAGGTGGTCCTGGATCGCGCCGCCGAGCATCATGTCGAGGTGCCGGGTGATCTCGATCTGGCGGCCGACGGACAGGGCGTTGAAGTTGTCGATGGCCTTCGTCAGCGCGGTCTGGTCGAGCGCCTCCCCGCTTTCCTGCCGCCACACGCACGAGAGCAGATCGGCCACCACGGCGAGCGCGGCCCGCCACTCGTCGTCCGGAAACCGCGCTGCTGTGCGGTTCGCATCGCGGTACCGCGAGTACATTTCGTCGCCCATCTCGTTCAGCGAGCGCTCGCTGAAGACGGAGAGCGCGTAGTAGTACGCGGTCTGCGTGCTGGCGTGTCCGTTTCGCAGGAGGTCGGCGAAGATCGATTCGGCAGCACGCGCCGTACCACCCCGCAGGTGGTTGAGAGCGACCGCGAACTTCCTTTCGGGCGGGTCTTCCTGGTTGACGTAGTACGTTCCGTTGTTGTGGAACGTGGTTTCCCCGAAGTTGACGCCGATCTGCTGGTCCACGTGCGCGTTGTCCTGCGCAACCGGACCTGATTGGCCGGGAGGGAAGTTCACCACTGCCCTCCGCCGAAGTTCGTGGTGCCGTGGTTGATCCCGATCTGCTGGCCGACGTGAGCGTTGTCTCGCGCGATCATCGTCGGGCCGGAACTCGGCGGCACCGCCGGATCCTCCTTCGCACGGCCCTCGCCGTCCCGCCCGTCGTCGAGGGCGGCGGCCAGTGCGACGGCGAAGGCGGCAGCGTTGCGGGAAGCCGGCCCCTGCCAGCCTTCGCCGTCGGTGAGTTCCTTTTCGCCTCCGGCGTGGTCGCTGATGCCGCGGATCGTGACGGCCGGGATGTTCTCGTTGAGGTGACCGGCCAGGGCCAGGCCCGCGCTCTCCATCTCCACGGCCACGGCGTCGTTGTAGTTCTTGCGCAACAGTTCCGCGACGTCGGAGAGCCTGGAGTCGAGCACCACGTCGCCGGCCGCGATCGGTCCCAAGTGGACACGCGGGGTGTTGCCCTGGCTCTCCGCCGACAGAGAACGGCTCCATGTGCCGTCGCGCTTGAGGGAGCGCGCGATCTGGTCGGCGCGGTGGGACAGCTCCCAGGCCCGTGGCCGGCTCAGCAACCCTTCGTCGACACTGCGGCCGCCCTGGTAGGCATAAACCTTGTCCGCCACGATCACGTCGCCGAGCTGGAGCCATTCGCGGAGGCTGCCGGCGACACCGACGAAGAGGATCGCCGCCGGGGAGAACTCCGCGACGGCGCGTTCCGCGAGCGCGGCGGCCGTGATGTTGCCCATGCCCGTGACCGCGAGGGCCACGGTGCACCCCGGCCAGTCGTCGAGCGTGCCGACGTCGAACAGCGTGCCGGCCCGGTGGCTGCGCTGCTCCACACCGGTCATCCGGGCACGGACCGCGCCGTGCTCGATGTCCAGCGCGGTGAGGATGACGATCATGGGGTCGCTCCGATTCGTTCCGTCATGGCGTTTCCTCCCGGGCAGCACGGGGTGACCGGCGGCCCGGTCGGACGGGGTCGGCGGCGGGAGGTGATGAGTGCAAGTTGCACGGTAGACCGCACGGCACATTCTCGTCAATACGACGAATATTTTCCCGGCGGCTACACTGTGCACTATGGACACTCGCCCGGGCGCCGCGGAACGCGCCGACGATGCCTGACGACGAGGGCTGGACCCCGCCCGAGGTCGCCGTCGCCGTGGACCTCGCCGTGCTCACGGTCCACGAGGGAGCGCTGCAGATCATGCTGGTGAAGCGCGGAATCCCGCCATACGAGGGGATGCTCGCGCTCCCCGGCGGATTCCTCGCTTCAGCCGAGGAAGACCTTGACGTCGCCGCCGCACGCGAGTTGCAAGAAGAGACCGGGCTGCACGCGAAGGATCTGCACCTGGAGCAGCTGCGCACCTACGGGACACCGGGGCGCGATCCGCGTCGCCGGGTCGTCACCGTGTGCTACCTCGGCTTCTCGCCGAACCTGCCGGAGCCCGCAGCGGGCGGAGACGCGAGCGAGGCAGTGCTGATGCCTGTGGACAAGGTGCTGCGACCGCGGGCGACGGTCGCGTTCGACCACAAGAAGATCATCACCGATGCCGTGGAACGCGCGCGGAGCAAGCTCGAGTACACCACGCTCGCGGCGGCGTTCTGCGGTCCCGAGTTCACCGTGACGGACCTGCGCGAGGTCTACGAGATCGTCTGGGGCGAAACCCTCGACCCCCGAAACTTCCACCGCAAGATCATGAGCGTGCCAGGTTTTCTGGTACCGACCGGTGAACGGGTGTCACGCCAAGCCGGCCGCCCCGCGGCCGTGTTCCGACGCGGCCCGGCCACCATCCTGCACCCCGCGATGCTGCGCAGCTCCTGACCAAATTCTCGTCATCTTGACGTTAAAGGTGGTCGGGCCTACCGTGAACCCCATAATCGTCACATCGACATGAATGGGGTCGACATGGAGATCCACTGCACAGCCGGCTACGCGGTCCGCGCCGTCACGCTCGCTTTCGCCGCCGGCGCGACGCTGGGCGGCGTGCTGACCGGGTGCACGCTGGACACGGCCGCACCCCAGCAGCCGCCTCCGGTCACCGCTGCTTCTCAGGCGGCTTGGTCGGTTCCGGACGGGGATGGCTGAGGTCGTACTCCCGTGCCGCAGTGCGTTGGGGTCGGGTGCGGAGCAGGCCTTCGTCCGGGGAGTCGTCCACCTCGCTCAGACCGAGGGAGACGGCGCGGCGGATTTGTTCGCGGTTTTCCCTCACCACGGCGGAGAAGAAGTCGTCGATGCGGGAGTCCAGGAGGACCTCCAGCAAGACCCGGAAGGAAGCGTCGACGGCCGCGCGGACGATCTCGTCGTGGAACGGCAGGCGGCGCAGGCGGCCGAGCTGTGGGTCGGCGGCGAGTTTTTCCGTGATGATGGCCCGGAGTTCCACCTTGTTCTCACTGAGGGACTTCGCGAGGTTCTCGGGGTAGTTGCCCGTCTCGAGGACCTTGACGACCTCGTCGAGCACGGCGATCGTCACGGGTTTCTTGATGGCGCGCACGATCGGGTCGGAAAGTTTCTCCACCAGGCGGTAGAAGAACTGCTCCCCGACGGCCCGGTCGGCCGCGCGGCCGATGCGGATGAGCAGCAGCAGCCCGGCGATCAGGTGGTGCTGCGCGACGAACGGCGGGTACGCGACCGGGATCATCGCGAAGACCTCGTACCAGTTGCGCGTCAGGAAGGCCATGCGCCAGGCGACCTTGCGCCACCGCCAGAGGAAGTGGAGCAGGAAGATGCCGCAGACCACGCAGTCGACGCTGAAGAACCACGCGTCGAGCGCTGCCGGCGGCGGGGGCCCGAGCAGCAGGTAGCCCAGGCCCCCGACAGAGACGACGGCGAGCAGAAACATCACCCAGTCGTCCACATGCACGTTGCCGGGGAGGATCCCGCTGTTGAGCTCGGCCTCCCGCCGGCCGGTGGTAGTCATGCCATCTCCAGGAATCGACGCCGCGTGGCCCGATCATGGCACGTCAGCACCCCTCGGGCCGCGCGACGAGCCCCGGCGTCAGGCGGCGATGACCGGTCCCACCGTGACGTTGTGGGCCTCGGCGGAAGCGTCGAGGGGCGACTGGTCCCACGGCAGCGTGATCTGCGGGTCGCTGGTGTCGCCGCGAGGGGTCGTGGTGCCGGGGGCCGTGATGGTGACTGCGGTGGGCTGAACCTGGTGCTCGGGCGCCTCGATGCCGCTCCAGTGCAGGAGCATGGTGGCCTGCTGACCGTCGGCGATGGTCACCAGGGGCGCGTCCGAGGAGCCGGCCTCGGGGGTGACGGTGACGCCGTCGGCGCCGATGAAGGAGACCGGCAGGGCGCCCTGGAAGTTGCAGGACTCGCCGGGTTTCGCGGTGAAAACGACGTTCGCGTAGCGCTGGCCGGCGCCCGGGTCGCCGGCGACGATGGTGGTGTCGACCTGAGCCGCGGTGCAGCGGAAGTCGGTGGGCATGGCCGACGCCGTGCCCACGCCGATGAACGCGACGGAGGCGGCGGCCGCGCCGGCCAGAGCGGTGATGGTGGCGGCCCGGCGAAGAGTGCTGGTCATGGAGTGGCTCCCTCCCTGTACGCGAGCGGACGATCCGCCGCGGAGCGCGGCCGCCGGTGATTCATTCACCGGTCTGGCCTGCTCACTCGAAATATGCCCACACCACGGACGGATTACCGCCCGAAGTGGGATTGCCCCCAAGAAAGCAACCTTGAGTGAGCACGGGCGTCCACCAGGTAATGAACGTCGCGGGAGGATGACTGCGCGCCGGAGGCCTGACCGAAGTATTACCTCATGCGCAACCTGTTTGACCGGTGACGAATTCGCGTGCCAAGCTCGGTGTCACGAACCGGAGGAGGAGCGGATGAGGACCATCGGCAAGGGGGTCGCGGCGCTGGCCGTGATCGGCGGCTCGCTGGCGTTCGAGGCGGTGCCGGCCACGGCGTCGGCCACCGGCACGGCCTTCACCACGTCGAACGGCCGCGTGGTCACCCCACCGGGGCCCGGCTTCGGCACCCCGGAACGCGGCGGCGACCCGGTCGCGTGCTTCCTGATCGACACATTTCGCCGCCGCACCAAGGAAAGTTAACCCGCCGCGTTCGGCAACGGCGCCGGGCACGTGCCACCCGGCGTCGTGAGCAGCTCGAAATGCCACAGCTCATTGGAATACGCCTGGCAGAGGCCGTAGTCGTCGCCGTGGCGGATGAGCCAGTCGTCGGCGTCGGTCGGGCCGATGTCCACGGCCTTGCCGGAGACGTGCGTCGATTTCTCCGGCGTGTTCACGTATTGGCGCGCGTTCTGGAGGCTCCCGTACTTCTGGATCCCCTCTTCGAGCAGCCGCTGCTGATACGCCTTGCTCCGCCACCCCGAAGTCACCTTGAACTCGATCCCCCGCCCCCGCGCGTCCGTCGCCGCCTGCTGCACGGCCTTCAGCAGGTTCGGATCCAGCTTCGACACGGCCGGGTAGCTCGTGTCGAACGGCGTGAGGTCCTTGCCCGACGGAATCCCGCCCTGCGCCGGATCGGTGTCGGGGTCGGACGAACCCGAGGCAACGCCCGTCGGCCACTCCGCCGCCGCCGTCGAACACCCCGCGACGAGCACCGCGGGCAGCAGCAACAGCACGAACTTGGCACGCATTTCAGGCATTCCCACTCCCGGACGACCCCACGACGATCACCCGGACCACGGTGCAACCCGCGTGTCCCCGGACCGTCAGGCGAATGTCCGCGCGGCGTAACAGCTGCGCAGGATCACGTAACAGCGCGCCGGCCGAGCAGCGCCTCGCCGAGCGGAGTCGTCAGGTACAGCACCGAACGCCCGGACCGTTGCCCCGCGACCAGGCCGTTCTCCCGCAACACGCGCAGGTGCTGCGATACCGCGCTCGGCGAAACGCCGAGCGACACCGCCAGATCCGTGGTCGTCGCGGGCGACCGCAAGGCTTCCAGCAGCTCGGCCCGCGGCCGGCCCAGCAGCCTGACCAGCGCGTCCCCGACCGGCGCGGCACCGACTGTCCACAGTGCACCAACCCCGCGCGCCGGATACCGCACGGTAGTCTGTGTGGCGGTGTTGCGCTTGATCAGCACATCGGGCGAGCCGAGCACGACCGGCATCAGCACCAGACCACCCGGACCCCGGTTGACGACCACGTCCCGGCCCGTCCCCGACAGGCGCAACCACCCGGCCGACCAGCTCAGCTCGGGATGCAGATCGGCGAACAGCCGTTCCGCGCCACCGACCGCCAGCTGCCGCGCCCGATGGACGACATCGGCGTCCAGCACGGCCCGGATCCGCGGCCAGTGCGGCGCCACCAGCCGTTCGTACGCCACGCGCAGCTCGGCCGCCAGCACCCGCAACCCCGCCGCCGGACGCGCCGCGAACTCCGCGACGACCGGCGGCGGATCGTCCCCGAAAACCCGCGAAATGCTGGCGCGCACCTGCCGCGCCGCAGTGCGCCCGAGCATGGCGAGATCGTCGTCGATCGTGCTGGTCGCGTGCGCCGGAGCGGGAACGAGGAAGTTCGGCCAACCCAAGCCCTTGGCGGTCAGCAAAGCCCACGCCAGCGGCACGTCGAGCGGCTCACGCGCGAGCTCGTCGGCCACCCACCGCAACCACGGCTGGTGCAGCGGCCCCCAGGTGCGCCCCATGACCTGCAGCAACGCCGCGACCGTCTCCGACAACGGCGACACGGCGAACCGCGTCGCCGCCAGCTCGGCGACGCCCACCTCGACGATGTCTGCCACCCCGCCGAGTATGTAGCAAGGAGCTAAAAGATGTCGCGGCCGACGCTCCGCCACCAGGATCGCCGTCGTGACAAAACTGCCGGCCGGGTACCGGAAGCTGTGGGGGGCCAACGGGATCGACAACGTCGGCAACGGAGCCTTCGTCACGGCCATGCCCCTGCTGGCCGTCACCGTCACGCGCGATCCGCGGCTCGTGTCGCTCGTGGCCGCCGCCGAGTACGTGCCGTGGCTGCTGCTCTCGTTGCCCGCAGGTGCCTGGGCCGACCGGCACGACCGCGTCCGGCTCATGACGCGCGCGCAGCTCGCGCAAGCCGCCGTCGCCGGTGCCGTCGCGCTGCTCGTCGCCGGCCACCAGGCGACGATCGTGCTGCTGGTCCTCACCGCCGTCGCCCTCGGTGCCGGCGATGTCGTCTTCGGCACGGCAGCACAGGCGTTCCTGCCCGAGGTCGTCCCGAAACCGTTGCTGCCCCGCGCCAACGGTTCCCTTCAGGTCGTCAAGACGGTGGGCGTCCAGTTCGCCGGCCCGCCGCTGGGCAGCGCGTTGTTCGCGCTCACGGCAGCCCTTCCGTTCGGGCTCGACGCGGTTTCCTTCGCCGCGTCGGCCGCGCTCGTCGCGAAGCTGCCTCGCCGCACGCACCAAGCCACGCGGAAAGCCCCAATTGCCGAAGGGCTCCGCTGGCTCGCGCACCACCGGTTGCTGCGCACCCTCGCGATTCTCCTGGGCGTCAACACCTTCTGCGGCCAGCTCGCCACCGCGACCCTCGTCCTCCTCGCCACCCAGACCCTCCACGTCAGCCCCGGCGGCTACGGCGTGCTGCTCGCGGCCGCGGCCGTCGGCAGCGTCGCCGGTGGTCTGGTCAACGCCCGGATCGTCGCGAAAATCGGGCCACTCAGCGCACTCGTCACCAGCCTCGCCGCGAACGCCGCGGTCTTCGCCGCCATCGGCCTCAGCCCGAACGCCGCTGTCCTCGGCGTTTTCCTCGCCCTCAACGGTTTCGTGACCACGCTCTGGAACGTCGTCACCGTCAGCCTCCGCCAGGACCTCGTCCCGGCGCCGCTGCTCGGGCGCGTCACCAGCGTCTACAAACTCCTCGGCTGGGGCCTCATCCCGCTCGGCACGCTGACCGGCGGTTTCCTCGCGGCGGCCTTCGGGCTGCGTGTCCCCTACCCCGTCGCCGGCGCCGTGCGCGGCCTCGCGCTGCTGGCCGCGTTGCCGGTGCTGGTGCGAAACCGGCCCCGCTACCATCGCCCCTCATGACAGAACCGCGCTGGCTCGGGGACGGCGAGCAGCGTGCCTGGCGCGCCTTCCTCGCGATGAGCCAGCGCCTCGACCACGCCCTCGCGCGCCACCTGCAGAACGAGTTCGGCCTCTCCGGCGCCGACTACCTGATCCTCGTCACCCTGTCCGAAGCCCCGGACGAGCGGATGCGCGCGTACGAGCTCATCGAGTCGACCGGCTGGGAGAAAAGCCGCCTCTCCCACCACCTCAAGCGCATGGAACGCCGTGGCCTCGTCTGCCGCGAGCCCACGGACAACGCGCGCTCCCCCGAGTTCTGCCTCACCCCCGCCGGGCACCAGGCCATCGTCGACGCCGCCCCCGCCCACGCGGCGCAGGTCCGCAAGCTCTTCTTCGACGTCGTCTCGCCCACCGAAGCCGCCCGCTTCGCCGCGACGTGCGAGAAGATCCTCGACGCCCTCGGCGGCACCGCCGCGTAGTACGACCGGGCAATTCACCGGACCGGGGCGGAACCGCCCGCGTCCCCGGCCGTCTCCTGGTAATGACGATCTTGACGATCCGCCGCACCCTGGTGACCCTCGCGGCCGTGCTGGCCACCGCCGCTACAGCCGCCACGGCGGCCACCACCGCCTCCGCCGCCGGTGAGAACGACGTGACCGCCTTCAGCGCCGCCGACCGTGCGGCCGCGCTCGCGTACTGGACACCCGAGAAGATGAAGGCCGCCGGGGCCGACACGATCGACCGCGTGGAGCAGGTGGCGAAGCGCTGGGCCGGGCCGGGGCCGCAGGGGGTCGGACGGCTGTTCTTCACCGAGGTCTCGCCCGGCGAGGCGCCGCTGGACAGCTGGTGCACCGCCACCGCCGTGCCGAGCACGAGTGGCGACGTCCTCGTGACGGCCGGGCACTGCGCGTACGCCGGGCTGAACCGGGAGGACCAGGTGATCCCGATCAAGAACTCCGTGTTCGTGCCCGGCTACGACCAGGGCCGCCGCCCGCACGGGGTGTTCGCGACACGCGCGCTCGCCTTCCGCCACTCCTACACCACGGGCAGCGAACCCGACGTCGCCATGGTCGTGCTCGACCAGCAGCAGGGCCGCCACGTCGCCCAGGTCGCGGGCACACAGCGGATTTCCTTCGACCACAAGGGAACCACGCAGGCCGCGATCGTCGGTTACCCCGGCTCGAAGGCGTACTTCGGGGAAGCGCTGATGTGGTGCGACCTGCCCACGCACCAGGACCCGACCGTGTCCGACCACTGGATGTCCACGTGCGACATGGCCGGCGGTTCCAGCGGCGGCCCGTGGTTCGACGGCTTCAACCGCTGGACCGGTTACGGCGAGATCTTCTCGGTCACCAGCCGCGGCGAGCTCGACTACGACGAGACCACCGGCGAGTCCAAGACCCTCAGCCTCGAGGGCGCCCCGCTCGGCGTGGACGCGAAGAACCTCTACGAAGCAGCGGAAAAGCTCTGAAACGAAGGGGAAGCCGCCCACACAAGGCGGCTTCCCCGTTCGGAATCAAGCAGTCAGACCGACCGCGGCCTCGGCCGTGTTGACCAGGAACGTCAGCGTCTCGCGGAAGTACAGCTGCACGCTGTCGGCGTCGTGGCTCGTGTAGCCGATCGACAGGTCCTGCCCGAAGTGCAGCTCGTAGTCGCCGCCGCGAGTCGTGAGCACGCACGCGCCCTCGATCGCCGGCGTCAGGATCAGGTCCCCGTCCACGATCTGCTTCAGGTGCTCCAGCACCGGGTAACCGTGGTCGGCGGCCTCGATCGCGGCGGTGTAGGCGGCGTTGCTCAGCAGCACCGAGTACGGCCCCGCGACGCCGGCCGAACGCAGCTTCGCCAACGCGTCACCGATCGCTTTCGGGTACGCGCTCGCCTCGCCGGGCAGCGCGATCGGGCTCAGCGAAGACGCGGGCCGGATGCCCGCGATGCCGGCGCCCGCGAAGCCGTCGAACACGATGCGGTCCTCGGCGTACGCGATGGCCTGCGCGGCGTCCTTCACCGGCTGCCAGTCCGGGTCCTTCGCGCCCCACTCCACGGAGTCGACGGCCTCGCGCGTGACGGTGAAGGGCACCTTCAGGTCCACGATCCGCTGCGCCGTGCGAAGCCGCGTGGTCACGCCGGCCAGCGGGCTCTCGACGCCCTCGACGTGCCCGGTGCCCACGGCCGAAAGGGTCGCGTCGTCGGCCACCACCACGTCGACCACCTTGCGCGCCGACGCGAACTCGGCGAACGTGCGCCGGGCCTCGTCCTCGAGGTCCGACCAGGCGACGTCGGAGATCGGGGCGAGTTCGCGATGCAGGTTGTTCATGACCGGGGACTCCTTCGCAGGCTGCCGATGCCCAGCGAGGTGCCGGGCTTGGGTGCCGGGGGCTCCGGCTTGACTTCGGGTTCGGCCGACTCGTCGCTCGCGACAGTCGGGTCTTCCAGGAACTCCGCCACGGGCACGTAGAACAGCGCACCCGTGAGCGGCGTCGAGAAGTCGAGGATGCGGTCGGTGTTGCCGGGCGGCGAGCCGACGAACATGTTCTCCAGCATCGTCTCGATGATCGAGGGCGTCTTGGCGTAGCCGATGAAGTACGTGCCGAACTCGCCGTACGCGGGGCGCCCGAAGGGCATGTTGTCGCGCAGGATCTCCAGCTCGTTGCCGTCTTCGTCTTCGATCACGTTGAGCGCGATGTGCGAGTCGCCGGGCTTCTCGTCGTCCGACAGCTCCACATCGGACAGTTTGCGCCGGCCGATCACCAGCTCCTGCTGCTCGGTGGTGAGCTTGTTCCACGCCGTCATGTCGTGCAGGTACTTCTGCACGATCACGTAGCTGCCGCCGTTGAACGCCTCGTCGTCGTCGACCAGCACGGCCTCGACGGCGCCGCGGCCGGTCGGGTTCTCGGTGCCGTCGACGAACCCGAGCACGTCACGCGCGTCGAAGTAGCGGAAGCCCTGCACCTCGTCGACGACCGTGACCACACCGTCGAGCCGCTCCATGATCAGCGACTCGAGCTCGAAGCACAGGTCCATCCGCTCGGCCCGCAGGTGGAACAACAGGTCGGCCTTGGTCGTCACGCTGGTGTGCTTGTCCCCGGCGAACACGGGCAGGTCGTGCAGCTCGGCCGGCTTCGGCGAGCCGTAGATCCGGTCCCACGCCGACGAGCTGATGCCGGCCACGCACGTGAGCCCGCCGTCCAGCGACCGGAACCCGACAGAACGCTGCAACCCGGCCAGATCGGCCAGCAGGTCCTTCGCCACGGACTCGCCGCCTGGGTTCACGCGGACCACCAGGAAGATCGCCGCGCGCGTGAGCGGGCCGACCACCTCCTGCGGCTCCGGCGGCAGCTCGGCTGAAGCAGACGCCGTCACCACGCACCCCCAGCGCAGCGCGCTTTCTCGACCACTGGCCCTCCCGCCTGCCCAACCGACGTCCGGCATCCTAACCCGCTGCACCGGATCCGCCCGCCGCACTCACACGGCCGGGAAACCCGCGCCGTCAGGCCGTGCAGAACAGTTGCTTGACCACGCGCGGCACGGCTTCGCCGAGCTCGTCGGCCGCGGTCTCCCGCCCGGCGAGGTGGCGGAGCAGGAACTGCTGGAAGAGGCCGTCGAACGTGGCATACGCGACGGCCTCGGACACCTGCGGCACGGCGCCGGCCAGCTCGGCGTAGCGCTCGACGACGCGCCAGATCATGGCCTGCCTGCGCTCGTCGATCTCGAGCACGTCGGCGCGGAAGGACTCCTCGAACAGGCTCTGGTTGCGCAAGTCGTACCAGAGGCGGTGCATTACGGCGTCGGTGCGCAGCGTCGCCGCCATGGCCGCGCCGAAGCCGCGTTCGAGCTCCTCGGCGGTGTGCGCCTCGGCCACGACGTCGTCGTAGCGCGTCACGCAGACCTCTTCGAACTTGCGCACCGCGTAGGTGAGCAGCTCGACCTTGTCGGCGAAGTAGTAGTGCAGCACGCCGTGGGAGAAATCCGACTTCTGGGCGATCTCGCGCAGGCTTGTGCGGGCGTAGCCCAGCTCGGCGAGCGTCTGCAGCGCGGATTCCGCCAGCTGCTCGCGCCGCTGGGCGAACTTGTCCACGCCCCGGCGCGAGATGCGCTCCTTTGCCTGCGTCACGCCGGGAGTCTAGCGCGACCCGGGACCCGATGCGGAAATTCCTTGACGACTGTCCAAGAAAATCTTGACGACTGTCCAAAGTTAGCTACGGTGTGACCTACGCCGCATGTCTCAAGGAGGAGATGTCGATGGTTTCGTACGACCTGAGCGGGCGAACCGCGCTGGTGACGGGTGGGGCACAGGGCCTGGGGGCCGGGATGGCCGAGGCGCTCGCGAAGGCCGGGGCCACCGTGGTCATCGCCGACGTGCAGGAGGAGCTGGGCCGCGCCACGGCCGACTCGATCAAGCAGACCGGCGCGACGGCCGGCTTCGTCCGCCTCGACGTGACCGACGACGCGGGCTGGGAGCAGGCCGTGAGCGCGGTCGTCGGCGAGTACGGCGGGCTCGACGTGCTGGTGAACAACGCCGGCGTCGAGATCACCGGCCTCGT
The DNA here is from genome assembly GCF_040654155.1 of Amycolatopsis sp. NPDC050768. Classification (NCBI taxonomy): domain Bacteria; kingdom Bacillati; phylum Actinomycetota; class Actinomycetes; order Pseudonocardiales; family Pseudonocardiaceae; genus Amycolatopsis; species Amycolatopsis sp. NPDC050768. The sequence continues at coordinate 123,364 of NZ_JBFAHL010000023.1, forward strand.
CGCCGACCTCGACCCCGCCCACGTGCGCAAGATGCTCGAGGTCAACGTGCTCGGCACCGCGCTCGGCGTGAAGCACGCGTTCCGCGCGATGCGCCCCGGCGGCGCGGCCGGCAACGGCGGTTCGATCGTGAACATCTCCTCGGTGGCCGCGACCATCGCGTTTCCCGGGATCGCGGGCTACTCCGCCACGAAGTCGGCCGTCGACCGGCTCACGCGCGTGGCCGCGATGGAGGCCGGGAAGCTCGGTTACGGCGTGCGCGTGAACTGCGTGTACCCGGGCCTCGTGCCCACGCAGATGGGCAACCAGCTGGCCAACGACGTCGTCGAAGTGGGGTTGTTCCCCAGCGTCGAAGAAGCGATCGGCGCCGTGGTCGGGCAGACGCCGGCGGGGCGGCTCGGTGAGGTGGCCGACATGGCCGACGCCGTGGTGTTCCTCGCCTCCGACGCCGCCCGGTTCATCACCGGCGCGGGGCTGCCGGTCGACGGCGGCATGGGCATGTGACCGGAAACCCGAGCCGACCCCACTGACTTCAGCGACCTCTGCGAAAGGACAACCGTCGTGAGCAAGCCCGTCGTCGTCTACGGCGCTTCCGGCTACACCGGGCGCCTGATCTGCGAATACCTGCGCGAGTACAACGTGCCCTTCGTCGCCGCGGGGCGCGACAAGGCCCGGCTTCAGGAGTCGCTCGACCACATCCCCGGCCTCGACACCGTCGACCACGAGGTGGTGGAGGTGGCCCACGAGGTCGGGCCGCTCACCGAGCTGTTCGCGGGCGCGTCGGTGGTGTGCAACACCGTCGGCCCGTTCAGCGAGTACGGCCACGAGGTCGTGCAGGCCTGCCTCGCGTCGGGGGCGCACTACCTGGACACGACCGGCGAGCAGGACTGGCTGATCTCGGCCGAGGAGCGCTACGGCGCCGACATGGCGGCCCAGGGGCTGCTGCTGTCGCCGGGCATCGCGCAGATGTACACGACCGGCGAGATCGCCGCGAACATCTGCTTGGAGACGCCAGGGCTGGACACCCTGGACATCCTGGTGTTCTGGAAGGGTTACCCGACTGTCGCGTCGACTCGCACCATCCTCGTCAACGCGGCGCTTTCTTCGGCGTACTACCTGGAACAGAACGAGTACCAGGAGTGGCCGGCCGACGGCGGTCTGCACGACGTCGTCGTGCCCGGTCACCACGAAACCGGCCTCGCGCTGCCGTGGGGCGGGACTTCGCACCCGGTGTGGTTCAAGCGCGACCCGCGCGTGGCCAACGTGAAGGCCATCGGCGGTGTGTTCGACCGCGCGCTGATGCAGGGCGTGCCGATGATCGTGGCCGCTGTGCTGGAGCAGGTGAAGGACCTGCCGGAAGCCGAGAAGCTGAAGGTGCTGCACGAGCAGGCCGCCGCCGTGCGCGACGAGATGCCGCCGCGGGAGAACCAGCGGCTGAACACGTCGCTGGACTCGGTGCACGCGTCGGGCCCGCTGGGCCGCGCCCACTGCGTGATCCACGGGACCTGCAACTACAAGCAGACGGGCCTGTTGCAGGCGTACGCCGCGTACTCGCTGCTGCAGCAGCCGCCGCGGCGGGCCGGGTTCGCGTCGGCGTGCCAGGCGTTCGGGCACCGGGAGCTGCTCGGGGTGCTGCGGTCGTTCGGGCTCGTGTCCAACCCCGTGCTGACCGTGCACGCGTGAGCCGGGGAGACGAGCGGTGCGGTTGATCGACTACCTCGACAAGGGCGCCTCGCTGGGCGCTTCGGCGCCGTGCTTGACCTACGGCGACCCGGCACAAGAGACGGCCTCACTGAGCTACGGCGAGGTCCAGGAGCTGTCCTGGCGGGTCGCGCGGGCGCTGGCGCGCTCGGGCGTGCGGCCGGGCGACAAGGTCGCGATCCTCTCGGGGAACGACCCGGTTTCGTTCGGCTGCGTCTTCGGCATCAGCCGCGCAGGGGCGGTCTGGTGCCCGGTCAACCCGCGCAACGAGGCGGCGGAGAACAGGGAGCTGCTCGACCTGTTCGACTGCACGTGCTTGCTGGTGCAGTCTTCGTTCGCATCGCTCGTCTCCCGCATCCTGCCGGACCTCCCGGCGGTGAAAACGGTGGTGTGCCTGGACGGTTCGATGCCGGGCGCGGTGTCGTTGACGGGCGCGGTGTCGTTGACGGAGTGGCTCGACGGGCTCGAAGCGTCACCGTTCGATGCGGCGCCGCCCGACGACGTGGCCATGCTCGTCGGCACGGGCGGCACCACCGGCCGGCCGAAGGGCGTGGTGCTGACCGGGCACAACGTCGAGACGATGTCGGCGCTCACGCTCATGAGCTACCCGTTCTCGCCGCGGCCGCGGTATCTCGCGCTGGCGCCGTTGACGCACGCGGCCGGGGTGCTGTGTTTCCCGGTGCTGGCGCTGGGCGGCGAGATCGTCGTGATGCCGAAGCCGGACCTGGGCGAGTTCCTGGCTCTGGTGCACCGGCACCGCATCACGCACACGTTCCTGCCGCCGACGCTGATCTACCTCCTCCTGGACCACCCCGATCTGTCCACAACGGACTTCAGCTCGATGGAATGCCTGTGGTACGGGGCCGCTCCGATGTCGGCGGCGCGGCTCGAAGAGGCGATCACGCGCATCGGCCCGGTGCTGGGCCAGCTCTTCGGCCAGAGCGAAGCACCGATGATGATCTCGACGATGGCGCCGGCCGAGCACTTCCACGCCGACGGATCCCTCGCCCGCGAACGCTTCACCTCCGCGGGCAGGCCCACGCCGCTCACGCGCGTGGCCATCATGTCCGACAACGGATCCCTGCTGCCATCCGGCGCGCGCGGCGAGATCGTGGTGCGCGGGCCGCTCGTGATGCCGGGCTACTACAAGAACCCCGCCGCGACCGAGGACGTCAGCCGCTACGGCTGGCACCACACCGGCGACATCGGCTACCTCGACGACGAGGGGTACCTCCACATCGTCGACCGCGCCAAGGACATGATCATCACGGGCGGTTTCAACGTGTACTCCGCCGAAGTCGAGCAGGCCCTGATGACACACCCGGCTGTGCAGGACTGCGCCGTGGTCGGGCTGCCGCACGAGAAGTGGGGCGAACAGGTCACCGCGGTCGTCCAGCTCCACAGAGGACGGTCGGTGTCCGAGGGCGAGCTCCGCGCCGTCGTGAAGGAGCTCCTGGGCAGCGTCAAAACTCCCAAGGTCGTCCGGATCTGGCCCGACCTCCCGCGGTCGAAGGTGGGCAAAGTGCTGAAGACGGACGTCAAGGCCCAGCTGCTCCGCTGAGCGGCACCCCACCGGACGGATTGCCGTCGCGAGGAGACCCCGTGTCCTCGCGGCGGCGATTTCACGTGCCCGCGTGAACACTCTGCGCCGGCCCCGCGAGCGAACCGCGAATAATCACCGGTACAGACCTTTGTCCGGTCTTGTCCACTCCCGTTACGACATCGAAAACGCCCCCCGGCCGAGGCCGGAAACGGGGCCGCTACCGTTGGCATTTCGAGCACCGGACGGCGTCGGGCCCCGGGATGCCGGAGAAACTGCAGAAAAGGAGCCCTGATGCGTCGCACCAAGGCCTCCGGTCCGCTGCGCGCGGCCCAAGTCGTGCTCGTGGTCGTGTCCCTGCTCGTGCTGGGCGGCACCGGTTACGCGTGGTCGACCCTGCAGTCACTCACCGACGGCCTGACCAGGGCCGATGTGATCACCGGCACCGACCAGCCGCCGCTGGGCGAGCAGAACATCCTCATGGTCGGCCTCGACACGCGCACCGACGCGCAGGGCAATCCGCTGCCCGCCGACGTGCTCTCGCAGCTGCACGCGGGCGGCGCGGACGACGGTGGCGACACGACCGACACCATGATCGTCATCCACATCCCCGCGGGTGGCGGCCAGGCGACCGCGATCTCCATCCCGCGCGACTCCTACGTGAAGATCGCCGGCGACTACGGCAAACACAAAATCAACTCCGCGTATACCTACGGGCTCGTCGCGGAGAAGAACAAGCTGGTCGCGCAGGGTGTGTCCGGCAACCAGCTGGAGACGGACTCCGCGCAGGCCGGCGCCAAGACGGCGATCGACACCGTGCAGCAGTTCACCGGGCTCACGATCACGCACTACGCGGCGGTGAACCTCGCCGGCTTCTACTACCTGAGCGAGGCCGTCGGCGGCGTGCCGGTGTGCCTGAGCAAGCCCGTGCACGACTCGTACTCGGGCGCGAACTTCGCGGCGGGCCCTCAGAGCGTCGGCGGGGCGAAGGCGCTGCAGTTCGTGCGCCAGCGCCACGGGCTGCCCAACGGCGACCTCGACCGCATCAAACGCCAGCAGGTGTTCATGGCGAGCATGGCCAAGACGATCCTGTCGGCCGGCACGCTCGCCGACCCGGGCAAGCTGGACAACCTGATCACGGCCGTGAAGAAGGCCGTGGTGGTCGACTCCGGCTGGGACATCGTCGGGTTCGCGCAGCAGCTGCACGGCATGAGCGCAGGCGCGCTGAAGTTCGTCACCGTGCCGGTCGTGAACATCTCGCTCAAGACGCCGTCGGACGGCGACGCGGTGGAGGTGGATCCCGACCAGGTGCAGCAGTTCGTGCGCCAGCAGCTGGGCACGCCGGCGGCCTCGTCGAACGCGCCCGCCTCGCCGGGCGACTCGAGCCTGAGCCAGTACACCGTGGACGTGCGCAACGCGTCGGACACCAGCGGCCTGGCCGCGAGCGTGGCCGACAAGCTCGCCGCCGCCGGGTACACCAAGGGCACGGTGGCCAACGCGACCACGCGCAAGATGTCGATCGTCTTCTACGGCCACAGCCAGAAGACCCAGGCGACACAGATCGCGAAGACGCTCGGCGGGATCGCCGTGAGCCCCGACACCTCGCTGGACAACGACCACTTCCGCGTGTTCCTGGGCAAGGACTACGAGGACTCCAGCGGCTCGTCGAGCACCGGCGGCGCGCCGCAGGTGCACCCGGCGGCGTATGTGAGCCCCGCGCCCGCGCAGACCCCGCCGCCGATCACCGGCGACGGCGTCCCCTGCGTGAACTGAGTCCTTTTCATCCCGATAAATCGTTTTTGGGCATTCTGGGTATTCGCTTTTGTTTCGCGCACTTCGGTAACGCTCACTCCGCGGTTTCGGACTGAGCGAGTGAACCGAAACGACGGCGAAAAGGGTTTCCCGCCATGTCCGAAAGACAGAAACCGGCCAACTTCCGGAACCTGCTGAACCACGTTTCCGTGGCCAACGCGAAAAGGGTGGCCGCGAGTGCCGAAGAGCTCGCGCAGCGTGTACTCGCGACCGTCGGCGCCCGTCAGCCGGAATCCCGGATCTCGGCCGATTCGCAGACGTACTGGCGCCGGCCGAGCGGGGATCGCTGGCAGGCCAACGCACATTGGCGCGACGCGTCCGTGTTCCAGGGCAGCGACCTGTGGTCGCGCCTCGGCCGCGAGCACCTCGACCTGTTCGACGCGGGCGCCCGGATGGCGAGCTTCACCGGCCCGTGGCACCGCGTTCTGGAATGGGGCTGCGGTGGTGGCGCGAATGCGATCCACTTCGCTCCGCGCGCGGAAGAATTCATCGGCATCGACATCGCGGCGGAAACGTTGCACGAATGCGAACGCCAAGTGAAAGCCGCGTGTGACACGCCGTTCCTGCCGGTCGCGATCGACGTCGCGAAACCGGAAGAAGCACTCGACGCCGTCGGCGGGTTGGTCGACGTCTTCTTCTCCTGCTACGTCTTCGAGCTCATCCCCACCCCGGAGTACGGCGAACGGCTGCTGCGCATCGCCCGGCAGCTGCTGACTCCCGACGGCCTGGCGATGATCCAGATCAAGTACGACCCCGGTTCGTGGCGCACCGGACCCCGTCGCCGCGCCTACCGCACCGGGCTGGCCGGAATGACCACGTACGGCATCGACGCGTTCTGGCAGACCGCCACCCGCTGCGGCCTGCAGCCGCTCGCCGTCCACCTGGTCCCGAAGAACGACCTGGACGAGCGCTACGCGTACTTCTTCCTGCGCAACGGAAGTCCCTCCTGATCCGGTTTGCGCAGTTCGTCCGTGTCAGTGAATCTCGGGGTACGTGGGACTCCTGTTGCCCACTGACCGTTTCCCTACCAGGCGTGATCAAGACGGCACAACGCGTTCATGATCACAAACACGAGCAGGTGTTCGGCCGACCACGATCAGTAAACTTAGGGGACGCAAACAACTAGCCCAAAAGGAGCCGACGGCGCCTCCCGCTGGACGAACGCCGACCCAGGGAGGGCTGAGCATTGGCGACCCCGCCGACCGAGATCACCAGTACCGAGCACCGCGTCGAGCAGCTGCTGGCAGCTGAGCCGCAGCTGCGGGACGCCGCCCCCGACGCCGGCATCGCCGAGGCGATCCGACGACCGGGGTTGTCGTTGGTGGAGCTGATCGAAACGGTGATGACGGGGTACGCCGGCCGCGCCGCCTTCGCCGAACGGGCCACGGAGGCGGTGACCGACCCGGCGACGGGCCGCACCACGCGCCGGCTGCTGCCGCGGTTCGACATGGTGACCTACCGCGAAGCGTGGCAGCGCGCGTGCGCCATCGCGGGCGAGTGGACCCACCACGCCGAAGCCTCCGTGGCGGCCGGTGATTTCGTGGCCACGCTCGGCTTCACGAGCACCGAGTACGCGATCATCGACCTCGCCTGCGTCCGCGCCGGCGTGGTGTCCGTGCCGCTGCAGGCGGGCACGACGGCGGGCACGCTCAAGCCGATCGTCACCGAGACCGCGCCGAAGCTGCTCGCGTCCAATGTGGACAACCTCGGGACCGCCGTGGACCTGGTGCTCGACAGCACGACCGTGCGGCGCCTGGTGGTGTTCGACTACCACCCCGAGGTCGACGCCGAGCGCGAGAAGTTCGAGGCCGCCGAGGCGCGGCTCGCCTCGGCCGACAGCCCGATCGTCGTCGAGCCGCTGAGCGCGGTGCTCGAACGCGGCGCCACCGCGGCGCCCGCGCCGATGTCCGGCGCGGACCCGGACCGCCTGTCGCTGCTCATCTACACCTCCGGCAGCACCGGCACGCCCAAGGGCGCGATGTACACCGACCGGCTCATCGCGAACCTGTGGCACGAGTTCTTCCCCGAACGGCCCCCGTTCCCCTTGGTGGACCTCAACTTCATGCCGCTGAGCCACGTGATGGGCCGCGCCATGCTCGTCTCCACCCTGGCCGACGGCGGTACCGTCCACTTCGCCGCGAAGAGCGACCTGTCCACCTTGTTCGAGGACATCTCGCTGACGCGCCCCACCGAGATCGTGATGGTGCCGCGGATCTGCGACATGATCTTCCACCACTACCAGAGCGAGCTCGACCGTCGCGCGCTCGGCGCCGGTTACTCAGCCGAGCTGGAAGCCGAGGTCAAGCTCGACCTGCGCACGAGCTTCCTGGGCGGGCGGATGGTCTGGGCCGGCTCCGGTTCCGCGCCCCTGTCGGGCGAGATGCGGGCCTTCATCGAGTCGGTGTTCGGTCTCGAGCTGCACGACGGTTACGGATCCACCGAGGCCGGCATCGTGCTGTTCGACCACAAGCCGACCCGCCCGCCGGTGCTCGACTACAAGCTCGACGACGTCCCGGAGCTCGGCTACTTCTCCACGGATTCCCCGCACCCGCGCGGAGAGCTGCTGGTCAAAGCGACCAGTTTGGTGCCGGGCTACTACAAGCGCCCCGACGCCACGGCCGAGGTGTTCGACGAGGACGGCTACTACCGGACCGGCGACATCATGGTCGAGACCGCGCCGGACACGCTGTTCTACCTCGACCGGCGCAAGAACGTGCTGAAGCTGTCGCAGGGCGAGTTCGTGGCCGTCTCGCGGCTGGAGGCCGAGTTCGCGGCCGCACCGGCGATCGGGCAGATCTATCTGTACGGCAGCAGTGAACGCGCGTACTTGCTCGCGGTGATCGTGCCGACGCCGGAGGCGCTCGAAGCGTTTGGCGACGGTGAAAAGCTCAAGGCGCAGCTGAGCGAATCGCTGCAGAGCATCGCGAAGGAGTCCGACCTCAACTCGTACGAGATCCCGCGCGACTTCCTCGTGGAGACCCAGCCGTTCAGCCCCGAAAACGGGCTGCTCACAGGAATCCGCAAGCTGTCGAGGCCGAAACTCAAGGAGCACTACAGCGAGCGGCTCGACCAGCTCTACCGTGAGATCGCCGAGCGCGAGTCGAGCGAGCTGCGCGAACTGCGGCAGGTCGGGCGTTCGCAGCCGGTGTTCGACACGGTCGTGCGGGCGGCACAGGCACTGCTCGGCGCGTCTTCGAGCGAATTGAGCCCCGAGGCGCACTTTGTCGAGCTGGGTGGCGACTCGCTGTCGGCGCTCACGTTCTCCAACCTGCTGCGGGAGATCTTCGACGTCGAGGTGCCGGTCGGCGTGGTCATCAGCCCGGCGACCGACCTGCGCAAGCTAGCGTCGTACATCGAGGACGCGCGCGAGTCGGGCGCCAAGCGGCCCACCTTCGCCAAGGTCCACGGCGCGGGCAGCACCGAGGCTCGCGCCGAAGCGCTCACGCTCGACAAGTTCCTCGACGCCGCCACCCTGGACGGCGCCTCAACGCTGGCGCGCCCCACGGCCACCATCGGCACCGTGCTGCTGACCGGCGCCAACGGTTACCTCGGCCGGTTCCTCTGCCTGGAATGGCTGGAACGGCTGGCCGAATCGGGCGGCCGGCTCATCTGCCTCGTCCGCGGCAGCTCCGCCGAGGCCGCGCACCGGCGGCTCGAGGACGCGTTCGACAGCGGCGACGCCAATCTGCTGCGCCACTTCCGCGACCTGGCCGCCGACCACCTGGAGGTGCTCGCGGGCGACATCGGCGAGCCGGACCTCGGCCTCGACGAGGCAACCTGGCGGCGGCTGGCCGACACCGTCGACCTCATCGTGCACCCGGCCGCGCTGGTCAACCACGTGCTGCCCTACGACCAGCTGTTCGGCCCCAACGTGGTGGGCACCGCGGAGCTGATCCGGATGGCGTTGACCTCGCGGATGAAACCGATCACCTATCTGTCCACAGTGGCCGTGATCGCCGACCAGGCGTCCTCGGCCGACGAGGTGTCCGACATCCGGGTGACGAGCCCCGTGCGCGTGCTCGACGACGGTTACGCCAACGGCTACGCCACCAGCAAGTGGGCCGGCGAGGTCCTGCTGCGCGAGGCCAACGACGCCTTCGGCCTGCCCGTCGCCACGTTCCGCTCCGACATGATCCTGGCGCACAGCCGCTACTCCGGCCAGCTCAACGTCCCGGACATGTTCACGCGACTGCTGCTCAGCCTCATCGTCACGGGCATCGCGCCCGGGTCGTTTTACAGTTCGGCCGCCCCCGCCCACTACGACGGCCTGCCCGCCGACTTCACCGCCGAGGCCATCACCACCCTCGGCACCCAGGCAACCGAGGGCTACCGCACCTACAACGTCCTCAACCCCCACGAGGACGGCGTCTCCCTCGACACCTACGTCGGCTGGCTCGTGTCGGTCGGCTATCCGATCAAGCGCATCGACGACTACGCCGAGTGGTTCGCCCGCTTCGAGACGGCCATCCGCGGGTTGCCGGAGAAGCAGAAGCAGCACTCCCTCCTGCCGCTGCTGCACGCGTTCTCCGCCCCGGCCTCCCCCGTCGACGGGGCCGGCATCCCGACCGACCGCTTCCGCTCGGCGGTGCAGGACGCCGGCATCGGCGCGGACAAGGACATCCCGCACGTGACCGTGGAGCTGATCCGGAAGTACGCGGCGGATCTGGCGCAGCTCGGGTTGATCTGAGGTCCCTTGCCCGGCGTCGGGGAAACTTGGCGCCGGGTAAGGCCTTCCGGGCGGGATCCGGACCGCGCCCGCAGCGTCCAATGTGGCCGAGCGCGTTCGATCGGCGCCGTCCTTCTCGACCTCGAAGATCGGCCTATCCGCACGTGGCGACGGGTTTCGAGGCGCCGACAGCGCAAGAACTCCGTAATACCCACCCACGAATAACGCCAGAAAAGCAACGGAAATCGCCATCTTTTCGAGGCAGGATGCGGGCGCTGGCCGCGATGATCAAGAACGGCTAGCGTCGGAAACGGCCGTCCGGTCCGCATTCTTTCCCCTTGAGGAGAAACAGTGATGTCCGAGAACACGTCCGAGCATTCCCGGCGGAGGTTCCTCGCCACGTCGGCGGGGGCGCTTGCCGTTGCGGCCAGTGCGTCGACGCTGCTGGCCGGGACCGCGAACGCCGCAACGGCCGCGAACACCACGGCCGGGCCCAGCGCCATCCGCCGCTTCCGCATCGACGTGCCACAGCGCGACCTCACCGACCTGCGCAACCGGCTGCGCGCCACGCGGTGGCCGACGAAAGAGACCGTCCCCGACGATTCGCAGGGCCTGCAGCTCCAACGCGTCCAGGACCTCGTGAAGTACTGGACCACCCGTTACGACTGGCGCAAGGTCGAGGCGAAGCTCAATTCCCTCCCGCAGTTCACCACGGAGATCGACGGCCTCGACATCCACTTCCTGCACATCCGCTCGAAGCACGAGAACGCGCTGCCGATCGTCATCACGCACGGCTGGCCGGGGTCGGTCCTCGAAATGCTCAAGGTGATCGGCCCGCTGACCGACCCGACGCGCCACGGCGGCAGCGCGGCCGACGCGTTCCACGTCGTCATCCCCTCGATGCCCGGCTACGGCTTCTCCGGCAAGCCCACCGCCACCGGCTGGGGCCCGGCGCGCATCGCGCGGGCGTGGGACGTGCTCATGAAACGCCTGGGCTACAACGAGTACGTCTCGCAGGGCGGCGACTGGGGTTCGGTCGTGTCGGACGTGATGGCGGCGCAGCGACCCTCCGGCCTACGAGGCATCCACGTGAACATGCCCGCGACCGTGCCGCCGGAGATCGCGAAGATCCTCACCGACGGTGGTCCCGCGCCGGCGGGTCTGTCCACTGAGGAGCGTGCGGCGTTCGACTCGCTCAACGCCCTCTACACGCGCGGCTCCGGCTACTCGGCGATGATGGTGACCCGCCCGGAGACCGTCGGCTTCGGGCTGGCCGACTCGCCCGCGGGCCTCGCGGCGTGGATGTACGACAAATTCGCGGCGTGGACGTATAGCGGCGGCGTGCCCGAGAAGGTGCTCACGCGCGACGAGATGCTCGACGACATCACCCTCTACTGGGTCACCAACACGGCCGTGTCGTCCTCGCAGCTGTACTGGGAGAACAACGCGAACAACTTCAACGCCGTCGACGTCTCGATCCCCGCCGCCGTGACCGTGTTCCCCGGCGAGCTCTACCGCGCGCCGCGCAGCTGGGCCGAGCGCGCCTACCACGACCTGCGCTACTACAACCAGGTCGACAACGGCGGCCATTTCGCCGCGTGGGAGCAGCCGGAGCTGTTCTCGAAAGAGCTTCGGGCGGCGTTCCGCTTCCTTCGCTGATTACACTCGCGCGGGTGGACACGATCACCGCCCCCGCGCCCCCGGCGTGGTACGGCTGCATGGGTCTCGGCGGCAGCTGGGACCCGGCACCGTACGCGCCCGCCGACGTCTATGCCGCCGAGGCGGCAATCACCGCCTCGCTCGACATCGGCGTGACCGCCTTCGACCACGCGGACATCTACCGCCACGGCAAGGCGGAGGCCGTGTTCGGCGAGGTGCTCGCGCGCACGCCGGGCCTGCGGGAGCGGATCGTGCTCCAGACCAAGTGCGGGATCCGGCTCGACGGCGGCTTCTACGACCTGCGCGGCGCGAGCATCGTGGCCCGCCTCGCGCAGAGCCTCGAACGGCTGCGCACCGAGTACGTCGACGTGCTGCTGCTGCACCGGCCCGACCCGCTGGCCGACCTCGGCGAGGTCGCGGAGGCGTTGCACCGCCTGCGTGAGGACGGGCTGGTCCGGCACTTCGGCGTGTCGAACATGAGCGCCGCCCAGATCGCCGCTTTGCGGTCGCGTATGGACTTTCCGTTGGTGGCCAACCAGCTGGAGATGAGCCTCGCGCGCCGGGACTGGGTCGAGTCGGGTGTGCTGGTGAACACCTCGACGGCCGCCGCCAACGGCTTTCCCCACGGCACCCTCGAATACTGCGTGGAGCACGGGATTCAGCTCCAGTCCTGGGGTTCGCTGGCTCAGGGTGTCTACACGGGACGCCAGGCGACCCCGGTCGAAGAGGCCACCGCCCAGCTGGTGAAGGAACTCGCCGCCCACCACGACACCACGCCGGAAACCATCGTCCTCTGGTGGCTGATGCGCCACCCGGCGCGGATCGCCCCGGTACTCGGGAGCACCCGGCCCGAACGCATCCGTGCGTGCGGCGACGCCGTGAACCGCGAACCGGCCCTCACCCACGAAGAGTGGTACTGCCTGTGGATCACCGCCCGCGACGAGCCGTTGCCCTAGCGTGGCCGAGGGAAGGAGTTCAGTCCTGTTCGGACGGGAGCTGGAGCAGAAACGCCTGGCGGAGCTGGTCGACGGCGTCGGCGAGCGCGGCGGCACGTTGCTGGTGCGGGGCGAACCGGGCGTCGGCAAGTCCGCTCTCGTCGCCACCGTCCGCCGGCAGCTCGGCCCGTCGCGCACGACGATCCTGACCGCAACGGGCGCGGAGCCCGAGCAGCACCTCCCCTACGCCGGCCTCAACCAGCTCCTCTACCCCCTCCGTGACACCACCACCGCCCTCCCGGCCACCCAGCGCACGGCTCTGCGCACCGCGCTCGGCCTCGTCGACGGCCCGGCGCCGCAGGCCTATCTCGTCGGCCTCGCCGTGCTCAACCTCCTCAGCGAGACAGCCGCCACCACGCCGCTGGTCCTGTTGCTGGAAGACGTCCACTGGCTCGACCGTGCAACCCAGGACGTGCTCGCTTTCCTGGCCCGCCGCGTCGAGTCCGAGCCCGTCGTCCTGATCGCAACGGCCCGCGACGACGAACCCACCCGCCTCGACGACCTCCCTTCCCTCACGCTGCGCCCCTTGCCGCCGGAGGACGCCGAGGAGCTCCTCGACCACGTCGCCCCGGATCTCGCCTCGGAAGCCCGCAAGCGGATTCTGCAAGACGCCGCCGGCAACCCCCTCGCGCTCACCGAACTGCCCGCCGCCCGCACCGGCCCGCTGGACCACGCCTTCGCCGCTCGCGTGGCCGAGCTGCCGGAAGCGACGCGCACGAACCTCCTCGTCGCGGCGCTCAACGACAGCACCTCGCTGGCCGAAACCCTCAAGGCCACCGGCACGGACGCGCTCGGGCCGGCCGCGGGGCTCGTCGAGGTGGACGCGACGAGCGTGACGTTCCGGCACGCGATGACCCGAGCCGCCATCGTCCGGTCGGCGACACCCGCCGCTCGTCGCGCCGCGCACCACGCGTTGGCCGCGACGTTGACCGAGCCCGGACGGCGGGCGTGGCACCGGGCGGCGGCCACCACCGGGACCGACGAAACCGTCGCGGCCGAACTGGAAGCAGCCGCGGGTGACGCTCGACGCCGGGGCGGCGTCGCGGCGGCGATCGCGGCGCTGGAAGAAGCCGCGCGCCTCAGCGAGACCGACCTGCGCCGGGCCGATCGGATGCTCCAGGCCGCCGACCTCGCCGTCGAATCCGGCCGACGTGACGTGGTCGACCGGCTGCTGGCAGCAGCGTCCACAATGCACCTCACCCCGCGCCAACGAGCCCTGGTCACGTGGCTGCCGACCGGGTTCGACGACGGCGTCCGCGAAGGTGCCGCCGGCGCGTCGGAGCTGGCGACGCTGGCGGGCACCGTCGCCCGGGACGGTGATCTCGACCTGGCCATGCGGATCTTCTGGAGCACCGCCATGCGCTGCTTCTGGATCGAACCCGGCGCGCTGGCGCGCGAACGCATCACCGCGATCGCCGACGAGCTGCCCGTCGACCCGGCCGACCCGCGGATGGTGGCGATCGCGGCGTACGTGACGCCGTTGACGCGCGGGGCGGAGGTGGTGGCCGCGTTGCGTGAGCTGGCGGACCGAACCACCGACCCGACCGTGATCCGGTTCCTCGGCAGCGCCGCGCTGCAGGTGGGCGCGTTCGACCTCGCGGCCCGGTTCTCCCTGGCCGCGCAACCGGGTCTCCGCGCCGAAGGCCGGCTCGGGTTGCTGAGCCGCGCACTGGCCGTGCAGGCCTGGAGCCACGCCCGGCTCGGCGATCTGGCGGCCGCGTTGCCCGCCGCGGAAGAAGCCGGCCGGCTGGCGCACGAGACGCGCCAGCCGTACATGGTCGGCCTGGCCAGGGCGGTGCAGGCGGAGATCGCGGCGTTACGCGGGGACCACGAGCTGGCCGAGAAGCTCGCCGCGGAGGCCGAACGTGTGGGCCTCGCGGCGGGCGCGCGGCCGGTGCTGGCCACGGTGCAGCTCGCCCGCGGTCTGGCCGCCCTCGGCGCGGGCCGGCACGCGGACGCCGTGGCCGCGTTGTTGCGCGTCTTCGATCCCGCAGACCCCGCGTACCAGCTGGCGCTGCGCTGTTACGTGGTCGCCGAGCTGGCGGAGGCGGCCGTCCACTGCGATCGCGCCGACGTGGTGCGCGGCCTGATCACCGAGCTCGAACAGGCCCCGACGACGTCCCCCGCGCTGCACCACGGCCTGCGCTACGCCCGCGCCGTGCTCGCCTCCGACGAGGACGCGGAGGAGCTGTTCCGCGTCGCGTTGCAGGCCGATCTCACGGGCTGGCCGCTCGAACGCGGACGGCTGCAGCTCGCGTTCGGCGAGTGGCTGCGCCGGCGTCGCCGGGCGGCGGAGTCGCGGCCGGTGCTGCGGGCGGCGCGGGAGACGTTCGACGCACTGGGCGTCACGGCGTCCAGCGATCGGGCCGCTCGCGAGCTGCGCGCCGCGGGCGAGGCGACGCCGGACCGCGAGCCGGACGCGCTGGGTGACCTCACGGCGCACGAGCTGAACATCGCGCAGCTGGCCGCGGAGGGGCTCACGAACCGGGAGATCGGACAGCGGCTGTACCTGTCGCACCGGACCGTGAGCACGCACCTGCACCGGATCTTCCCGAAGCTCGGCATCAGCGCCCGCGGCGAGCTGGGTGCCGCGCTGCGCCGCGAGGGATGACGTACACCCACGGCGTCACCTGACGGGCGCGAAGCCACCCCGCCACTGCCTACCGTCACAACGCGGAAAAAGGTTTCGAGCTCAGGAGTGTTTTCGGATGATCAGCAGGAGACAGTTTTCGCAGGTACTCGCCGCCGGCGTGGCAACGGCATCGGTCGCCGGCGTCGCGTCTCCGGCTGCGGCTGCGGCCGCGGCGGCCACTGGGCACACGTCCTTCGGGCCGCTCAAGCAGGCGCGGGCCGGCGTGCTGAACATCGGCTACGCGGAGGCCGGCCCCGCGAACGGACCGGTGGTGCTCCTGCTGCACGGGTGGCCGTACGACATCCACAGCTACGTCGACGTCGCGCCCGCGCTGGCGGCTCAGGGCTACCGCGTCATCGTGCCGTACCTGCGCGGCTACGGGACCACGACGTTCCGCTCGGGTTCGACGTTCCGCAACGCCCAGCAGTCCGCCGTCGCCGCCGACGTCATCGCGCTGATGGACGCGCTGAAGATCCCGAAGGCCGTGATCGGCGGCTTCGACTGGGGCTCGCGCACGGCCGGCGCGGTGGCCGCGCTGTGGCCGCAACGATGCAAGGCGCTGGTGCTCGTGAGCGGGTACCTCATCACCAATCTGAAGACGCAGCGCGACCCGCTGCCGCCCGCCGCCGAGCTCGGCTGGTGGTACCAGTACTACTTCTCGACCGAACGTGGCGTGCTCGGCTACACGCGCAACACCGACGAGTTCAACAAGCTCATCTGGCAGACCGTCTCCCCGAAGTGGCACTTCGACGACGCGACCTACCAGCGCACCGCCCAGTCGTTCACCAACCCGGACCACGTGGCCATCGTGGTCCACAACTACCGCTGGCGCCTGGGCCTCGCCCACGGCGAACCGCAGTACGACCGGCTCGAAGCCCAGCTCCAGCAAAGCCCCAAGATCGCCCTGCCCACCATCACCGTCGCCAGCGACTTCGACGGCACCGCCGCCGACGGCTCGGGGTACCGCGGCCAGTTCACGGGCAAGTACGACCACCGCGTCCTGCCCGGCATCGGCCACAACGTCCCCCAGGAAGCCCCTGCGGACTTCACCCAAGCGATCGTGGACGCGGACCGGCTCTGAGTACCGTGGTCCCATGGGCCACAAGGGCATCCGCGACGGCGGACCACCGCGAGATCCGAACTTTCGCCCGACCGACGTCGTCGGGATGCCGATCCGCAAGGCCGTGATCGAGCTGAGCCGCCACGGTTTCCTCATCCAGCAGCCGAGCGCCCACGCCCGCGACGCGGCGATGCTGCACAACCGCGTGCGCCTGGTGGCGAACGAGGGTGTGATCACCGAAGTGATCGTCGGTTGAAAATCCCCTGACCACAAGAAAGCGGGGCCGGTCCACAATGGACCAGCCCCGCTTCTTCGTTCAGCTAAAACAATCAGGCGTTGCTACGACGACGGCGCACCAGCACCAGCATCGCGCCGCCGGCCAGGACGAGGGCCGCGCCGATGCCGATGGGCAGCGAGGCGTCCACGCCGGTGTTCGCCAGGGGTGCCGAGCCGCCGGCCGGGGCGGCCGGGGTGGTGGCGGGCGCCGCCGGGGTGGTCGGCGGGGTGACGCCGGCTTCGGTCCAGGTGGCGGTGGCCGAGGTGTCGACCGTGGTCTTCTGCGACTCCGCGACGATCAGCGACTGCGCCGGGTGCTTGGCGTAGTTCTCGCCCACGAAGAGGCGGCCGGTGTCGAGGTGGCCGACGGCCTTGAGCGCCAGCTCGGCGGTGCCGGCCTTGGCGTCCTTGGGAACGTCGAGGTACAGCTTGGTGCCGTCCTTGACCTCGCCCTCCGTCACGGCCTTGCCGTCGGCGTCGGCGAGCTTGACGCCGTCGGGCAGCTGCGTGGTGAGGTCGGTGATGTCACCGGTGGTGGCGATGGTGAACGGGCCGATCTTGGTGCCGGCTTCACCCTTGGCCGAGGCCGGGGTGATGCTCAGCGACGGCTTCGGCTGCTGGCCGATGCCGACGTTGTCGCTGCCGGTCAGGTAGTCGTACAGCGCGAGCACGTCGGCGCCGTTGTCCGCGTTGCCGAACTGCACCGGCTTGTCGCGGTCGATCTCCTTGCCGTCGCTGAAGTGCCAGACGGCGGCCTGCGTGGCGGCGATGGCCTCGGCCTGCGAGAGGCCATCGTGCAGCGTGACGCCCTGCAGCTCGGCCTCGATGCCCTTGAGGTCCTCGGTCGGGAAGCCGTGGTGCAGGACCCAGTTGATCTTCGCGTTGTTCTTGTTGAACGGCGAGTCCGGGTTCGGGTACTTGTCCCACGGCGTCTCGAGCATGTCCTGCTGCTCGTCGATGTTCGTCTCGATCTCGACGCAGTACAGCTTCAGCGTGCTGCCGTCGGAGAGCTTGAGACCGAACAGGACCGTGTCGTAGTAGTGGTCCTTGCCGTTCTCGTTCAGGTTGACACCGAAGCCGTTGGTGAACGCGCCCGGGACGAGACGCCCACGAGCCGCGCCGTCTTCAGCCTTCGTGCCGGTGTCCGCGGTGGCGCCCTGAGCGGCCGCCATCAGCGCGACGGCCGCGGCGGCAGCCGCGATCCCGCCTCGCACCAGACCTGACCTGACCTGCATCTGTTCTCCCATCCAAGCCCGAACCAGAAAGTCGGAGCCGCGTGAGAAAACACACCCCGATCACGACGGCCACCAATCAGGTGAGAATCCACCCAGTCAAGCGATGCGGAAGCATACAGACAGCTCACACGCCCACCCACGGTGGTCCCCACCACCGCAAGGGTCGTCCACCTGGGCGTCACCAAGCCGTTCACGGACCGCCACCGAGCAAATCGGACACACCCCGATCACCTGCGTATACACGCAATGTATAGTCTCGATGTATAGCGATCATCCGAAGGGGACCAGACATGTCAGTGGGGACCACCCTGCTCGCCTTGCTCGAGCCAGGACCGCGGCACGGGTACGACCTGAAACGCGCGTACGACGAACAGTTCGGCCAAGACCGGCCACTCGCCTACGGGCAGGTCTACGCCACACTCTCGCGCCTGCTCAAAAACGGCCTCGTGGAGGTCGCGGGCGTCGAGGCCGGCGACGGGCCGGAGCGCAAGCGCTACACGATCACCGACGCCGGCATCACCGACGTCGAACACTGGCTCGCGACGCCGGAGAACCCCGAGCCGTACCTGCAGAACACGCTCTACACCAAGGTCGTGCTGGCTCTGCTGTCCGGACGCAGCGCCACGACCGTGCTGGACGCGCAACGCAGCAAGCACCTCGAAATGATGCGCGAGCTCACACGCCGCAAGCGTGAGGGCGACCTCGCGACGCAGCTGATCTGCGACCACGCGCTGTTCCACCTCGAAGCCGACCTGCGCTGGCTCGAGCTCACGGCCGCGCGCCTCGACGAACTGGCGAGCGAGGTGCGGTCATGACGGAACCCCTGCTCGTCGCCGATGGTCTGGAGAAGGCGTTCGGCCCGACACAGGCGCTGCGCGGCGCCGGCGTGTCCGTCGCGGCCGGGGAGGTGCTCGCGATCATGGGCCCGTCGGGCTCCGGCAAGTCGACGCTGCTGCACTGCCTCGCCGGCATCGTCCGCCCCGACGCCGGCACCATTACCTACGGCGGCCGCGACCTCGTCGCCATGAGCGACCGCGAGCGCAGTGCGTTGCGGCGCACGGAGTTCGGCTTCGTGTTCCAGTTCGGGCAGCTCGTGCCGGAGCTGACGTGCCTGGAGAATGTCGCGCTGCCGCTGCGCCTGGCGAAGGTCGGGCGGCGCCAGGCCGAGGGCGTCGCGCGCGAGTGGCTCGAGCGGCTGCAGGTGTCCGACGTCGCGGACAAGCGCCCGGGCGACGTCTCGGGCGGGCAGGGGCAGCGCATCGCCGTGGCCCGCGCGCTCGTGACCCAGCCGAAGGTGGTTTTCGCCGACGAGCCGACGGGCGCGCTCGACTCGCTCAACGGCGAGAAGGTCATGCGCATGTTCACCGAGGCCGCGCGGCAGACCAACGCGGCCGTCGTGCTCGTGACGCACGAAGCGCGCGTCGCCGCGTACTCGGACCACGAGATCGTGGTGCGCGACGGGCGCGTGGCGGATCGGGAGTTCGCGCAGTGATCGCGAACCTCCTTCTCGGCCTCCGGCTGGCCGTCGGGGGCGGCCGGATGTCGGGACAGGCGCTGCTGCGCCTCACGATGACGGCGGTGGGCATCGGGCTCGTCGTCGCAGTGCTGCTGCCGGCGGCGTCGGTGAGCTCGGTCGTCGACGCGCGGGAGGACCGCGCGGCCGCGACCGCCGAGATCACGCAGCCGAATCCCGGCGTCGACCCGCTGTACGTCGTCAAGTGGTCGGCGATCCGGGGCAACCAGTTCGTGGACATCCACTCCGTCGCTGCCGAGGGACCGCACGCGCCGGTACCACCCGGGCTGAGCGCGGTGCCGAAACCAGGTGAGCTCATCGTGTCGCCCGAGCTCGCGCGCCTGCTCGCCGAGCCGGACGGCGCCGGGCTGCGTGCCCGCCTTCCCGCGGCGCCGTCGGGCACGATCACCAAGCCCGGACTCGTCGACGCCGGCGAGATCACCGCGTGGTACGGCACCACGGTCGCCGACGCGAAGTCGAACCCGGACGTAGAGACCGTCTACGGCTTCGGCGGCGGGGAGCCGCCGCGGATCGCAGTGGCGACGACGACGCTCATCGCGGTGCTGCCGGTGGTGATCGCGCTGCTGCTGCCGCTGCTGATCTTCGTGACCACGGCGTCGCGGATGGGGGCGGCACAGCGCGACCAGCGGCTGGCGGCGCTGCGGCTGCTCGGTGTGGACGCGCGGCAGATCCGCTGGGTCGCGGCCGGGGAGTCGTTGCTGGGCGCGACGATCGGCCTGGTGCTAGGCGTGGCGCTGTTCCTCGCGGTGCGTCCGACGCTCAGTTCACTCGACCTGTTCGGCTACCGCGTGTTCGGCGAGGACTTCGTGCCGCCGTGGCCGCTCGCGGTGCTGGTGGTGGTGCTCGTGCCCGCGCTGGCCGTCGGAGCGGCGCTGTTCGGCCTGCGGCGGACGATCGTGGAGCCGCTCGGCGTGGTGCGCCAGGGTAAGCCCGTGCGAAGGCGGATGTGGTGGCGCTGGGTGATCACCGGCGTCGGCGTGCTGCTCGTCGGCACGGCGTACGCGACCGAGCCGGGCCAAAGCAGCGACAGCGTGCTGATCGCGCTCACCGGGGGTTCCGCGTTCCTGCTGGTGGGCGTGACCGTGCTGCTGCCGTGGATCGTCGAGGGGATCGCGAGCCGGCTGCACGGCGGGCCGCCCGCGTGGCAGCTCGCGGTGCGGCGGCTGCAGCTCGACAGCGGCACGCCGAGCCGGGTCGTTTCGGGGCTGGTCGTGGTGGTGGCCGGCAGCATCCTGCTGCAGGTCGTGCTCAACTCCCTGCTCGCGGCGGACGCGGCCGAGGCCAAGACGGATCCGTCGTGGGCGGGCGCGGCGCACGTGAGCGTGCTCGCGGACAAGGCGACGGCTGCCGAGGCGCAGCAACGCGTTTCGGGCGTCGCCGGGCTGACGCAGGTGGGCACGATCCGGCGCTCATCGGCGGTCTCCGGTGACCAGTGGACCAGTGTGGAGATCGGGTCCTGCGCCGCACTGGCGTTACGGGCCGAACTTCCGTCCTGTGTGGACGGTTCGGTGTTCTCCGTGGGCGACGCCCCCATGCCGACGGGTTCGGTGCGCTTCACGGAGTCCAGCTCGGATACCGGTGGTCCTCAGTGGACCGTCCCTTCGGGCGTGGTGCGGGTGCCGGCGAGCTCGGCAGCGCGCAACCTCGACGACACGCTGCTGGTGACCGACAGCGCCATCGCGGGCCTTCCGGTGCCGGTGGAGCTGACCACGGTGTTCGTCAAGGGTCCGGGGACCACCGCGGAGCTGGGCGACCGCGTGGCGACCGCCGTCGCGAGCCTGACCTGGCACGTCGAGGTGGACACGGACGAGCGCGCGAGCGCGCCGACCGGTGTGCTGGGCACGATCCGGGCGGTGCTGCTCACGGCGTCGCTGTTCGTGCTCGCGGTGGCGGCGTTGAGCCTGCTGATGCTGGCCGTCGAGCAGATCACCGAGCGGCGCCGGGCGTTGGCCGCGTTGGCCGCTTCGGGTGTTCCGCTGGGCGTGCTGGCCCGCAGTTCGTTCGCGCAGACGGCGCTGCCCGTGGTGATCGGGGTGGTGCTGGCGGTTCTCACGGGGACCGGGCTGACGTTGCCGATCCTGCGCGCGGCGGACATCCCGTTGAAGCTCGACGGCGGGCTGATCGCGAGCATGGCGGGCGCGGCCGCGGCGGCGGTGTTCGTCGTGACAGCGTGCACGATTCCGCTGCTGCGCCAGATCACAAAGGTGGAATCTCTGCGCGCGGAGTGAGAGTTCACCGGTCCGAAAGGCCCGCGACCCACCTTCGTCGCGGGCTTTTCGGGTCCAGCTCCTTCTCCGCGGGGGCCGGGTGCGCCAGCATGATCAACGCCCTGTCCCCATTTCGGAAGGTCGACCTCTATGCGAACCTTCAAACGGCTCGGTGCGGTCCTCGGCGCCACCGTGCTGGCGCTGGTGATCCCGGCGGCCGCTGCGTACGCCGATCCCCCGCACAACCTCCCCCAGAACGCCGGCGGCTACGACCAGTCGTTCTCGCCCGCGTACGACTACGACACCGACGGCTGCTACGCCACCCCGGCCATCGGCCCGGACGACACGCTCGCCCCGGGCCTCAACACCACCGGCGCGGTCAACGGCAGCTGCCGCGACCAGTCCGACCTCGACAACTCCCAGACCTACTCCCGCTCGAAGTGCAACAACGGCTGGTGCGCAGTGGTCTACGCCAGCTACTTCGAGAAGGACCAGGCCGTCGCCGGCAGCGGCCTCGGCGGCCACCGCCACGACTGGGAGCACGTGATCTCCTGGATCAACCAGGCGAGCAACCAGGTCGAGTTCGTGACCACGACGCAGCACAGCAGCCAGGTCACATACCCGCGCTCGCAGGTCCGCTTCGACGGCTCACACCCGAAGGTCGTCTACCACAAGGACGGCCTGGGCACGCACTTCTTCCGCCTGGCCAACGACAACGACGAACCGCCGGAGAACCACTACCACAACTGGCGCTACCCCCCGCTCGTCGGCTACGACGGCTACCCCTCCACGGCCCTGCGCGACAAGCTCATGTCCGCCGACTTCGGCTCGGCGACGATCAAGATCAACGACGCGCGGTACAACGACCTCCTGGCGGCCTCGCTGCCTGCGGGGATTCCGTTCGATCCGCGTGGGTGAGGTCTGAGGGTTTGTGCTGAAGGACGGGTGTCATCCTCTTCATGGGGTGGCACCCGTCTTCCACGTCGGGCCAGGTCCGCGAGGCTCTCCGGAGCGATCTGCGTCACGACTTCCCGCCCCGACTATGCACAGTCATACATCCTGATGCATAATCATACCCATGTCCAAGGTGCTCACTTCCCTTCCCGTCGGCGAGCGGGTCGGCATCGCGTTCTCCGGTGGCCTCGACACGTCCGTTGCGGTGGCGTGGATGCGTGACAAAGGCGCCGTGCCGTGCACCTACACGGCCGACATCGGGCAGTACGACGAGCCCGACATCGAGTCGGTGCCGGGGCGTGCGACGTCCTACGGCGCGGAGCTCGGGCGGCTGGTCGACTGCAAGGAGGCGCTGGTCGAGGAGGGGCTCGCGGCGCTGACGTGCGGCGCGTTCCACATCCGCTCCGGCGGCCGCAGCTACTTCAACACCACGCCGCTCGGCCGGGCGGTCACCGGCACGCTGCTGGTGCGCGCGATGCTCGAAGACGACGTCCAGATCTGGGGCGACGGCTCCACCTACAAGGGCAACGACATCGAGCGGTTCTACCGCTACGGTCTCCTGGCCAACCCCGCCCTGCGCATCTACAAGCCGTGGCTCGACGCGGACTTCGTGACGGAGCTCGGCGGCCGCAAGGAGATGTCGGAGTGGCTGGTGGCCCACGGGCTGCCCTACCGCGACAGCACCGAGAAGGCCTACTCCACCGACGCCAACATCTGGGGCGCCACCCACGAGGCCAAGTCGCTGGAGCACCTCGACACCGGCATCGAGATCGTCGAGCCGATCATGGGCGTGCGGTTCTGGGACGCGAGCGTCGAGATCGAGCCCGAGGACGTCACCATCGGCTTCGAGCTCGGCCGGCCGGTGTCGATCAACGGCAAGCAGTTCGCGACGTCCGTCGACCTCGTGCTGGAAGCCAACGCGATCGGCGGCCGCCACGGGCTCGGCATGTCCGACCAGATCGAGAACCGCATCATCGAGGCCAAGAGCCGCGGCATCTACGAGGCGCCGGGCATGGCGCTGCTGCACGCGGCGTACGAGCGGCTCGTCAACGCGGTCCACAACGAGGACACCGTCGCCAGCTACCACAACGAAGGCCGCCGCCTCGGCCGGCTCATGTACGAGGGCCGCTGGCTCGACCCGCAGGCCATGATGCTGCGCGAGTCGCTGCAGCGCTGGGTCGGCACGGCCATCACCGGCGAGGTCACGCTCCGCCTGCGGCGCGGCGAGGACTACTCGATCCTCGACACGTCCGGGCCGGCCTTCAGCTACCACCCGGACAAGCTGTCGATGGAACGCACCGAGGACAGCGCGTTCGGCCCGGTCGACCGCATCGGCCAGCTGACCATGCGCAACCTCGACATCGCCGACTCCCGCGCGAAGCTCGAGCAGTACGCCGGCCTCGGCATGGTCGGCAGCGGCTCCCATCCGGCCCTCATCGGCGCCGCCCAGGCCGCCTCCACGGGCCTCATCGGCGCCATGCCCGAGGGCGGCGCCCAGGCCATCGCCTCCCGCGGCAAGACCGACGACGTCGAGCTCCTGGACAGCGCCGCGATGGAGTCGGGCACCGACTGAGTTGTCTGTCTCGGCTCCGCCGAGACGCGCGAGATCGCTTTGAGCCGGTTTCTTCCCTCCCGGTGTGCTCGGCCCGAGGGGCCGAGCACACCGCTCAGCCCAGAAACCGGCGCGATCTCGCGGTGGTGCTCGGCGAAGTTCAGAGCTGCTGAGCCCCGATCACCGACAACAGCTGAAGCTTCTCGTGGCTTTCCGTCCCCGGCACGGCCGTGAAGATAAGCAGCGCCTGGTACTGGTCGGGGTCCAGGAGCGTCTGGCCGTGGACCTCGATGGCGCCGACCTCGGGGTGGAGCAGGCGTTTCGGCTCGCAGTAGGGACCCAGCACGGGGTGTTCGGCCCACAGGGCGGCGAACTCGGGGCTGCGCGCGGACAGCTCGGCGACCAGCGAGCCCGCCGGGGAAGAGCGGCCCGTCTTGGCGAAGACCTCCGCCAGGCGTGCGACCAGGGTGCGGCTGTGGTGCGCATGATCTTCGGGCGGCAGCCGCTCCCGCGCCGACGGCGAGGTGAACCAGCGGAACACCCGCGCGCGCGAAAGCCCGGTGTACGCGGTCTCGTCACCCAGCAACGCCACCGCGAGCGGGGTCTGGCGCAGGGTCTCCCCGAGCACGTTCTCGATCTGCGCCGGCGTGTCCTCCACGCGGTCGAACACGCGCATCAGGCCGGCGTTGATGTGGTCGCCGCGGACGGCGCGCTGGGGCGTGCCGTGGCCCGCGAGGCGGAACAGGTGGTCACGTTCCTCCAGCGTGAGGTGCAGGCCGTGCGCGATCGCGGCCAGGATCTGCTCCGACGGCACCGGGCCGCGCTGCTGCTCGATGCGGCTGTAGTAGTCGCTGGAAACACCGCTCAACGCGGCCACCTCCTCCCGCCGCAGGCCGCTGGTACGGCGGCGCGGGCCGCGGCGCAGTCCGACGTCCTCGGGCTGCAGCGCCTCTCGTCGCGCGCGCAGGAATTTCGCCAGTTCGGGCCGGTCCATGCCCTCCATCCTCCGCCCGAACGCCACGCTCAGCCACGGACATTCCGAACATGGCTACGCCCCGCGACCACAGGCACCGTCGAAGTCATGAAGCACTGGATCAACGGCGAGGACGTCCCCGCCGAAACCACCCTCGACGTCGTCAACCCCGCCAACGGCACGGTCGTCGCCCACATGCCGCTCGGCACCCCGGAAGACGTCGATCGCGCGGTCGCCGCGGCAACGAAGGCCCTGCCCGCGTGGGCCGCCACGTCACCGCAAGAACGCGCCAAAAGGCTCAAAGCGCTCGCCCACGAGCTCCGCGAACGCAACGAAGAGCTCGCCCAAGCCATCTCCACCGAGATCGGCGCCCCGATCAGCCTCGCCCGCGCCGCCCAGGCCGGTCTGCCGCCGCTCGTCGCGGACTCGACAGCGGACCTGGCGGCCGGCTTCGCGTGGACCGAAACCGTGGGTACCTCGCTCGTCGTACGCGAACCCGTCGGCGTCGTCGGCGTCATCACCCCGTGGAACTTCCCGCTCCAGCAGATCATGACCAAACTCGCCCCCGCACTGCTGGCGGGCAACACCGTCGTCGCCAAACCCGCCGAGCTCGCGCCGACGTCGATGCCGATCCTCGCCGCGGCCGTCAAAGCGGCCGAAATTCCCGACGGCGTCGTCAACATCGTCTACGGCACCGGCCCGGTCGTCGGCGAGGCCATCGCGAAACACCCCGGCATCGACATGGTCAGCTTCACCGGCTCCACCGCCGTCGGGAAGCGGATTTCGGTGCTGGCAGCCGAAACCGTCAAACGCGTGGCCCTCGAACTCGGCGGCAAATCCGCGAGCGTGGTCCTCGACGACGCCGGCCTGCAGCTCGCCGTCGAGCGCACCCTCACCACCGCGTGGACCAACTCCGGCCAGGTCTGCGGCGCGTGGTCCCGGATGATCGTCCCAGCGACCCGCCGCGACGAAATCCTCGACCTGCTCACGAAAGCGGCCGAGGACTACCGCCTCGGCGACCCCAGC
Organism: Amycolatopsis sp. NPDC050768; assembly: GCF_040654155.1. Classification (NCBI taxonomy): domain Bacteria; kingdom Bacillati; phylum Actinomycetota; class Actinomycetes; order Pseudonocardiales; family Pseudonocardiaceae; genus Amycolatopsis; species Amycolatopsis sp. NPDC050768. Next base: position 149,184 of record NZ_JBFAHL010000023.1, read on the forward strand.
GAGGAGACCACCCGGCTCGGCCCGCTCGCGTCGGAAACCCAGTGGACCCGCGTCAACAACCATGTCGAACGCGGCCTCGAACAAGGCGCCACTCTCGTCCTCGGCGGCCCCGGCCGCGTCCCCGGCCTCGAACACGGCGCCTACTTCCGCCCGACCATCCTCGCCGACGTCCACCCGGATTCCGCACTGGCGCAAGAAGAAATCTTCGGCCCCGTCCTCAGCGTCCTGACCTACACCGACGAAGACGAAGCCGTCGCGATCGCCAACAACAGCGTCTACGGCCTCACCGGCGCCGTCTTCGGCGAACCCGCCCGCGCGCTCGCGATCGCGCGCCGGCTGCGCACCGGTCAGGTCGACGTCAACGAGGGCCAGTTCAACGTCCTCGCCCCCTTCGGCGGCTACAAGCAGTCCGGCAACGGCCGCGAGTTCGGCTACCTCGGCGTCGAGGAGTTCACGGAGGTCAAGTCAATCCAGCGGTGAGTCCACAGTAGACAACGCTCAGAACGTGGGCGGCGTGATCAGCCAGACCGCCTTGAGCGGTTCGCCTTCCCCGACGTGCCAACGGTGTGGCACCGTCGAGTCGAGGTAGATCGCGTCGCCCGCTTCGAGTTTCACCTCGTCGTCGCCGATCCAGAAGATCATCACGCCGGACAGCACGATGCCGCACTCCTCGCCGACGTGCGAATGCGGGTGCCCGCCGCTGGTCGCGCCCACGGGCGCCTCGACCCACACCACTTCCATCTGGTGCTGCAGATCGGGGCTGAGCAGCTCGTTCATGATCCCGGAGCCCGGGTACTGGATGCGTTTGCGCTGCCCGCTCTTGGAAACCGAGTACCGCAACGGATTCGCGGGCGGCGCCTCGTTGCTGAACAGCTCGCCGACGGTGTGGCCGAGCACGTCGGCCAGCCGCTTCAGCGCTTCCAGCGACGGGTTCGCGCGCCCGCGCTCGACCTGGCTGATGTAGCCGACGGAAAGCCCGACCGCCTCGGACACCTCCGTGAGCGTCGTCCGGCTCTCGTGGCGCCATTCGCGCAGCTTCGAGCCGATGTGCACGCCCTCCGAAGTGCTGCGCGGCTCGTCGGACTGCTCGGGGGGTGAGGCCATGTGTCGCTCCTGCGCCGGCGGGGGTCGGGTTGGCGGAACTCGATCGGACGGTGAAACGCCACTCTACAAGTTTTACCCTCAGTTCAACCAGTAAAACATCGACCACTCCAAACCAAGATCGAAATCGGCCCCGATGTCGATTCCGCAACGACCGTTGCATCCCACATGAGCAGGAGGTATGCCACTGACCGGCGCAAAGAGCAACGGCGAGAGCCTTGACACTGGACTGAGTTGACAGTAAAAATCTGCACTCACAGTGCGCCTCCTGCGGATCTGGTCCCCGCCGCCGCCGGCGTCGTCGTCTCGAATCATCCGAACCAATGACGCGGAGGAATGATGATGACTTTTCCCAGGCGGCACCGAAAACTCGCGCTGGTGGCCGCCGTCGCTGCCGCCGCCTCGGTGCTCACGGCCTGCGGCTCGAGCGGGTCGAGCAGCGACAGCATCAAGATCGGCGTGCAGTTCGGCCTCACCGGGGCCGACGCCGCGTTCGACGCGGTCTACCAGGACTCCGCCAAGCTCGCCTTCGCCGACCTGACCAAGAACGGCGTCAACGGCCACTCCGTCGAACTGCTCTACGCCGACGACGCGAGCGACCCGGCGACCGCCGTCACGGTGGCGCGCAAGTACATCACGCAGGACAAGGTCTCGGTGCTCTACGGGCCCGCCTTCACGCCCACCGCGCTGTCGACCATGCAGGTCGCGAGCAGTACGAAAACCCCGTTCTACACACCGGGCAGCATCAACCCGCAGCTCACCTCGCCGCTCAACAAGTACACGTTCGCCCCGGCGTTCTCCTCCAACGACGTCGCCACCGGCATCGCGAAGCTCGTGAACTCCATGGGCGCCAAGAAGATCGGCATGATGGTGGAGTCCGACGCGTACGGCGACGCCGCGCTGTCCGGCGCCAAGGACGCGCTCGCCAAGTACGGCCTCACCGTCGACTCGACGCAGAAGATCGCCGCCAACGCCACCGACGCCACCAGCCAGGTGCAGGGCCTGAAGGACGCCGGCGTCGACGCCGTGCTGCTCGGTATCACCGCGCCGCCGATGGCCGCGGTGATCAACGCCGAGATCCACCAGGCCACCTACCTGCCGCTGGTCACGTTCGCCGGGTCCAACACCTCGCTCGACCAGCTCGCGAAGTCGGACCCGAAGGTGCGTTACTACGCGCTGACCCCGCTGGCGTGTCCCGTCGGGGACCCGTGCACGGCCGACTTCATGAAGGCGTGGAAGGCCGAGCACCCGACCACCGAGCCGATCGTGTGGACGGTGCAGGCCTACGCGGCGGCCAAGGCGTTCATCGCCGGGCTGCGCAACGCCAAGGACACCACTCCCGAAGGGCTGGTCACCGGCCTGGAGACGATGAAGCCGTTCTCGACGCCCGAGCTGCCGTGCCCCATCGCGTTCTCCACGACCTCGCACAAGGGCAACTCCTGCACCAACTTCTACGGCATCTCCGGCGGCAAGGTCTCGTTCTTCGGCAGCGACACGACCCAGAACCAGCTCACCGCGAACTGACCTTGCCCCAGTGAGGACTGATCGATGGTCACCACCGCCACTTTCGGCACCGGAATCGTCAACGGATTCGCCCTAGCCCTCGTCTCACTCGGTTTCACGCTCGTCTACCGCGCCACCGGCGTGGTCAACTTCGCCAACGGCAGCCAGATGGTGCTCGGCGGCTACGTCGCGTGGGAGCTCGGCTCGCACGGGTTCCCCGCGTGGGTGGTCATGCTCGGCGCCGTCGCCGCGGGCGTCGCTTCGGGTGTGGTCGTCGACCAGATCGCGTTGCGCCCCCTGCGCGGCGCGAGCCTGCTCGCCCAGATCATCGTGCTGATCGCGGTCACCGAGGTCGCCGGCGGGTTGTTCCTGTCGTCGTTCGGGGCCGAGGCCAAGACGATGACGCCTTACGCGGGCCGCTCGCCGATCGTGCCGGGGCTCGGCTGGTCGGCGAGCGACGTGGTGCTCATGGTGGTGAGCCTCGTGCTCGTCGCCGGGCTCACGCTGGTGCTGCGCGGCACATCGGCCGGCCTGCGGATGCGGCTGGTCGCGAGCAACCGCCTCGGCGCCACGGTCGTCGGCGTGAACCCGGCGCGGGTCTCCACGCTGGCGTGGTGCGTCGGCGGCGGCCTCGCGGCGATGAGCGGCGCGCTGATCTTCCCGACCTACCTGCTGTCCCCGGACCTCGGGCAGCAGTACACGTTCGACAGCTTCGCCGCCGTGGTCCTCGGTGGGTTCGGCAGCCTGCCGGGCGCCGCCGTCGGCGGGGTGCTGATCGGGGTCGTGCAGTCGGTCGTGTCGGGGTCGATCGGGGCGAGCTACAGCGCCTTCGTGTCGCTCGGCGTGATGCTCGTGATCCTGCTGACGCGGCCCACCGGACTGTTCGGAGCACGCGCATGACCACTGTCAATGTCCCCCGCCGAGTGCGGGCCGCCGTCCGCGATTCCGCGCTGCCGGTGGAGAAGTGGCTCGGCCGGTTGCGCGTGCCGACGCCCAGCACGGTGACGTCGCCGGCCGGCGAGAAGCGCTACGTCGGTTCGCTGTGGACCACGGCCGGGGTCGTGCTCGTCGCGGCGGTCGTCGCCGTGTGGGCCGACGTCGGCGGCGGCTACATCCAGACCGTGGTGGGCCTGTTCGCCGCGTACCTGGTGTCCGCGCTCGGGTACACGGTCGTGCTCGGGCAGGCGGGGCAGTTCGCCTTCTGCCAGAACGCGTTCGTGGCGTTGGGCGCCTACGGGTACGCGGTTTCCGAGCCTCGCTTCGGTCCGGTCGGCGGACTGATCGTCGGCGCCGTAGCCGCGACCGTGGCGGGCACCATCATCGGAGTCGCCATCATCCGCACCCGCGATCTGTACCTGGCGCTGCTCACGCTCGCGTTCTCCCAGGCCGCGCTGCTCGCGATCCAGCTGTGGCCACCCACGCAGGGCGACAACGGGATCCTCGTCGACCTCGGTGGCGATCAGGCCTACCTCGTCGCCGTGGTGTTCGCGGCGGTCGCGCTGATCGTGGTGCAGCGCATGACACGCTCGAAGATCGGCCGCGCGTTCGCCCTCGTGCGCACCGACGAGAAGGCCGCCGCGACGATGGGCGTGAACGTGCCGCTCACGCGGATGCTGGCGTTCGCGTTCAGCAGCCTGCTCGGCGGGCTCGGCGGCGTGCTGCTGGGCGCGGTCCTCACGTTCATCACGCCGACGAACTTCACGCTCGAGCTGACGTTGCTGTTGCTCACGATGATCGTGATCGGCGGCGTCGGGAGCGTGTGGGGCACGGTCACGGGTGTGCTGATCATGGTGGTGGTGCAGCAGTTCCTGCCCAGCAGCGGGAGTTTCGGCAGCTACCTCAACGCGGGCCTGCTGTTCGTGATCCTCGTGCTGCGGCCCGGTGGGCTGCGCTCGCTGGTGAACCTGCGCTCGTCGGGCGGCAGCCGTGGCTGACGCGATCCTCGATCTCGACTCCGTATTCGTCCGCTTCGGCGGGCTGGTCGCGGTGGGCGGTGTGAGCTTCTCCGTGGAGCGCGGCTCGGTCACCGGGCTGGTCGGACCCAACGGCGCGGGCAAGACCACGCTGTTCAACGCGATCAGCGGCCTGGTCCCCGTGACCGGGGGCGCGATCAACTTGCGGACCACGCGGGGCTCCGCCGACTTGACACGCGTGGGTGCGTGGCGGCGGGCCGGGCTGGGCATCGGGCGCACCTTCCAGGACTCGCGGCTCGTGGCCGGCCTGCCGGTGCTCGACCAGCTGGCCACCGGTGCGTTCGCGGGGCGCAGCCGGTTCCTCGGCGCCGTGCTCCGCGGCCGCAGCTTCCTGGCCGACGAGAGGCAACTTGTCGACCGGGCCCACGAAGTGTTCGCGCAGCTGAAGATCGAGCACCAGGCCGCGGTGAACGTCGACCTGCTCTCGGCGCCCGAACGGCGGCTGGTGGACCTCGGCCGCGCGCTGATGAGCCGGCCGGAGCTCCTGCTGCTCGACGAGATCAGTGCCGGAATGCCCGTGGAGGACAAGGAAATGGTGGCCGACCGCGTGCTCGACTACGTCCGGTCCTCGGGCGCGACGGTGATCTTCGTCGAGCACGACATGGGCTTCGTCCGGCGGGTCGCCGACCGCACGGTGGTGCTGGCCGAGGGCGAGATCCTCGCCGACGGCGGCCCGGAAGAGGTGCTGCGGCGCCCGGACGTGCTCGCCGCCTACATCGGCCCCGGAGCCGAAGGAGCACTGCGATGACGTTCTCCGCGCAGGGAATCCACGCCGGTTACGGGCGGATCCCGGTGGTGCACGACCTCGGCTTCGAGGTCGCCGCGGGTGGGTACCTCGGCATCGTCGGCGCCAACGGCGCGGGCAAGAGCACGCTGCTCAAGGCCTTGTCCGGCGTGGTCACGCCGCACGCCGGGACCATCCGGCTCGGCGACGAAGACCTCACCGGTGTGCCGGCGTGGGACCGGGCCCGCCGCGGGCTCGCGTTCGTCCCCGAGTCGCGCGAGCTCTTCGGCGAGCTGACCGTGGAAGAGCACTTGCATGCGGGTTGCCTGCAGGTGCGGGGCCGGGCGAAGCGCACGGAACGGACCGACTTCGCGTACGAGCTCTTTCCCGTGCTGCGCGACCTGCGCCGCCGCACGGCCGGCCGGCTTTCCGGTGGCCAGCAGCAGTCGCTGGCCGTTGCGCGGGCCGTGGTGTCCCAGCCGAGGGTGCTGCTGCTCGACGAACCCTCCCTCGGCCTGTCCCCGATCGCGGTCAGCGGGCTCGTCGAGTCACTGACCCGGCTCGCGCGTACCACGGACATGGCCGTGGTCATCGCCGAGCAGAGCCTCACGGTCGTGCGGGAGCTGTGCGACGACGTGCTGGTGCTCAACCTCGGCCGCGAGGTCGAGCGGGGCCCGGCCGCCGCGGTGCTCACCCGCTCGGTCATCGAGAACGCGTTCCTGTGAAAACTCCCCCGGAGGTGTGCGACAGGTGACAACCAGCAAGATCTCCTCGATCGACGTCATCCCGTTCCGGATTCCCCTGAAACACGAGGTGAAGTTCGCGACGGGCCGGCTGACCCACGCCGAGCACCTGCTGGTGCGCGTGCGCACGGCCGACGGTGTCGTCGGCCTGGCCGAGGCCATCCCCCGGCCGATGATCTACGGCGAGACCACCGTGTCGATCGCGCACGTGATCGACACGATGATCGCGCCGGCCGCGCAGTCGCTCGACCTGCTCGGCACCGAAGAGCTCGGCCACCGGCTGCGCCACCTCGCCGGCAACCCGACCGCCCGCGGCGCGGTGGAGCTGGCGATGTTCGACGCGCTGGGCAAGACGCTCGGCGTGTCCTGCCACGACCTGCTCGGCGGCTACGCACCGGAGGTCCGTTGCACCGCGATCCTCGGCGCGGGCACGATCGACGAGGTCGTGGCCGAGACCGCGGCACTGCGCGCGGAACACGGCATCACCAGCTACAAGGTCAAGGTCGGCCTGGACCTCGACCGTGACGTGCGACTGGTCGCTCAGCTGCGCCAGGAGCACCCCGACGCGTTGATCTACGTCGATGCCAACCACGGTTACTCCGCGGCCGACGCGATGACCTTTCTGGGGTCCACAAAGGACCATCGGCTCGCGTGGATCGAAGAGCCGTGCCCGGCCGAGGACGTGCTCGGGCGCGCCGACGTGGTCGCCAAGACGACCGTGCCCGTGCTCGGCGACGAGAGCTGCACGACGCCGCGTGAGGTCGCCACCGAGATCCTGGCCCGGCGCTGCACGATGATCAGCATCAAGCTGGCCCGTACGGGAATTCGCGCGTCCACGCGGATCCGCGAGTTCTGCGCGGCCGTCGGCGCGCAGGCGATCGTGGGCAGCCAGGGCGACTCGGCGATCGGCACGTACACCAGCGCCGCGTTCGCCGCCGCCAGCCCCGTGACCGCGCAGCATCCGGCCGAGCTGGCCTACCTGCTCAACTTAGACGGCGACCTCGTGGTCACCCCGCCCGAAATCCGGGACGGCGTGCTGCGGGTGCCCGCCGAACCCGGCTTCGGGTTCGAGATCGACGAAGCCGCACTGGCGCGTTTCCGGACCGACCGGCCCGGGGAAAGGAGCTGAACCGCGTGTTCCGTTACGACCAGGCAAGGCAGGTGCTCACCGTGGGGGCCGGCACGATCGCCACGGTGCCGGACGAGCTCACCGCTCTGTCCGCCCGTTCGGTGTGCCTCGTCGGCAGCCCGCGTTCACTCGCGTCGGCCGCCGGGCAGGCGACGCGCGAAGCGTTGCGCAGCTTCGACGTCCGGCACGAGTTCGGCAAGATCGCGCCGCACGCGCCGATCACCGACACCGAGGCGATGGCGCGGCAGCTGCGCGACGACCCGCCCGACGCGCTGGTGGCCGTCGGCGGCGGCAGCGTGAGCGACACCGCGAAAGCGCTTTCCATCCTGCTGGCCGAAGGCTTTCCGCTCGAGGCCAAGTGCAGCACGTTCACACCACCCGACGTGTTGAAGCACGTGCAGCTCAACCAGCCGAAGATCCCCGTGCTCACCATCCCGACGACGTTGTCGGGCGCGGAAGTCACGCCTGGCGGCGGCGCGACGGACGCTCGCGGCATCAAGCGCGTGTTCTGGGACCAGAAGGTCGCCTCGCGGGTGGTGGTGTACGACCCCGAACTGTTCACCGACGTCCCGGCCGAGCTGCTCCTGACCACCGGCATGAACGGGCTCGCCCACTGCGCCGAAGCCCTGTACTCCAAGTCCGCGTCGCCGTTCACGGACGCGCTGGCGGCCGAAGGCGCGCGGCGGTTCGCCGAGACGTTGCCCCTGATCGGCGGCGCGACCGGACGGCTGCCCGTCGACCTGCTGGAGGACGCGCTCACCGCCGCGGCCATCGGCGGCCTGGTCATCAGCAACGCGCGGGTCGGCCTGCACCACGCCGTCTGCCACGTGCTCGGCGCCGCGTACGGCGTGCCGCACGGGGTCGCGAACTCCGTGATGCTGCCGTACGTCCTCGAGTACAACCACGATCACACCGAGGCCAAGCAGGCGATCCTGGCCCGCGCACTCGGCGAAGGGCTCGGAGAGACGGGCAGCGCGGCGGTGCTGGCCGCGACCGTGCAGCGGCGCGCCGGCGTGCCGCGGACGCTGGCGGACACCGGCCTCGCCGAGTCCGACCTGGAGCGGGTGGCCGGGGAAGTCTTGCAGGACCGTGGTTTGTTCTTCAACCCCAAGCGAGTCCCCGACGCCGGTGCGGTGCTGGGCGTGCTGCGGCGCGCGTGGACCGGCACCGTGACCGGGGCCGCGTGATGGCGGAGCTCGCCACCGGGAGCGCGCTCGTCGACCTCGTCACCGCGCCCCGCAGTGTGGTCGTCGTCGGCGCGTCGGCCGACCCGGCCAAGCCCGCGGGCCGGCCGCTGGCCTACCTCAGCCGCTACGGGTTCACGGGCGACGTGTTCGTCGTCAACCCACGACACTCCGTCGTCGGCGGTTACCCGGCGGTGCCGGCCGTGCTCGACCTCCCCGTCGACGCGGCCGAGGCCGCCATCGTCAACCTGCCCGCCGACCAAGTGCCGAGCGCGTTGCACGACCTCGACAGCCGCGGTGTGCGGGTCGCGGTCGTGATCGGCAGCGGCTTCGAGCGCCCGGACAGCGCGCCGCGCCAGGAGCTCAACCGGTTCCTGGCCTCGCCCGACCGGCGGCTGCGTGTGATCGGCCCCAACTGCGTGGGCACGATGAGCGTGGTTTCCGGCGCGCACCTGAACTTCTCGAGCGTGCTCGGCCGCGGCCCGGCGCGCGCGGGTTCGGTCGCGATGATCACGCAGAGCGGCGCGAGCGGCAACGGGCTGCTCATGTCGATCCTGCGCCGTGGCGGCGGCATCGCGCACTGGTTCAGCACCGGGGACGAGTTCGACGTCGGCGCCCTCGAATTGCTCGTCGGCGTCCTGGCCCGCGACGACGTGCGCACGGTCGGGCTGTTCCTCGAAGCCATCACCGACCTCGACTGGCTGCCCGCGGCCACGGAAGCCATCGCGCGTACCGGGAAACGGGTGTTCCTGGTCAAGATCGCCGACAGCGACCTCGGACAGCTCGCCGCCGGCGGGCACACCGGGCGGGTGGTCGGGTCCAGCGACATCTCGCACGCGGTGCTGAAGCAGGCCGGGTTCGTGCGGGTGCCGGGGATCGCCGAGCTGGCCGACTGCCTGGTGACCGCGCAGGTCGTCGGTGAGCTGCCCGCGCGGCCGCGGATCGCCGCCGCGTCGGTGTCGGGAGCGGGGGCGGTGGTGCTGGCCGACCGCGTGCAGCAGGCTCCGGCGTTGTCGCTGCCGGCGTTGGGTACGGCGACGCGGCGGCAGCTGCAGGAAGTGCTGGCCGATCGGGTCGAGCTGCACAACCCCATGGACGTGCCGTTCCTCGGCGAGACCGAGACGTTCGCACGGACCGTGGCCACGTTGTCCGAAGCGCCGGAATCGGACGTCGTCGTGGCGGTCGAATCGAGCCTCGCGCACGATCGTGAGGTCCTGACCGAGGTCCTCACCGCCCGGTCCCCCACCGCGAGCCCCGTCGTGCTGAGTCACCTCAGCGAGGACGACCCGATCCCGGAAGCCCTCCTCGCGCGGCTCGCCGCGGCCCGGGTGGCCGTGGTCCCGACGCCGGAACGGGCGGTGCAAGCGCTGGGCCTGCTCGCGGGTGACGCGGGTGCGCAAGCCGCGGCCGAACCTGCCGAAGACCTGACCGGGTACCTCGGCCTGCCGGACATCGCCGCCTTGCTCCCCGCGGATTTCCCCTGGGCGCCTTGGGTTTCCGCACCCGACCGGGAGGCCGCGGCGGAGGCGGCGAGACGCTGGGGCTACCCCGTCGCGGTCAAGGCGGCCGGGCAGACGATCGCGCACCGGTCCGAGCTCGGCGCCGTCGCGGTGGTGCGCGCCGAGGACGACCTGACGGCAGCGTACGAGCGGGTCGCGAAGGTGTGCGCCGAACACGGCGACGACGTCGTGGTGCAGCAAGGCGTCGGCGCGGGGCAGGAAGTGCTGGTGGCCGTGGTGCGCGACCCGGAGTACGGCCTGTCCGCCGTGCTCCGGCCGGGTGGCGTCAACGCCGAGCTGCTCGACGATCAGGTCGTGCTCTGGCACGGCTGGCCCGCCGGGCAACGGCTGGCGACGCTGCGTGAGTCCCGGCTCGGCGTGCTCCTGTCCGGCTACCGCGGCCAGACGGCGAGTGACGTCGAGGCACTCAACACCGCGATCACCACCTTGTTCACGGCGCTGGCCGACCAGCCGGTGTCCTTTGTGGAACTCAACCCCGTGCTCGTGCTGGCGGACGGGGTCCGCGCGATCGACGCGATCGGGCGGAAATGAAGGCTGAAGGGAAGAGCATGACCGCACAAGACAGGTTGCAGCACTACCAGGAGTCGCTGGGCAACATCCCGCCCGCCATCTCGACGATGTTCGCGATGGACGAGGGGTTCGCCGGCGACTACACCGACATCCGCGAGCGGATCTACACCCAGCACGCCGACGGGCTCTCGCTCGCGATGAAGGAGCTGCTGCTGGTCATGTTCGACCTGGCCGTGAGCAACGCCGGCGGCGCGATCAACCACCTGCGCGCGGCCAAGCGGGCCGGGCTCACCGGTGAGCAGCTGCGCGAGTCGCTGCAGATCGCGTTCCTCGTGCTGGGCGTGTCGGGCTGGGGCAAGGTCGGCTACAAGCTGTGGGCGGCCTGGGAGAACGACTTCGAGGAAGAGAGGGCGAGCACCAATGGCCACCACGCGTCTTGAGTTCAGCACCGAGATCACTGACGAGATGCTGTCGGAGGCGGCAGCGCTCGAAGGCCAGGAGATCCGCGTCGAGCCGTGGAACAACGAGGCGACGCTGGACACCATCCGCCACTACGCCTGGGGGCTCGGCGACCACAACCCGCTGTTCCACGACGAGCAGTACGCGGCGACGAGCCCGCACGGCGGTGTGATCGCCCCGCCGACCTTCCTGTACTCCAGCTACGACGGCGCCGTCGGCCTCGGTTTCCCCGGCGTGCAGCCGATCTACGCGGGCACCGAGTGGGTGTTCCACGAGACGATCCACCGCGGCGACCGGATCCTGCCGAAGGCGCGGCTGGGGAAGGTGACCGTCCACAGTGGCCGCCACGCCGACCGGTTCGCGATCCAGCGCGTGCACACCGAGTACCGCCGCGAGAGCGACGGGGTGCTGCTGGCCGAGGCGCTGGCCAGCACGTTCCGCGTGCCGCGCGCCGCGGCGTCGGGCGGGTTGTCGTACAAGGCCCGCGACCGGCACGTCTACCGCGACGAGGAGCTGGAGGAGATCCGCCGCTGGGCGATCACGGAGGCACGTCGGGGCACGGCGCCACGCAACCCGGCCGAGGTCCAGGTCGGTGACGTGGTGCCCGAGGTCGTGAAGGGCCCGATCGACCAGATCACCATGACGGCGTACTACGCCGGCTGCATCGGCTCGCCCGGCTACAAGGCGGGCGAGATCTCGTGGCTGTACCGCACGTGGGCCGTCGAGGAGCCGGAGCGGCTGCCGAACAACTACGACCCCACGTACTTCAGCGAGCGCGTGCTGCCCAGCCTCGGACACCAGGACCCCGAGGTGGCCAAGGAGATCGGCATGCCCGGCGCGTACAACAACGGCCCGCAGAAGTGCGGCTGGATGGCGCACCCCGTGCTGAACTGGATGGGTGACGCCGGTTCGCTGCGGGAGTTCTCCGTGCGCCTGCGCCGCCCCGACATCTTCGGCGACACCGTCTGGTGTGGTGGCAAGGTGACCGAGGTGCGGGACAACGGTGACGTGCTCATCGCGTTGTCCGCGCGCAACCAGCTCGGCGAGCAGACCGCCGAGGGCAGCGCCCTGGTGCGCTTGAGCTGAGACGCGGCGGGCGGCGCGGTGTGCGCGCCGCCCGCCGGCAGCTCGTCAGTCCACCGGGGCGGCGAGCGGGGTGGCGACTGTCTTCTTGCGACGGACGGATTCCCTGACCAGGAACACCGCCACGAACGACACCGCGGCCATCAACGCCAGGTACAACGCGATCGCGTTGGCCGTCTGGAACTCGGCGAACAACGACGTCGCGATGATGGGCGCCAGCGCACCGCCGGCGACCGCGCCGATCTGGTAGCCCACCGAGACACCCGAGTAGCGGACGCGGGCGCCGAACATCTCGGAGAACAACGCCGGGCACGGGCCGTAGGTGAGGCTGAAGATGACCTGCGCGATGACGAGCGCCACGGTGATCAGCACGGGTGAGCCGGTGTTCACGAGCCAGAACATCGGGAAGCCCCACACCGCCAGTCCCGCGGCACCGCTCAGGAACACCTTGCGGCGGCCGATGCGGTCGGACAACGCCGCGGCTGCCGGGATCGTCAACCCCGAGGCAACGGCGGAGATCAGCACCGCCACCAGGATCGTGCCACGCGGAAGGCCCAGGGCCTGCGTGGCGTACGACAGGATGTAGACCGTGAGCAGGTAGTACGCGCCGCCGTTGATCACGGTCGCGCCGGCGGCGAGCAGGATCTGCTTCGGGTGCGAGCGCAGCAGTTCCAGTAGCGGCGCGCGCCGCTGCGCCGGCTCCTCCGAAGGCGCCGCGTGGGTTTCCGACGCCCGCGACTGGGCGTAGAGCCCGACCGCGATGAGCAGGATGCTCAGCAGGAACGGGATCCGCCAGCCCCACGCCAGGAACGCGTCCTGCGACAGCGCGGCGGAGAGAATCAGGAACATCACGTTGGAGAAGATCAACGCGATCGGCACCCCGAGCTGCGCGAAGCTGCCGTAGAACCCGCGTTTGCCTTCGGGCGCGCACTCCGTCACCAGCAGCACGGCACCACCCCACTGCCCGCCCAACGCCAGGCCCTGGACCAGGCGCAGCACCACGAGCAGGATCGGCGCGGCCACACCGAGGGTGGCGTACGACGGCAGCAAGCCGATCGCCGTCGTGGCCGCGCCCATGATCATCATGGCCGTGACCAGCGCCGGCTTGCGGCCGAACTTGTCACCGAAGTGCCCGAACACGGCCGCCCCCACGGGCCGGATCAGGAAACCGACGGCGAACGTGCTGAACGCGAGCAGAGTGCCCGCGACGGAATCGACCGACGGGAAGAAAAGTTTGTTCAGCACCAGCGCCGAAGCCGACGCGTAGATGAAGAAGTCGTACCACTCGATGGCCGAACCGGCGACGCTGACGAGGATGTTCTTTCTCATCTGCCGGGGCGGCGGGGACAACTGGGTCATGGGGGAACTCCGTTGTTCAGGGGACGGGGGTTTTTCGGGCGACGAGGAAAGCGCTTCACCGACCGAGCGAGGCCAGGGCACGCCGGTGTTCGATCAGGTCGACCAGGCCGTCGACCACGGCGGTGAGGATCGCCGGCGACGGCGAACCCGCCGGCAGCTCGCCGTCGGCGAGGGCCTGGTGGGCGTGGGGCAGCACGAACTCGGGCTGGCCCACCACGTCGGCGTTCATCTTGTGCAGCACCGAGCGCAGGTTCAGCTGTGCGCGAATGGTGCCCAGCGGCCCTTGCGAAGCGCCGATGATCGCGACGGGCTTGCGTTCCAGCACCGGACCTTCGTCCACGGGACGGGAAAGCCAGTCCAGCCCGTTCTTGAGCACACCGGGCATGGCCGCGTTGTACTCCGGGGTGGCGATGAGCACCCCGTCGGCCGCGCGGATCCGGCGTCGCAGCTGCGCGACGGCGGGCGGGGCCGGGTGTTCGTCGTCCTCGTTGAACGGCGGGATCGCCGCCAGGTCACCGAAGACGTCGAAGGTGAGCTCGGGCGGCGCGAGCTGCGTGACCGCCGTGAGCAGGCGCGTGTTGAGGGAATCCTTGCGCAGGCTTCCCGACAGCGCGAGGATCGTCAAGTCCGACAAGGGTTTTCTCCAGTCAGGAATCTTCCGGGTCCATGGACCACAGTTCGGGGAACGGCACCTCGATCGCCGTCTGCGCCAGCCAGTCGAGGCCGCTGGAGCCGTAGTAGCCGGGCCGGTGGCCGAACGAGCGGCGCGTGGCCACGAGGTGCAGGTGCTTGTACTCGGCGTAGCCCTCCGCGATCTTCATCAGGGCCTCACCGCAGAACCGCAGGTCCACCAGCGCGGGGTCGCCGCCGTAGAAGACCTTGGTCCACGCGCGCACCGCGTCGGGGTGCAACTCGTGTTCCTCCTGCGGGTCACGCTTCACGACCGAGTCCGGAATGGACAGTCCACGCCGGTTCAGCAGCGCGAGCGCCTCGTCGTAGACGCTCGGCTCGCGCAGGGTCGTCAGCAGTGACGAGTGCTCGTCCGGCATCGACGACACCGGGTCGGCCAGCGCGTGCGGGCGGATGCCGAGCAGGAACACCAGCTCGCGATACTTCCACGACTGCAGCGACGAAGACTTGCCGTGGACGGAACCGAGGCCGTTCTTGATCGGCAGGAAGTCGCCGACGGTCATCCACTCCAGCGATTTCCACGACGCGTTGAGGCCCACGAAGTGGTCCGCCGCTCGCCGCAGGGCCGCCGCGGCCGAAGGGGTCTCACCGTCCCGGAAGTGCCGCGCGGCGAAGCGCAGCTCGGTGGTGATCAGGCCGAAGTACAGTTCCTGCACCTGGCACACCACGAGGAACGAGCGCTCGCCCTCCAGGTCGGTCACCGGCTCCTGCAGCGTGTGCAGCACGTCGGCCTTGAGGTAGGAGTTGTACGCGGTCATCTCGTGACCTCCTCTGGCAGGGACAGGAACCGCGCGGCGTTGCCGCCGAGCAACAGGTCGCGTTCGGCTTCGGACAGGAACTGTGCTTTTCGCACCACCTGGCCCACCGGCCGTTCGCCCAGCGGGTACGGGTAGTCGCTGCCGAGCAGAATGTTCTCCACGCCGACGACGTCGACCAGCAGGCGCAGCGCCGACGGGTCGAACACCACGCTGTCCACGGAGAACCGGCCGAGGTAGCTCGACGGCGGGTTCGCCGAGCCGCCGATCACGTCGTGGCGCTCATGCCAGGCGTTTTCCAGCCGGCCGAGCCAGAACGCGAACGAGCCGCCGCCGTGCGCGAAGCAGATCTTGAGCGTCTCGGGCACCTGGTCGAACACGCCGCCGAGAATCATCGCCAGCAGCGAAAGGTGCGTCTCCGCGGGCATGCCCGTGAGCCACTGCGACATCCAGCGGCCCAGCCGCGGCGAGCTCGGCATGTCCCACGGGTGCACGAACACCGGCACGCCCTTGGCCGCGCAGTGCTGCAGGAACATGACGATGCCGGCGTCATCGAGGTCGCGATCGCCCACGTGGTTGCCGATCTCGACGCCACGGTGGCCGGCGGCAAGGCAGCGGTCGAGCTCTTCGCACGCGAGATCCGGGTCCTGCAGCGGAACCTGGCAGAACGGCAGCAGCCGTCCGGAGGCCGGCTCGCAGATCTCCAGCGCGAGGTCGTTGAAGACCTTCGCGATCCGCACGGCCTCGGCGGGCGTGCGGTCGTAGGAGAAGAACACCGGTGTCGGCGAGACGACCTGCACGTCGACCTGGTCCTCGCCCATCTCACGCAGCCGCTCGCCGGCGTCCCAGCAGTTGGCGAGGATGCGCCGGAACTCGCGCGAGCCGACCATGATGGTCGCCTCGCGCTCGTTCTCGACGCGCAGCCACGGCAGAGTGCTCTCCTGGCCCGTGCCGTCTGCGCCCAGCTGCGGCCAGCCGCGCGGGACGTAGTGCGTGTGGACGTCGATCACCTGTGGCATCAGAGCGCGGACCTTCCGGGGTGCACCGTGCCGCAGTTGGCGCACTTGCGCAGGGACTCGTCGTTGTAGAACTGCTCGAACACCGGCGGCAGGTCCTCCACGATGTCACGCACCTGCAGTTCGACCTCGTGCACGAGGTGTTCGCAGTTGAGGCAGTACCACTGGAACCTCTCCAGCGTGCCCTCTTCGCGGACGCGCTCGATCACGACACCGATCGAGCCAGCCTCGGGACGCTGCGGCGAATGCGGCACATTGCCGGGCAGCAGCCACATGTCGCCCTCGCGCACGTGGACCGTCTGCTGGCCCTTGTCGGACATGACGTTGACGTGCATGTTGCCCTTGACCTGGTAGAACCACTCCTCGTACGGGTCGACGTGGAAGTCGGTCCGCTGGTTGGGCCCGCCGACGACCTGCACGATGAAGTCGCCCGTGCGTTCCCACATCTGCTTGTTGTTGACCGGCGGCTTGAGCAGGTGCTGGTGTTCGGAGACCCACGCGGCGAAGTTGAAGACGGGATTGATGTCGGTCACGGTGATCAGTTCCTTTCGGTGCGTTCGCTCGGCACGTGGGCGACGGCCTGGATCTCGATGAGCAGGTGCGGGTGCGGCAGCTGGTGCACGGCGACGGTGGTGCGCGTCGGGCCGTTCTCGTCGAAGTAGCGGCCGTAGACCTCGTTGTAGCCGCCGAAGTCGTTCATGCTGACCAGGTAGCTGGTGACCTGCACGACGTCGGCGAGGCTCGCGCCGACAGAGCCGAGGATGTCGGCGATGTTGTCGAGCACGGCGGCGGTCTGCACGCGGATGTCGAGCGTCGTGGTGCCGAACTCGTCGGCCTCGGCGCCGGCGAACGTGTTGTCCGGCAGGCGGCTGCTCGTGCCGGAGACGAACACGAAGTCGCCGGCGCGTTTCACGTGGGGGAAGCGGCCGCGGGGTTTGGCCTTGTCCGCGAGCGTTTTGGCTTCGGTCATCGGGGTTCTCCCTGTTCTGCGACGGAGAAGCGGGCCCGGCCGAGGCCGGAGACGGTGGCGCTGACGTGGGTGCCTGCCGTGAGCGCGACCGCGGGAGTTGCCGCGCCGGCCAGCAGGACCGTGCCCGCGGTGAGCGGGAGGCCATAGCGCTGAGCCATGCGGACGGCGGCGGGAATGGCACGCAGCGGGTCGCCGAGGATGGCAGCGGTCGAGCCGGCGCCGGCGATGCGTCCGTCCACTTCGAACACCACGCCGCGGTTGTCGAGGCCGGCTTTCAGCGGCTGCCAGTGGCCGAGCACGAACGCGGCGGCCGAGGTGTTGTCGGCGACCACGTCGGCGAGGGAGAACTTGAAGTCGCGGTAGCGGGAGTCGATCACCTCGATCGCGGGGGCGACGGCGTCCACGAGGTCGGGGCCCGGCACTTCGCCCGGCTCGACGTCGCGGCTCAGCCGGAACGCGACCTCGGGCTCGGCGCGAGGATGGATGAGGGTGTTCAGATCGAGCTCGTCGCCGTCGGCCAGGACCATGCCCGAGGTGAGGCGGCCGATGATCACGTCGTCGACGCCCATCTGCGCGGCCTTCGCCTTGCTGGTGAAGCCGAGCTTGACGCCGAAGTGGCGCTCGCCCCGGGAGATGCGGCGTTCGACCAGCTCCCGCTGGACGGCGTAGGCGTCGTCCAGCGACAGTTCGTGGTCCGTGGACAGCTGTGCGCACGGCTTGCGGGTGGTGGCGGCTTCGTCGAGCCGCGCCGCGAAGTCCTCGATCATGCCGGGGCCGCCTCTCGAGTGGCCACGAGGTCGAGCGCGACGTCGACCAGCATGTCTTCCTGGCCGCCGACGAGGCCGCGCTTGCCGGCTTCGAGGAGGATCGCGCGGACGTCGAGGTCGTAGCGGCCGGCGACGCGTTCGGCGTGGAGGAGGAAGCTGGAGTAGACGCCGGCGTAGCCCAGCGTCAGCGTCTCGCGGTCCACGCGCACCGGGCGAGTCTGAAGTGGACGGACGAGGTCCTCGGCGGCGTCCTGCAGGCCGAACAGGTCGCAGCCGTGGTCCCAGCCGAGCAGGTCGGCGACGGCGATGAACGCTTCGATCGGCGTGTTCCCCGCGCCCGCACCCTGGCCGGCCAGCGAAGCGTCTACGCGGTAGGCACCGTGCTCGACGGCGGTGACGCTGTTGGCCACCGACAGCGACAGGTTCTCGTGCGCGTG
Source organism: Amycolatopsis sp. NPDC050768 (assembly GCF_040654155.1). Classification (NCBI taxonomy): domain Bacteria; kingdom Bacillati; phylum Actinomycetota; class Actinomycetes; order Pseudonocardiales; family Pseudonocardiaceae; genus Amycolatopsis; species Amycolatopsis sp. NPDC050768. The sequence goes on from NZ_JBFAHL010000023.1 coordinate 167,107, forward strand.
GATGCCGATCTGCGTGTCCGCGTCGAGGACTTCGCGGTACGCGTCGATCCGCGCGGCGACGTCCCGCATGGTCAGGCGGCCGCCGGAGTCGGTGACGTAGACGCAGTGCGCGCCCGCGTCTTCCATGATCTTCGCCTGCTTGGCGAGGTCCTCGGGCGAGTTCATGTGGCTCAGCATCAGGAACCCGGCGACGTCCATGCCGTTGTCGCGGGCCCAGCCGATGTGCTGGATCGCGATGTCGGCCTCGGTGCAGTGCGTGGCGATGCGGACGCTGCCGACGCCGAGGTCACGCGCGGCCCGAAGGTCTTCGATCGTGCCGACGCCCGGGAGCAGCAGCGTGGTGAGCTTCGCGTTCTTCACCACCTCGGCGGCCGCGGTGATCCAGCCCGCGTCGGTGGCCGCGCCGTGGCCGTAGTTCACGCTCGACCCGGCCAGCCCGTCGCCGTGCGCGACTTCGATGGCCGCCACGCCCGACGCGTCCAGCGCGGCGGCGATCGTGCGCACCTGCTCGACGCTGTAGCGGTGGGCGATGGCGTGCATGCCGTCGCGCAGCGTCACGTCCTGCACGTAGAGCTTGCCGGTCATCGAAGGGCTCCTTCCGCGGCGACCTGCACGAGCCGTTCCGCGGTCCGCAGCGCGGCCGAGGTCATGATGTCGAGGTTCCCCGCGTATTCCGGCAGGTAGTGCCCGGCGCCGGAGACCTCCAGGAACACCGCCACCTTCACCCCGCGGAACGGGCGCCCGAGCGCGGGCAGGAACGGCTCGTCGACCCGGTCGAACTGCACCCGCTGCTTGAGGCGGTAACCCGGCACGTAGTCCTGCACGCGCGCGACCATCGCCTCGACGGACGCGCTGACGGCGGCCTCGTCTACTTCGGATTCCTCGACGAGACAGAACACCGTGTCCCGCATGGTGATGGGCGGGTCGGCCGGGTTAAGCACGATGATCGCCTTGCCGCGTCCGGCGCCACCGACGGTTTCCAGCGCCCGCGCGGTCGTCTCGGTGAATTCGTCGATGTTCGCCCGCGTGCCCGGACCGGCGGACTTGGCGGCGATCGTCGCCACGATCTCCGCGTACGCCACCGGTGCCACCGCCGAAACGGCGGCCACGACCGGTGTCGTCGCCTGGCCGCCGCAGGTGACCATGTTGACGTTGGGCGCGCCGAGGTGCTCGTCGAGGTTCACGGTCGGCACCACGTACGGCCCGATGGCCGCGGGCGTGAGGTCCACCAACTGCTTGCCGTGGGCGCTCAGGACCGCGTTGTTGTGCCGGTGCGCTCCGGCCGAGGTCGCGTCAAAGACCAGCCGGATGTCGGCGAACTCGGGCAGGGCGACGAGCCCGGCCACACCTTCGTGCGACGTCGCGACCCCGAGCCGGCGCGCCCGCGCGAGCCCGTCGGAGGCGGCGTCGATCCCCACCATCGCCGCGACTTCGAGCTCGCTCGAAAGCCGTTTCACCTTGAACATCAGGTCGGTGCCGATGTTGCCCGACCCGATGATCGCCACCGGGGTGCTCATGCGCGTTTCCCTCCGTCCGGCCCGGCGGTGAACCCGACGCGGACCTCTCCGATGTCTTCGAACCGGGCCACGTAGCTCCCGGGCGCCGTCACGGGCACCATCGGTCCCCACGCGCCGGCCAGCACCACTTCCCCCGCCCGCAGTGGCTCGCCGCGGCGGGCGACTTCCTGCGCCAGCCACGCGACGGCGACGGCGGGCGAGCCCAGGCAGGCCGCACCGACGCCGGTCGAGATCGGCTCGCCGCCGTGTTCCAGCACCATGCCGAGCCCAGCGAGGTCCACTTCGGACAGTTTCACCGGACGCGTGCCCAGCACCAGAGCGCCGCTGGACGCGTTGTCGGCGACGGTGTCCGTGATCCGGATGTTCCAGTCGGCCACGCGCGAGTCGACGATCTCGATCGCCGGCAGCACGAAGTCCGTGGCACGCAGGACGTCGACCACGGTGGCGCAATCCGGCAGGTCGGCACCGAGGACGAACGCGACCTCGCCTTCGACGCGCGGCTGGCAGAAGCGCTCAAGCGGGATCTCCGCGCGGTCGCCGAACACCATGTCGTCGAGCAGCACGCCGAAGTCGGGCCGGTCGACGCCGAGCTGGCGCTGCACCGCCTCCGACGTCAGCCCGATCTTGCGGCCGACCACGCGACGACCGCTCGCGACCTTGTCCGCGATGATCCGGCGCTGCACCTCGTAGGCGGCGTCGACGTCGTCTTCGCCGAGGAAGTCGCGCACCGGCTGCACGGGCGTGCGGTCACGCTCGGCCCGCTGCAGGCGGGAGACCGCAGTGTCGATCGCCGCGTCGACTCGGGCGTTCACAGCGCCACGCACACGTTGGTCGGCTGGGTGTAGAAGTGCAGCGAATGCACGCCGCCTTCGCGGCCGATGCCCGAAAGCCCGTTGCCGCCGAAGGGCGATCGCAGGTCGCGCAGGTACCACGTGTTGACCCACGACATGCCGACCCGCATGGCGCCCGCGACGCGGTGGGCGCGTTCGAGGTTCGTGGTCCACACGGCGGCGGCGAGGCCATAGTCGCTGTCGTTGGCCAGGCGGATCGCCTCGTCCTCGGTGTCGAACGGCACGAGCGCCGCGACCGGGCCGAAGATCTCCTCGCGCAGCACGCGGTGGGTGTTGTCCAGCCCGGTCCACAGCGCGGGGCGCACCCAGGCACCGCCTTCGAGATCGGGGCCGAGGTCCGGGATCCCGCCGCCGGCGAGGAGCTTCGCGCCCTCTTGCTCGGCGAGCTCGTAGTAGGAGAGGACTTTCTCGCGGTGCTGGCGCGAGATCAACGGTCCCGTGGTGGTGTTCGGATCGTCCGGGCGGCCGAAGCGCAAGGCCTCGGCGCGTTCGGCGAGCCCGGCGGCGACCTCGTCGAAGATGCCGCGCTGCACGTAGATCCGCTCGGTGCACAGGCAGATCTGGCCGGTGTTGGTGAACGTCGAGCGGGCGAGGCCGTCGACGGTCTTGCCGAGGTCCGCGTCGTCGAACACCACGGCCGCGTTCTTGCCGCCGAGCTCGAACGACACAGGCAGCACGAGCGGCGCCACCGTTTGCATGATCGCCGAGCCCGTGCGGGATTCGCCGGTGAAAGTGACGCCGTCGATGCCCGGGTGGCCCGTGAGGAACTCGCCGGCCGAGCCGGGGCCGAAGCCGTGGACGACGTTGAACACGCCGTCGGGCGCGCCGGCCTCGGTGATGAGCTCGGCCAGCAGCGTCGCGCTCGAGGGTGTCTCCTCCGACGGCTTCACCACCACGGCGTTGCCCGCGGCCAGCGCCGGCGCGACCTTCCAGGTCAGCAGCAACAGCGGCAGGTTCCACGGCACGATGACCGCGACCACGCCCAGCGGTTTGCGCAGCGCGTAGTTCAGCGCACGCCCGGCCGGGCCTTCGGTGAGGAACGAGTCGAGCCCGGCCGACGCGATCGTGTCGGCGGCGGCCCGGAAGTTGGCGGCGGCGCGCGAGACGTCGAGCCGGCGGGCCAGGTCGAGCGGCTTGCCGGTGTCGGCGACCTCGGCCGCCAGCAGGTCGTCGAACCGCTCGTCGATGCGTTCGGCGATCTTCCTGAGCACCTGCGCACGGTCGGCGTCGGAGGTGCGGCCCCACGCGCCGTCGAGGGCGGTCCGTGCGGCGCGCACCGCGCGGTCGACCACCGCCTGGTCGGCCTCCTCGACCTGGGCTACCAGGGTCCCGTCGACCGGGCTGACCTTGTCGAACAGGTCACCACCGCTGTCGGTGAACCGCCCGTCCACGAAGCTCTTGAGCACCGTCATGTCCGCCTTCCCGCGTGGCTGTGATCCCTGCTCATCGTCGCGACCTCCAGCTATGCCTGACAAATGCCAAAGCCTTAAGTTGATATGTGCATATGGCTATAGTGGCTCGTTATGACCCCTCGTGAGCTGCCACGTCTGCTCGACGGCCGGATGAAGTTCCGCCACCTGGTGCTGCTCGACGCCATCGCGCGACGCGGCACGATCGTCGGCGCGGCCGCCGAGCTGCACGTGACCCAACCCGTGGCCACGCGTGGGCTACGCGAGCTCGAGGAGATCCTGGAGGTCGAGCTGTTCCAGCGCGGCCCGCGCGGCCTCACGCCGACCGTCTACGGCGAGGCCTTCACCGAGCACGCGCGCGCGATCCTCGCCCAGGCCCGGCAGGCCGCCCGCCACGTCGTGGAGCTGGCCGGCGCCGAACGCGGCACCGTGGTGGTCGGGACACACCTGTTCGGCTCGAACGTCCTGCTCCCGCGGGCCATCGCCGCGTTGAAGGCGGAACGGCCGAACCTGACCGTGGCCGTGCGCGACGGGACGCCCGAGTCGCTGCTGGTGGAGCTGAGCGCGGGCCGGCTCGACCTGATCGTCGGGCGGCTCACGCAGATCTCCGACGAGGGGTTCCTCCGCCGCAAGCTCTACGACGAGTCCGTGGTCCTCGTGGTCCGCGCCTCGCACCCGCTGGCCGGCGCGAAGACCGTGGACCTCGCGACGGTCGCCGAGTACCCGTGGATCCTGCCCGGCCCGGAGACCGCGCTACGGCGTGAGCTCGAGGAGCTGTTCCACAACAACGAGGTGCTCCTGCCCGCCAACCGCGTGGAGGCGACTTCGTTCCTCACCGTGCGCCAACTGCTTCGCGACACCGACGTCGTGGCCGCGCTGCCGCGCCTGATCACCGAAGAGGACCCGGGGATCGCGCGCCTGCCGTTGTCGCTCGAGCCGATCGGCCACAGCGTCGGCATCACCATGCCCGCCTCCAGCAAGCCCACCCCGTCGGCGAGCGCGCTGATCGACAAGCTCGTGGCCGAGGCCGTGCAGGTGACTCGCCGGTTCAGCCCTGCTTCGTGACTCGGGGACGTTCGAGCTGGTCACCGAGGTCGTGGTAGGCCGACTTGTGCCAGACGAGCGGCTGCAAGTCCTCCCGCTCCGTCGACCCGTAGTCCAGCGACTCGCCCACGAAAATCGTGTGGTCCCCGCCGTCGTACGCGGCCCACTTCCGGCACACGAACCACGCCAGAGCACCCCCCACCGTCGGGCACCCGTGGTGCAGATCCATCTCCACGTCCACCGCCACACTCCACGGCTGGCGCGCGTAGAAATCGGCGATCGCCCCCTGGTCCTGGCCCATGATGCTGAGCCCGAAGTGCCCATCCGTGCCATGCAGCAACTGATGCATCCGCCCCGGCTTGTTCACACTCACCGCGCACAACGCCGGATCCAGCGACACCGACGCGAACGAGCTCGCCGTCATCCCGTGCACCCCGCCGTCCCCGTCGACGACCGTCACCACCGACACACCACTCGGGAAATGCCGCAACGCCCGCCGGAACTTCAACGCGTGCGGATCGGTGGGGGCGTAGGTGCTGCGTGGTGTTCCCACGGACGTCCTCCTCGATTTCACCGCCTCTGACCAGCGGTGATGGTCCACCCATCGTCGCCGCCCGAGCCATACCCGTCCAATGCCGATCCGCGCCCCCGCCATGCCTGAACGGTCATACTCGCTCTGCGCTACCGTCGGGCCGCGTGGCCAAGATCGGCCTGAGCGATCCAGCTGATCGCCGCGAACAGGTCGTCCCGCGGCGCCACCCGCTGCGCGCTCTCCTTGGCCCGATGGTGCGCCTGCCGCACCAGCTCGGGCCACGGCTGCGTGAAGTCGAGCTCGGCGTGGTAGGCGAAGTCTCCCTCGTTGTAGAAGTGGCCGTCGTCCTCACTTCGCCACAACCCGAAGGACAACGTCGCCTGGTCGCGCGCAGCGAGTTGATCGAGCACTTCCCCCAACCGCGCCGACGGCCATGCCTCTACGTCGCCGACTCGGACTGCCGGTGCCAACGCCGGCGTCACGGGTACCCGGGCGCCGAGCGCGGTCAGCGCCAAGCGCAGGCCCCACTGCTCGCCCTCACCGGGGCGTCACCCCGCGCCTTGCTCGTCTCCCATGCGCGCCTCAAGGCCGGCACCGCTCCAGTTGCGCGCAGGTCAGCCAAGGCTCCCGCCGCCCACTCCCGGACGGTGCTGTTGTCCCCCGCCAGCAAGTCGATCAGCGCACCGATCGCGCGGGTGTCTTGCAACTGCTGGAAGATCTCGATGGCGCATAGCTGTGCGAACGAGCCGAAGTTCGGTAGGGCGAGGAGCAAGGGGGCGACGACGTCGGCCTCGCGGCCGAGGGCGGTCAGGTCCCACTGCGCATCGGCGGCACCCATGGCGTTCGCGTCGAGCGTGTCGGAGTCCAGGAGTCGGATTAGTCGATCGATCTCGTGCTCGGTGTTCATGAGTGTGCTCCCCCCGGATGTGTTGTGGGACTACGAAAGCACATTCGGTGGGTGTGAGGCGCGGGAATTGTCGGCCGGTGGATGCTGGGGTGTGGGGTGGATGGTTTGTGGTGGGTTTCAGGTCGGTGTGGACGCGTGACCCCGGGGCGGGTGGTTGTCGGTGGTGGGGGTTCTCGGGGCAGCTGGATGATGCCGCCTGCACCAGCCAGCCACCCATACAACCCGGCGCGGGTCTTTTGCTTTTCCGTCTACCCAGCTCAACCAGCCAACAAAGCCGTCGATATCTCCGGCTAACCTTTCCCCGGCCGGCCCCCGGCGAAGCACTTTCTTCTACGGGACTTGCTTTGTGTCAAGGTACTCTTTCCAGCCTTGGCACAAGGCAAGTCCCGTAGAACCATTGAGCGCAGCGGGGGCTAGCCATGTGCATCCTTCTTTTAATCTTTTGCTTTAAAGATCAAAAGATTAAAAGATGAACCTCCAGATGGCTCCCCGAAGTTCAATTGTCACTACGGTTCGGGGTCACTTGTCAAGGCTGGAAAGAGCACCTCGACAAGCAACCCCGAACCGTGTTGTTTCACCTTCGTCGGGGGCCGGCCGGGGAAAGGTCGGGGGATTGGTTAACGAGATCTTGGGCTGGGCAGACCCGCTGTCTGCCCGGAAAATGGCTTCGGCCGACAGTAACTGGGTGGTTCAGAAGAACCAAGGCACCGGCTCGTGCCCCCGGTCCACCACGTCACTGAACCGCCCGCCGAGGAACCCCAACGGCTCCCCTCCCCGCGAACACACCTTCAGTACCTCACCAATCACAACCTCATGATCACCAGCCGTCAACGCGCGATAAACCGAACACTCCAAGTGCACCAGAGCATCCGGAATAACCGGAACATCATGCGATCCCGCCTTCACCGGTAAACCCGAAAAGTGGTCCTCACCGCGCCGAGCGAACCGGAGAGCGAGTTGTTCCTGTCTCGTCGACAGGACGTTCAGCGCAAAGCGGTCCGCGGAGACGACAGCGTCGGTAGTGCGCGCACCGGTCGTCAAGCAGACGAGCACCAACGGCGGGGACAGCGACACCGATGTCAACGAGTTCACCGTCATCCCGTGGGGAACATCGCCGACGCTGGTAGTCACCACCGCGACCCCAGTCGCGAACCGGCCCATCGCCGTCCGCATCGCCAACGCGTCGACCGGGCCGGAGCCGGGAGTGCAGTCAGGGGGCATGGTGGTCATGCGCGGTAGCGGACCTCGAAGGTGAGCACACCCTCGTCGGTGCGCCAGGGGCCGTGTGGCATGCCCGGAGGACGGCAGGCGTACATCCCGGCACTGAAGGTCTCCCCCAGGGTGAGGTCGGAGAACGAGCCCTCCAGGATGTAGACCTCCTCCCAGAAGTCGTGCGACTGGACGCCCATCGGTGACGAGTCGGCGCCCGGCGCGTAGCGCAGGATGCGGGTGGCGACGCCGGAGGCCTCGTCCGTGGACAAGACGCGTTCGGTGATGAGCGGGTCGTCGCCCTTGCAGGTGGTGAAGTCGACCTCAGTCACCGGGAAGAACTCGCGTTCGGGTTTGCTCACTGGCTCTCCTCGGAGTAGCCGGCCAGGAAACGGTCCACTTCGGACACGGGGCCGTCGAAGCCGTAGTTGCGGAAGGAGTAGCCCTTCACCACGAAGGGCGCGCCGGCGTAGAAGAGCTCGTACTGGTGGTGGCGGCCGGCGAACTCGCTGCCGACGGCGTCCCACGCGAGTTTGAACAGTTTGACGCGGTCGGCGGCGGGCGTACCTGGGCTGTAGATGTAGCGGTCGATGTCCGCGCGCGTCTCCGGGCTGGTCATGTCGGCGACGCTGGAGGGGACCTGCAGCACACCGCCGCCGACGAGGTCGCGGAGGATGGCGAGCACGCGGGGGTACAACTCCGACTGCAGGCCCATGGCGCCGTACAGCGCCCGGCTGCCGGGGCGCCAAAGGCCGGCCGAGTCGGGTTCGGCGGTGTACTCGGCGGCCAGAACAGCGGACTCCACAAGGGACACCAGGCTGGCCAGCTCGCCGAGTTTCTCCACGACGCCGGGGAACTTGTCGACGCCGTTGACCGCCGCGACCTTGCGCGCCAGGCCGGCCAGGAATTGCAGCTTCACCGAAAACCGGATCTGCGCCTGCCAGTTGCCCAGCACGTGCGCGCCCGTCTCGAAGAACTGGTTGCGCACGCCGGCGACGTCGCGGTAGACGAACACGCGGTCCCACGGCACGAAGACGTCGTCGAAGACCAGCAGGGCATCGGTCTCGTCGAAGCGCGTGGTGAGCGGGTAGTCGTAATGGCTGGTCGCGGCGGGTGCGTACGGGCGGCGACAGTAGAGCTTCAGGCCCTCGGTGTCCACGGGCAGCACGAAGCTGAGCGCGAAGTCCGTGTCCTCCGGCGTCAGCGGCTTGATGCACGACACCAGGATCTCGTCGGCGACCGGCCCACCCGTGGCCAGCATCTGCGCGCCCCGCACCACGATCCCGTCGGCGCGCTCCTCGGCGACGCCGACCTGCACGAGATCACCGTCCCACGCGCTCGCCGTGGTGGCGCGCGAAACCTGCGGCGGGATGATCGCGTAGGACAGGTACAGGTCCTCCTCGACGACGCGCTTCTGGAACGCCGTCACGTTGGCCGCGTAGTCGCCGAACACGTCCGGGTGCGAGGCGAACGCGGCCAGGAACGCGCCGACGTGGTCCGGGCTGCGGCCCACCCAGCCGTGGGTGTGGCGCGCCCACGTGGTGGCGGCCTCGCGGAACGCGGTGAGGTCCTCGCGGCTGCGCGGGGCGGTGAAAAGCCGGTTCACCACCTCGCCGTTCGGGCCGGGCCGCGTCATGCCGGACGCGGGGTCGGCGGCGAGGTCGAACAGCTCCGACACCGTCTTCGCGATCGGCGCGAACGCCGGGTGCCGGGCCACGCCGTCCACCCGCTTTCCGTCGAGGTAGACGCGACGTCCGTCGTCGATGGCGCTCAGGTACTGCGATCCGGTGCGCATCAAGCCCTCCTTCGCTGGGTTTCGTACACGTGGGTCAGGGTTTCGCCGTGGGGCAGCCGCAGGTCGACGCGCCAGCGCGAGCCGTACACGAACTTCCCGCCGAGCAAGGAAAGCGTGCCGCAGAACAGCACGAGGTCGCCACCGTCGTCCAGTCCGGACGGCATCCGGCCGAGCGTGTCCGACGGGTGGCGCAAGGTCGCGACACTGCCGCTTTGGTACGTCGACGAGTCCACACTGGACTCCGCGACCAGACCATCCCAGTCCACGACGGACAGATCAGGCCCGAGGTCCACCACGTGCGAGCCGAGCGGCTTCGGGCACGCGGCCTTGCTCCGCGCGATGTCGACGCGTTCGAGCTCCCGGTCGGTGTGATCGGAGCCGACGCCGAGGTAGTACCGCCCGTCGTGGCGGATCACCACTGGCTCGACCTCGCCCGACGTCGTCGCCGAACCCACCTCGACCACCGGCGAGCTGGTCAACAGTCCCGGCGAAAGCACGTAATACGCCGGTACGCTCACCGGCCGCGGCACGCCGATCGCCGCGAGCTCGGCGATGTGGTGCTCCACAACCGCCTCGTCCTTGGCGGTGTAACCCGCAACAACGATCCGCTCCGGCGCGATCGACAACGTCGCACCGGAGCCGACCACGATCAGCTCACTCGTCGCGTCACTCCTCAAAGGACGGTCAGTCCCGCCCCGCCTCGATGAACTTGCGCGCCGTCAGCTCGGGGTTCGCCAGCAGCACCTCGTGGCTGCCCTCCATCCCGATCAGCCGGAACATCACGAGCCGGTTGGACAGCCGCGGGTGCCGCCCCCACTCGCCCTGCGTGATGTCGTTGTCCTCGGACGGCGCCAGGTAGCTGAACGCCTGCGGCACCTTGTCCCAGCCCGTCATGTCGGCCGGGTCGGTGAAGGCGCTCCACGGCTGCGGGCGCAGCACGTCGTACACGCGCCGGGCCTCCTCCGCGGAGGCGTCGCCGTAGAACGCGTCGCGCCACACGGGGAACGGCAGCACGACACCGCCGTCAGTGCGTTCGTCGTAGCTCGCCTGAAGCGCGGCGACGAGGTGCGGTGGGATCTCGTCGACGAGCGCCCGGCCGTGCGCCGGCACGAACGCGGCGAAGTAGACCAGCCGCCGCATCCGCTCTGGCAGCTCGATCGCCACGCGGGAGATCACGTAACCGCCCCAGCTGTGCCCGACCAGCACGACGTCGGTCAGGTCGTGCTCCCGGATGTAGTCGACGATCGGCGCCGCGGCACCGCGCAGGTCGACGTGCTTGTCGTCGTTCTCGCCGAGGCCGCCGGCCGTCGGGGTGTGGACCTCGTGGCCCGCGTTCTCCAAGTGCTTGCGGACGGGGTCCCACAGCTCCCCGAAGTGCCACGCTCCGTGCACCAGTACGAATCGCATCCGCCGCTCCGTTCTCACCGTTGAGTGCGTACGGCACATGCTGCTGTCGGCGAGCGGCAAGGACTATCGGTGAAGCGACGCGCGAGCATCGGATTCGCGCAACCGTCAGCGGCGGCCCAGCGCGGCCGACGGCGTGACCCCGAACCGCGCCTTGAACTGCGCGGCGAACTCGCCCAGGTGGAAGTACCCGCATTCCGCAGCGACGCCGGTCACCGTCGTGGTCCCCGGCTCACCCGCCGCGAGCAGGCGGCGGGCCCGGTCGAGCCGCTGATCGCGCAGCCACTGCCCGGGCGTCGTGTCGAGGTCGCGCCGGAACCCGGTCTGCAGGCTGCGCAGGCTCGTCCCGCTTGCCGCGCGACTTCCGACAGGCTGATCGGCTCGGCGAGGTGGTCGAGCAGGTACTCCATCGCCCGCCTGACCTGCGCCGACGGCGCCCGTCCAGGCTCGGCTTCCTTCTCGCGCAGCTGCGTGAGCAGGAACGACTCGATCACCAGCTCACCCAGCTGTTGCCCCACCTCCGGGCGCGCGACGCTCGGCCCCAGCGTCGGCAGGCTGACCACGCTCTCCAGCAGCCGGTACAGGAACGCGGGCTGCTCCGGCAGCGACAGCGAGAGGTCCACCGGGCCGGCGGTCGCGACCCCGCGGATCCGGCGGGCCGTGCGCTCGACCCAGCGCCGGTCCATTCGCACGATCAGCTGGTCGAACGCGCTGTCGATGTCCAGCTTGAACTCGCGGTACGGCCCGACGATCGCGGGACGCCCCGGCGCGAGCTCGGCCGTGTCGCGGCCGTAGGTGAACTTCGCGGACCCGGCGACAGGCAGCGTCAGCAGGAAGTTGTCCTCTTCGGGCACGGCGGGCGCGACCGTGACGTCGGCGCCGTAGCGCAGGCGGTTGAGCGAGATCGGGCCCGCCGAGAGGTGCTCCAACCGGGTCGAAAGCCGCGCTCGCCGCGAATGCACCACGAGCCGGTGCGGGCGCAACGCCTGCGTGCAGGCCTGCGTGACCTCGTCGGGATCGCCGCTGGACGCGAGCACGTGCTGCGAGACCTCGGCCAGCCCGGCCGCGAGCTGCGCTGCTGTCATGCCGCCTCCCGGTGCGTTGTCCCTCAGGACAACATCCCCGCTCGCCGTTGTCCAGCGGACCCGAGGACCAGGACGGCGGTGGCACTCCTGCGCGGAGCCGGTCTGGCGGTTCTTGGCCAGGACACAATGAGGACTCGGCTGTGTGTCGTGTCGGATCAGAGCTGGTCGTCGTCCGAGTCTCGGGCCTGTTCCTTACGCGGCCGCAGATGCGCGAGGATTCCCTGGGCCTCGTCGCGGACCCCGGCGTCGTCATCGGCGGCGAGCTCGTGCAGCTGCTGGATCAGCCGATCCGCGCCTGCAGTCGTCAGCCACTCGGGGTTGCAGTCCAGCGCGGCCACGAGCTCATCTCTGGTCCAGAACTCGACAGCTCGGCTGCTAGCCAGCAGCACGCAGCGCAGGCCAGCGGTGTCCTTGCGTGAGAGCAAAGCCTTCGCGGTCTCCTGGGTGACTGCGGAGTCTCCGCGATCCAACAGGAGACGGTGGAGGACGTCCGCCACTCCGTCGATCTTGTCCGATGCCGCGAGCCGCCGACCCGCCGCTGCGCGAACTGACCAATCCGGGGAGTCGGCGTCGGTCAGTTCTTGATCGTCAGGAGACACCATGCCCCCAAGCCTGCCAAGGTTGTCGTTGATCCTCAATCGATTTCCCATGGCCTCAGCCGCCGCCGCGACGCCGTCACCGAACGACCGCGGACCCGAGGACCAGGACGGCGGTGGCCCACCGTCACGAACCAGTGCGGCCAGGCCGGCTGATCGACGGCACCGGCCCACCCGCGTTCCTCAAGCCGAAACCACGCCGAACTCCGCCGCCGCGATGTCCGCCGCACCAGCCGCATTCGGGTGGAAGGCGTCGTTCATCAACCCCGCGCCGGACGCGGCGGCGTAGCTGCCCCAGCGATCGAAGAGGTCGAGCACCGGCACGCCGTGAGCGTTCGCCACGTCGTACACGGCGTCGCGATAAGGGGACAAGTCGACCCACGCCGGATCGCCGGGGATCTGTGCCTCGAGGACCACGTCGCAGGTGTTCTCCAGTGCGGACACCATCGTCTCGAGGTTGGCCGCGTACCGGTCCGGCGCGACCGCCGTCTGCTCGTTGGCGTCATTCGTCATCAACGCGATCAGGGCGAGATCCGGCGCCCAGGCCACCACGTGGTTCAGCGCCGAGTACGCCTCACCACCGGCGACCCAGTCCGTGGTCGTCGACATCGAGATGCCGAAGTCGCCGATCGTGATGCCGTCGAGCGCTTCGATCCCGATGCTGCCGACCCGCAGTTCGCCGGTCTCGCCGGCCACGGTGACCGTGACGGTGTGCCGTCCGGCGGCCAGCTTGGGGAGCGCGACGAGGTGTGTCGCCAGGCCGGCCGCACCGCTCAGCCGGACCGGGCCGGGTTCGCCACCGTCGATCGCGATCGTGCACTCGCGCGAGTCCTGTGTGGTGATGACGCGAGCCAGGTAGTCGCCGGCCTCCGCGACTAAGGCGGAGAGGGAAACGGAGCCGCCACTCGTCGCGGACGAGGCGAACGTCGTCAGCGCACCCGGCGCGAACTCGGACCAGGACCCGGTGAACGTCAGCCTCGAATCCGCCGTCATGGTCCGCGGGTTCAGGATCACCGACGCACCCCGCACCGGGAACCCCCGGGCCGCCAGCATGTCGCCCATCACCACCGGCGGCGACTGCGTGGCGGGCTGGAGTCCCTGGCCGGCGCTGATGGAGTCGCCGATCTTCGCGTACCTGGCCGAACCGGTCCCGGCGACGGCGGCGGCGCGCTTCCAGCGCCAGCGCCGGATCGAGCCCGCAGTCATCCCGTACAGCTGCCGGCCCTCGTCGTATCCACCGGAGTGGGCCTTGCCGAGCGGACCCGTGACCATCGTGCGAGCTCCTTCGTCGGGCGGAAGTCGACCCATAATCACATCCGCGCCGCCGCCCAGGCGGCCGATCCGTCACCTCTTGTGATGCCGGTGCGCGCGTGATGCCCGCTCGTCACCGGCCGGCGGAGGTTAGGGTCGGGGCGTGTTCGTGAAGATCTGCGGCCTGAAGACAGCGGCCGACGTGGCGTGCGCGGTCGAAGCGGGAGCCGACGCCGTGGGGTTCCTGCTGTGCGAGAGCCCTCGGCAGGTCACCCGGGCCGAGGCCGCGCAGCTCGCGGCGGGTGTGCCCGGCGAGGTGCTCACGGTCGGCGTGTTCAAGGGCGTGCCGGTGCCGGAGGTCCGCGACGCCGTGGCCGAGACCGGGATCCGGGCCGTTCAGCTGCACGGCTCCGGGTACTCGCCGGCCGACTTCGCGGCGTTGCGCGACCTGCCCGTGCGGCTGATCCGTGCCACGTCACTGAAGCACAGCGAGGTCCCGGCCGTCGGCGAATACGGCGAGGACTTGCTCCTGCTCGACTCCCCCAACGCGGGTTCGGGCGAGACCTGGGACTGGTCGGCCGAGATCCCCGACGGCGACTGGCTGCTGGCCGGCGGCCTCACCCCGGACAACGTGGCCGACGCCGTCGCCACCGTGCGGCCGTGGGGAGTGGACGTCTCCAGCGGCGTCGAGTCCGCCCGCGGCGTGAAGGACCAGGCCCTGATCCGAGCTTTCCTCGCCGCCGCAAGGAGTTCCTGACCGAGGACGGCAGCGGGTGGGCGCCGATGACCACCCGCCGCCGGTGGATCACTTGGTCATGAACTCGTCCAGGCGCAGCGCCCGGTTCACGATGCGGACGTCGCCGATCCAGCCGTGGAACACGTTGTCGATCGCGCCGCCGTACTCGTGGCCGCCGAGCAGCCAGGTGAGACCGAGCGAGGCGATGCCGATCGAGTCGGTCGACGGGTTGTCCGCGACCGGCGAGCTTTCGATGTAGGCCTTGGTGTGGTGGCCGTCGTTGACCACGGCGAGGTGCCACCACTGGTCCTCGGGCATGCCGTGGCTCCAGTTGGTGGTCGGGTAGGTCTGGCTGAGCGGGTAGCAGTTGAACTGCAGTTCACGACCGTTGTTCGTGGTCATGAGCTGGGCCACCGGCTCCTTCGGGTCGGTGTTCTTGCCGTGCTTGCCCGCGTCGCCGGCCGCGCCGCGGCGGACCAGCACCGGCATGTTGCCGTTGTTGCCGCCGTCCCAGTCGCGCGGGATCTTCACGAACGTTTCGATGGTGTAGCCGTGCTTGAACGTCTCGGTGTTCAGCGGCGCCTTCGCGGCGGTGCTGAGGTACGCACCGTGCAGCGGGTTCTTGCCGCCGACGAAACGCAGGCTGGCGTGGCCCGGCTGGTCGGGGTGGTGGTCGTCGGACCAGGTCAGCGCGTCGGGGACGGTGCCGGCCACCGACGCGAGCGTGAGGTCGTTGCCGTGGCCGGACAGGTCGCGCACCTTCTGGCTCGCGGTGACGGCGCTGCCGTTGGCGCCGACGTTGTCGAAACGCCAGTACGCCAGCGTGCCCGGCACGAGCACCTTGTTCGCCGGCCGCGCCGAGCGCACGGGCACCGGGATGAAGCCGGAGAAGCGCTGCTCGAAGTCGAACGGCATCGAAAACAGGTCGACGGAAGTCGTCAGCCGCGACTCCAGCACCTCCATCTTGTTGCGCTTCGCCGGGTCCTTCTCGAGGATCCACGGCGCGATCGTCTCGACGTCGATCGTGTTGCGCTGCAGGTCGAAGTGGTAGAGGCGCAGCATGCCGCCACCGCTCATGTAGCGGTTCTGGTAGTTCGTGATGTGCAGGTGCACGTCGTTGCCGGCGGCGTTCTGCTTCGTCATGCGGCCCGACGGCCAGTAGTGGCCGTTGAGGGTGAGGAAGATCTGGTCGTTGTTCTTGATCAGCTGGTCCCACACGGTCTGGCCGTAGCCGGTGACCGCCGCGTTGTTCTCGGCGTCGCCCGATTCGTACGGGTACACCTCGTCGCCGTAGGTCGGCGCGACGATCTCGTGGCAGGTCAGGATCACCGGCAGGTGCGGGTTCTTCTTGATCACGTCGTTGGCCCAGGTGAAGCCCGCGGCCGACGTGCGCCAGTCCATGGCCAGCAGCAGCCACTCGCGCCCGGCGGCGCGGAAGGTGTGGGCGGTGTTGTAGCCACTGGCGTCCGAGCTGAGGAAGGACTTCTGGTTCTTGAACCGCTGCGGGCCCATCGTCTGCAGGTACGGCGTGGTGCCGCGCGTGTCGTCACCGGACACGTCGTGGTTGCCGGCGAGCACGCTGTAGGCAACGTTCGCCTTGTCGAGGATCTTGAACGTCTGGTCCACGGCCTGGAACGACGTGACGTCGGCGTCCTGCGTCACGTCACCGAGGTGCGCCATGAACACGATGTTGTTGTTCGGCGTGCCGCTGTTCTCGATCACGTACCGGAACGAGGCTGCCTGCGGCTCCGCGTTGATGCTGTTCTGGCTGCCCCAGTAGAGGTACTGGGTGTCCGGCATCACGGCGACGGTGAACTGGAGGCTCTCGCCGTCCGGGTTCCATCTGCCGCTGCCTCTGTTTGCGGTGTTCGCGGTGTCGGCCTCGGCCGGCGCGACGCCGAGCGCACCCAGCGCCGTGGCGCCGACGCCGGCGAGTCCCGCGTTCCGCAGGAAGGACCGTCGGTTCGGGCCCACCTGGTTTTCGCGCATGGTCTACCTCATTCAGGTTTCCAGGGAGACTTCTCGAGCGCCCCGAACGCTATTCACGGCTGTTTGAGCCAACGCGAACACCAGGTGGCCTGCTCACGTCGGCTCCCTTACGTCGCGCGCCCTTGAGACGCAGGTCACGGCCGGTGAGCCTGAGGGGCAACGGCGCTGCCCTTCCGTTTTCGACAATTCCTGTCTCGTCCGGGGGCATTTCCCTCCGGTTGTCACGAATCGCGACTGTGCGTGGTCTACCGGGTACTCGCTTCGCTTGCTTCGGCGGAAGGAACCCTCTCGTGCCGGCGTCCGTGTCCTGGCTGCTGACGGCCGCGTTCGCCGCGCTGGCGTGGGCGCCACTCGCGAACCTTCGGCGTGGGGTTGCCGCTTTGCCGGCGGACGCTGCCGAGCGTCGCGAGTCTCCAGTGGATGTCCACCGTGGCCAGGCACCACTCTCCGCGGGTTCATCGTTGCCCACCAACGCCGCGTTGCCCGCCAACGCCCCACCGCCGCTCCGGGTGCCGACCCGTGCCGACTCCGTGGCCGAACTCGTCCTCTGCGCCGCGATGATCGCCATGGCCTCCCCCGTCGGCGCCCCCATCCCCGCCGCCGGCTGGCAGGCCGTGCTCCTGCTCACACTCGGCTGGTCCCTCACGACCCGGCATCTGCACCACGTCGCAACCACCGCGACGATGCTGTTCATGCTCACCGCCATGCCGCACTCCGGCGACCACGGCCCGTGGCTCACGATGCCCGCGATGGGCCACGGCTGGTGGACACCCATCACCTTCGCCGCGGCCGCGTGGGTCCTCCTCGAAGCCGCCTACTCGGTCCCGTCGTGGCACATGGACCCGACCCGCGCGTTGTCGCGGACGGGCATGAGCCTCGGAATGGCTTGCGCGCTGGTCGCCTCGGCCTGAGCCGGCAATCTCGGCGGAAACCTGTTCCTGTGCCAGTAATGTGAGCGGTCGTGCTCTCCACGACTCGACGGCTGACCGCGCAGTGGACCGCCCACCCCGTCCGGCGGAGGCATGATGGCCGCCAAGGCCCTCGCGATCGCCGTGACCCCACAATGGACAGCTTCGCGGACCTCGAAGCGCAACGCCGTGCCGGCCAGCACTACGGCGTGACGGAACAGTTCGAGGCCTTCTGGTCACCTTCCGTCGACGTTTCCTGACCCGCGGCACCGCCTCGACCGCACCGGGAGTTTCCGCACAGTTTCGGCGCCTGCATTTCCGCGACCATTCGGTGCTACGATCACAATCGATCGCCACATTCGTGCGCCTGGTCACGGTCAGCATGCACGCCAATTTCAAGGAGCACTCATGGCCCAGAAGGTTCTCGTCGAAATGCTGGACGACATCGACGGCAGCCCGGCCACCCAGACAGT
>NZ_JBFAHL010000024.1:0-164577 GCF_040654155.1 Amycolatopsis sp. NPDC050768
GAGCCGTTGTCAAGGCACGCTTTCCCGCCTTGACAACGGCTCACCGGCCGTCAACACAATCCAGCTTCGGGGTGCACACCCCACGCAACACGCCCTGCGAGGACCAGAAACCACACAGAGCTGACTGCACCCGCAACCCATCCAACCCACCCCAGGTAGGCTCGCTGCCGTCTTTCTGGTGTGGGGTGGGAAAGGAAAACGCGACACCATGTCTCAAGAAGCGGCGACTCAAGCAGCACAGCCCGAAACCCTCGAATTCCAGTCCGAGGCCCGCCAGCTCCTCCAGCTGATGATCCACTCGATCTACTCGAACAAGGACATCTTCCTCCGCGAGCTCATCTCCAACGCCTCCGACGCCCTCGACAAACTCCGTCTCGAGACCTACCGCGACAAGGACCTCGAAGCCGATACCTCGGACCTCCACGTCGAGCTCACCGTCGACAAGGACGCCCGCACCCTCACCGTCCGCGACAACGGCATCGGCATGAGCCGCGACGACGTCGTGAACCTGATCGGCACGATCGCCAAGTCGGGCACCGCCGAGTTCCTGCGCAAGCTCAAAGAGTCGCAAGACGGAAGCTCGCAGGACCTGATCGGCCAGTTCGGCGTCGGCTTCTACTCCAGCTTCATGGTCGCCGACAAGGTCACCCTCGTGACGCGCAAGGCCGGCACCGCCGACGGCGTGCGCTGGCAGTCCGAGGGCGAGGGCACCTACACGATCGAGCCGGTGGCCGACGCGCCGCAGGGCACTGCCGTCACGCTGCACCTGAAGCCGGCCGACGACGAGGACCACCTCTTCGACTACACGTCGGAGTGGAAGGTCCGCGAGATCGTGAAGCGGTACTCCGACTTCATCACCTGGCCCGTGCGGATGGCCAAGCAGGCCAGCCCCCTCGAGGCCGCCGAGGAAGGCGCCGAAGAGGGCTCCGAAGAACGCACCGAGCCTGAGTTCGAAACCGTCAACTCCCGCAAGGCCCTCTGGGCCCGCCCCTCCTCGGAAGTCTCCGACGAGGAGTACCAGGAGTTCTACAAGCACATCAGCCACGACTGGAACAACGCGCTCGAAACCGTCCGCATGCAGGCGGAGGGCACGTTCGAGTACCAGGCGCTGCTGTTCATCCCGTCCCAGGCGCCGATGGACCTGTTCATGCGGGACGCGAAGCGCGGCGTGCAGCTGTACGTGAAGCGCGTGTTCATCATGGACGACTGCGAAGCGCTCATGCCGAACTACCTGCGCTTCATCAAGGGTGTCGTCGACGCGCAGGACCTTTCGCTCAACGTCTCGCGCGAGATCCTGCAGCAGGACCGCCAGATCCGCGCGATCCGGCGGCGGCTGGAGAAGAAGATCCTGTCCACGATCAAGACGATGATGACCGAGGACGCCGAGAAGTACGCGACGTTCTGGCGCGAGTTCGGCCGCGCGGTGAAGGAGGGTCTGCTCGACGACCCGGAGAACCGCCCCGCCATCCTCGACATCTCGTCGTTCGCGTCCACGCACCACGCGGAGAAGCCGACCTCGCTGCGCGACTACGTCTCGCGGATGAAGGAAGGCCAGGAGCACATCTACTACCTCACCGGCGAGTCGCGCACGGTGATCGAGAACTCGCCGCACCTGGAAGCGTTCCGCGCCAAGGGGTACGAGGTCCTCATCCTCACCGACCCGGTCGACGAGATGTGGGTCGACGGAGTGGGCGGGTTCGAGGAGAAGTCGTTCCAGTCCGTGGCCAAGGGCGAGGTCGACCTCGGCGGCGACGAGACGTCCGACGAGCAGAAGGCCGAGTACGAGGACCTGCTCAAGTGGATGTCGGCGACGCTCACCGACAGCGTCAAGGAGGTCCGCCTCTCCTCGCGGCTGACCACCTCGCCGTCGTGCATCGTCGGCGACTCGGGTGACATGACGCCGACGCTGGAGAAGATGTACCGCGCGATGGGCCAGGAGATGCCGCAGATCAAGCGGGTCCTGGAGCTCAACCCGGAGCACGCGCTGGTCTCCGGGCTCCGCAAGGCGTTCGCGGAGAACCCGGCGGACGGTTCGCTGGCCGAGACGGCGGAGCTGCTGCACGGCATGGCGCTGCTGGCCGAGGGCGGCGAGCTGGCCGACCCGGGCCGGTTCCTGAAGCTGGTCGCCGACCGGGCCGCGAAGGCTCTCTGACCACCGGTCCGTGAAGGGCACCTTGCGGGAAACCCAAGGTGCCCTTCACGGCGTTTCAGGACTCCGAGGTCAGCGCCAGGTAGACGTCGACCTGCGCGACGAAGTCCGTGAGGTCCACGCCGAGCAGCTCGGCGGCGCGGCCGATGCGGTAACGCAGGGTGTTCACGTGGATGTGCAGGGTTTTCGCCGCGCGCGTGGGGGAGCCGGAGCACTCGAGGAACACGCGCACGGTGCGCACGAGGTCCGAGTGCTGCTCGGCGTCGTAGTCGAGCAGTGGCCCGAGCAGGCGCCGGCGCAACGCGGCGCGCAGGTCGGTGGACGCGCCGGCGAGCAGGAGCTGGTGCACGCCGAGCGCGGCGGCGGGCACGACCACCACGTCGCCCTCCCGGTCCGCCGCAAGGGAAAGCGCGTGGCGCGCGACTTCGAACGCGCCGCGTGACTCCGCCGCGGGCACGGCATCGCTGACGCCGGCGAGGATCCGCGTCGCGCGCAGCAGGGGTTCCACTGTGGACAGAGCGGTCATCGCGTCGTCGGCCCAGCCGGCGGGCCACGAACCGTCGTCGGCGACGAGGGCGAGCGCCTCCGTGTGGTCGCGGCTGCCGGTCGGGGTGACGGCTCTCCCGGTGGTGGCCAGGAGTTCGGCGAGGACGTCGTCGGCCTCTGCGCTGTCCTCGGTCCGCAGGGCGACCGCGCGGACGTTCCCGCCGAGCGGCGCCGGCGACGGACGCGACCGTGCGCGAGCCAAACCGACCAGCCCGGCCAGCTCCTCGGCGAGCTCGGTCTGCGCGGTGCTCAGCGGTCCGTCCACGGCGAGCAGCCACGGCACCGCGTGGCGGCTCTCCACCGGCAGCACGGTCAGGCCGCCCGCCGCCGTCGGGCGGGCGCGGGCGGCGGCGAACTGGCGCACGGGCTCGGCCGCCGATACCGGCAGCGCCGCCGTGCCGGCCACCACGCGGGGCACGCCCGAGAGGACCCAGCACGCCGTGCCGAGCTCCTTGGCTGCGCGGGCCAGCAGGTCTTCCAGCGGCGCGTCCTCCGCGGCGGCGGTGAGCAAACGTTTGCGCGCCCCGTCGGCGGCGGCCGCGAGTGCGAGCACCACGCGCTCGGTGACCACGGCGAACGACAGGTCGGGCGGGACTTCCAGCAGCGGGACGCCGTGGCGCGCGCACGTGTCGATGACGTCTTCGGGAATGCCGCCGGCGTCGGCGCCCGACGCGGCCAACGCGGCGGCGCCCCCGGCCGCGAGCGCCGCCACGAACGGCTCGGCGTCGCCCGGCGCGCGCCACCACAGCAGCCCGGACAGCACGAGCTCACCCGCCGTCAGGTAGCGGCCCGGGTCGGGCAGCTCGGTCACGTAGATCCGCGTGACGGCGCGGTCGAGCAGGTCCTCGGCGGTGCTCGGGTGCGGGCGCAGGCCGGGCAGGCCCAGCAGGGTTCTCACGGTCGTCATCAGGCTTGTAGGAAAGCACAAACGGGTGGTCTTCCGCTGGGACGGCTTTCATGGCGGGGCACCGTTGCCGCGCGGGCGCGTTCGGCGTGTACTGGGACATCAGCCCGTGGGGAGGAGTTCGAGCGTGGATTTCCTGCGACCCGCCGACCTGGCCGAGGCGCTGGCCGTGAAGGCCGAACGCCCCGACGCGGTGCCGATCGCCGGCGGCACGGACGTGATGGTGGAGCTGAACTTCGACCACCGCCGCCCGGCCGCGCTGCTCGATCTCACCGGCGTCGCGGAGCTGGCGGAGTGGTCCACTTCGGACGGCACTCTTTCGGACGGCACTCTTGAGAGCAGCACTCTTTCGGGCAGCACCGTGCGGCTCGGCGCGGCCGTGTCTTATTCGCGCGTGATCACGGAGTTGGGTGAACCTTTGCCCGCGTTGGCGATGGCCTCGCGCACGGTCGGTTCGCCGCAGATCCGCAACCGCGGCACGGTCGGCGGCAACCTCGGCGCCGCGTCACCGGCGGGCGACACGCATCCGGTGCTGCTCGCGCTCGGCGCGCGCGTGGAGGTGGCGTCCGTCCGGGGCACGCGCGTGCTGCCGGCGGAGGAGTTCTACCTCGGCGTGAAGCGCAACGCGCTGGAGCCAGACGAGCTGATCACCGCCGTCCACCTGCCCGCGCACGCGGGTCCGCAGCAGTTCGCGAAGGTCGGCACGCGCAACGCGATGGTGATCGCGGTCTGCTCCTTCGCGGTGAACCTGCGGCCTTCGCAGCGCCAGGTGGGCGCCTCCGTCGGGTCCGCCGCGCCCACCCCGCGCCGGGCCCGCGCGGCCGAGGAGTTCCTCGCCGCCGAGCTGCCGTGGGACGCGCCCACGGCGTTGGCGGACTCGCTCAAACGGCGCTTCGGCGAACTCGTAGCCGAGGCCGCCGCACCGATCGACGACGTCCGCGGCAGCGCGGACTACCGCAGACACGCCCTGGCCGTGCTCGCTCGGCGCACGCTGACCTGGGCCTGGGACGAACACCGGGGGAGCGAGCGCACGTGCGCGTGAACGTGACCGTCAACGGCGAGGCCCGCGAGGCCGACGACGTGTGGGAAGGCGAGAGCCTGCTCTACGTGCTGCGCGAGCGGCTCGGCCTGCCGGGCTCGAAAAACGCCTGTGAACAGGGCGAATGCGGGTCCTGCACGGTGTACCTCGACGACGTGCCGGTGTGCTCGTGCCTCGTGGCGGCCGGCCAGGTCGAGGGCCACTCGGTCCGGACCGTCGAGGGTTTGGCCGACGGCGACAAGCTGGATCCCGTGCAGCAGTCCTTCGTGGACAACGGCGCCGTGCAGTGCGGTTTCTGCACGCCCGGTCTCGTCGTCGCGGCTCACGACCTGCTCAACCGCGTGGCGCAGCCCAGCGACGAGGAGATCCGCGAGGCGCTGGCCGGGAACCTGTGCCGGTGCACGGGGTACGAGAAGATCCTCGACGCCGTCCGCGCCGCCGCTGTCCTGAAGGGCGGCGCCGTGAAGGGTGGTGTCGCATGAGGACGGTCATCGAGAACGCCGCGATCGCCACCGTCAGCGGCCCCGAGTACGGCTCGGGGCACGTGCTCGTGGACAACGGCGTGATCGCCGAAGTCGGCGAAGGCACCTTCACCGGCGACGCCGAGGAGCACGTCGACGCGTCCGGCTGCCTCGTGACACCCGGCCTGGTCAACACCCACCACCACCTCTACCAGTGGGCCACGCGCGGGATGGCGGCCGACCACACGCTGTTCGAGTGGCTCGTCGCGCTCTACCCCGTGTGGGGTCGCCTCGACGCGGAGATCACGCACGCCGCCGGCACCGCCGGGCTGGCGCGGCTCGCGCTGACCGGCTGCACGACCGTGGCCGACCACCACTACGTCTTCCCGCGCGACGGCGGCGACCAGGTCGAGGCGCTCGTCGCGGCCCGGCAGCGCGTCGGCGTGCGGCTGCACCTCGTACGCGGCTCGATGGACCGCGGCGAGTCCGACGGCGGGCTGCCGCCGGACAACCTCGTCGAGGGCACCGACGCCGCGCTGCTCGGCACGGAGGCGGTCATCGACCGGTTCCACGACTCGTCGCCCGACGCGCACCTGCGGATCGCGGTCGGCCCGTGCTCACCGTTCTCCGTCACCGAGCGGCTGATGACCGGCGCGGCGGACCTGGCGCGCCGCAAGGGCGTACGGCTCCACACGCACCTGGCCGAGACGCTCGACGAGGAACGCCAGTGCCTCGCCGAGGTCGGCTGCACGCCGGCCGAGTACGCGGACAAGCTCGGCTGGCTGGCGGGCGACGTCTGGCTCGCGCACACCATCCACCTCTCGCCCGACGCGATCCGCCGCTTCGGCGCCACCGGCACGGGCTCGGCGCACTGCCCGACGTCCAACGGCCGGCTCGGCGCGGGCATCGCCCCCGTGCGGCACCTGCTGGACGCCGGCGCGCCCGTGGGCCTCGGGGTCGACGGCGCCGCGTCCAACGAGTCCGGCGGCCTCGGCGAGGAGCTGCACCAGGCGCTGCTGCAGGCTCGGCAACGCGGCGGGCCGACCGCGCTGACCACCCGGGAAGCGCTGTGGCTCGGCACGATGGGCGGCGCGCGCTGCCTCGGCCGCGACGCCGAACTGGGCTCGATCGAGGCCGGCAAGCTCGGTGACCTCGCCGTGTGGGACCTGTCGGGGCTCGAGTACGCGGGCATCACCGACCCGGTCGCCGCGCTCGTGCTGGGCGCGACCCCACCGTTGGCGCGGCTGCTCGTGGGCGGCCGGACCGTGGTGGAGCACGGCACGCTGCGTGAGGAGGACGAGTCCGCGATCGCCCGCGACTTGGCCGCCGCGAGCGCCCGGCTGCGGGAGGACCGATGACGACGACCACCACCACTTCGCAGGCCACCGGCACCACCAACGGCGTCGGGGCCGACGCGCCGAGGCCTGACGGCACGGTGAAGGTGCGCGGCGAGTTCGCGTACTCCTCGGACCTGTGGCACGAGGACATGCTGTGGGGCGCGACCCTGCGCAGCCCCCACCCGTACGCGCGGATCACCGGGATCGACCTCACGGAAGCCCTTGCGGTGCAAGGGGTTTATGCCGTGCTGACCCACGAGGACGTGCCCGGCGTCAACCGCTACGGGCTGGAGCACGCCGACCAGCCGGTGCTGGCCGACGAGGTCGTGCGCTACCAGGGGGAGCCGGTGGCGCTCGTCGCCGCCGACCACCCGGAGACGGCGCG
Source organism: Amycolatopsis sp. NPDC050768 (assembly GCF_040654155.1). Classification (NCBI taxonomy): domain Bacteria; kingdom Bacillati; phylum Actinomycetota; class Actinomycetes; order Pseudonocardiales; family Pseudonocardiaceae; genus Amycolatopsis; species Amycolatopsis sp. NPDC050768. The sequence goes on from NZ_JBFAHL010000024.1 coordinate 6,822, forward strand.
GCGGGCGATGAAGCGGATCAAGGTGACGTACGAACAGCTGTCGCCCGTCACCAGTTCCGAGGCGGCGGTACGGGGCGACGGGCCTTTGTTGCACGACGGTGGCAACGTGGTCCGGCACGTGCGGATCCGGCGTGGCTCCGAGGACGTGCGGGCCGACGTCGTGGTGTCCGGCGTGTACGAGGTCGGCATGCAGGACCAGGCGTTCCTCGGCCCGGAGTCAGGGCTCGCGGTGCCCGACACCGTCGGTGGCGTGGACCTGTACGTCGCGACGCAGTGGCTGCACGTCGACCAGCAGCAGATCGTCGCCGCGCTCGGCCTGCCGGTCGAGAAGGTGCGGCTGACGCTGGGCGGCGTCGGTGGCGCGTTCGGCGGCCGCGAGGACCTGTCGATGCAGGTGCACGCGTGCCTGCTCGCGCTGCACACCGGCAAGCCGGTGAAGATGGTCTACAACCGCGAGGAATCCTTCTACGGCCACGTGCACCGGCATCCGGCGAAGATGTACTACGAGCACGGCGCCACCTCCGACGGCCGGCTCGTGTACGTCCGCGCGCGCCTGTTCCTCGACGGCGGCGCGTACGCGTCGTCCACCGGCGCCGTGGTGGCCAACGCGGCGACGCTCGGCGTCGGACCGTACACAGTGGACAACGTGGCGGTGGACTGCTGGGGCGCCTACACGAACAACCCGCCGTGCGGCGCGATGCGTGGCTTCGGCGCGGTGCAGGCGGCGTTCGGGTACGAGTCGCAGATGGACAAGCTGGCCGCCGCGTGCGGCCTCGACCCGGTCGAGCTGCGCATCCGCAACGCGATGACCGAGGGCGCCGTGATGCCGACGGGCCAGGTCGTGGACTCGGCCGCGCCCGTCGCCGAGCTGCTGGAACGCTTGCGCGCCAAGCCGTTGCCCGCTTCGCGCTCGTTCGACCTGCGCCACCTGCCCGGCGGTGTATCCAACACCACGCACGGCGAAGGCGTGGTGCGAGGTGTCGGGTATGCCGTGGGGATCAAGAACGTCTGCTTCTCCGAGGGCTTCGACGACTACTCCACCGCGCGCGTGCGCCTGCAGCTCGTCGGCGGCGAACCCGCGGCCACCGTGCACACCGCGGCGTGCGAGGTCGGGCAGGGGCTTGTGACGATCATGCAGCAGATCGTGCGCACGGAGCTCGGCGTGGAGCAGGTGACCGTGCTGCCCATGGACACCTCCATCGGCAACGGCGGCTCGACGTCGGCGTCCCGCCAGAGCTACGTGACCGGCGGCGCTGTGCAGGCCGCTTCCGCTGCCGTGCGCTCCCGCTTGCTATCCCAGGCCGGGCTTTCTGCGTCGACGCGTGTGGCCGGCGGCAAACTCGTCGCGTCCGACGGTGTGGTGCTGGCGGACCTCGCGTCGGTGCTGGGGTCCTCGACGTTCGACGAAACGGTCGAATGGCGCCACCGCCCCACTTACCCGCTCGACCCTGTTACCGGCCAGGGGACCGCCCACGTGCAATACGGCTTCGCCGCCCACCGCGCCGTGGTCGACGTGGACGTGGAGCTGGGCCTGGTGAAGGTCGTCGCGCTCGACTGCGCCCAAGACGTCGGCCGCGCCCTCAACCCGCAAGCCGTCCTCGGCCAAATCCAGGGCGGCTCCGCCCAGGGCCTCGGCCTCGCCGTCATGGAGGAAATCCAGGTCGACGCCGGCCGCGTCCGCAACCCCTCCTTCACCGACTACCTCATCCCCACCGTCCTCGACGTGCCCCCGATGTCCATCGACGTCCTCGAACGCCCCGACCCCCACGCCCCCTACGGCCTCCGCGGCGTCGGCGAACCCCCCACCATCTCCTCCACCCCGGCCATCGTCGCCGCCATCCGCGCCGCGACGGGCCTGGCACTCACCCGGGTGCCGGTCCGGCCGGAACACCTGACGGGGACGTGAACCCGGCGTAGTCTCCGACGCGGAACGTCCGATGTGGATCAGACGGGGGAGCGCGCATGCCGGACCGCGGACACGACCGCCTTTTCGACCCACTCACCACAAAAGGCACCGCGTTCACCCACGACGAGCGGCGGGAACTCGGCCTGCTCGGCCTTCTGCCCCTCGCCGAGAAGACGATCGGCGAGCAGGTGGCGCACACCTATCAGGAGTTCGCCCGCCAGCCGGCCGACTTGGACAAGCACGTGTTCCTGCGCGGGTTGCAGGACCGCAACGAGACGCTGTTCTACCGGCTGCTCGCCGAGCACCTCGAGGAAACTCTCCCGATCGTCTACACGCCCACCGTCGGCGAGGCGTGCCAGCGGTTCAGCGAGATCTACCGCCGCCCACGGGGCCTGTACGTGGCCTACCCCGACCGCGAGCACCTGCGCGAAGTGCTGAGGAACCGGCCCCGCGAAGAGGTCGACGTCATCGTGGTCACCGACGGCCAGCGCATTCTCGGGCTGGGCGACCAGGGCATCGGCGGCATGGGCATCCCCATCGGGAAGCTGTCGCTGTACACGCTCATCGGCGGCATCGATCCGGCGCGCACGTTGCCGATCATGCTCGACGTGGGTACCGACAATGTCGAGCGCCTCGAAGACCCGCAGTACCTGGGCTGGCGCCACCGGCGCATCGGCGACGACGAGTACTACGCGTTCGTCGACGACTTCGTCACGGCGGTGCGCGAAGAGCTGCCCGAGGTGCTGCTGCAGTGGGAGGACTTCGCCACCGCGCACGCCCAGCCGATCCTCGAGCGCTACCGCGACCGCCTGCTCACCTTCAACGACGACATCCAGGGCACCGCCGCCGTCGCGGTCGGGGCGCTGCACGGCGCGGCGAAGGTGGCCGGGCGGCCGCTGTCGCAACAGCAGATCGTGATGCTCGGCGCGGGCTCGGCCGGTATCGGCGTGCTGGAGATGATCCGCCAGGAGATGGTGGCGCAGGGTCTGTCCGACGCGGATGCGGCCGAGCGGATCTGGGTCGTCGACATCGCGGGCCTGCTCACCGACGACCGCACCGACCTGTCGGAAAGCCAGCGCCGGTTCGCCCAGCCGGCCGCCAAAACCCACGGCTGGACCGGCACCGGGCTGGCCGACGTCGTGCACAACGTCGACGTCGGCGTGCTGCTGGGCCTCTCGACGGCGGCGGGCGCGTTCACCGAGGACCTCGTACGCGAGCTGGCCGCCAAGACCGACCGGCCGATCATCTTCCCGCTCTCCAACCCCACCAGCCGCGCCGAGGCGACTCCTCGGGAGCTCGACGAGTGGACTGACGGCCGCGCCCTCGTCGCCACGGGATCGCCGTTCGCACCGGTGGAGCGCGACGGCAAGCAGCACCGCGTCGCGCAGTGCAACAACGTCTACATCTTCCCGGCCATCGGCCTTGCCGTCACGGCCGTCGGCGCCACCCGCGTGACCGACGCGATGATGCGCGTCGCCGCGAAGACGCTCGGCGAGGCGTCACCCGCCCTCGACGACCCGGACGAACCGCTGCTGCCGGCGTGGGAGGACGTGCCCGAGGTCGCCACGCGGATCGCCACGGCCGTCGCCGAGCAAGCCGTGAAGGACGGCGTCGCCCCGGCGAACGACCACCTTGCCGAAACAGTCCGGCAAGCCCGCTGGACGCCCGAGTACCGCTAGCGCCTCTTCCCGTCGTGTCCAAGCTCGTCGAGGATCCGGCGGGCCACGTCGACCACAGCGGCGCCCGCGACCGCCATCGGTTCCGGCGACCGCATCGAGCGCGCCAGCACGAACGCGCCCTCCAGGCTGGTGATCAGCGCGATCGTCAGCACCCGTGCCTGCTCGGGCGGCAGGCCGAACGCGGCGAACTTCTCGGTGCCCACCGAGATCCAGGCGGTGAAGACGTCGGCCGTCGCCTGGCGCAGGGGTTCGCTCGTCGTCGCGACTTCCAACGCCACCGTGGCGATCGGGCAGCCCTCCACGTAATCGGTGTCCAGCAGCGTGGTCACCCCGGCGGCGAAGAAGGCTTCGATGCCACTCACGACATCAGGCGCGGGGGCGATGAAGAGGTCGAACAGCTGCGCGTACTCCATCCCCGACGTGCGGATGACCTCTTCGGCGAGCTGCTCCTTGCCGCCGGGGAAGAAGTGGTACAGCGAGCCGAAGGGCGCGCCGGCCTTTTCGACGATCTGCTTCACGCCCGTGCCGGTGTAGCCACCGCGGCGGAAGAGCTCCGCGCCCGCGGCCAGGATGCGGTCCTTCGTGCCTGTCACGGCACCGAGGATAGCTCCGGGGCGGTAGAGCGTTCTATCAACCGTTCGCCGAACACCAGGTTCAGCACCACGGCCGTGAGGCAACCCGCGCTGATGCCGGAGTTCAGCACCACCTGCAGTGCCGCCGGAAATCCCGAGTAGAAACCCGGCACTGCGATGGGAATCAGGCCCACGCCCAGCGACGCGGCCACGATCGCGACGTTGCCGGGATGCTCGAACGACGCCTTCGCCAGCGTCCGCACGCCGCTCACCGCCACGCTGCCGAACAGCACCAGCCCGGCCCCGCCGAGTACCGGCTGCGGCACGAGCGCCACGATCCCACCGGTCACCGGCAGCGCGCCGAGCACCACCAGCACCACGCCGCTGGCCGCGACCACGTACCGGCTGACCATCCGCGTCAGCGACACCAGCCCGATGTTCTGCGCGAAGGCCGTGCACGCGAACCCGCCGAACACGGTGCTCACGGCGGTGGCGAGCCCGTCAGCCCGCAGGCCGTCCGCCAGGGTCCGGCTCGTGGTCGGCCGTCCGACGATCTCGCCGAGCGCCAGCAGGTCGGCCGTGCTCTCGGCCATCACGACGAGCATCACGATGAGCATCGAGACGATCGCCGCGATGTCGAACACCGGCGCGCCGAAGTGGAACGGCGTGGCGATGCCGAATACGGGCGCCTGCTTGAGTGTCGATGTGTCGACTTCGCCCAGCGGCCACGCCAGCAGCGTCCCGGCGACCAGGCCCAGCAGCAGCGCGATCCGGCTCCAGAAACCCTTGAGGAACCGCGTGAACACCAGCACCGCGACCAGCGTGACGCCCGCCAGCAGCAGCCCGCTCGGCCGCGCCGCCGGCTGTTGCGCGGAAATCCACTGCACGGCCACGGGCAGCAGTGAGACGCCGATCAGCGTGATGACGGTCCCCGTCACCACCGGCGGGAAGAACCGTGTGAGCTTGGAGAAGAACGGCGCGGCCAGCACCACGAACACGCCGCCGACGAGCGTCGCGCCGTAGACGACGCCCAGCGCGTTGCCGGCGTGCTGCTGCGCGATCGAGAGAATCGGCGCGACGGACGCGAACGTGACGCCGTTGACCAGCGGCAGCCGCGCGCCGAAGCGCCACACGCCGAGCGTCTGCAGAAGCGTCGCGAGGCCTGCGGTGAACAGGGACGCGCTGATGAGCAGGCTCAGCTGCCCGGGCGAGAGCCCGACGGCCGCGCCGATCACCAACGGCGGGGCCACCACGCCGGCGTACATCGCCGCCACGTGCTGGATTCCGCCGAGCACGAGCTGTGGCCACTTCGGGCGCACATCGACGGGATGACGGGATGGTCGTTCTGACATGTGCTCTCCCGGTGGGGATTCGGGGCTAGAGCACGGCGTCGGTCCAGGCCGGGCCGGGCTCTTCGGCTTCGTCGCGGACCGCGGTGCCTTCGATGAGGCCGTAGGGGCGGTCGGCGGCGTAGAACACCTCGTTGTGGTTCTCGAGGCCGAAGGGGCTCAGATCGACGAGGAAGTGGTGCTTGTTCGGCAGGGAAAGCCGGACCTCGGCGACCTCGGGCCGTGCGAGCAGCACGGCCTCACCCATCGTGTACAGGGTCTGCTGCAACGACAGGCTGTGCTTCGTGGCGAACGCCTGCAGCAGCGTCCGCCGGATCTCCTGGTGGTTCTTGGCCCAATCAACATCGGTGTCGGCCGGGTCGCCGTCGTACCGCCAGCGCGCGGTGACAGCCGTGGCGAGAATGCGGTCGTCAGTCTCCGCGAGCGTTGTGTACTCGTCGCGCGGGAAGCCGTGGAACTCCGAGCCGCCGGACTTGAGCACGGTCAGACCGTCCACACCGGACGCCACCCACGCGCGGCCGGCGTGCACGGTCACAGTGGTGGTGCGGCTTTCGCCGCTGGAGCTGCTGAACGCGTGGTCGTGCGGCCGGCCGTCGACGGGGATGCGTTCCCAGGCGTGCTCGGCGACGGTGATGCGCGCGCCGGTGATCGCCTCCTGCGTGGCCACGAAGTGCCGGCCCAGGCGTAGCGCGAAATCCTCGATCTCGCCGACGTCCTGCTGCTTGGCGAACGCGTAGACGGTGTTCTTCTGCGCGTCGGTGCTCAGCACGGCGCTGTTGTCGCCGGTCAGGTGCGTCGCGGCGAGGTCGCCGCGCAGGGCTGTGGACACGGTGAGGTCGCGCAGGTGGTGCACCGGACCGTCGCGGCGGACGGTGACCAGGCGGACCTCCGCCTTGCCGTACTGGTTGGGGCCCAGGGAGATTCCCACAGTCAGCTCCTTTTCAGCTGCCACGGTAGGTCGAGTAGGCGAACGGGCTCAGCAGCACCGGCACGTGGTGGTGCGAGGCACCGTCGGTGATGCGGAACGCGATGGTGACGTCGGGGAAGAACGCTTCGGGCCCGAGGTAGGCGCCGGTGTCGAAGACCAGCCGGTAGACGCCGGGTTCGAGGGTCTCGGGTCCTAGGTCGCGGACGCGGCCGTCGTCATCCGTGATCCCTTCGGCCACGAGCGTGCCGTCGCCGCGTTCGAAGCGCACGGCGATGCCGGCGGCGGGTTTGCCTGCTGCCGTATCGAGGACGTGCGTCGTCACCAAGCTCATTCGAGGATCGCTTTCCGCAGGCGCAGCGCGGCGATCTTCGCCAGCTCCGCGCCCGCCACGTCGAGTTCGGTCTCGGGGTCGTTGCCCAGCCGCGACCGCAGGTTCGCGAGCAGTTCGGCGCCGCTGCGGCCGCCGGCGCACACGAGGAACACGTGGCCGAAGTGGGCTTCGTATTCGGCGTTGGCGGCGGCGAACTCGTCGGCGTTGTCCACACCGGACTGTTCCGAGCGCGACCACTCGGCGTCGGCGCCCTCGCTCGTCGGCTTCTCCCCGATCCGCGGGTGGGCGGCGATGGCGGCACTCACCTCGTCGCGGTGCAGGGGAGTGGCTTTTTCAGCGGCGGTCAGGAGCGCGTCGAAATCCGCGTACGGCCGGCCGGCGAGCACCGCGTCGACCCAGCGCGGCACGGCCAGGCAGGCCGTGAGCGCGGGCCGCACGTCGGCGGCGTCGGCGGTGTTGAACTCGGCGAGTGCGAGTGGCACGGGATCTCCTCGCTGCGGGGGAGCTGGTGCCTGCCGACGGTACGGCGCCCTCGCGCCGCCGTCAACATTTTGTTGAACGCGCTGGTCAGTCCACTTCCCGGTTGAGATAGTTGTAGACCGTGAAGCGCGTGACGCCCAGCGCTTCGGCCACCGCGGACACCGATTTCCGCAAGCTGAACGCGCCGCGTTCGCGCAGGAGCCGCACCGCCCGCTGCTTGTCCGGGCGGTCGAGGTCACCGAGCTTCGCACCCAGCTCGCGCTCGACGTCGGCGATGAGCCGGGCCAGCGCGGTGTTGAGCTCGACGGGCGGGGTCGGCCCGGGTTCGTCCGTGCGGCGCAGCTGGACCGTGACGCGCGTGGCGCCGCCTTCGAGGGCGGCTCGCGCGATGGCCGGCAGCGCGTTCATCAGCTGGTCGGCCGGGCCGCGCGCGAGTGTGCCGAGTGGACCGAAGTCGGTGTCGAGTCCGGCGTCGCGCGCCGCGTCGCGAGCGCGCACGGCGTGCTCCGGCGGGGCGCCCTCGCCCTGGAAGGGTTCGCTGGTGAACTCGGCTTCTAGCTCCACCTGGTGACCGTAACGTGGAGGGCGAGGCGTTGACGAGGCGAGAGCGTCGTGGTTAATCTCGGTTGGCGAAAGATACTTTCCGTACTGTGAAACAACCCGTCGGTCTTGTCGACGGGAGAAGGAGTGTGCCCGCAGATGGATCTCGTGGTGCGCGCCGCACGTGCGGTGACGGCGGCCGGTGAGGGCCCCGCGACGCTGGGGGTCGACGGTGGCCGGATTGTCGTGCTGGAGCAGGGAATCGTCGACCTGCCCGGCACTCGCGTGGTCGAGCTCTCGGCCGACGAGGTGCTGCTGCCGGGGCTCGTGGACACCCACGTGCACGTGAACGACCCCGGCCGTGCCGAGTGGGAGGGCTTCGAGACCGCGACGCGCGCGGCCGCCGCCGGTGGGGTCACGACGATCGTCGACATGCCGCTCAACAGCCTGCCGCCGACGGTCGACGTCGCCGCGCTGGAGGTGAAGCGCAAGGCGGCTTCGGGGCGCACGCACGTGGACGTCGGCTTCTGGGGCGGCGCGATCCCCGGCAACATCAGCGATCTGCGTCCGCTGTACGACGCGGGGGTGTTCGGGTTCAAGTGTTTCCTGCTGCACTCGGGCGTCGACGAGTTCCCGCCGCTCGACCCCGCGGACCTGGACGCGGCGCTGCGCGAGCTGGCCTCGTTCGACGCGCTGATGATCGTGCACGCCGAGGACTCCGAGGCCATCGACGCCGCGCCGGACCCGCACGGCGAGAAGTACACCGACTTCCTCGGCTCGCGCCCGCGCGGCGCCGAGAACCTGGCCATCACGCACGTGATCGAGGCGGCCCGGCGCACCGGCGCCCGCGCGCACGTGCTGCACCTGTCCTCTTCGGACGCTCTGCCACTGATCGCGAGCGCACGCCGCGAGGGCGTGGCGCTGTCGGCGGAGACGTGCCCGCACTACCTGAGTTTCGTCGCGGAGGAGATCCGCGACGGCGCCACGCAGTTCAAGTGCTGCCCGCCGATCCGGGAGGCGGCCAACCGGGAACTGCTGTGGCAAGGGCTCGCCGACGGCGTGATCGACACGATCGTGAGCGACCACTCGCCGTGCACGCCGGAGCTGAAACGCTTCGACACCGGCGATTTCGGCCTCGCGTGGGGCGGAATCTCCAGCCTGCAGCTGGGGTTGCCCGCGGTATGGACGCAGGCGCGCCAACGCGGGTTCGGCCTCGCCGATGTGGTGCGGTGGATGGCCGAACGCCCGGCGGCGCAGGTGGGGATGACGCGCAAGGGCCACCTCGCCGTGGGCTACGACGCGGACTTCTCCGTGTTCGCGCCGGACGAGGCGTTCGTCGTCGACGTCGCCGCGCTGAAGCACCGCAACCCGGTGAGCGCGTACGACCAGCGGCCGCTGGCCGGCGTGGTGCGCGGTACGTGGCTGCGGGGTTCGCCGGTGACCGGCGACGAGCCGCGGGGAGAGCTGTTGACCAGGGGGAACTGCTAGAGATGGAGGACCACGTGTCGCACGACCGTCCCGAGTGGACAGCCCAGCCGGACCTCGCTTCCCGCGTGTTCGGGGGCACGGTGATGTGGGCGAGCGACGAGCTGTTCGCCGAGAAGGAGAACCTCGTCAACCCGTGGCGCCCCGCGCACCGGGCCGAGACGTTCGGGCCGAAGGGTCAGGTCTACGACGGCTGGGAGACGCGCCGGCACCGCGAACCGGGTGACGACCAGGCCGTGCTGCGCCTCGGCGTCGCCGGTGTGGTGTCCGGCGTGGTGGTGGATACGGCGTTCTTCAAGGGCAACTACCCGCCGTTCGTGTCGGTGGAAGCGGTGTCGGTGCCCGGATACCCGAGCGCGGCCGAACTGTCCGAAGTGGACTGGGAAGTGCTGGTCGACCACGAGCCGGTGGTCGGTGACTCGGAGAACTTCTTCAAGGTCTCCTCGCCCCGGCGGTTCACCCACGTCCGCCTCACGCAGCACCCGGACGGCGGCGTGGCCCGCCTGCGCGTGCACGGCTCGCCGGTGCCCGACCCGGCGCTGCTGGACCCGCGCTCGCTCGATCTCGCCGCGCTGGTCAACGGCGGCGTCGTCACGGGCTGCAGCAACATGTTCTATTCGTCGCCCAACAACCTGTTCTCGCCCGGGCTCGCCGCGCACCAGGCCGAGGGCTGGGAAACCGCGCGCCGCCGCGACGACGGCAACGACTGGGTGACCGTACGCCTCGCCGGCGCCGGCATCGTCCGCTTCGCCGAGGTCGACACGAGCAACCTCAAGGGCAACGCGCCGGGCTGGGCCGCGATCTCCGGCCGCCTCGACGACGGTGAATGGGTTTCTTTGCTTCCCCGCACCCGCCTGCAGCCGGACACCCGCCACCGCTTCGCACTCGAAGACGGCCCGCAGATCACCGACGCCCGCCTCGACATCTACCCGGACGGCGGCCTCGCCCGCCTGCGCCTCTACGGCGAGCTCACCAAACGCGGCCGCGAAGCCGTCACCACGCGCTTCACCGAAACGAGGGCGTGAGGTTCTAGGAGTTCGCGCCGGGCCGGTTCAGGTAGATCGAGGCACACGACAGCAGCGTGCCGACGGCGAAGATCGCCCCGAGCCACCACGGTCCGCCGGTCACGACGTTCCAGATGAACCCCGCCGCCATCAACACGGCGGCCAGGGCGTTGCGCATCTGCAGCGGGGTCGGTTTGGCCATGCCGCCACCTTCTCACGGGCCTGACCAGCCGCTCACGGCAGGACCGGCCATGATCGAGCTGCTTCGCGGACCGTGGCGCCCCGGCTGCGGACCGCGACGGGCGGCGCGGCTTGCGCGGCCGTACGCGGGTCGGGCCGGGTGAGGGAGTGAGGTTCCCGCGCGCGGGTCTGTTGCGTGCGGTTGGTGGCTGGGCCGGGCATGGTCCGGCGTCCGGCGAGGTGTCGATCGGGTCGCGGCGGCCGCCGAGCGGAGATCTCCGGTGCTCGGGCCCAGCGCGGTTTGCGCGAGGTGTCGCCTCCGCGCCGGCGTGGCGTGTCTGCGCCGGCCCGGGCGGCACGGCTTGCGCATCTGTTCTATGAGTTGTAGAACAGACCAATGACCCTCGCCGTGTTCCTCACCGCCGCCGTACTGGTCGCGAGCGGCATCGCCGCCGCCGCACCCGGCACGGTGGCGGCGTCCGACCGGGAAGTGAGGTTCGTGTCCGACGGCGTGCCGGCCTACGGCACGCTGCACGTCCCCGCGCACCGGGCGGGCGCGCGGGTGCCGGCGGCGCTGCTGATCCCCGGCAGCGGCCCGACGAACCGCGACGGCGACGAGCCGCCCACGGTCACGCCGGGGACGTTGAAGCTGCTCGCCAACGCCCTGGACCAGGACGGCGTGGCCACGCTGCGGTTCGACAAGTACGGCACCGGCCGCACGGGCCTTGGCGGGCTGGACCCGGCGGCGCTGGACCTGCCGACGTTCACGAGACAGGCCGTCGTCGCCGAACAGACGCTGGCCGAGCAGCCCGAGGTCGACCGCGACGAGGTGTCGATCGTCGGGCACAGCGAAGGCGGGTTGCAGGCGATGCTCGTCGCGCGCCGGGTCCGCGTGAAGAGCCTCGTGCTGCTCGCGCCGCAGGACCTGCGGCTGCTGGACCTGCTGAAGATCCAGCTCGACGCGCAGGCCACCGCGGCCGACCAGGCCGCGCTGACCAAGGTGATCACCGACTTCCGCGCCGGCCGCGAGCTCGACTACACCGGGATGAGCACGCAGCTCGCGACCTTCCTCCAGCAGGCCATCTTCAGCCCCGTCAACACCCGGTTCGTCCGCAGCGACGATGCCGTCTACCCGCCGTCGGTCGCGCGGCCGGGCCCGCGCGTGCTGCTGACGTGCGGAACGCAAGACACCCAAGTGCCCTGCTGGACCACGTCGCCGCTGGCCGCCGCCCTGCGAACGCTGCCGCGGCCCCTGCCCGTGGACCACTTCCAGCACGCGCCGGGCACACCGGTCAACGACCAGGTACTCGACCCGAGCGTGGTCACCGCCCTTCGGACCTTCCTGGAGCACCGATGATCCTCGACGTCGACCTCACCAGCGAGGTCCCGATCTACCAGCAGATCCACGACCGCGTGGTCGAGGCGATCGCGGCCGGCGAGCTCGCCGACGGCGACCCGTTGCCCTCGACGCGTCAGCTCGCCGTGGACCTCGGCATCAACTTCCACACCGTGAACAAGGCCTACGACCAGCTGCGGCGCGAGGGTCTGCTGCTGATCACCCGGAAAAGCGGCGCGGTGGTGCGGCGGGCCTCGACCGCGGGTTTCGCGGCCGACTGGCAGGAACGGCTGAAGACGTTGCTGGCCGAGGCGATCGCCCACGGGCTGGCCGAACGAGAAGTCCTCGGCCACTGCGAAACGACGCTGCGGGCGTTCGAGGAGGTGCGCGCGTGATCGGGGTGATCGTCCTGCGGGACCTGCTGGTCCCGGTGCTGTTGCTGGTCAGCGCGTGGGTGATGCCGTCGGTGGCGAAGCCGACGGTGCCGTTCGGGGTGCGAGTGCCGGCGGCGCGGGTGGCCGACCCGCTGATCGCCGAGCAGCGGCGGATCTACCGCTGGTGGGTGGGCGTGGCCGGGACCGCGCTGGTCGTCGCCGGGCTCATCGTGGGCGTGGTCGTGCAGAAGGTCCTGGTGCCGGTGCTCGTGGTCGTGGCGCTGCTGGGGGTCGTCACGCCGGCGTACGTGCGGGCGCGCGCCGTGATCCGCTCGGCCAAGCGGCGGGAGGACTGGTACCAGGGGCTGCGCCAGACGGTCACCGCCGACACCTCCCGCGTCACGCGGCCGCCGTTCCCGTGGCTGTGGGCGGTCCCGGCGGTCCTCGTGCTCGCCGCGACGGTCGTGGTCGGCGTGGTGCGTTACCCGGACCTGCCCGCGACGTTGACGCTGCACTACACCGCTTCCGGCACCCCCGATCGTACCGCCGCGAAATCGGTGGGCAGTGCGTTCGGCCTGGTGTTCGTGCAGGCCGGGCTCACGGTGCTGTTCTCCGCGCTGGCCTACGTCGCGCCGCGGTTCCGGCCCGATCTCGACCCGGCGCGCCCGAAGGCCAGTGCCAGCCAGCACCGGCGCTTCATCGAGGCCATGCCGCGCCTGCTGCTGCTGTTCGGCGCGTGCGTCAACTTGACGATCGCCCTGGCAGCGGGGCAGATCTGGTCGGCCCCGGCGTCGGTCTCGGTGGTGCCGATCATCCTGCCGACGTTGGTGGGCGCCGCGGGCCTGCTGGGTTTCGCCGTCCGCTACGGCCAGGGCGGCAGCCGCCTGGAGACCGACGAAGAGCCGCCCCGCGACGCCGTCGAACGCGACGACGACCGCTTCTGGAAAGGCGGCCTGCTCTACGTCAACCGCGCCGACCACGCGGTCTTCGTGCCGAAACGCTTCGGCTTCGGCTGGACGCTGAACCTCGGCAACCCCGTGGCGATCGGCGGGTTCGTGGTGCTGATCGCCGCGGTGGTCGTGGTGCCGTTGGCCGTCCGTTAAGGGGCGCCCTGGCGCCGCGAGCTGATCACGCCCGTGTTGAAGCCGGCCAGGTGCAGGCCGCCGGCGAAGCGCGCGTGCTCGATCTTCACGCAGCGGTTCATCACCACGTCGAGCCCGGCCTCGCGGCCGCGGTCGGCCACCTGCTCGTGCCACAGGCCCAGCTGCAGCCACAACGTGCGCGCACCCGCCGCGATGATCTCCTCGGCCACCTGCGGCAGGTCGTCGTGCTTGCGGAACACGCTCACCAGGTCGATCTCACCCGGCACGTCGGCCAGCGTCGGGTACACGGGCTTGCCGAGCAGCGTGTCGAGGCGCGGGTTCACGAAGTTGACCTCGTACCGCGTCGACGAAGTCAGGTACGTCGCCACGAAGTAGCTCGGCCGCGCCGGGTTGGCCGAGGCGCCGATCACCGTCACCGACCGCGTGCGGCCGAGGATGTGCCGCCGCTCCACGGCCGAAACGTCGTAACTCACCGCCGTGCTCATTCCGAAGCCACTCCCTTGCCGGTCGCCGCCCGTTCCAGCGCCTGATCGAGGTCCCACAGGATGTCCTCGAGGTCTTCCAGCCCCACCGAAAGCCGGATCAGGTCCGGGCCGACGCCGGCGGCCGCCAGCTGGTCGTCCGACAGCTGCGCGTGTGTGGTCGACGCCGGGTGGATCACCAGCGTGCGCGCGTCGCCGACGTTCGCCAGGTGCGACAGCAGCTCCACCGACTCCACGAACTTCTCACCCGAGGCCCGGCCGCCCTTCACCCCGAACGAGAACACCGCGCCCGGCCCGGCCGGCAGGTACTTGCGCGCCAGCTCGTGGTCGGCGTGATCGGGCAGCCCGGCGTAGGAAACCCAGGCCACGCGCGGATCGGCGTTCAGGTACTCCGCCACGGCCTTCGCGTTGGCCACGTGCGCGTCCATCCGCTGCGGCAGCGTCTCCACGCCCTGCAGCAGCAGGAACGCCGAGTGCGGCGAGAGCACCGCGCCGATGTCGCGCAATTGCTCGGCGCGCAGGCGCGTGCAGAACGCGTACTCGCCGAAGTTCTCCCAGTACTTCAGGCCGCCGTACGAATCGACGGTCTCGGTCATGCGCGGGAACTTGCCGTTGCCCCAGTCGAAGCGGCCCGACTCCACGACCACACCGCCGAGCGTGGTGCCGTGACCACCGAGGAACTTCGTGGCCGAGTGCAGCACGATGTCCGCGCCGTGCTCGATCGGGCGGCACAGGTATGGCGTCGCGAGCGTCGCGTCGACGACCAGCGGGATGTCGTGCGAGTGCGCGAGGTCCGCGAGCCCGGCCAGGTCGGCGATGGCGCCCGACGGGTTGCCGATTACCTCGGTGTAGATCAGCCGCGTCTTGTCCGTGACGGCCTTGGCGTAGTCCTCGATGCCGCCGTTGACGAACGTCGTCTCGACGCCGAAGCGCTTGAGCGTGCCGGTGAGCTGCGTGACGGTGCCGCCGTAGAGGCCGCTCGCGGACACGATGTGCTCACCCGCCTCGGCCAGCGCGGAGAAGGTGAGGAACTCCGCGGCCTGGCCGCTCGCCGTGGCCACGCCGCCGATGGCGCCCTCGAGGCTCGCGAGGCGCTCCTCGAACGCGGCCACGGTCGGGTTGCCGATGCGGCTGTAGATGTTCCCGTACTTCTGTAGCGCGAAGAGGTTCGCCGCGTCGGCCGCGTCCTCGAACACGAAGCTGGTGGTCTGGTAGATCGGCACGGCGCGCGCGCCGGTGGCGGGGTCGGGCGTGCCACCGGCGTGCAGGGCGCGGGTGCGGAAGCCCCAGGTGCGTTCACTCATCAGCGGTCACGCTACTCAGCCGGGAGGTCAGCGGCCATCCCTCTCGAAGCGTGGTCGTCGCGCTTTCGGAGGACCTCGGGCCGTTCTACCTGGTGATGCCGCACGGCGATGGGCCGCTTACCGTTCGTGGTGATCTTCGACTCGGGGCCGGATGTGCGCAAGGTGCTGATCATCGTGGCGATGCTTCTCGCAGCCGGTGCTCGATGTGGCGCCAAGTCGGGGTGTGAGTCCTAGCCGCCGAGGGCCGCGCGCAGCCGGGCGTCGCGCTCCTCGGGCGTCTGCCGCGGGCAGCTGACGCACTTCGGGTTGCCCACTTCGTAGATCAGGCAGCACGACGCCCGTTTCACGGCCTGCGTCCGGCCGACGCTGACGTATCGCGGCGCGGGCAGGTCGAGGCCGGTCGACGCCACGACGTCGGCCGCCAGCTGCGGCGCCGAAGCCCACAACAGCCGGTTGGCGATGGAGTCCGTTGCGATGGCGCCCAAAGCGCGCGCCCGCGCGCCCGTGACCGAAGCGATGGTCGTGATGGCCGTGTTCAGTGCGGCGCCGAGTGCCGGGCCGAGCGGCCCGCTCAGCGCCCGCGTCGAGCGGGCGCCCAGGAACCGCCCGTCGGGCACGATGTCGAGCTCGACGGCGTCCAGCGACGGGTCCAGCACCTCGCCGCCCGCGGCGAGCGACTCCATCGTCGGCGCGACGAGCACGGACGACAGCGAGTACCACCAGATCGTGCCGATCACCTCGGGCGCCGCGCAGCCGTACAGCTTCGCGGCGCCGCCGATGCGGGCACGCACCCATGTCGCGTCGGCCAGCAGCGCGGCCGGCGTCACGGCTGCCTCCGCCACACGCTCACCCCCACCGCGAGCGTCACGTCCCGGCCCTCGGCGGCTTCGAGGCGTTCGCGACGCCCGTCGCGGTCGAGGTGGAAACCGGCGGGACCCATGGCGACCACGTCGTGCACCTGGCTCGCGGTGAAGGGCGCCGTATGCACCACGTCCACTCGCGACACCCGTGCGAAATGATCGCCCAGCGCCGTTTCGAGCCGCTCTTCCTTGCGCTCGTCCACGGACAGCACGAGGTCGCCCAGCTCGGCGAGGTGCCCGGGCAGCGGCGCGGCCACCACGAGCACGCCGCCGGGTTCGAGCACGCGGTGGAACTCCGCGGGGTTGCGCGGGGAGAACACGTCGAGCACCACGGAAGCCACGCCGTCACCGACGGGCCATGGCTCCCACAGGTTCCACACCACGGCGCCGAGCCGCTCGTGCGCTCGGGCGGCCCGGCGCAGCGCGACGGCGGACACGTCGAGCGCGAGCCCGGTCGCCTCGGGCGCGGCGTCGAGCACGCGCGCGAGGTAGTAACCGGGGCCGGCGCCCGCGTCGATCACGAGGCCCCTGGCGGCCGGCGCGGCGACGCGCGCGAGCTCGTCGGCCAGCGGTGCGTACGCGCCGGAATTCAGGAGCGCCGAACGCGCCTCGACCATCGGCACGGTGTCGGCGGTGCCGGCGGGGATGCGTGCGTGCAACAGGTTGACGTAACCCTGGCGCGCCAAGTCGAACGAGTGACCGTCTTCGCAACGCACCGTGCGGCCCGCTAACCCGACCGGGGCAAGGCACACCGAGCACCGGAGTGCGTCCACGACCCGCCGTGGCAGTGGGTCATTTCCGGGTCCGGCCGAGGTCATGCGGCTATTCGACCATGACGTTTCGCAATCGGACACCCCACCCCGCGTGGCGGGAAACCTTCCCGTAACAACCGCGACCCGACAGTTCACGCCCACGAAACCTTCAGCGCCGCCCCGCGAAACACCCGGAACCAAGACTTCCGGGTCATCTACCCAGGGCACGGGAGGACGATTGTGCTGAACGCAGGAGACACCGCGTGGGTGCTGGCCGGCGCCGCGCTGGTCATGCTCATGACACCCGGACTGGCGTTCTTCTACGGCGGCATGGTCCGCGCGAAGAGCGTCTTGAACATGCTGATGATGAACTTCATCGCCCTCGCCGTGGTGGGGGTGTTGTGGGTCCTCTTCGGCTTCTCCATGTCCTTCGGCAACGACGCTTTCGGCGGCCTGGTCGGCAACTTCGACCTCGCCGGGCTGTCGGACACCTTCGGCAAGCTGGTCGGCTTCGCCGCGGCGGCCACGGACTCCGCGCCGGCTGTCCCGTGGCCGGGCCCGGACGCCTTGCCACTGCTGGCGTTCTGCATGTTCCAGCTGATGTTCGCGATCATCACGCCGGCGCTGATCTCCGGTGCGATCGCGGATCGCGCGAAGTTCTGGGGCTGGACGCTGTTCGTGGTGATCTGGGTGTCCGTCGTGTACTTCCCGGTGGCACACTGGGTGTTCTCGTTCAACGGTTTCCTCGGTGAGAACTCCGTCGGCGGCTGGATCGCCAACAACCTGAAGGCCCTCGACTTCGCGGGTGGCACGGCGGTCCACATCAACGCGGGCGCGGCGGGTCTGGCCCTCGCGATCGTGCTCGGCAAGCGCAAGGGCTGGCCGAAGGACACCGGACGGCCGCACAACGTGCCGTTCGTGCTGCTGGGTGCCTCGCTGCTGTGGTTCGGCTGGTACGGCTTCAACGCCGGCTCCTCGCTGGCCGCCAACGACCTCGCGGCCGTCGCGTTCACCAACACGACCGTGGCCACCGCGGCCGCCGTGCTCGGCTGGTTGCTGGTGGAGCAGCTGAAGTTCGGCAAGCCGACCACGCTGGGTGCCGCTTCCGGTGCCGTCGCCGGCCTCGTCGCGATCACCCCGGCGTGTGGTTTCGTGAGCCCGCTCGGCTCGATCGCGATCGGCGTGATCGCCGGTGTGCTGTGCGCGCTGGCCGTGTCGCTGAAGTACCGCTTCGGGTTCGACGACTCGCTTGACGTCGTGGGCGTCCACCTCGTCGGCGGCATCGTGGGCACGCTGCTCATCGGCTTCTTCGCCACCACGAGCGTCAACTCCCTCGGCGCCGACGGGCTCTTCTACGGCGGCGGCTTCGCCCAGCTGGGCAAGCAGGCGGCCGCGGCGGGCGCGGTGTTCGGGTACTCCTTCATTCTGACGGCCATCATCGGCTTCGTCATCAAGAAGGCGGGCGGCTTCCGCGTCAGCACCGAGGACGAGGTGAGCGGCATCGACGAGGCGCAGCACGCGGAGAGCGCCTACGACTTCACCGGCATGGGCGGCGGGCTCGGTCAGCCGACCACGATCCCGGTCAAGTCCGCCACCGCCCCTGCGAAGCTCGAGGAGACCAAGGCATGAAGCTCATCACCGCGATCGTCAAGCCGTTCACGCTCGACGACATCCGCTCCGGGCTGGAGCAGCTGGGCGTGCTCGGCATGACCGTGAGCGAGGTCCAGGGCTACGGCAGGCAGAAGGGCCACACCGAGGTCTACCGCGGCGCCGAGTACTCCGTGGACTTCGTGGCGAAGCTGAAGATCGAGGTCGTGACGGACGACGCGAACGTCGAGAAGGTCCTCGACGCCATCACCTCCGCCGCGCACACGGGCAAGATCGGCGACGGCAAGGTGTGGGTGACACCGGTCGAGACCGTGATCCGGGTGCGCACCGGCGAGCGCGGAGCGGATGCGCTCTAGGTGAGCACTCACGGGGGTGAACTGGTCCGGGCTCGAGAGCAGCTGCTCACAGGTCGCCACGGCCCGGCCGCGCTGCGGGCGGCCTTGGTGGATCTGTACGAATTCTGGCTCGCGAAGGGCGCCACGGCGGCCGGCGTGGACACCGCTGATCCCGGTGTCGCGCTGGTCGCCGTCGGCGGCCTGGGGCGGCGTGAGCTGGTGCCGTTTTCCGATCTGGACCTGGTGCTGGTGCACAACGGGAACCCGCGCGTCGGCGAGCTCGCCGACGCGTTGTGGTATCCGCTGTGGGACGCGAAGCTCGGGCTCGACCATTCGGTGCGTACGCCGGGTGAAGCGCTGAAGGTCGCTTCGGAGGACCTGCGGACGCAACTGGGCTTGCTGGATGCGCGCCACCTCGCGGGCGACGGCGAGCTGACCGCGCGCCTCGCGTCCGCCGCGCGCGACCAGTGGCGGCGCACGGCCCGCAAGCGGCTCGACGAGCTGGCCGACTCCGTCCGCACCCGGTGGCGGCGCAGCGGCGAGATCGCGCAGTCGGCGGAGCCGGATCTCAAGCACGGCCGCGGGGGGCTGCGGGATTTCGCGGTGCTGGAGGCGCTGGCGCTGGCGCAGCTCACGGCGCGTCCGGGCGAGGAGCTGCTGGCGGCCAAGGCGTTGCTGCTCGACGTGCGCACGGAGCTGCGTCGGGAGCTTCGCCGGGAACGGGACGTGTTGAGCGCACCGGAGGCCGAGGTCGTGGCCGCCGAGCTGGGTCTGGCGGACCGGTTCGCGTTGGCGCGCAAGCTTTCCGGGGCGGGACGGACGGTCGCCTATGCGGTGGACGTCGCCCTGCGGTCCACTGTGGAACCTTCCCGGCCGCGGTTCGGTCGTCGACCTTCGCGCACCCCGTTGGCCGAGGGCGTCGTGCTGCACGGCGACGAGGTGTCGCTGGCCCGCGACGCCGTCCCAGCGAAGGACCCGGCTTTGCTGTTGCGCGTCGCCGCTGCTTCGGCGCGCACGGGCAAACCCATCGCGCACGGCACTTTGCGCACGCTGGCGGACTCCGCGCCCGAGCTGCGCGCGCCGTGGCCGGACGAGGCGCGCAACGCTCTGGTCGAGCTGCTCGGCGCGGGGGAGGGCCTGGTCGACGCGGTCGAGGCACTGGATCGTACCGGCTTGTGGGCCCGGCTGTTCCCGGAATGGGGCGCGGTGCGCGACCTCCCGCCGCGTTCGCCCGTGCACCAGTGGACGGTGGACCGGCACCTCGTACAGGCGTGCGTCGAGGCCGCCCGCCTGACCACCACGGTCGCGCGACCCGACCTGCTGCTGATCGGCGCGCTGCTGCACGACATCGGCAAAGGCCGCGACGCCGACCATTCCGAGCTGGGCGCCGACATCGCCGCGCAAGTGGCCGCACGCCTCGGTTTGCCTTCCGCCGACGTGCAAACGGTGGCCGCGATGGTCCGTCACCACCTCCTGCTCCCGCACACGGCCACCCGCCGCGACATCGCCGACCCCGCCACGGTCTCCCGCGTCGTCAAAACCCTGGACGGCGACGTCGTGCTGCTGGACCTGCTCCACGCCCTGACGCGCGCCGACTCGCTGGCCACCGGCCCGGGCGTCTGGACGGATTGGAAGGACCGCTTGCTCGCCGACTTGGTCGCCGCCGGCGAGGAAGCCTTGCACGGCACGGGTTTCACCGCGCCGGAGCCCCTGGACAGTTCACAACGCGACCTCATGGCCGAAGCCGTCCGATCGGGGATCGGCGAGGTCCGCATCACCGCCCACGGCAAGGTCGTCACGGTGACCCTCGCGGTCCCGTCGCGCGCCGAGCTCCTCGCACCCGCCGCGGGCGTCCTGGCGCTCAACTCGCTGGAAGTCCACGCCGCCGTCCTGCGCGACCGCGTCGGCGTCTTCACCGCCTCACCCAAGTTCGGCTCCCTGCCCGACTCGACGCTGCTGCGCGAACAGTTCTCCCGCGCTGTCGCCGGCACTCTGCCCCTGACGCAACGCCTCGCCGCCAAGGAACGCGACTACGCCACCATGGCGTCGTCCGTGGTCGCCCCCAAGGTCCTTTGGTTCGACGACGAAACCAGCGGCCCGAACACCGTGGTGCTGGAATTGCGCGCCACCGACCGCATCGGCCTGCTCTTCCGCGTCGCCCGCGCCCTGAGCCGCTCGGGCGCCTCCGTGCACTGGGCCAAAGCCACCACCCTGGGCGGCGCCGTCGTGGACTCCTTCGCCGTCAGCCCGTCGACGGGCCCCATCGATTCACCTTGGCGCGCCAAAGTCGAGGATGCCGTGCTCACCGCCGCTTCGTGAGCGTGGGGGCGGGCTACGGTTCTCCCGTGGCCCGCCCGGCCGACAATCCGCGCTCGAACCCTGACTGCGCGCTGAAAACCCGCCTCCTGACCGCGCCCCAATGCGGCATTGGGTGCGCTGAACGCACCGAACGCCACATTGGGGTGCTTTGGGCCCCACCCAACTGCCAACCGCCCGCCCAACTCATCACCCACCCGGGCCATGCGCGGCACCTCCCCACCGCCACCAACCACGCAATGAAGCCCAGCACCCAGACCCGGCCCTGCACCCCGATCCGAAGCCTCCTTGCGGCCGGCGACGTCGTGTCAAGGCACGCTTTCCCGCCTTGACACGGGGTCACCGGCCGTCAACACAATCCAGCTTCGGGGTGCTCACCCAACGCGAGCCGCTCCTGCGAGGAACCGCATCCCACCGAATCACCCCGACCTCCTGACCGTCCCATCCGTAAACACCTCCACCCACCCCCGACCCAGCACGTAACCAGGCTGACCAGCCCCGTTACCCAACCCGCCCGTCACACGATCGGGGTGTCGCGCTGGCGAAGGCAGGCCCCGGTGGCAATATGGCGCGGGTCCGGAGTGGCTGTGCGGAGGGCGGGGTGTGGGGTGCTGGGGTCCGAGCAGAACCTGCCGAGGCTTTCGTTGCCGCCCACCGTGGTCGCGGCGCACCTGAGGTCGTGTGCGGAGGAGCTGGCCGGCTCGTTTCGCACCGACGGCGAAGCGGCGACGTTGGGGGAGCTCACCGAGGTCGTCACCCAGCTCGTCGCGGGCCAGCACGCGCTCGCGCACGCACTGGCCGGTCTCGCGCGGCGCGTGGACGTGCGAAACGGGGCCCTGGCGGCCGCGCCGTCCGTGGACGTCGAGGTGGTCACCGAGGTGCTCCAAGCGGCGGCGTGCGCGGTGGGCTGCTCGGCCGAAGCGCTGGCCGAGGCCGAGCCGTCGTTCGAATGCGTGAGCGAATCCGCAGGACCTGACACTCGTTTGTAGCTGTCCCGCCCACCGCACGCGAACAGGCCGAAGGCGTCACCGGGTTGCTGAAGCCCCTCCACCGGAGGACCGTTGGTGGCCACGGCCCGCGCCGCCCTCGAAAAGGCCGCGAGCGCCCGTTCCCGAGCCGAGCGCGCGGTGAAGAACCGCGGCTTGAGTAGTTCTACGCAACTCCGGTTGGGGGCTTTCACACTGCCCCGCCGGCCCGCGCCCCGGCAGACTTCTCCCCAACGCAAGGCGGAGCGCGTTCGCCCGGTACTGGGGGTCTGGCGAGCGGGGGACGGGGCACCCGTCTGGCGTGCACGCGGCGGAAGGCTCCCGGGGAGGTGAGCCCTTCCGTCAAGGTTCCGGGGCCGGCCGTGGGGAGCGGCCGCGTCCCGGAACCCCTGGGGGAGTTCAGGAATCCGCCATCCGCACCATCAGATCCGCGGCCATGCGCAACAGCTGTTGTTCCGTCGGGCTCAACGCGCGCTCCATCGCCGCCGCCAGCCACTGCTCCCGCGAAATCGAGTAGTCCCGCAGCACCACGCGCCCGGCGTGCGTGATGTCGAGCAACGACCGCCGCCCGTCCGACGGGTCCGCGGTGCGCGTGATCAACCCGCGAGACGCCAGCGAAGCCAGCACCCGCGTCAGCGACTGCGGATGCATCCGCTCGGCCTCCGCCAGCTCGCTCGGCGTGTGCGTGCCCGCGCGGTAGAGCCGCGACAGCACGGCCAGCACCGTCGGACCCGGCGACGGCGAGTCCGCCTCCGAGCGCATGCGCCAGTTGAGCCGCCCGACTCCCTCCCGGACGTGGCGGGCCAGCTCGGCCAGCTCGTCGGCACGGCGGGTGTCGGCTTCGGTCTGCATACCGCCACATTATGCGGTTTCCCCGCGCACGAGCCGCGCGTACCGGCCGTCGAGCGCCAGCAGCTCCGAGTGCGTGCCGCGCTCCACGATCCGGCCGGCGTCGAGCACCACGATCTGGTCCGCGTTCTCCACAGTGGACAGCCGGTGCGCGATGGTCAGCGTCGTGCGGCCCGCGGCGAGCCGGTCGAGCTCCGCCTGCACCGAGCGTTCGGTGCGGTTGTCGAGCGCGCTCGTGGCCTCGTCGAGGACCAGCACGGGCGGGTTGCGCAGCAGGATCCGCGCGATCGCCATCCGCTGCTTCTCCCCGCCGGAGAACCGGTAGCCGCGCTGCCCCACCACGGTGTCGTAGCCCTCGGGCAGCTTCGCGAGCGTGTCGTGGATGTGCGCGGCCTTCGCGGCCTCCTCGATCTCCGCGTCGGTGGCGTCCGGCTTCGCGAAGCGCAGGTTCTCCCGCACCGAAGCGTGGAACAGGTACGTCTCCTGCGACACGAACCCGACTCCCGCCGCCAGCGACGCGAGCGTGACGTCCCGGACGTCCGTGCCGTCGATGGTCACGCGGCCTTCCGTCACCTCGTACAGCCGCGCCACGAGGTACGCGAGCGTGGTCTTGCCCGAGCCCGTCGAGCCGACCAGCGCCGTGGTCGTCCCCGGCGCCACGTCGAGGTCGACGTCGCGCAGGGTCCACGCGCCGTCGTCGTCGTAGCGGAACGACACCGAGCGCATCGACACCGCGCCCTCGCGCACGGCCAGCTCCCGCGCCCCCGGCCGGTCGTCGATCTCCACGCGCAGGTCGAGCACCTCGAAGATCCGCCCGAACAGCGCCTTCGCCGCGCCCACGCTCTGGCTCACCGTCTGCATCGCCGTGGCCGGTCCGAGCAGCCGGTTGAGCATGCTCGTGAACGCCACCACTGTGCCCAGTGACACCGGCGCCGAACCGCCGGCCAGCTCCAGCCCGGCGACCCAGTACACGAGCGCCGGGATGATCGTCAGGCTCATCACCCGCGAAGCCCGCTGCCAGCGCCCGGCCAGCGCCGCGCTGCGTTCGAGCGCCGCGACCTCGCGGGACTCCTCGGCGAAGCGCTCCCGCATCCGCCGTCCGTTGCCCATGGTCTTGGCCAGCAGCACGCCGGTGACCGACAACGACTCCTCGACGATCGTCGTCAGCCGCGCCATCCGCCGGGTCCGGCCGCGGGCGAGCTTGCGCTGCTTGCCGCCCAGCCGCAGCGTGAACAGCAGGAACAGCGGCACGACCACGAGCGAGAGCAGCGCCAGCTGCCAGTCCATGATCAGGATTGCGACGGTGATCGCCAGAGCCGTGGTGCCGTTCTGCACGATCGAGGCCGCGGTGGTCGTGACCACGTTGTCCACGCCACCGATGTCGTTGAAGACCCGCGACAGGATCTCGCCGGTCTTGGTGCGGGTGAAGAAGCCGAGCGACATGCGCTGCAGGTGGCCGTAGACCGACACGCGCAGCTCGTTCATCACGCGCTGCCCGATCGTGTTCGACAGCCCGGTCGTCGCCACGCCGAGCGCGCCTGAGCCCAGCGCCGCGGCGATCATCCCCATCGCCAGCAGGGACACCAGTAGCGCGTCGCGGTGGGGGAGTGCGGTGTCGAGGATCTCGCGCAGCAGGAACGGCGAGGTGACGCCGAGACCCGCCTGCACCACCAGCAGCACGAACAGCGCGGCCATCGGTCTCCGGTGCGGCCGGAACAGCGCGGCGATGCGGCTGAACGGCACTTTCTCGTCGGTGTCCGCCTCCGGTTCGGCCAGCGTCGGACGCGGTGTCGTTGCCGAAGTCATACGCAGATGTTTACCGATTCGCGCTGTCGAGTCGAGCGATTTTCTTGTGTTGACCCAGGGCGTCCCATGGAGTTATTACGCATGTGCGTACTAACCTTCTCTTGAAGGTTCGCGCACCCGCGAGGCGGCCGAGCCCGGACCGCTACCCTGGGAGGTTGCCGGGGTCGCCCAGCGATGCCCGGTACGCGAACGACGACCCAGCTGGAGCGTGCACACCCGTGTTCGACACCCTCTCCGATCGGCTCACCGCCGCCCTGCAGACGCTGTCTCGCAAGGGCCGGCTGTCCGACGCCGACATCGACGCCACCGCGCGCGAGATCCGCATCGCGCTGCTGGAAGCCGACGTCGCGCTGCCGGTGGTCAAGGAGTTCATCGCCCGGATCAAGGAGCGGGCGAAGGGCGCCGAGGTATCGCAGGCGCTCAACCCCGCGCAGCAGGTCATCAAGATCGTCAACGAGGAGCTCGTGGGCATCCTCGGCGGCGAGACGCGCCGGCTGAACCTCGCGAAGAACCCGCCGTCGGTGATCATGCTGGCGGGTCTGCAGGGTGCCGGTAAGACGACGCTCGCCGGCAAGCTCGCGATGTGGCTGAAGAAGCAGGGCCACGCGCCGATGCTGGTGGCCTGTGACCTCCAGCGCCCGAACGCCGTCACGCAGCTGCAGGTCGTCGGCGAGCGCGCCGGAGTGGTCACGTTCGCGCCGGAGCCGGGCAACGGCGTCGGCGACCCGGTGGACGTCGCCCGCCGCGCCATCGCGGAGGCCAAGCACGCGCAGCACGACATCGTGGTGGTCGACACCGCGGGCCGCCTGGGTGTCGACGAAGAGCTGATGAAGCAGGCCGCGGACATCCGCGACGCCGTGCAGCCCGACGAGATCCTGTTCGTCGTCGACGCGATGATCGGCCAGGACGCCGTGAATACGGCCCAGGCGTTCCGCGACGGCGTCGGCTTCACCGGCGTGGTGCTCACGAAGCTCGACGGCGACGCCCGCGGTGGTGCCGCGCTGAGCGTGCGCGAGGTCACCGGCCAGCCGATCCTCTTCGCCTCCAACGGCGAGAAGCTCGAGGACTTCGACACCTTCCACCCCGACCGGATGGCCTCGCGCATCCTCGGGATGGGCGACATGCTCACGCTCATCGAGCAGGCCGAGCAGCACTTCGACCAGGACCAGGCCGAGAAGGCCGCGGCGAAGCTGACCAGCGGGCAGCTGACGCTGGAGGACTTCCTCGAGCAGATGCTCGCCGTCCGCAAGATGGGCCCGATCGGCAACCTGCTCGGCATGCTGCCGGGCGCGGGCCAGATGAAGGACCAGCTGGCGCAGGTCGACGACAAGCACCTCGACAAGCTGCAGGCGATCATCCGCGGCATGACCCCGGCCGAGCGCGACGACCCGAAGATGATCAACGGCTCGCGCCGGCTGCGCATCGCCAACGGCTCGGGCGTCTCCGTCCGCGAGGTCAACGACCTGGTCAACCGCTTCTTCGAAGCCCGCAAGATGATGGCCCAGATGGCCGGGCGCTTCGGCTTCGGCGGTGGTGGCGGCAGCAAGACGCGCAAGGGCAAGAAGGGGAAGAAGGGCAAGGGGCGCGGCCCCACGCAGCCCAAGGTCCGCGGCGGCTTCCCCGGCGGCATGCCGATGCTGCCCCCTGGCGGCATGCCGACCGGTGGTGGCATGCCCGACCTGTCGCAGCTCGGCGGCATGAACGACGTGCCGGGCTTCGACCCGACGAAGTTCAAGCTGCCGAAGGACCCCAAGAACAATTGAGCGCCGGACAATTGAGCGCCCTGCACGTCTCAGGCACCGTCCTGCCCGACGGCTCGCCGCGTGAGCTCTGGATCACCGACGGGCGCATCTCGTTCGAGCCCGTGCCCGGCGCGGAAACGCTGGCGACCGGCGGGTTCCTGGTGCCCGGCCTCGTCGACGCCCACTGCCACCCGGGCCTCGGCCCGCGCGGGGCGGTGCCGGTCGCCGACGCCGCCGAGCAGGCGGCGACCGACCGCGACGCCGGCACGCTGCTGATCCGCGACTGCGGTCTGCCACTCGACGTGCGGCCCCTGCAGGCGCGCGCCGACCTGCCCACGATCATCCGGTGCGGCCGTCACCTGGCCCTGCCGAAGCGCTACGTCCCCGGCTTCGCCGTCGAGCTGGACGACGTGGCGCTGCTGCCCGAGGCCGTCGCGGAACAAGCGCGTGACGGCGACGGCTGGGTCAAGCTCGTAGGCGACTGGATCGACCGCGGCGAGGGTGACCTCGCGCCGCTGTGGCCCGACGACGTGCTGGCCGAGGCCGTCGGCGTCGCGCACGACCTCGGCGCCCGCGTGACCGCCCACGTCTTCGGCGAAGCCGCCCTGCCGGGGCTGATCAACGCGGGCATCGACTGCCTGGAGCACGGCACCGCGTTGAACCCCGACCAGCTGGGCGAGCTGGCTCGCCGTGACGTGGCGCTCGTGCCCACGCTGATCAACATCGAGAACTTCCCCGGCATCGCCGACCAGGCCACGAAGTACCCCACGTACGCGGCCCACATGCGGGCCCTGCACGCGGGCGTCGCCGACATGGTGTCCGCGGCCGTCGAGGCGGGCGTGCGCGTTTTCGCCGGCACCGACGCCGGCGGGATGGTCGCCCACGGCCTCATCGCCGACGAGGTCGAAGCGCTGCACCGCGCCGGCATGACGCGCGAGCAGGCGCTCGCGAGCGCGTCCTGGGCCGCCCGCGAGTGGCTCGGCCACCCCGGCATCTCCGACGGCGCCCCGGCCGACCTGATCGTGTACCCGGCCGACCCGCGTGAGGACCTCGCGGTGTTGCGCCACCCGTCGCACATCGTCCTGCGCGGCACGGTTTTCGGCTGAAACACCTCCTTCACCGGTGATCGCCCGAGTACTGTGCGAAGTCTCCTCGGCGGTTAGGCTCGACCGGTGAGCCGAGCGATCACCGGAGGGCGGGCGTGACCACTTCCCAGCCCCGGGAACCGATTCCGGGCGCCACGCCGATCCGTCCGGAGGACCTGGTGAGCGCCCCGCGCGAGTTCCCGCCGCACCGGTGGGGCTTCGGGGCGTTCCTGCTCGTGGAGGCCGTGCTCATCGCATCGGCCGCGTTCGTGAGCGCGTTGCTCGGCGATCCGCCGGCCGGGCAGCCGCTGCCGATCCGCACGGTGCTGCTGGGCACGATGCTGCCCGCGATGATCGCCGCGGGCGTCGCGCTGCTGGCCACGGTCGTGCGCGGCAACGGACCCAAGATCGATCTGCGCCTGGAGTGGCGCTGGTCCGACGTGAAGATCGGGCTCAAGTTCGGCCTGCTCGGGCTGGTGCTCACGTCGCTGAGCGCCTGGGTGTGGACCGAGATCGTGGGCTCGGCCGACGCGACGTCGGCGATCAGCGCGCTGGTGGACGACCGGAAGATGTCGGTGTCCGCGGCCATCGTGACGTTCGTCTACCTCTGGCTGCTCGGGCCGATCTGCGAGGAGATCATCTACCGCGGCCTGCTCTGGGGAGCGGTGGAGCGGCTGCAGTGGCGCAGCGAACGGTGGGGTCGCATGGCGGCTTTCCTGCTGTCCACGGCCGTGTTCGCCGCCAGTCACCTCGAACCACTGCGGACCACGCTCCTGCTGGTCATCGCCGTGCCGATCGGTCTCGCGCGCTTCGCCACCGGCCGGCTGCCGGGCAGTGTGGTGGCGCACTCGATGAACAACTTCCTGCCCTCGGTCGCGATCCTGCTCGGCTCGCTCGGGGTCAGCTCGTTCTGAGGTGCGTTCCGAGTCTGTTCCGAGGCCCTGCGCAGGCACTTCGAGCCATCTGGCAGAATGTTCGCTTGCCCGCTTCCGTCCGGACCCTCTCGCCGTTCGGGGGCTCCTGTTTCGGGCGTCTGTGATCGTGTCCCCACGCGGTCGACGAGCGCCCACCCTGCACCAGCACTGAGGAGTACCCACACCCGTGGCCGTCAAGATCAAGCTGCAGCGCCTCGGCAAGATCCGTGCGCCGTACTACCGCATCATCGTCGCCGACGCGCGCACCCGCCGGGATGGCAAGGCCATCGAGACGATCGGCAAGTACCACCCGAAGGAAGAGCCGAGCCTGATCGAGGTCGACACCGACCGCGCCCAGTACTGGCTGGGCGTCGGCGCCCTGCCGACCGAGCCGGTCCAGCGCATCCTCGAGATCACCGGTGACTGGCAGAAGTTCAAGGGCCTGCCGGGCGCCGAGGGCACCCTGAAGGTGGCCGAGCCGAAGCCGTCCAAGCAGGACCTGTTCAACGCGGCGCTGGCCGCGGCCGGCGAGGAGCCCTCCGCCGAGGCCACCACGCCGAAGAAGAAGTCCGCTCCCAAGAAGGCCGAGGCCGAGAAGGCCGAAGCCGCTGAGGGCGAGAAGTCCGAGTGAGTTTTCTCGCTGACTCACTCGAGCACCTGGTGCGCGGGATCGTCGACAACCCGGACGAGGTCCGGGTCGAGCTGCTGACCACTCGCCGTGGCCGCACGCTCGAGGTGCACGTGCACCCCGACGACCTCGGCAAGGTGATCGGCCGGGGCGGTCGCACGGCGACCGCTCTGCGCACCGTGATGGGCGGCATCGGTGGCCGCGGCGTCCGTGTGGACGTCGTCGACACCGATCGCTGACCCGCGGCGGAACTCGGACGGTCAGGATGGACGTCGTAGTCGGCCGCATCGCCAAGGCGCACGGCATCCGCGGGGAACTCGCGGTGGATGTGCGCACGGACTCGCCCGGACAGCGGTTCGCCGTCGGTGCGGTCGTCACGACGCAGCTGCGTGACGGCAGCAAGAGGGATCTCACCATCACAGCCGCCCGCGAACACAGCGGGCGGCTGCTGGTGCGTTTCGAACAGGTCCCCACGCGCGACGTCGCCGAGACCCTGCGCGGCGCGTTGCTGCTCATCGACACCGCCGCACTCCCGCCGACGGGCGACCCCGACGAGTTCTACGACCACGAGCTGGCCGGCCTCAGCGCCGAGCTGGCCGACGGCACGGTCGTGGGCAAGGTCGTCGAGGTCGTCCACTCGCCGGCGGGGGAGCTGCTGGAGCTCGACGTCGACGGCCGTGAGGTGCTCGTGCCGTTCGTGCGCGCGATCGTCCCGACGGTCGACGTCGCGGGCGGGCGCGTGGTGCTGGACCCGCCCGAAGGCCTGCTGGACGAGGACTGACGTGATCCCGTTCCCCTCGCACCGGAGGTGGTGAGCGTGCGCATCGACGTCGTCACGATCTTCCCCGAGTACCTCGACCCTCTGCGCGCCGCGCTGCTGGGCCGGGCGATCGATCGCGGCCTCATCGAGATCGGCGTGCACGACCTGCGCGAGTGGACCCATGACGTCCACCGCGCGGTCGACGACGCGCCGTACGGCGGCGGCCCCGGCATGGTCATGAAGCCCCAGATCTGGGGCCCGGCGCTCGACGAGGTCTGCGGGCAGGAGACCCGGCTCGTGGTCCCGACGCCGGCGGGCAAGCCGTTCACCCAGGAGCTGGCCCACGCGTACGCCAGGGAGAAGCACCTGGTCTTCGCGTGCGGCCGCTACGAGGGCATCGACCAGCGCGTGGTCGACGACGCCGCGCGCCGCATGCCCGTGGACGAGGTGTCGATCGGCGACTACGTGCTGGTCGGCGGCGAGGCCGCGGTGCTGGTGATCGTGGAGGCCGTGGTCCGGCTGCTGCCGGGCGTGCTCGGCAACGCGCGGTCGGCGGCCGAGGACTCGTTCTCCGACGGGCTGCTCGAAGGCCCCAGCTACACGCGCCCGGAAGTGTGGCGCGACCTGGCGGTGCCCGACGTCCTGCGCTCCGGGAACCACGCGCTCGTGGAGCGCTGGCGGCGCGATCAGGCGCTGGAACGCACGGCCCTGCGGCGCCCGGATCTTCTGGCCCGGTTGCCGGAGGGTAGTCTGAACAGCCGAGATCACGAGGTACTCGACCGGCTCGGCGAGGACCTCGGCTAGACCCCGTGCGAAGCGAGCACCAGCGCCTCTGCCATAATCGACAGGTTGGCGTGAGTGGACCGCCTCGTTCACGAGCCCGCCATCAGCCCCTGGTGTAGTTGCAGCAGCATTGCTGCGCGCCCGGGGAGAAGTACCCGAGTTACACGAATCGACGAGGACGGACCACCGATGAACACCCTGGACGCGCTGGACGCGCACTCCCTGCGTTCCGACATCCCGGACTTCCGCCCGGGCGACACGCTCAAGGTCCACGTCCGCGTCATCGAGGGCAACCGCGAGCGCAACCAGGTCTTCCAGGGCGTCGTGATCCGCCGCCAGGGCGGCGGCGTCCGCGAGACCTTCACCGTGCGCAAGGTTTCGTTCGGCGTGGGCGTCGAGCGCACCTTCCCGGTGCACTCGCCGAACCTGGCCGAGGTCGAGGTCTTCAAGCGCGGCGACGTGCGGCGCGCGAAGCTCTACTACCTGCGCGACCTGCGTGGCAAGAAGGCGAAGATCAAGGAGCGTCGCGAGAACCGCGAGACCACCTCTGCCTCCTGAGTGGCAAGGCGGTACCCGGTAGCCTGGCGACGTGGTCGACCCCGTGCCCCAGAACGCCGCTGAGGATGACCCCGACGGCTCGGAGGACTCTCGTTCCGAGGAGCGTCGGGGCTCCCACCGGCGGGGCAAGCCTCAGAAGAAGCGGTCGTTCTGGAAGGAACTGCCGATCCTGATCGTGATCGCCCTGGTGCTCACGATCCTGATCCAGGCCTTCCTGGCGAAGGTCTTCATGATCCCCTCGGGGTCCATGGAGGCCACGCTTCACGGCTGCCCCGGCTGCACGGGCGACCGGATTCTGGTCGACCGCGTCACCTACGACTTCACGGATCCCTCGCCGGGCGACGTGGTCGTGTTCAAGGGTCCGCCCGCGTGGACTGAGAACGAGATCGCGCCGCAGGAATCCACCAACGTCATCGTCCGCGGCCTGCGGGGTCTCGGCTCGCTGGTGGGCTTCGCCCCGCCGGACGAGCGCGACTTCGTGAAGCGCGTGATCGCCGTCGGCGGCCAGACCGTGCAGTGCTGCGATCCGCAGAACCGCGTGATCGTCGACGGCAAGGCCCTCGACGAGCCGTACATCCACTGGGAGAACCCCGACCACGCGATGCAGGACTCGTTCGCGCCGGTCAAGGTGCCGCAGGGCACCTTGTGGGTGATGGGCGACAACCGCAACAACTCGGCCGACTCGCGTTACCAGGGCCAGGGCGGTGCCAACGGCGCCGTGCCCGTGAGCGACGTGATCGGCAAGGCCCGGATCATCGTCTTCCCGCCGGGTCGCTGGGGCGGGGTCTCGGACCACGATCCGCAGGCGAACGCGCAGCCGGTGGCCCTCGGTGCCCCGGCGTGGCAGGAGGGCTTGCCGCTCGGCGTCGGGTTCGCCGCGGCCGTGCCCACGCTGTTCGTCGGCCGGCGAGTGAAGGCGGGCCTGCGCAAGGCGCGCCGTTAGGGTGCCCCGCCCGAGAAGGTTGGCAGTGACCGTTCCCGCTCCCCGAACCCCGGCCGAACCCCTGCGGCCGCCGCGCGCCGTCGTGCGCGGCGAGCTGTTCTGGGGTCTGCAGGGTGCTCTCGAACGCCGTGGCCTGGGCCCCGTCGCCGGCGTGGACGAGGCCGGCGCTGGCGCGTGCGCGGGCCCGCTGGTGGTGGCCTCCTGCGTGCTGCGCCCCGGCGACGGCGCGCGGCTGCCGGAGCTCACCGACTCGAAGCTGCTCACCGCGAAGGCCCGTGACCGCGTCTACGACCTGGTCCTCAAGCGCGCCCTCGACTACGCGGTGATCGTGATCCCGTCCGAACAGGTCGACCTGTTTGGCATCCGGGTGATGAACCTGGAGGGGATGCGGCGCGCGGTCGCCGCTCTGCGCGACCACCCGGGGTATGTGCTCACCGACGGTTTCCCGGTGCCGGGCATCCCGGCGCCCAACGTCGCGGTCATCAAGGGCGACCGCAGCGTGGCCAGCATCGCCGCCGCGTCGGTGCTCGCGAAGGTGACGCGTGACCGCATCATGGCCGGCCTGCACGGCGAGCTGCCGCACTACGGCTTCGACGTGCACAAGGGCTACAGCACCGCCGACCACCTGCGGGCTCTCACCGAGCACGGCCCGAGCCCCGCGCACCGCTGGTCCTACACGAATGTGGCCACCGCGGCCCTCGCACACGGACTCACCCCACCGCATCCGGTCGTGCTCACCTACGCTGCTCTGGAGAACGCGGCTTCGGAAGCCGCCGCGGAGGAGAATGGTTCTCGGGAAAACCCGAGCGCGCCGGTCCGTGCCCTGGCCCGCTCGGTGGGTAAGAATGAACGCTCCGCCGCCGGAGCAGCAAGACGAACGCGAGGAGGGGCGCGGATTTCATGAGCGCAGAGGATCTCGAGAAGTACGAGACCGAGATGGAGCTCTCGCTGTACCGCGAGTACCGCGACATCGTCGGCCAGTTCTCGTACGTGGTGGAGACCGAGCGGCGGTTCTACCTGGCCAACGCAGTCGACGTACAGGTACGCGACGGCGGCGGCGAGGTGTACTTCGAGGTCCGCATGTCGGACGCGTGGGTCTGGGACATGTACCGCCCGGCCCGCTTCGTGAAGCACGTCCGCGTCATCACGTTCAAGGATGTCAACGTGGAGGAACTCGACAAACCCGACCTGCGCCTCCCTGAGGACGGCCCCTTCTCGGGCTGAGGTCCCTCTCGGTTTCACCGGCCACCCGGGTTCGCCCGGGTGGCCGTTTTGCGTTCCCGGCGCTAGCACCGGGCACCGACATTTTCACGCCACCTGCCGTCAGGCTTGCCACGGTTATCCACAACCCCCCAGTTGTCCACAGCCCGGCTTTTCGATGGTGGCGCCTTCCCTCGTCACTCTGCGACGGTTGATCGCACACGCATCGTGACAGCCGGCAA
The DNA here is from genome assembly GCF_040654155.1 of Amycolatopsis sp. NPDC050768. Taxonomy (NCBI): domain Bacteria; kingdom Bacillati; phylum Actinomycetota; class Actinomycetes; order Pseudonocardiales; family Pseudonocardiaceae; genus Amycolatopsis; species Amycolatopsis sp. NPDC050768. The sequence continues at coordinate 40,242 of NZ_JBFAHL010000024.1, forward strand.
AGGCCCGGCGACGGCGCGGCCGAGGGGGAGCGATGAACGACGGCCCGGACCCGGGCGCCCAGTGGCGCCGCGCGTTCGGCCGCTGGGGCGAAGACCTGGCGGCCCGGCACCTGCAGAACGCGGGCCTGGTGGTGCTCAGCCGCAACTGGCTCTGCCGCGAAGGCGAACTCGACCTCGTACTGGCCGACGGCGACAAGGTCGTCTTCTGCGAGGTCAAAACCCGCGCCACCAACGCCTACGGCTCCCCCGCGGAATCCGTGACGGCCGAAAAGATCACCCGCGTCCACCGCGCCGCCCAACGCTGGCTGCGCGCCCACCGCGTCGGCTGGTGCCGCACCCGCTACGACGTCGTGACCGTCTTCGCCCCCGCCGGGGCCCACCCACAGGTCCACCACATCGCGGGAGCCTTCTGATGCCCATCGCGAAGGCTTGGTCGGTAGCACTGCTGGGAATCGAAGGCCGGGTGATCGAGATCGAGGCCGACCTGGGCGGCGGGCTCAGCCGGGTGACCCTGGTCGGACTGCCCGATGCCGGGCTGCGTGAGGCGAAGGATCGTGTGCGCTCGGCCATCCGCAACTCGGGCCAGCCCTGGCCCGACGGCAAAGTCACACTCGGGTTGTCGCCCGCGAACTTGCCGAAGGTGGGCTCTGGCTACGACTTGGGGATAGCCGCCGCGGTGCTTGCTGCCAGCGGCGCTGTACCAGCCACAAAGCTCTTGCGCACGATTCTGTTGGGCGAGCTGGCGCTCGACGGTCGGATCCGCCCAGTCCGCGGTGTCCTGCCCGGACTGCTGGCTGCGCGGGCAGCGGGGTACGAGCGCGCTGTCGTCCCGATGGAGTCGCTCTACGAAGCTGCGCTCGTCGACGACCTCGAGATCGCCGGTGCGTCGCGCCTATCTGACCTCGTCGCCTGGCTTAAGGGTGAGGGCGAACTCGAGTCGAGCCCCGAAGCGGTGGCGGCAGAAGCGGCCCCTGTACCGGACCTTGCCGATGTGGTCGGCCAACCAGAGGCCCGTTGGGCGCTGGAAGTCGCCGCGGCGGGTGGGCATCAACTGTTGCTGACCGGTCCTCCGGGTGTCGGCAAGACCATGCTCGCCAAGCGAATGCCGGGTCTGTTGCCGCCATTATCCAAGGAGGAATCACTGCAGGTCACAGCCATCCACTCCATCGACGGCTCCCTGTCGAAGGCTTCGCCGCTGGTGACCGTCCCGCCGTTCGTGGCACCGCACCACTCGATCACCGTTGCGGCACTGGTAGGTGGTGGCAGCGGGATCGCGAGCCCCGGCGCGATCAGCCGTGCTCACCGAGGAGTTCTTTTCCTCGACGAGGTATGTGAGTTCGGCGCACAGCGTTTGGATTCTCTACGCACCGTCCTCGAAGAAGGCGAGGTCCGCATCGCCCGCACGAGGGGCTCCGTCCGCTACCCGGCCCGCTTCCAGCTCATCCTGGCCACCAACCCGTGCCCCTGCGCGCCGCCGCGTGAGACCGACTGCATCTGCTCGCCGATCGTCCGCCGCCGTTACCTCGGGCGGATCTCAGGGCCGCTGCTGGACCGCGTCGACCTCCGCGTGCGCCTGCGTCCGCTGACCGCCATCTCCGCTCACCAGTCCGCGGAGCCCGAATCGTCCGAGGCGGTCCGCGCCCGCGTCCTGGCCGCCCGCGACCGTGCGGCCCACCGCTGGCGCACGCACGGCTGGCGCGCCAACTCCGACGTCCCCGGCCCCGCCCTCCGCCGCGAGTTCGTGTTGCCGTCGCCCACCACCGCCCTGCTCGACCGCGCCCTCGACCGCGGCCTCCTCACGGCCCGCGGTGCCGACCGTTGCCTTCGCATCGCCTGGACGCTCGCCGACCTGTCCGCCACGCCCCACCCGACCCCCGACCACGTCGCCGCCGCGCTCGACTTCCGAGAAAGGACCGCCGCATGACCCGCCCCCGAAAGGAATCCGCCGTGAAACGCCACCTGCGTCTCGTTCCGAATCCCCACAACCCGCCCGAACGCGATCGCGCCCGCGTCCGCGCCATTCTCGTGCCGCGCCCGCTGTCGCTCGTGAGACTGAGAGGTGCGGCATGACGGCCCTGCCCACCGAACAGCCGGTCGCCACCGCCACCGATGAAGAACGCCTCGCCCGCGCCTACCTGCTGCGCGTCGCCGAGCCGCCGGCGCCGGCGTTGGTCGCGTTCGTGGGGGAGCGCGGCCCGGTCGAGGCCGCGGCCCGCGTCCGCAGCGGCGATTGTCCCGACAAGGTCCGTCGCGAAACCGCGGCCCGACGCGATGTCGACCTGGCCGAGCAAGATCTGGAGACGGCCGCGAAAACCCGAGCCCGTCTGGTCGTGCCCGAGGACCACGAGTGGCCGGCGTGGCCGTTGCTCTCGCTGGCGGTCGCGAGCGGCCGCGGAGTCGAGAACGTCGCCGCCCCGCTCGCCCTCTGGGTCCGCGGCGGCGCGAACCTCGCGAAGGCAGCCGACCGCGCGGTCGCCGTCGTCGGAGCGCGCCTCGCGACGAACTACGGAGAACACAACTCCGCCGAGTTCGGCCACGGCCTTGCGACCCGCGACGTCCCGGTCTTCTCCGGCGCGGCCCTCGGCATCGACGGCGCCGCCCACCGCGGTGCCCTCGGCGCAGGGGGCGTCACGGTCGCGGTGTTGGGCTGCGCCGTCGACATCGGCTACCCGGCCGGCCACGTCGACCTGCTGAGGCGCATAGCCGACAACGGCGGCGCCGTCGTCAGCGAGTACGCCCCCGGCACCCCTCCCGCGCGCCACCGCTTCCTCGTCCGCAATCGCCTCATCGCCGGTCTCACCGACGGCACCGTCGTCATCGAAGCCGGCATTCGCAGCGGCGCGCGCAACACCGCCACCACCGCGGGTGCCCTCGGCAAAGTCGTGATGGCACTGCCGGGCCCCGTCCAGTCCGGCAACTCCGCCGGCTGCCACGCCCTCATCCGCGACTGCAAGGCCACCCTCGTCACCTCCGTCGACGAGGTCGTCGACACCGTCGGCCGGTTCGGCCCCGCCGCCGAACCGGAAAACCCCCGGCCGCGCCGCCCCACCGACGTCCTCGCCCCCGAAGCCCTCCGCGTCTACGAAGCACTCGTACCCCGCGCCGGCCGCTCGGCCGATCAGGTCGCCACCGAATCGGGCGTCCCGGTCGACCGTGTGCGCGCCCTGTTGCCCGAGCTGGAAATCGACGGCTTCGCCGTCCGCGGCGACACCGGGTGGCGCCGCATCGTCCGCGCGGCACCAAAGTGAACGGCGCTTGTCGTCGCGCTCGGCCGCACGGAGGGCGGTTACGGGTGGCCACGGATCGATCTGCAGCGAACGGCACCGAATTTCGTAGGTGGCCCCTGACCGCTCGCCGCCGGATGGCGCCGGACGCCGCCGCGCTTGGCCGCACGCCCGCACGGTATCCGCGCAGGTCCGCAGGACCGTGATCGGCGCCGGACAGGCTGTTCGGTCGCGTGGTGCGGCACCCGCCGGCGCCCCACCACCCGCTCGCACCTCGGTGAACGGCGACGACCGTGGCGCTCGGCCGGATGGCGCACAACCCACGTGGCCCCGGAATGTGCATGCGGCACAGAGGAAAACGGCGTGGCGATGCTTGACCTCGGGCGGTGGTTCGCGCAGCGTGATCGCCATGTCGTCAGCGAGCGCCCGCCGGGACGCGGTCCCGCGTGTCTCGGGGCACCGGAAAGGCGCGCAGCGGCCGGATCTGCGGGCGGTGCGCGAGGGGTTGCCCGGGCCGGAGCGCGCGGTGGTGGCCGAGTACGAACGGCATCTGACGCTGGAGCGCGGGCTGTCGCCGCACACGGTGCGGGCGTATGTGGGCGACGTGGTGTCGTTGCTGGGGTTCCTGACCGCGGCGGAGGACGACAGCCGCGGGCTCGCCGATCTCGACATCGGGCTGCTGCGCGCGTGGCTTGCCGGGCAGCGGTCCGACGGGGCGGGTCGAACGACCTTGGCGCGGCGGGCGGCGGCGGCGCGGACGTTCACCGCGTGGGCACACAGGCAGGGCGGGCTGAAGGCGGACCCGGGCGGCCGGCTCGCGGCGCCGCGGGCGCACCGGACATTGCCGGGCGTGCTGCGGGCCGATCAGGCGGACGAGCTGATGCAGGCGGCCGCGATGGGAGCCGAGCAGCGGGATCCGGTTGCACTGCGTGACCGTGCGCTCGTCGAACTGCTGTACGCGAGTGGCATCCGGGTGTCTGAGTTGTGTGGTCTGGACGTCGGCGCGGTCGATTTCGGGCGGCGTGTCGTCTCGGTGATCGGGAAAGGGGACAAGGAACGGACGGTGCCGTTCGGCGTTCCGGCGGCCGAAGCACTCACCGCGTGGCTCGACGCGGGGCGCCCGGAACTGGCCGGCCCGAAGTCGGAACAGGCCCTCTTCCTGGGGGTTCGCGGCAGCCGGCTCGATCCGCGCGCGGCGCGGCGCGTGGTGCACGAGGCAGTGGCCGCGGTACCCGGAGCACTGGACATGGGGCCACACGGACTACGTCACTCGGCCGCTACCCATCTGCTGGAAGGAGGTGCCGATCTCAGGAGCGTTCAGGAACTGCTCGGTCACGCTACGCTTGCCACGACCCAGCTCTACACTCACGTGACCGTCGATCGGCTGAAGGCGATCCATGACCGAGCACACCCACGGGCCTGACGAGGCCGGTGGCGGCTCGGCCGGAAAACCCGGGGCCGAACCACCGGCGCACGCGCATCCGCACGAGCACGGAGACCATACTGAGCCGCATGCCGAGAACGACCGTGCAATGACCTCCACGCCGCAAGTCACGGACGCCGGGGTGAGCACTGCCGGAGGCGAGGGCGCCGTCAGCGAGGACGGGCGCCCCGGTCATGACGTCGACGCGGGCATCCAAGCTTTGTGGCAGCAGTTCGCCGACAAGCCGGACCAGATGTCGCGCGACCGGCTGGTGCTGCACTACGCGCCCCTGGTGAAGTACGTCGCCGGCCGCGTGGGCACGGGCCTGCCGACGCACGTCGACGTGGGCGATCTCGTGCAGTCCGGCATCTTCGGCCTCGTCGACGCGATCGAGAAGTTCGAGCCCGCGCGCGGGCTGCGGTTCGAGACCTACGCGATGCAGCGCATCCGAGGCGCGATCCTCGACGATCTGCGCTCCCAGGACTGGGTGCCCCGCGCCGTGCGCAGCAAGGCGAAGGAGGCCGAGCGCGCCCTCGAGCGCCTCGGCGCGCGCCTGCACCGCACCCCCACCGACGCCGAGCTGGCCACCGAGCTCAACATCGGCCTCGACGACCTGCGCGACTTCTACGGCCAGCTCCAGCTCACCAGCGTCGTCGCGCTGGAGGACCTCGTCGCGGCCGGCAAGGACAGCGGCTCGCTCGTCGACACGATCCCCGACGACGGCGCCGTCGACCCCGTCGCCGTCCTCGTCGACCAGGACAACCGCCGCCAGCTCGCGGAGGCCATCGCCCAGCTGACCGAGCGCGACAAGATCGTGGTCAGCCTCTACTACTTCGAAAGCCTCACGCTCGCCGAGATCGGCAAGGTCCTGGGCGTCACGGAGTCCCGCGTGAGCCAGCTCCACACCCGCGCCGTGATGCGGCTGCGCGCGAAGCTCACGGAGCAGCCGAGCACCTGAGCGCGCGCCCGGTCAGTGCGGGTCGGCCCAGGGTTTCAGGCGGACTCGGCCCGGCGTGCCGACGAGGGCCAGCGGATCGACGTACTCCTCTCCTTTGCGGGCGCCCCAGTGCAGGCACGTGGCGGTGGGACAGCCGGGGTGCCCGGCGGCCACGGTCCCCAGCGGCTGGCCGCGGTACACCTGGTCTCCGGTGGCCACGGCCGGGGTGAGCGGCAGGTAGGTCGTGTGGAGGCCACCGTCGTGGTCCACCGCGACGACGCCGTGGCCCCCGACCTCGCCCGCGAAGATCACGACGCCCATGTCGGCCGCGAGAACCTGTTGTCCCGCAGCGGCTTCCAGATCGACGCCGCGGTGGCCGGGCCCGTAGACCGTGGCGGGTGGTTCGAAGAACCGGGTGACTTTCGGCCGGGGCGTGAGCGGCCAGGCCAACCGTCCCGCTTGCGCGCCGACATTCGGCGAAGGTGGGACGTCCGCGAGTGCCCGTCCGGCCCACGCGCCGGGCAACACGGTGAGCAGCACCAGCGCGGCGGCCATCACGTACCGGGTCCGCGCCACGGCCCGGCGCAGCACCTCGAGCCAGCGCATCCACAACCGTGGGGCAGGGCGCCGATGTCGTCCCCGCTGAGGAGACTGCTCAGGTGGAGCGGATCGGGAGACCCAAGGCATCCGCAGAGCACCCAGCGCAACCGAAGACCGCTGGCCGCCTGAAGCGGCCAGAACACCCGGAGCGTCGAACGCAGCAGAAGCGCCAACGCCCGAAGCACGCAGAACACGCACCGGCCGCAAACCGCCACGCCCCAGTGCAAAGCCTGGCCGCGGCATCAAGGAACGCATCGAGGAACACGAGGTCGTCGTCACGGGTTCGATCATGAGGCACCCCCTGACCGGCACCCTGCCAACAAGGCGAGTTGTCCACAGGTGGCCCGAGTTGTGGACAACTCCGCCGGGCGGGAGCGCTGCCGGTGGGGGCGCCCCTGGTGGCAGGGGGTAGAATCTTTCCCGCAGCCCACTCGCTGGGCTGACTTCGCGTGCTCGTGCGCGCAGCCCCGGCCGGTTCCGCTTGAAACACCAGCGGAGGTCCGGACGGAGGAGTCGCACGGCGCCCGGCGGTCCCTGGGGTTCTCGGAAGTGAGAACCGCGGGGTCCGGATGCCGGCACGAGCACCAGGGCGAGCGGTCACCCGGCCGCGAGCGACAAACCGAACGAGCACGTCCGCGGGCGCGAACCGCGGGGGTGCGCGACTACAGAGAAGGTGTGATTCCGGCAATGGCCGTCGTCACCATGAAGCAGCTGCTCGACAGCGGCGTGCACTTCGGGCACCAGACGCGTCGGTGGAACCCGAAGATGAAGCGCTACATCTTCACCGAGCGCAATGGCATCTACATCATCGACCTGCAGCAGACGCTGACGTACATCGACCGTGCGTTCGAGTTCATCAAGGAAACCGTCGCGCACGGCGGCACGATCATGTTCGTCGGCACGAAGAAGCAGGCTCAGGAAGCCATCGCCAACGAGGCCGCGCGCGTGGGCATGCCCTACGTGAACCAGCGCTGGCTCGGCGGCATGCTGACCAACTTCCAGACCGTGCACAAGCGCCTCCTGCGCCTCAAGGAGCTCGAGGCTCAGGAGCAGACCGGCGGCTTCGCGGGTCTCACCAAGCGCGAGATCCTCACGCTCACCCGTGAGAAGGACAAGCTCGAGAAGACCCTCGGCGGTATCCGCGACATGGCCAAGGTGCCGAGCGCGGTGTGGATCGTCGACACGAAGAAGGAGCACATCGCCGTCGGCGAGGCTCGCAAGCTGAACATCCCGGTCGTCGCGATCCTCGACACCAACTGCGACCCGGACGAGGTCGACTACCCGATCCCGGGCAACGACGACGCGATCCGCTCGGCCGCGCTGCTCACCAAGGTGGTGGCCGAGGCCGCCGCCGCCGGGCTGATGGCCCGTTCGAGCCGAGGTGGCGCGTCGGCCGACGCGAAGCCGGAGCCGGGCGTGGCGTCGGACGAGCCGCTGGCCGAGTGGGAGAAGGAGCTGCTCGCCGGCTCGGAGACCGCTGCCGCGGACGCCACCGAGGCGGCTGCCGCGACGGAGGCGGCCACCGAGGCCGCTACCGAGGCCGCCACCGAGGCGACCCCCGAAGCCGTGACCGAGCAGGCCCCGGCCAACTCCTGATCCACCGTGTCCGGGCGGCCCGCGCAGGGCCGCCCGGGCGCTGATCACCTCACACGTACCTGAAACGGACGGATTCAACACGATGGCGAACTACACCGCCGCTGACGTGAAGCGCCTGCGCGAGATGACCGGCGCCGGCATGATGGACTGCAAGAGGGCCCTCGAAGAGAACGAAGGCGACTTCGAGAAGGCTGTCGAGTTCCTGCGCATCAAGGGTGCCAAGGACGTCGGCAAGCGCGCCGAGCGCGCCACCGCCGAGGGCCTCGTCACCGGCGAAGGCGGCGTGCTCATCGAGCTCGACTCCGAGACCGACTTCGTCGCCAAGAACGACGACTTCCAGCAGCTCGCCGCGAAGATCGTCGAGGTCGCGAAGACCCTCAAGACCAGCGATGTCGAGGCCCTCAAGGCCGCCGACCTCGACGGCAAGCCCGTGATCGAAACCGTGCAGGAGCTCTCGGCCCGCATCGGCGAGAAGCTCGAGCTGCGCCGCGTGGTCGCGTTCGAGGGCAAGACCGCCACCTACCTGCACCGCCGCGGCTCGGACCTGCCGCCGGCCGTGGGCGTGCTCGTCGAGTTCACCGGTGACGACGCCGACGCCGCCCGCGGTGCCGCCATGCAGGTCGCCGCGCTGCGCGCGAAGTACCTGACCCGCGAGGAGGTGCCGGCCGAGATCGTCGAGAACGAGCGCCGCATCGCCGAGCAGACCGCCCGCGAAGAGGGCAAGCCGGAGCAGGCCCTCACGAAGATCATCGAGGGCAAGGTCACCGCGTACTACAAGGACAACGTGCTGCTCGACCAGCCGTCGGTCAAGGACAACAAGAAGACCGTGAAGGCTCTGCTCGACGAGGCCGGCGTGACCGTGACCCGGTTCGCCCGGTTCGAGGTCGGCCAGGCCTGAGCGAGGTACTGGGTCTAAGTTCTGCGACTGTGCCCCGTCTCCGCGGTGCGGGGACGGGGCACAGTCGGGTCCGGCCGAGGATGCTCCCTCACGAAGGGGTCCGCGGCGAGTGAACACGGGAGGCGACACACAAATGGGTGACCGGGTCGACGGTGGCTACCGAAGGGTGCTGCTGAAACTGGGCGGCGAGATGTTCGGTGGCGGCTCGATCGGGGTCGACCCCGACGTCGTCCACTCCGTTGCGCGCCAGATTGCCGCGGTCGCGCGCACCGGCGTGCAGGTGGCGGTGGTGATCGGCGGGGGTAACTATTTCCGCGGCGCGGAGCTGTCCCAGCGAGGGATGGACCGTGACCGCGCCGACTACATGGCCATGCTGGGCACCGTGATGAACTGCCTGGCCCTGCAGGACTTCCTGGAGAAGGAAGGCCTGCCCACGCGCGTGCAGACCGCCATCACGATGGGCCAGGTCGCCGAGCCGTACATCCCGCGCCGCGCCGAGCGGCACCTGGAGAAGGGCCGCGTGGTCATCTTCGGCGCCGGGGTCGGCATGCCGTACTTCTCCACCGACACCGCCGCCGCGCAGCGCGCGCTGGAGCTCGGCTGCGAAGCCGTGCTCATGGCCAAGGCCGTGGACGGTGTCTACACCGCCGACCCGAAGACCGACCCGAGCGCCACGATGTTCCACGAGATCAGCCACCGCGAGGTGCTCGAGCGCGGCCTCAAGGTCGCCGACGCCACCGCGTTCAGCCTCTGCATGGACAACAACATGCCGATCATCGTCTTCAACCTGCTCACCGAGGGGAACATCGCCCGTGCGGTGAGTGGTGAGAGGATTGGGACGCTGGTCAACACCCCCGCCGACGGGGCGTCGGCCTAGACCTGCTGGGATCAGCACAGGTTCGACAATCACAACACCGGGAGTAGCCGTGATCGACGAGACCCTCCTCGACGCCGAGGAGAAGATGGAAAAAGCGGTGTCCGTCGCGAAGGACGACCTGACGTCGGTGCGGACCGGCCGGGCCACCCCGTCGATGTTCTCGCGCATCGTCGTCGAGTACTACGGCGCGATGACCCCGCTCAACCAGCTGGCGAGTGTCAACGTGCCCGAGGCGCGCATGGCGCTGATCAAGCCCTACGACCAGACGCAGCTCGGTGCCATCGAGAAGGCCATCCGCGAGTCCGACCTCGGCGTGAACCCGAGCAACGACGGCAACGTGATCCGCATCGTCATCCCGCAGCTCACCGAAGAGCGGCGCAAGGAGATGGTGAAGGTCGCGAAGAGCAAGGGCGAGGACGCCCGCGTCTCGATCCGCAGCATCCGCCGCAAGTCGAAGGAAGAGCTCGACCGGATCGCCAAGGACGGCGAAGCGGGTGAGGACGAGGTCGCGCGCGCCGAGAAGGAGCTGCAGAACCTCACCGACACCTATGTGCACCAGGTCGACGAGCTGGTGAAGCACAAGGAAGCCGAGCTGCTCGAGGTCTGATGAGCCAGGTGAGCGAGGAACGAGAAGAGCGGGTGGAGCACACCCCGCAGCCAGAGCCGGCTGACAAGCCCGAACCGGGTGGACAGCCGGAACCCGCTGCGCAGCCGGAGCCGGCCAAGAAGGACTCCCGGGCCGGGCGAAACCTGCCCGCGGCCATCGGCGTGGGTGTGCTGCTCGGCGCGGCCATCATCGTTTCCCTGCTCACCGTCCGCTTCATTTTCATCGGGGTCATCGCGATCGCGATCGGGGTCGGCACCTTCGAGTTCGCCGGCGTGCTCAAGCGCGTCGCGAACATCAAGGTCGCGATGATCCCCGTGCTCGTCGGCGGCCAGGCGATGATCTGGCTGGCCTGGCCGTTCGGCCGCGCGGGCGCGCTCACGGCGTTCGTCATCACGGTGCTCGCCTGCCTGCTCTGGCGGCTGCCCGGCGGCGCCGACGGCTACCTGCGCGACATCTCGGCGTCGGTGTTCGCGAGCGCGTACCTGCCGCTGTTCGGCGCGTTCGCCGCGATGCTCGTGCCGCCCGAGGACGGTGTCGGCCGGGTCCTCACGTTCCTCATCGCCGTGGTCGCCTCCGACACCGGCGGCTACATCGCCGGCGTGCTCGGCGGCAAGCACCCGATGGCACCGACGATCAGCCCGAAGAAGTCCTGGGAGGGCTTCGCCGGGTCGATGGTCGCCGGCATCGTCGCCGGCATCCTCACGATCAGCCTCATGCTCCACGGCCACACCTGGCAGGGCGCGGTCTTCGGCGCGGCCATCGTGCTCACCGCGACGCTCGGCGACCTCGTCGAGTCGCTGATCAAGCGCGACCTCGGCATCAAGGACATGGGCACGCTCCTGCCGGGCCACGGCGGCATCATGGACCGCCTCGACTCGCTGCTGCCCTCGGCCGTCGTCTCCTGGTTGCTGCTGTCGGCGTTCGTCCCCGCGTGACGCGCCTGACCCGCCTGATCGACCCGACCCGCGGACCTGCGCTGGGAGCTTCGGCCTCCCAGGGGTAGCGAACGGTTCGTGGACCACCGAAGCGTCGGCGCGTTTCACTCGAGGTCATGACCGCCTCGACCCCAGCTTCGACCCGCGAACGTTCCCCGGCCCGGCTCGCGCTCGCCGCCGTGTGCCTCGGGTTCGTGATGATCACGCTCGACGCGACCATCGTGAACCTCGCGCTGCCCGCCATCGGCGCCGAGTTCGGCCAACGGTCGACGGCCGCGCTGCAGTGGGTGGTCGACTCCTACACCGTCGCGCTCGCTGCGTTCCTGCTGGCGTGGGGCGAGGCGGGGGACCGGTGGGGCTCGCGGCGCGTCTTCGAGATCGGCGTCGCGGTGTTCGTCCTCGCCTCGATCGCTTGTGCCGCAGCGGATTCCCTGCCGTGGCTCGTCGCCGCCCGCGCGGTGCAGGGGGCCGGCGCGGCGGCGCTGCTGCCGTCGTCGCTGGCGTTGATCGTGCACCAGTTCCCCGAGGTCGGCGCCCGGGCCCGCGCGTTGGGCGTGTGGGGCGGCATGAGTGGCGTCGGGCTCGCGGCGGGGCCGATGCTCGGCGGCCTCGCGGTCGGGCTGGCCGACTGGCGGCTCGTCTTCGCGGTGAACGTCCCCGTCGGGTTGATCGCGATCGCGCTGACCCGCCGGTACGTCACCGAAACCACGCCGCGCCGGCAAACCCGCATCGACGGCGTCGGGCAGGTCCTCGGCACGGCCGCGCTGGCGTGCGTGGTCGCCGGGCTCATCGAGGCCGGCCACGCGGGCTGGGCGGACGCGACCACGCTGGTCCTCGTCGGTGCCGGCGTCGTGGCCGGGATCGCGTTCGTGGTCGCGGAAAAGGCGATCGCCGCGCCCGTGCTGCCCTTGGGCGTGCTGCGCGTACGGGCCTTCGCCGTGGCGACGGCGATCGGCGGCCTGTTCAACTTCTGCCTCTACGGCACACTGTTCTGCCTCGCCCTGTTCCTGCAACGCGTGTGGCACCTGAGCGCGCTCGTCGCCGGGCTCGCCCTCGTGCCGCTCACACTCGCGGTGGGGCTCAACGCGTTCGTCAGCGGCCGGCTCACGCACCGGTTCGGCTCACGCCCGCCGATCGTCGTCGGCAGCCTCACGGCACTGGTCGGCGCGGCGGGGATGGCGGTGCTGCAGGACGAGCGCTCGCCGGTGCTGCTGGTGGTGTTCTCGTTGGTCTTCGGGTTCTGCTCGCTCGCGATGCCCGCGATGACGTCGCTGGCCATGAACGCGTTGCCCGGCAAGGCAGGCATCGCCGCGGGCGTGCTCAACGCGGCGCGCCAGACCGGTGGCGCGGTGGGTGTCGCGCTCGTCGGCGGGCTGCTGCCGGGCACGGCGATGTGGATCGTCGCCGGGGGTTACGCCGCGATCGCGGCGCTGACGGGGTTGCTAAGGCTCGGTCGTCGTAAGGCTCAGTCGTCGTGAAGATCAGTCGTCGTAAGGGTCGTCGACCTCGGCGCGGCCGACGTCGTCGAGCGTGCGCGAGTGGTCGATCACCGCGAACACCGCGCCGTCCGGGTCGGCGAGGATCGCCATGCGGCCGAAGGGCGTGTCGTAGGGCTGGATCACCACGTCCCCGCCGAGCATCAGCGCCTGCCCCGCCGTCGCGTCGCAGCCGCGCGCCGGGTCGACCTCGAAGTAGACGAGCCAGTGCGGGGGAGTGTCGCGGCTGTACTCCGGGCCCATCACGTAGCGGTAGAGCACGGGCGTGTGCTCGATGAGGTATTCCGCGTAGTCGACGCTCTCGCCGTCGCCGATCTGGTGGCTCGCGTAGTTGAAGAGCTTGGTGTAGAAGTGATCGGCCGCCGGGCCGTCGTGCGCGTTGAGGTCGGCGCCGCTGAAGGTGTTGGGGATGCCGGTCATGAACCGCCAGTCCTGCGGCGCCTCCCAGAAGACCACGGGTGCGCCCGCCGCGTCGATCGCGTGCAGGATGTTGCCGCGATCGGGGATCGCGACGGGTCCCAGCGTCACCTGGCCGCCGAGGTGCTCCACCCACTCGGCCGCACTCGCGGTGTGCGGCACGGAGACGTGCAGCGTCCAGCCGGGCTCGCTCTGCGCCCCGGCTTGGTAGAGACCGCCCGTCGGCTCGCCGGCGAGCGACGAGATCCAGTAGCGGCCGGTGGGCGCCGCGGGGTCGCGGCGCACGTCGTACTGCCAGCCGAACAAGCCCGTGTAGAACTGTTGCGACACCGCTTCGTCGCGGCAGGCGACCTCGATCCAGCACGGGAGGCCGGCCGGAATCGGACTTGAACTGGCCGAACCGACGGTCATCGCGGCCTCCTCACGGTGAGTGCGAAAGTCTATGCGGTGCCGGTGATTTTTTCGCCATGAGCCCCGGAACCCGGAACCGGGCCGCGGCCGCCGACGTTGGAGGAGTTCGTGCGTCTCTTCTCCCGCTCCTCGCGCCTGTCCCGCGCGACGGAGGTCTTGCCGAGCCCCAACATCTGGTACTACCAGCAGGCTTACGAGGTGGAGAACCGCGCGCAGGACGTCGACGGCGAGATCTGGCGCGTCCTGTGCGAGGAGTGCGACTGGACCGGCCGCGACGTTCTCGACCTCGGTTGTGGTGACGGATTCCACTTGCCGCGCTTCGCCCGCGACGCGCGCTCGGTGCTCGGCGTCGAGCCGTACGCACCGCTGGCGCGCGACGCGGCGAAGCGCGTGCGGGAACTGCCGAACGTGTCAGTGCGCGAAGGCCGCGCGCAGCGGTTGCCGGTCGACGACGCGAGCGTCGACGTGGTCCACGCGCGCACGGCGTACTTCTTCGGCCCCGGCTGCGAGCCGGGGCTGCGTGAAGCGGAACGCGTGCTGCGGCCCGGCGGGTCGATCCTGATCGTGGACCTCGACGCGACGAGCGAGCCCTACGGCGGCTGGCTTCGGGCGGACATCCCGCACTACGACCCCGTAGAGATCGAGAAGTTTTTCGAAGGCGAGGGCTTCAGCCTCCGGCGCGTGGCGACGCGCTGGTTGTTCGCCGACCACGCCGCCATGGAGTCAGTGCTGAAGATCGAGTTCAGCGCGCAGGTCGCCGCGCGGGCCGTGGCCGACGTGCACAAACGCACGGTCAGCACGGCCGACGGGGCCGGGGTGACGCTGCCGGTGGGCTACCGCGTGCACACGCGGGTCAAGCCCACCGGCCTCGTCCTGCCGGGTCACTCGGCTTCTTCCGGCGACTCGTCGGTTTCCTCGACCTCGCCGAGGATCGAGTAGACCGAGCGCCGGGCCTCGTTGAGCACGTCGACCACCCGAGCCTGCTGGCTCGGGCTGCCGGCGCGCATCACCTGCACGACCGCCGCCGCGAGCGTGGCGCCTGCCTTGCGAAGGTCGACCTCGACGGGGTCGACGTCCTCGGCGAAGTGCTCCCACGGCGGGGCGCCGGTCTGCTGCTCCGCGGCCGCGCGGCCCTCGTCGGTGAGCTCGAACAGCTTCTTGCCGTTCTCGTCCTTGCTCACGACCAGGCCTTCGTCGGCCAGCATCTGCAGCGTCGGGTAGATCGAGCCGGGGCTGGGCTTCCAGAAGCCGCCACTGCGCTCGCCGATCTCGCGGATGATCTCGTAGCCGTGCCGCGGCTGCTCCGCGAGCAGGGTCAGGATCGCCGCGCGGACGTCACCGCGCCGGCCGCGACGCGGGCCGCCGTGGCCTCGCCGTCCGCCGGGACCGTGGCCACGCCGGCCGCGACCCATCGGGCCGCCGGGGCCGAATCCGAAGTCGCCGAACTCGCGGCCGAAGGGGCCGAAAGCGGGACGGCCGTGTTCTCCGTGTTGGTGCGCGCCTCGCGCACCGGGGTGAGGGTGCCTCATGTCGATGTTCCTTTGCTGTGTTGTTTGCCCCGCCTCCGGCAGGGCGTGCGAGATCGCCTTGGCGCCGGCGTCTCGATCAGGCGGTCGGAACGGCCGGGGGCCGAGCGCACCGCCTGATCGAGACGCCGGCGCGATCTCGCTGATCGGTTGCGACTGGTTCACGATATATCGGAAACGGTCGCGATGCAACCTAACGACTGTCGGGGACCTGCGCGAGGCGCGTTTGCGGTGGTCGGAGATACTCGAAGGAGTAGGAAGACGCCCCGTAACGACAGACCTGAGACGACCTGGGAGACCCGACCCCCCATGCTGGACCGAGTGGTCATCGACGCCTTGTTCCCCGCGGACCTGCCCGAGCCGGAGCACTGGGAGCAGCGCTACCCGGCGCGGCAGCTGCCCGACGGTGCGAAGGTGACCCGGTTCGGCCCGTCGCCCACCGGGTTCGTGCACATCGGCGGCATTTACGTGGCCACGATCGACCAGGACGTCGCCCGCCGCTCCGGCGGCCGCTACCTGGTGCGCGTCGAGGACACCGACCAGTCGCGCGAGGTCGAGGGCGCGCTGGAGCAGTTCGAGCGCGGCTTCACCTACTTCGGCCTGCAGGCCGACGAAGACACGTTGCGCGGCGGCGACTACGGCCCGTACCAGCAGTCGGGCCGCGAGCAGATCTACCTGACCTTCGTGCGGCAGCTGCTGCGCGAAGGCCGCGCGTACATCGACTTCGCGACGAAGGACGAGCTCGCGTCCATCACCGCGCGCCAGCAGGCCACGAAGCTGCCCACCGGCTACTACGGCTCCTGGGCGATCTGGCGCGACGCCGACCCGGCCGACGTGCAGGCGAAGCTCGACGCCGGCGAGCCGTGGGTAGTGCGCTTCCGCGCGCCCGACGACACCGGCGTGCGCGTGCGCTTCACCGACGCCATCCGCGGCACGATCGAGGCCGAGGCCAACCGCAACGACGTGGTGATCCTCAAGAGCTCCGACCAGAGCCCCCGGCTGCCGACCTACCACTTCGCGCACGCCGTGGACGACCACCTCATGCGCGTGAACCTCGTCATCCGCGGCGACGAGTGGATCTCGTCCGTGCCGGTGCACCAGCAGCTGTTCGACGCGCTCGGCTTCGAGCCGATCACCTACGCGCACATCGCCCCGCTGATGAAGCAGGAGGGCGGCAGCAAGCGCAAGCTGTCCAAGCGCAAGGACCCCGAGGCGTCGGTCGACTTCTACATCGAGGCCGGCTACCCGGTCGAGGCCGTCCTGTACTACCTGCGCGGGCTGGCCAACGGCCGCCTCGCTGAGCTGCCGCTGGCCCAGGCGCTGGACGAGCCGGTCAACCTCGACGAGATGGGCGTCGCGGGACCGCTCGTGGACCTCGTGAAGCTCGACGACATCTCCGCCGACCACATCGCCACGATGTCCGGCGCGGAGATCCTCGCCGCCGTGCGCACGTGGGCGCAGCGCTTCGACCCGGAGCTGCTGTCGGTGCTCGAGTCGTCGGAGGAGCTGGCGCTGCGCGCGCTGGCCGTCGAGCGCGAAGGCGCCGAGAACCCGCGCAAGGACCTCAAGAAGTGGAGCGAGTTCCGCGCGGTCTACGGGTTCTTCTTCCCGCAGCTGCACGCGCCCGTGACCGGCCCGGACGACGAGCGCATCGCCGCACTGGGCGTGGCGCCGGACGTCGTGCGCGCGGTGGCGTCGGACTTCGTCGCGAACTACACACAGCTCGACGACGGCCAGGAGTGGTTCCAGCAGATCCGCGACGTCGCGGCGAAGCACGGTTTCGCCAAGAACGCCAAGGAACTCAAGAAGAACCCCGACGCGTTCCCGGGCTCGATCCGCGAGGCCTCGCAGATCATCCGCATCGCGATCACCGGCTCAACCCGCAGCCCGGACCTGCACTCGATCACGCAGGCGCTGGGCCGCCACGAGACCCTGCGGCGGTTCGAAGCCCTGACGGCGTGAGCCGCGACCGTCCTCCGGTGCAGGTCCGCCGGAGGACGGTGCGTCACTCCTGTTCGGGCGCGGTGGCGTCCGGCCTTCGTTGCAGTTCCGGGTGGCCGGTGAACACCGCCACCTGCAGCTCCGCGACGAGGCGCTGCGTGGGAATCTCGACATCGACCCCGAACGCGTCCCGGATCCGGGTCAGCCGGTACTTCAACGTGTTGCGGTGCACGTACAGAGTGCGGGCCGCCGCGGTGAGGTCCCCGCCCGCTTCCGGTGCACGGGCTACCAGTTCATCGTCGACGCCGTCCGCGAGGCGGCCGCGGTGCTGCGGGCGGGCCCGTCCGGCTGGTGACCGGCAGCACATGGTCGGGGGAGTCCTGACGGCGTGTCCGGTGGACGTGGAATACTGGATCGGTTATGACTGCCCTCCCCCTTGTTTTCGATGCGCCCAAGCGCGGCCTGCCGCCGCGCCACCTCGCCGACCTCACCTCCGCCGAGCGGGCGGAGGCTGTGGTGGAGCTGGGGGAGAAGGCCTTCCGCGCGAAGCAGCTGTCGAACCACTACTTCTCGCGCCTGACCGTCGACCCGGCCGACATGACGGACATCCCCGCGGCCTCGCGCGAGCGGCTCGTCGCCGACCTCATGCCGTCGCTGCTCACCGAGGTCCGCGCCCTGACCGCCGACGCCGGCGCGACCCGCAAGACCCTGTGGCGCGCCCACGACGGCACGCTGCTCGAGAGCGTGCTCATGCGCTACCCCGACCGCGCGACGCTGTGCATCTCCAGCCAGGCCGGCTGCGGCATGGCGTGCCCCTTCTGCGCCACCGGCCAGGGCGGCCTCGACCGCAACCTCTCGACGGCCGAGATCGTCGACCAGGTCCGCTCCGCCGCCGCCGTCATGCGCGACGGCGCCATGCCCGGCGGCCCCGGCCGGTTGTCGAACATCGTGTTCATGGGCATGGGTGAGCCGCTCGCGAACTACAAGCGGGTGGTGGCCGCGGTGCGGCGGATCACGGAGCCTGCGCCGTCGGGTTTGGGGATCGGGCAGCGTTCGGTGACGGTGTCGACGGTGGGTTTGGCACCGGCGATCCGGAAGCTGGCGGACGAGAAGATGCAGGTGCGGTTGGCGGTGTCGCTGCACACGCCGGATGACGAGCTGCGGGACACGTTGGTGCCGGTGAACAATCGCTGGTCGGTGGACGAGGTCTTGTCGGCCGCTCGGTATTACGCGGACACGAGCGGTCGGCGGGTGTCGATCGAGTACGCGCTCATTCGGGACATCAACGACCAGCCGTGGCGGGCGGAGTTGCTGGCTAAGCGGCTGCGGAAGCACTTGGGTCAGTTGGTGCATGTGAACGTGATTCCGTTGAACCCGACGCCGGGTTCGAAGTGGGATGCGTCGCCGAAGCCGGTGGAGCGGGAGTTCGTGCGGCTGGTCAACGCGGGGGGCGTAGCCTGCACGGTGCGTGACACTCGTGGTCAGGACATTGCTGCCGCGTGTGGCCAGTTGGCTGCCGAAGGCTGAGTTTTTCGTTTCAGTGATGGAGAATCTGTTGTGATCTCAACCCCGTGTCTGCTGGACCCGGCTGCCGAAGAACTGAAGCTGCGCGACATCACCGGCGGGGTGGCGGTTGCTCGCGCGGCCCGCACGTTGCTGGGTGAGCGGTTCGATTCGGAGAGTTTCATGTACGTGCTGATGCGCGCGTACTCCGTGGACTTCCACGCCGCCCGCGTCGCTTCGCGCTGGCACGAGTTCGAGAACGGCCCGCAGGCGTTGTCGGATGCGGATCTGGAAGTGCTGCTGGCGCCCTGGGTCGCGACCAGCTGAAGGCTCAGCCGGGTCAGGAATGGCGCAGCTGCGGCCACAGCGTTTCCCACGATTGCCTTGGTGTGTTGCACAGCCAGATCGGCACGCCCTCGTTGAGCCCGGCGAAACCGTGGTCACCGTCGGCCGGGGTTGCCGACACCCGCAGGCAGTGTGTGGGCAACTCGGCCGGGTCGGTGCCGACGAACAGGATCGCCTGCGCGGCGTCCCAGGGTTCGCCGAAGTAGGAGAAGCCGCGGTGGGGGCTGTGTGCGGGAGGCAGCCCGCGGCCCGCGCCGAACCAGTTCAGCGCGCTCGCCTGCCAGTAGTGGTCGGTGACGATCGTCGTCGCGGGTGGCAGGTGGTGGTAGGCGGTGGACACCGCGTCGGTGAAGCCGCTCCAGCCTTGTTCGGCCCGGACTTCGAGGGTGGCCGCCGTGGCCCAGGCCGGTGACGAAGGTCCGCCGGAGAGCAGGCTGGTCGCCAGGACGACGGCGCCGGAGAACGCGGAAACGCCCAACGCGATCCGTCGCCACCACCGTGATCCCGCCGCGGTACTGATGCGGGCCGCGGCTGCGGCCCGGCAGACCGGGAACAGGCCCGCGCAGTTGCCGCCGGCGAACTCGCCGGTCTCCTGCGCGACGACGGGGATGAGCGTCAGCTGCGGGAAGCCGTGAAACCCTTGCCAGATCAGGTAAGGCAACGCACCGGCCACGGCGAGCGCGGGCAGTTTCCCCAGCCCGGCCCACGGCACGCTCCGCCGGCGGGTTGCCAGCAGCACGGCGACGCAGCACGCCCAGAACACGGCGATCAGCGGTTTGACCGTGAACGCCACCCCGGCGAGAAGTCCCATGCCCCACCAGAGGCGGTCGGAGCCGGTCCGGGCCCAGCGCACCAGCAGCAACGTCGTGGCGATCCACAGCGGGATGTCGAACGTCTGGGTCAGCAGCAGCGATCCGGTGTCGAGCACCCGGGGCGAAGCGGCGTACGCGGCCGCCGCGGCGGTTTGCGCCCAGCGGCCGCCGCCGAACTCCCGCGCGAGCAGCGCGGTGAGCACGACGCCGACGACCGTGGCGAGGACCGCCGGAATCCGCAAGGTCAACGGCGAACCTTCGCCGAGCCACGCCAGGAACGGCACGAGGGCGCCCTGGTCCGCGTAGCCCCAGGACAGGTGCTGGGCCGCGGACAGGAAGTAGAGCTCGTCGCCGTGGTAGTCCTGCAGCCAGGCCTCGACCAGCAGGGCGAGGGCGGTGCACGGCGCCACGACCGAGATCGCCGGCCACGCGAAGGGCCCAGCGGCCGGCCGGCGAGCGACCCTGCTGACGGGAAGACGAGGTTCCAGGGGGCTGCGGATGATCACCATAAGGTCACTGCATATACAGAGTATACTTCGAGTGTATAGATGGAGTCATGGCAGGTCAGGGCGTTAATGGGGGTATCCAGTGATCACGCGCCGGCACGACGGGAAAGTTGCTACCGGGCCTTTGACCCCAGCTTCTCCGAGGGCGAGCGGTGGTAGGCCTTGCGGTACTCGGCCGCGAACCGGCCGTAGTGCAGCAAGCCTCACGCGTAGGCCACGGACGTCGCTGTCACGGTCTCGGGGTCGGCCACCGGGGGCGCGGCGTGCGCGCCTGATCTGACGGAGGTACCGCACAGGCGGAACGCCGACGTGACGCCGGAAGCCCTCTTCGAGAGCGCGGACGCTCAGCCCGGCCAGGCGCCGGTCAGCGCACCTCGAAGACGTCGACCTTCACCGTCGACTGCGTGCGCGCACCCCGCGCGACGGTGACCACGCGGTTGAGCCACTCGGTCTGCGGGCCGCCCGCCTCGAAGAGCAGACACTCGCGGAAGTAGTACGAGTCCGGATCGACGTCTTCGCCCGCCGCGATCCGCCGCATGGTCTCCGCGGGGCCGTGGCGCAGGCCGCGGCCGGTCAGGTAGACGAGGTCGTCGTGTTCGGTGCGCAGGGTCGCGCGCACGTCGATCTCCGCGACGCCGTCGGGGCGGATGAGCTGGAAGTCGGCGCCGCCGGGGAGTACCTCGCCGCTGAGGCGCTCGCCGGTGAAGGTGCCGCCGAGGATGTCGATGACGCGGCGTTCGCCGTGGGGTCCGTTGTGGACGGTCTTCGGCGCGGCGAGCTGGACGTCGAGGGTGAACAGGGGTACGAGGTCGAGCACGAGACGACTCCTTCGGGTGGCGGTGCGGTGCTCGCCACTGTAGTACTCTCGTGTACGAAATATTCGTACACGAGAGTTTGGAGGGATCGTGGCCGGGCTGAGGAGCAACCACGTGATCATGTTGCGCCGGGCAGTGCAGGCCACCACCGCGTGCTGGCAGGAGCGGATCACGGAGATCACGCCGCCGCAGTACACGGTGCTGCTCGCGCTGGAGAGCAGCCCGCAGTCGAGCCTCACCGAGGTCACCGCGATGACGATGATCGACTCCGCCACGCTCACACCGCTGGTTTCCCGCCTCGTGGAGCGCGGCCTGCTGACCCGCGCGACGGACCCGGCGAGTGCACGCCGGAAGCTGCTGAGCCTCACCGACGAGGGCGCGGCCGTGCTGAAGAAGGTCAAGCCCCGCGCCCGCGCCGCCGAGAAGGCGAGCCTCGAAGTGCTGAGCGCGGACGAGCGTGAGCAGTTGCTGAGGTTGACGACGAAGATCGTCGACCACCACCGGGGATGGAACGCGTGATGGCCGAGGTCGACCCCGCCGTCGCGCGCAGCGACGAGCTCGAAGCGGAGATCCTCGCCGCGCCGTCGGACTTCCGCGTCCTGACGGGCGACCGCCCGACCGGGCCGCTGCACCTGGGCCACTACTTCGGCACGCTGCAGAACCGCGTCCGCCTGCAGAACCTGGGCGTCGACACGATCCTGGTCATCGCCGACTACCAGGTGCTGACCGACCGCGACGTCGCCGACGACCTGCCCGGCCACGTCCGCGAGCTGGTGCTGGACTACCTCGCCGTCGGCATCGACCCGGCCCGCTCGACGGTGTTCACCCACAGCTCGCTGCCGGCGCTCAACCAGCTGCTGCTGCCGTTCCTCAGCCTGGTCACCGTGCCCGAGCTGCAGCGCAACGCGACGGTCAAGGACGAGATCGCGCACTCCCACCAGGGCTCGGTCAGCGGCCTGATGTTCACCTACCCCGTGCACCAGGCGGCGGACATCCTCTTCTGCAAGGCCAACCTCGTCCCGGTGGGACGCGACCAGCTCCCGCACCTCGAGCTGACCCGGACCGTCGCGCGCCGGTTCAACGACCGCTACGGCCGCGTCTTCCCGGAGCCGGAAGCACTGTTGTCCGCGGCGCCGTCGTTGCTGGGCACCGATGGCCGGAAGATGAGCAAGAGCCGTGGCAACGCGATCGCGCTGCGGGCCTCGGCGGACGAGACGGCGCGGCTTCTCAAGGGCGCCAAGACGGATTCCGAACGCGTGATCACCTATGAGCCGCAGCGGCGGCCGGAGGTGTCGAGCCTGGTGCTGCTGGCCGCGCTGTGCCGGGGCGTCGATCCGAGGGAGATCGCCCGGGAGGCGGGTGCCGGCGGTGGCGGCACGCTCAAACGCATCGTGACCGACGCGGTCAACGACCACTTCGCGCCGATCCGCCGTCGCCGGGCCGAGTTCGCCGGCGACCCGGCCCTCGTGTCGGAGCTGCTGCGCGACGGCAACCTCCGCGCGGGTGCCACGGCGGAGGCGACGCTGGCCGAGGTGCGCGAGGCGATGTCCACGGTGTACTGAGACTTCGAGTAGCGCGCACAAACGTGAATATCGTATTCGCCGTAATCGGGATAACGCGCGGACCCTGATTTCCTGCTGCAAGAATTAATCATTCTCCGACGTTTCCGGAAAAGCCGACCCGCGAGCGAATCAAGTTCCGTCGGAATCGGCTCAAGTTCCGCGTGCGCACCTGGCGTCGCCTGTTCGGCATCGCCGGCTGGCGCTCGCTGTTCCTCGTCGAGGGCGGGTTCACGATCGTGATCGGCGTGCTGATCTTCTGCTTCCTGCCCGACCGGCCCTCGCAGGCCCGCTGGCTCGACGAGCGTGAAAAGGCCACGCTGGAGCGGACTTTGGCGGCGGAAGTGGAAGAACAGCGAGGCCACGGCGCTCTCACCGGCCTGCGCCAGGCGCTGACCAGCGGCCGGGTGTGGGCGCTGGCCGTGACGTTCTTCGCCATCGTGTTCGGTCTCTACCCGCTCGCGTTCTTCCTGCCCACGATGATCACCTCGATCACCCACGGCGTCGACGGCGCGGCCGACGTGAGCAGCGTGCTGCTGTCCGGCATCCCGTACGTCGTGGCGGCGATCGCGATGCTCGCCTGGGCGAGGTTCGCCGGCCGGCGCAGCGCGGTCGTCGCCACCGGGGTTCCCATGGCGGTCGGCGCCGCCGGGCTGCTGCTGGCCACGTTCGCGGGCAGCGGGCTGTTGTTCATCGTGGCCGTGTGCCTGAGCGTGGCCGGGATCTACACCGCGATGCCGCAGTTCTGGCGGATCCCCGCGATCGGGCTCACCGGCACGGCCGCGGCGTCCGGCATCGCCCTGATCAACTCCGTCAGCAACCTGAGCGGCTTCGTCGGGCCGTACTTCACGGGCGCGATCAAGACCGCCACCGGTAGTTTCACCTTCGCGTTGCCGGCGATCGCCGTGATCATGCTCGCCGGCATCGCCGTGCTCGCGACGGCCGGGCGGCGGATGGAACGGCTCGACGGGAAGCTGGTCCCATGACGACCGCACTCATCGTGGGTGACCTCCAGCAGGGCATCACCCGTGACTACGCCTTCGCGCGGCAGGTCCTGCCGCCGGTCACCGACTTGCTGCCCCGGGCACGGGCGGCCGGGGCGCTCGTGGTGTTCGTGCACACCGCGTTCCGGGTCAACCGCGCCGACCTCCCGCCGGGTGACACCGTGCTGACCGGGTTCTTCGAGGCGGGCGACACCTTCCACGAAGGCTCGCCCGGCACGGACCTGGACCTGCCGGTGCTGGCCGAGGACGTCGTGGTGCTCAAACGCCGGGCGAGCGCCTTCGCCGGCACGGATCTGGACCTGGTGCTGCGGGCGCGTGGCGTGGACGAGGTGGCCGTCGCCGGAGTGGCGACGAGCGCGATGGTCGCCGCGACCTGCTACGACGCCGCTGACCGGGGCTACGGCGTCTCGGTCCTGTCCGACGGCTGCGCCGACGCCGATCCGGAAGTGCACGACTTCTTCCTGCGGAAGGTTTTTCCGGGTCGCGGGTTCGGGATCCGGTCCTGCGCCGACTGGTGACCTTGGCGCATATCGTCAGTCCCCGCGGCAGCCACCGTCAGCTCGTGAGCCGGCGAAACCCGCACGCTGGCTCGATGACAACCGAACTGCCGAGCAACTGGGGCCGCTGGGGCGAGGACGACGAACGAGGTGCGCTGAACCTCATCACCGACGAGGTCCGGGCGCGCGCCGCCCGCGAGGTGCGGACGGGCCGCTGGGTGTCGCTGGCGCTGCCGATCGAGCCGGCGCCGATCCTCAGCGGTCCGTTCGTGCCGGCGAAAGTCGAGGAATCGCCCGTGCAGCAGCTGATGGTGCACCCGGTGCACCCGGATCCTTCGGTCTGCGCGAGCCTCGACGTCCTCCTCGTCACCAACCACCATCCCCGGTCGACCCACCTCGACGCGCTCGCCCACATCGCCGGCGACGGGGCCGTCTACTCCGGACGGCCGCTGGCCGAGTGCGTGACCCCGGCCGGGGTGCGCAGGGGTTCGAGCGCGGCGTTCAGCGAAGGGATCGTCACGCGCGGGGTCCTCCTGGACCTGGCCGGCGACGGCCCGCTTCCCGAAGGCCACGCCGTGACGGCCGAAGATCTCGAAGCGGCGGAGCTGAGGGATGACGTCCGCGTCGAGTCCGGGGACGCGCTCGTCGTGCGGTGCGGCTGGGAGTTCACGCCGGATCCGGCGCGGTCGTCGCCGGGGCTGAGCATCGACGCCGTGCGCTGGATGCACCAGCGCGGAGTTTCGGTGTACGCGGGGGACATCGGCGACGCGTTCCCGGCGCTCGATCCCGCCGTGCCGTTCCCGCTGCACGTCGTGGCCCTCACGCGCCTGGGCGTGCCGCTGATCGACGCCGCCAACGTCGAAGACCTGGCGGCTACGTGCACAGAGCTGGGACGTCACAGCTTCCTGCTGGTAGCAGCACCGCCCCGGGTCAATGGCACCACCGGGCTGCCGGTGAACCCTGTCGCGGTGTTCTGAGCTTCCGGTGTGCTGGGGCTCCGGTGTTCTGGCCTCAGCTGCCGACGTCCATGCGCTGCGTGCCGATCACCGACAACAGCCGCAGCGCCTCCTCCGAAGGCGAGCCCGGCACGGCCGTGTAGATCACGACCTGCTGGTCGCGGTCGGTCAGGTCGAGCACGTCGCAGTTGACCGTGAGGGGACCGACCACCGGGTGCCGGAACGTCTTGCGCAGGCTGGGTTCGGCGGTCACGTCGTGCGACGCCCACAGGCGCGCGAAGTGCTCGCTGCCGGCGAGCAGGTCGTGGACGAGCTCGGTCACCTCGGGGTCGTCCGGGTAGCGGGCGGCGGTGGCACGCAGGTTGCGGGCGGCGTAGCGGGCGAACTCGTCGGCGTCGGACACGCCGTAGAGGCGCTGGTCGTCGGAACGCAGGAACACGCGGCGGACCAGGTTGCGGTCGCGCCGGGGCAGCGCGGAGAAGTCCTCCATCAGGGCGGCGGCGAGGTCGTTCCAGGCGATCACCTCGTACGTCGCCGACATCACCATCGCGGCGGCCTGCGGCAGCCGGTCCAGCAGGTCGAGGATGCTCTGGCGCACCACGCGCGACGGCCCGGGCAGCGGCGCCGCGGGTTCACCGGCGAGGTGGTGCAGGTGCTCGCGCTCGGCGTCGCTCAGGCGCAACGCACGCGTGAGCCCGCCGAGCACCTCACGCGACGGGTGCGGGCCGCGCGCCTGTTCGAGGCGCGTGTAGTACTCGGTCGAGATGAACGCCAGCTGCGCCACCTCCTCGCGGCGCAGCCCCGGCGTGCGGCGGCGCGGCCCCGCGGGCAGCCCGACGTCGGCCGGGGTGATCCGCTCGCGCCGGCTGCGCAGGAAGCCGGCCAGTTCTCGCCTGTCCACGTCTCCAGTATCCGCGTCGCACGGCGCTCAGCCAGGTACTGCCGATGCCTGAATAAGCCCGCCGCGGCGTCGCAGCCTGGGTTTATGGAACTCCACGAAACACCCG
Source organism: Amycolatopsis sp. NPDC050768 (assembly GCF_040654155.1). Lineage (NCBI taxonomy): Bacteria > Bacillati > Actinomycetota > Actinomycetes > Pseudonocardiales > Pseudonocardiaceae > Amycolatopsis > Amycolatopsis sp. NPDC050768. Next base: position 66,134 of record NZ_JBFAHL010000024.1, read on the forward strand.
GCCTGCTGGCCGGCAAGGTCGCTTTCGTCTCCGGCGCGGGCCGGGGCATCGGTGCCGCTGCGGCGCGCCTGTTCGCCCGGGAAGGCGCTCGCGTGTTGCTGGCGGCCCGCACGGAAACCCAGCTCAAGACCGTGACCGAAGAGATCCGCGCCGCCGGCGGCACCGCCGACTACGTGCTCTGCGACCTCGCCGATGCCGCCAGTGTGCGAGCCGCCGTCGACCGCGCGGCCGAGCTCTACGGCCGCCTCGACATCGCCTTCAACAACGGCGCCACGATCCAGCAGCCCGGCCCGATGGACCGCCTGTCCGAGGCCGAGTTCGACCACGTCTTCGCCGTGAACCTCAAGGGCGTGTGGCTCGCCATGGCCGCGGAGGTCGCCGCCATCCGCGCGACGGCGGGCACCGGCGCCATCGTGAACACATCGTCGGTCGGCAGTCTGCGGGGCAACCCCGAACTGCCCGCGTACGGCGCCATGAAGCGAGCCGTCAACAGCCTCACCGAGTCCGCCGCCGTCACCTACGGCCCGGAAGGCATCCGCGTCAACGCCATCACCCCGGGCAACACCCTCACCGAGATGATCCGCGCGTGGGAAGCGGAGTCGCCGGGCCTGCAGGACCGCCTCGTCTCGGCGACCCCCCTGCGCCGCGGCGCCGAGCCGGCCGAGATCGCGGAAGCCGCGGCCTGGCTCCTGAGCGACCGCGCTTCCTACGTGACGGGCGCCATCCTCCGCGTCGACGGCGGCGCGGGAGTCTGAGCGCGAACCGCACTCCAGCGACGGAGTTCCCGGTATTCTCGGGTGATTGACTCTTTGGGGGTGTCATGCGGAAGTCCCTGTGGTTCGCGCTGCCCGCGGCCGTGCTCGCGGTGGCCGCGGTGGCGGCGCCGCTCGACGAGGACGCGGCCGTGGCGTCGGTGAAGCTCGACCCGGCGCTGAGCCTGGATCGCACGACGTACGAGCCGGGTGCGTCGGTCCGGGGGACGCTCACGCTCACGAACGACACCGGCCGGCCGGTCTACGGCGTCCACGTGACGTGCGCGTCGGCGGATCCCGCGGATCGCATGGCGCTCAACGGGATCCAGACCAACCAGCCACTGCAGGGCGGCTTCTCCGGAACACTGCGGGCGGACCAGACCATCACGGCGGGGCTGACCGGGCGGGTCACCGAGGACGGCGTGCGGCGCGGCGGGCTGGAGGCCACGTGCGTGGTCACCGCCGGCGGGTTCGTCATGCTCAGCGGCGCGGCGGCCGACGTGATCGGACCGGTCGTGCCGGTGAACGGGCATGTCGTCGAGGACGGGAAGCCGGTCGCGGGCGTCACCGTCGTGGCGGCGAGCCAAAGCCTCGCGACGCTCGACCAGACCTGGACCGCGGTCAGCGGCCCGGACGGCAGCTACCGGCTGTCCGGGCTGCGCGCGGGCTACTACCTGCTGAAGGTTCCCGGCCGCGCCGTCGAGAACGACTTCCTTTATCTGGTCGCCGGCACGACGGCGGATCACGTCGTCGTGCTGACCGGCGGCGAGTGAATGCCACCCCACGCTCCATAGTGGACAATTCTCCGCGACGATTTCCCGCGCGGAGTTTTACGAAAAACCCACGAGCCGCCGTAGTGGTCACATGACGGTGAGTGCCCGCCGGTCACCCATCCCCAGGATCACCCCGAAGAGTGGCGGCGCGAGGAATCCGCCAAGTAGGTGCCGAAACGTCCTAGCGCAGAGTGAGAGAACTCGGCCAAAACCACAGCGTTACATCACTCTTTAGTGGTGAAATTGCGGAAAACGTGGTCACTGACTCGGCTGATCGACGCGCTGCGCAGTGGATCTTGCTTTGCAATTCCGGGCCCCCTTGATAGCGTCGCGTTCTCGCCGGTGATCGACAGTTGCGTCGGGTCACGCGTGGATTCGGGGATCCGCGGGCGGTTCCATTTCTTTGGTGTTCGAAAGGACAATTCATGCGTTCTGCCCTGCTGCGAGGACGGGCCCTCGTGGTCGCCGCTCCGGCCCTCGCCCTGCTCGCCACCGGCGCCCCCTCGGCGGTAGCCGCCGACGCGCCTGCCGGGTCGGCCTACGGCGCGTCCGCGTCGGTCTCACTGCTGGCGGGAGTGCTGGGGGACAAGGGAATCTCCGTGGAAACGGGCAAGATCGCGCCGTCGAACACGGACGGGCCCACGTCGGCGTCGGTGGTGGACGTGCCGCTGAAGGGCCTGGTCACGGCGAAGGCGGTCAGCAGCTCCGCGAAGAAGACCGACGACAAGGTCGCCTCGAAGGCCTCCATCGTCGACACCACGCTGCCCGTGCTCGCCCCGCTCGCGGGCGCGACGCCGAAGGCGCGCGTGATCAGCTCCGAATGCACGTCGACGCCCGACGGCATCACCGCGTCGTCCGAGCTCGCGGGCCTGGACCTCGGCCGCATCGGCAAGCTGCCCGTGGGCACCGCGCCGAACCAGAAGATCGGTGTGCCCGGGGTGGTGCAGGTGATCGTGAACGAGCAGATCAAGCACGACGACGGCTCCCTCACCGTCAACGCCCTGCACGTGAAGCTCCTCGGCGGCAAGGCCACCGGCGCGCTGGGCAGCGGCGACATCGTCCTCGCCTCCTCCACCTGCGCGAAGGTCGCGGCGACGCCGAGCACGCCCACCCAGCCCACCGCCCCCGCCAAGCCGCCGGCCCAGGGCCCCGGCCAGGTCACCGTCATCCCGGCCGGCGCGCCGGAGACCGGTGACGGCTCGCTCGCCACGGTGTTCGCTCAGTGAGTGTTCGCTCGGTGAGTGATCGCTCGGTGAGTGATCGTGCAGTGACCCGACGCCGGTTTGGGCTCTTCGCCCTGTTGCTGGCGCTCGTCGCCACCTTCGCCCTGTCCGGCTGTGGCGCGGAAACGACCCCGGCCCAGCAGCCGGCCGCGCCTGCGAGCGCCGCACCCGTGGTCGGGCTGGCGCGGTCGGTGCCGGTGTCGCTCGACGTCCCGAGCATCGACGCGCACTCCTCGCTCGTCTCGCTCGGCCTCAACGCCGACAAGACCGTCCAGGTCCCGCCGGTGACCGAACCACTGCAGGCGGGCTGGTACTCCAACAGCCCGACGCCGGGCCAGGTCGGCCCCGCCGTGGTGCTCGGGCACATCGACGGCAACCACCAGAAGGGCATCTTCTGGCGGCTGCACGAGGTGAAGAAGGGCGACCAGGTCGTGATCGGGCGCCAGGACGGGTCGAAGGCCACCTTCACCGTCACGAAGGTCGACCAGATCGCGAAGAAGGAGTTCCCCACCGAAGCGGTCTACGGCAACACCACCGATCCGCAGATCCGCCTCATCACGTGCGGCGGGGCGTTCGACGCCGCCGCGCACAGCTACCTCGACAACATCATCGTCTACGGCTCGCTCAACACGTAGGCGTTCCCCGGACCAGGGCCCTGCCGTCTCGCGCTCGGGCGAGCCGGCAGGGCCCTGCTTTGTCTCACGCCGCCGCGGCCACCGTCGTCAGCAGGGCCGCGCCCGCCGGCGTCAGCTCCGCCGCCACCTGCTGCCCGATGAGCCCGAGCCGCGCCGGGCGCACCAGACCCTCGTGGGCCAAAGCGTGCGCGGTGAACTGGTCACAGCACGGCAGACCGTCGACGAACAGGTCCGGTTCGGCGCTGCAGGTCACCCTCGCGCGCCCGGCTGCGACGGCCCGCAACATCGCGATCCCGCGTGAGCTGGTTCCCATGGCTGCCTCCTGAACTCGCTCTCTACTCCTACGTCGAAGCAGAGGCCGCCGTTTCGACATCCCGGCGCCCTAACCTGGCGGGAGAAGCCGCAACGCGATCGGGAGCGCCCATGTTGATCGAAGACCTGCAAGCCGTCCTGCCGCCCGAGGTCCTCGTGCGCGACCCCGACGTGCTGCCCAGCTTCGCCCACGATGAGGCCGAATGGGCGCCGTGGGCGCTGCCCGAGGTCGTGGTACGGCCGCGCTCGGCCGAAGACGTGCAGGCCGCCGTGAAGGTCTGCCTCAAGCACCGCACGCCCGTGGTCACGCGCGGCGCCGGCACCGGGCTGTCCGGTGGCGCCAACGCCGTGGCCGGCTGCGTCGTGCTCGTCACCGACCGCATGACGGCGATCCACGAGATCGACGCGGTCGAGCGCCTCGCCGTGGTCGGCCCGGGCGTCGTGAACGACGACCTGCGCGCCGCCTGCGCCGAGCACGGCCTCTGGTACCCACCCGACCCGGCGAGCTCCCCGTGGTCGACGATCGGCGGCAACGTCGCCACCAACGCGGGCGGCGTGTGCTGCGTGAAGTACGGCGTGACCCGCGACTACGTGCTCGGCCTGCAAGTCGTCACGGGCACCGGCGAACTCGTGCGGCTGGGGCGCCGCACCGCGAAGGGTGTGGCGGGCTACGACCTCGCCGGTCTGATGGTCGGCTCCGAGGGCACGCTCGGCGTCATCACCGAGATCACCGTGCGCCTGCGAGCCCAGCGCGCGCCCGAGAGCACGGTGGCGGGCTACTTCGACTCGACCGTCGCCGCGGGCGAAGCGGCCGCCGCGATCCGGGCGGCCGGCGTGGTGCCCTCGGCGCTGGAGCTGGTCGACCGCCACTGCCTCGTCGCCGTGGACGAGTGGAAGAACATGGGGCTGTCGGCCGACGCGGAGGTGGTGTTGCTGGGCCGCAGCGACGCGCCGGGCGCGGCGGGGGAGCACGAGGCCGCCGTAATGCTCGCGTGCTTCGAGAAGGCGGGCGCCACGTGGGCGGCGCAGTCGTCGGACCAGGCGGAGGCCGACGCGCTGTTCGCCGCTCGGCGGCTGGCATACCCGGCGCTGGAGCGGCTCGGCCCGCTGCTGACCGAGGACGTCTGCGTGCCCACCCACCTCGTGCCCGAGATGCTCGCGCGCATCGACCTCGCGGCGAAGCGGCACAACACGCTCATCGCCAACGTCGCGCACATCGGCGACGGCAACCTCCACCCGTTGCTCAGCACACCGGCCGGCGACGAGGACGCGCGGCGGCGTGCGCAGGCCGCGTTCGACGACATCGTGGCCGACGCGTTGGCCCTCGGCGGCACCGTGACCGGCGAACACGGCGTGGGACTGCTCAAGCGGCCGGGGCTGCAAAACGAGCTGGGACCGGCGGTTCTGCAGATGCACCAGGCCGTGAAAAACGCGCTGGACCCGCACGGGATCCTCAATCCCGGGAAGGTTTTCGCTGTTCACTCGGTCGAGTGAACGTAAATAGTCCTCAAAGGACAGTGATCATCCTGTGACGGTTCTCTCGTAACCGATTTACGAAGTTGGTTGCCACAGGCAAGCAACTTGCTTAGCCTAGCTAAGGGAACGAGAGAAGGGTTTCACTGTGGCCGAGCGCAGAACGTATTCACTCGCGGAACTGGGCCCGCGATACAAGTGGATCGCGCTGTCCAACACGACGCTGGGCATGCTGATCGCGACGATCAACTCGTCGATCGTGCTCATCGCGCTGCCCGACATCTTCAAGGGCATCGGGATCAACCCGCTGGAGCCGGCCAACACCAGCTACCTGCTGTGGATGATCATGGGCTTCCTGGTGGTCACCGCCGTACTGGTGGTGAGCTTCGGGCGGCTGGGGGACATGTACGGCCGCGCCAGGATGTACAACCTCGGCTTCGCGGTGTTCACCGTGTCGTCGATCTTCCTGGCCATCACCTGGTTCGACGGTGACGCCGCGGCGCTCTGGCTGATCGGCTGGCGCATCGTGCAGGGCATTGGCGGCGCGTTCCTGATGGCGAACTCGTCGGCCATCCTCACCGACGCGTTCCCCTCCAACCAGCGCGGTCTCGCGCTGGGCATGAACGGTGTCGCGGCGATCGCGGGTTCGTTCCTCGGCCTGGTCGTCGGCGGCATCCTCGCGCCCGTCGACTGGAACCTGATCTTCCTGGTTTCGGTGCCCTTCGGCGTGGTCGGCACGATCTGGGCCTACGTGAAGCTGCACGACACCGGGGTGCGCAAGCACGCGAAGATGGACTGGTGGGGCAACATCACCTTCGCGGTCGGCCTGATCGCGGTGCTGGTGGGCATCACCTACGGCATCCAGCCCTACGGCTCGTCGCCGACCGGCTGGGGCAGCCCGATGGTGCTCTCGTGCCTCATCGGCGGTATCGCGGTGCTGATCGCGTTCGTGGTCATCGAGACCAAGGTGGCCAACCCGCTGTTCCGGCTTTCGCTGTTCCGGATCCGGTCGTTCAGCTGGGGCAACCTCGCGAACCTCACGGCGTCGCTCGGGCGCGGTGGCCTGCAGTTCATCCTGATCATCTGGCTGCAGGGCATCTGGCTGCCGCAGCACGGTTACACCTTCGAACAGACGCCGCTGTGGGCCGGCATCTACATGCTGCCCATGACCGTCGGCTTCCTGGTGTCCGCGCCGACGGCCGGGATCCTGTCCGACCGCATCGGCAGCCGGCTGCTCGCGTCGAGCGGCCTGGTGATCACCGCGATCACCTTCCTGCTGCTGATCCTGCTGCCGGTGAACTTCAACTACTGGGCGTTCGCGGCGATTCTGCTCGTCAACGGCATCGGCATGGGCATGTTCTCCTCGCCCAACCGCGCCGAGGTGATGAACAGCTTGCCGGCCGACGCCCGCGGCTCCGGCGCGGGCATGATGACCACGTTCCAGAACGCGGCCATGGTGCTCTCGATCGGCTTCTTCTTCAGCCTGATCATCGCGGGCCTCTCGGACAACCTCCCGACGGCGATGTTCCAGGGCCTCACCGCCCACGGCGTGGCCGCCGGGCCGGCCAACCAGGTGGCGCACCTGCCGGCGGTGGCCGTGCTCTTCGCGGCGTTCCTCGGCTACAACCCGATCCAGCAGCTGCTGGGCGGCCAGCTGGGCAGCCTGCCGCCGGACCAGGCCTCGTTCCTGACCGGGCGCAGCTTCTTCCCGAACCTGATCTCGGGTCCGTTCCAGGACGGTCTGGCCGTGGCGTTCGGCTTCGCCATCGTGGTCTGCCTGATCGGTGCGGTCGCGTCGCTGCTCACGAAGGACAAGGGCAAGACTTCGGAATCGGTGGGTGAGGAGCTGGCCGCGGTCGCCGGGGAGTCCGGCGGTGGGCCGAGCGAGCTGGTGGCTCCGACCAGCGAACGGTGACCATTTCGGGTGCACGGGCCGTCCCGGGATTCGTTCCCGGGGCGGCCCGTTTCTCTATGCCGGGACGGGTTCTTTCGCCGGTGTGGGTTCGGGCCGCTTCGCGGTGACCCGCCGGCCGAGCGCGATCATCGGCAGCTCGACCCAGCGGTAGAGCAGGTCGGCCATCAGCAGCGCGACGGCCGTGACACCGACCGCGGTGAGCGTGCGCGGCTGGGCCAGCTGCGGCACCAGACCGGCGAGCGTCCAGCCGGCGATGGACTGGATGAGGTAGAGCGAGTACGACCGCTCCCCGATGAACCGCAGTGGTTTCAGGGACAGCAGCCGGCTCAGCGGCCCACCCGCGACCAGCGACGGCAGCATCAGCGCCACGAGCACCGCATACGCCGTGCCGACCGCGACGCCGCCGTCGTCGTGCAGGGCGACGGTGAGGTCGGTGAAGAACACCTGCACCACTACGATCACCGCGGCCACGACGACGCCGGCCACTGGGTGCGTGAGGGGTTTGAGTACCGCGAACCCTGTGCGGTGGTGGAGAACGATGGCCGCCGTGCAGCCGATGACGATGGACGCGTACGCGCCGGAGTAGGGGACCACCGGCACGAGCGCGACGAGCGCGACCACCAGGCCCAGCGCGAGGCTGAATCGTTTCGCGAACGCGAGCCCGGCTACGCCGAACGCCAGCACGGGCCACACCAGGTAGAACTTCTGCTCCACTCCGAGCGTCCACGCCACCCCGAACACCCCGATGACGTGGAACTCGTTGAGGAACGTCGCGAACCACGGCAGTGCGCCCAGCAGCGCACTCGACCGCAGCTCACCACGCGCGTACGTGACCACGACGAAGATCCCGAGCACCACGTAGTACACCGGCAGGATCCGGAACGCCCGCCGCAGGTAGAAGTTCTTGAGCGAGACGCGGCCGGTGCGGTCCTCCTCGCGCAACGCCAGCGTCGTGATCAGGAACCCGGACAACACGAAGAACACGTGCACGCCGATCCACCCGTTCGCGCGCACCCACGCGCTGCCCCCGAAGTGGAACACCACCACCAGCACCGCGGCGATCGCCCGCACCCCGTCCAGCGCCGGGAACCGCCTGGTGGCGAGGTAGGTTTCGTGGGTCATCAGCATGAGCTCCCCCGGTCCGCCGCCCGACTGCTCGCGTACTGTAATCAGGCGCGGCGACGATTCACTCTTTGGGGTTGCCCGTGCTGGTCGGGGACGGGTTCTGGGGTGGATGTGGACCGCGAACGTCTGGCGGAGCTGCTGTCCACCGCGCCGGGAGACGCCGCCGCGTCGGCCAGCGAGGCTCTGGCGGCGGGGGCGACCTTCAAGCTGTGGCCAGGGGCGTCGACCGCCGCCGAGTTCAGATCAGTGTTCCGGCGGCGGCAACGAAACGCGCTCCGCGCCGGCCAGCCGTCGATCGGGTTCGCCGAGGGACTTCGCGACCTCGGCGCCTACGAAGGCGTGTTCCTCGCGCTGGGTTACGTCGATGACCGGCCGCAAGGCGGGTACTACTTCCAGCTGTTCCTGACCCCTGATCTGTCCCGGCTGATCACGGGATTCGGGGTGAAAGTGGCTGCCGAACGGCGGGCCTGACCTACCGGCCGAACGACGCCGTCGCGATCTTCACCGGGTGTTTCGGCGCACCGTCCAGCGGCCCGTTCGGATCGGTCGGAATGATGCCGGCCTTCACCATCCGGTCGATCGCGTCCATGCCGCGCACGACCTTCCCCAGGACCGAATACTGCGCGGGAATGTGCGCGAAGGAATGGACGATGAAGAACTCCGACCCGTTCGTCCCCGGGCCCTGGTTGCCCATCGCGATGGTGCCGCGCTCATACGTCTCCGCGCCCGACACCTCGTCCGGGAACTTGTAGCCCGGGCCGCCCTTTTCGACTTCGTAGAGGTCGCCGCACTGGAGCACGCCGAGGCGCTCCGAATCGGACAGGCGCCAGCACTGCGAACGGTCGTAGAAGTGCTGCATGACCAGCGACACCAAGTTCGCCACACCACACGGGGCGGCGCCGGCGCGATCCAAGCGAACCGTGACCGGCCCGTAGTTGAAGTGGAAGGTCACGTCGACCGTGCCGCGCGTCAAGGCGAAGGGCAGCGGCCGGAGCACCGGACGGGCCGCCGGGTTGTCCGGCGTCGGCGTGAAAGTGCAGCGGACAACCGGCGCGGACGCAGCTGTGGCCGGCGCGGCGAACAGCGCCACACCGGCCACGACCGAAAGAACGAGAGCGACCCAGCGTGACGTCATAGCCCCGCAAGGTAGCGAACGGGAACCTACTTGCGCCAGGCCGTGCGGCGCTTGCGGAAGTCGATTACGAGCAACAGGGCGAGGAACGCGGCGAGGCCGATGAGCCACACGTTCTCGGTGTTGTTCTCGTGGTTGCCCTTGATCATGAGCAGCAGAATGACGACGCTGACCCAGCCGGCGATGCGCGTGGCCTTCGGGAACGACCCGTGCCAGCCCCACTCGGCCGACGGCTCGTCGCGCGGGTCCACTTCGGGGCGCTTCTCGATCGCCTTGCCTGCCACGATCACTCCTCCTGACCCGCTCAACCTGGTACGCCGTAATGATCCCACACCCCCGAGTGCTCCGCGGAGACGGGCCGCGGCTCGGCGGGCGATAATGGCGTGCGATGACTACCTCGCGAAGCGTCCTCGTGCTCGGCTCGACCGGGTCCGTCGGAGCCCAGGCCCTCGACGTCACCGCTCGTAACCCCCACCTGTTCACCGTCGCGGGCATCGCCGCCGGTGGCTCCGACCCGCAGGCGCTCGCCGCGCAGGCCCTGGCCCACGGCGTGGAGGCCGTGGCCGTGAGCCGCCCGACGGTGGTGGAAGACCTGCAGCTCGCGTTGTACGCGGAGGCGCAGCGGCGCGGCTACTCCCGGGGCGAGTTCCGCATCCCGCGCATCTTCGCCGGCGCCGACGCCGTGACGGAGCTCATCGACGCGGTGAACGTCGACGTCGTGCTCAACGCCCTGCCCGGGTCGCAGGGCCTTCAGCCCACGCTCAAAGCCCTGGCCACCGGCTCGACGCTCGCGCTGGCCAACAAGGAGTCGCTCATCGCGGGCGGGCCGCTCGTGCTCGCGGCCGCGAAGCCGGGGCAGATCGTGCCGGTGGACTCCGAGCACTCGGCCATCGCGCAGGCCCTGCGCGCCGGCCGGGACAACGAGGTCGCGCGCCTGGTGCTCACGGCGTCGGGCGGGCCGTTCCGCGGCAAGAAGCGCGAGGACCTCTCCGATGTGACCATCGAGCAGGCCATGGCTCACCCGACGTGGTCCATGGGCCCGGTCATCACGATCAACTCGGCCACGCTCATCAACAAGGGCCTGGAGCTGATCGAGGCCGCGCTGCTGTTCGGCATCGAGCCCGCCCGCATCGACGTGACCGTGCACCCGCAGTCGATCATCCACTCGATGGTGACGTTCGTCGACGGCTCGACGATCGCCCAGGCCAGCCCGCCCGACATGCGGCTGCCGATCGCGCTCGCGCTGCACTGGCCCGAGCGCGTGCCCGGCGCCGCCGCGGCGTGCTCGTGGGACAAGGCCGCGAGCTGGACGTTCGAGCCCCTCGACAACGAGGCGTTCCCGGCGGTCGAGCTGGCGCGCCACGTCGGCACCGAGGGCGGCTGCCTGCCCGCCGTCTACAACGCGGCGAACGAGGAGGCCGTGGCCGCGTTCCTCGCGCAGAACACCGGTTTCACGTCGATTGTGGACACTGTTTCCCAGGTGGTCGAAGCCGCCGACGAATGGCGTCGCGAACCGCGCGACGTCGAGGATGTACTCGCCGCCGAGCACTGGGCTCGAGGGCGCGCAGGATCGATGCTGGGTAAGGGGAAGTAGCGCGTGCTCGCCTACATCATCGGGGTGGTGCTGTTCGCCCTGGGCATCTGCATCTCCGTCGCGCTGCACGAGGCCGGCCACATGGTCACGGCCAAGATGTTCGGCATGAAGGTCCGCCGGTACTTCATCGGCTTCGGGCCCACCATCTTCTCGTTCCGCCGCGGCGAGACCGAGTACGGCGCGAAGTGGATCCCGCTCGGCGGGTTCTGCGACATCGCCGGCATGACAGCGCTCGACGAGGTGACCCCGGACGAGGCGCCGCGCGCAATGTGGCGGTTCAAGACGTGGAAGCGCACCGTCGTGATGTCGGCGGGCTCGATCACGCACTTCATCCTCGGCTTCATCGTGCTCTACCTGATGTCGATCACGATGGGCCTGCCGAACATCGCGGCCGCGTCGGAGCCGGTGCAGCCGGTCATCCAGAGCACGTCGTGCGCCCGCCCGGCCACCACCACGCAGCAGTTGAGCGACACCTCGTGCCCGCCCGGCGCGCCGACGCCGGCGGCGACGGCCGGGATCAAGGCGGGCGACAAGATCGTCTCCGTGGCGGGCAAGCCCACCGCGAGCTGGACCGACGTGCTGCAGGTCGTGCAGGCCGCGAAGGGCCCCACGCCGATCTCCGTGCAGCGCGGCGACAAGACCGTGAACCTGGTCGTGGACATCCCGCGCGTGCAGCGGATGGGTACCGACGGCAAGGTGCACGAGGTCGGCATGATGGGCGCCTCCACCGTGATCCCGCCCGCGTACCTGCACTACAACGGCCTCACCGGCATCGGCGCCACGTTCTCGTTCACCGGCGACATGTTCGCCCAGACCGCGCAGCGCCTCGTGGAGTTCCCTGAGCGCATCCCGGCCGTGGTCAGCGCGATCTTCGGCGGCGAGCGCGACCCGAACACCCCGGTCAGCGTCGTCGGCGCGAGCCGGATCGGCGGCGAGGCCGTGGAGCGGGGGCTGTGGCAGATCTTCTTCTTCCTGCTGGCCAGCCTTAACTTCTTCATCGGCGTGTTCAACCTGCTGCCGCTGCTGCCGCTGGACGGCGGGCACATCGCCGTCGTCTGGTACGAGAAGGTGCGCGACTGGCTGCGCGGCCTGCGCGGCAAGGCGGCGGGTGGACCGGTCGACTACACCAAGCTTTCGGCCGTCACGATGGTGCTCGTCGTCATCGGCGGCGGCATCACTCTACTGACGGTCACAGCGGACATCGTGAACCCGATTCGCTTGCAGTAACCGGTCCCACCGGTCGGGTCACTACCCGGCCGGTGGGCCCCCGACCGGGGGTAACGCTGCTCACCGTGACGGTTGACTTCGTTGAAGCAGGGCCGGATGGAGTAGGTAGGCTGAGGACGTGACCGTCGCGCTAGGTATGCCCGCACTGCCGCCCCCCGTCCTCGCCGAGCGCCGCAAAACCCGCCAGCTCCACGTGGGTTCCGTCGGTGTCGGCAGCGACTTCCCCATCTCCGTCCAGTCGATGACGACGACGCTGACCTCCGACGTCAACGCCACCCTCCAGCAGATCGCCGAGCTCACCGCCGCCGGCTGCGACATCGTCCGTGTCGCGTGCCCGTCCGCCGACGACGCCGAGGCGCTGCCCGCGATCGCGAAGAAGTCGCAGATCCCGGTGATCGCCGACATCCACTTCCAGCCCAAGTACGTGTTCGCCGCCATCGAGGCCGGCTGCGCCGCCGTGCGCGTGAACCCGGGCAACATCCGCAAGTTCGACGACCAGGTCAAAGAGATCGCGCAGGCCGCGAAGGACCACGGCACGCCGATCCGGATCGGCGTCAACGCCGGTTCGCTGGACAAGCGGCTGCTCGAGAAGTACGGCAAGGCCACGCCCGAGGCGCTGGCCGAGTCGGCCATGTGGGAGGCCTCGCTCTTCGCGGAGCACGACTTCCACGACATCAAGATCTCGGTCAAGCACAACGATCCGGTCGTGATGGTCCGCGCCTACGAGATCCTCGCCGAGCAGTGCGAGTACCCGCTGCACCTCGGCGTCACCGAGGCCGGGCCGGCGTTCCAGGGCACGATCAAGTCGGCCGTCGCGTTCGGCGCGCTGCTGACCCAAGGCATCGGCGACACCATCCGCGTGTCGCTGTCCGCGCCGCCGGTCGAAGAGGTGAAGGTCGGCAACCAGATCCTGCAGTCGCTGAACCTGCGCCCGCGCAAGCTGGAGATCGTGTCGTGCCCGTCGTGCGGTCGCGCGCAGGTGGACGTCTACACGCTCGCCGACCAGGTCACGGCCGGTCTGGAGGGCATGGAGATCCCGCTGCGCGTCGCGGTCATGGGCTGCGTCGTCAACGGCCCCGGCGAGGCCCGCGAGGCCGACCTGGGTGTCGCGTCCGGCAACGGCAAGGGCCAGATCTTCGTGAAGGGCGAGGTCATCAAGACCGTGCCCGAGCACGCGATCGTGGAGACCCTGATCGAAGAGGCCATGCGCATCGCCGAGGAAGCCGGCGAGGGCATCGGCGAGGGTTCGCCGAGCGTCACGGTCGGCTGAGTTTTCGGCTTTTGTGAAACCGGCCCCGCCTTTGTCGCGGGGCCGGTTTTTCAGCCCTGCAGATGGTGCTGGGCGGCGTCCTTGATCTGCATGCGCACGTTCTCCAGGGCCGCGGCGACCTCGTCGATCTGCTGGCTGGCCAGCTGGATCGCGCCCTGGATGGACGTGGCGGTGGACGTCTCGCCGAGCAGCCCGAGCACCTGCGACTGGAGGTCCTCCAGCTCGCCCTTCGTCGCGAGGGCGATGCCGGTGGGCACCGAGTCGGCCAGCAGTTCGAGCTGCTGGGCCTGCTCCTGGATCGTCACTCCCGCGTCCTTTCTCCGGTGGCCCCCGCTGTCCGTGGTAGCAGAAACCGGTGCTTCGCGGCCTACGCTGGTCAGGTGAGTCACAGCTGGGCCACCCGCTTGCCGCACCCGGTGCTGCGGCCGCTGGTCACGCGCTACATCGGCTACGCCCAGGACGACGTCACGTTGTCGGTTCATCGCGGCCTGCCGTCCCGGCACGTGACGCTGATCATCAGCCTGGAACAGCCGATCCGCTTCGCCGGCCTGCCCGGCGAGGGCACCCTGCAGGCCCTGGTCGGCGGGTTGCACACCTCACCCGCGCTCATCACGCAGGACCGGGTGCAGCGGGGCCTGCACGTGGAGCTGGACCCGCTGGGCGTGCGTTCCCTGCTCGGCGTGACGGCGGCTGAGCTGAGCGGGCGGGTTGTGGACCTCGCCGAGTTCGGCCGGCCGTGGGCGCTGTTGCCTTCGCGTCTTTTCGAAGCTGCGGATTGGCCTTCCCGGTTTGCCGTGCTGGACGAGGTGCTGGCTTCTTCGGCTGCTTCGGCGCCCCCTCCGGCTCCTGAGCTGGGGGAGGCTTGGCGGCTTCTGCGGGTGCGTTCGGGCGGTGTGCGGGTGACGGACCTGGCTTCTTCGGTCGGCTGGAGCCGGCGGCATTTCGGTGAGCGCTTCCGCGCGGAGGTCGGCCTGGCCCCGAAGCAGGTGGCGCGGGTGTTGCGCTTCGAACGCGCCGGTCGTCTGTTGCGAGCGGGTTCGCCGGACCTGGCCTCGGTGGCTGTCGAGGCCGGCTACTACGACCAGGCGCACCTGTCGAACGAGTGGCGGGCGTTGGCGGGATGCTCGCCGCGGACGTGGATCGCTGAGGAGCTCCCGTTCCTCCAAGACGACTCGGCGCCCCCGGAACCAGACTCGGGGGCATGACACCTCAACCGACAGTCTGGCCCGCCCTTCGCTACGACGACGCCCCCGCGGCCGTGCGCTTCCTCGTCGACGTCCTCGGCTTCGAGGAAACGCTGGTGGTCCCCGGCGGCGCCGAGCGCGCCATCGCCCACGCCGAGCTCCGCTGGCCCGAAGGCGGCGCCGTGATGCTCGGCAGCACCGGCGGCCCCGCCGACGAGGTCCACGACGCCATGAAACCGGGCACCGGCGCGGTCTACGTCGTCTCCGACCACGTGGACGCCATCCACGCCCGCGTGCGCGCCGCCGGCGCCGACATCACCCTCGACCTGCACGACACCGACTACGGCTCGCACACCTTCAGCCTGCGCGACCCGGAGGGCAACAGCTGGACGATCGGCACCTACCGGGGAGCGTGAGGCGGGCGCCTACTGAACCGGTCGTTCGAAGGTCACCAAGAGCCCTTCCACGGAGCCGGGGCCGACGCGGCCCTTCACGTCGGCGGAGGTGATGGTCTTGAGCTGCCAGCCGTCGGCGGCATGGTCGTTGAGGACCTTCTCGAGCCGGTCACCGGACATTTTGCCGCCCATGAGCTTCTCGCGGAGTTCGACGACCTTGTACGTGTAGCGCTGCATGTGTCCGATTGTGCCGTTCATCTGAGCGTGTCGGTGGGCTTGCGTTCCGTTCATCCGCGTCATCTGGCACTCTGGACACTGTGTTGCGGCTTGCAGGTGCACGGCTGCTCGACGATCGGGACTACCCAGCGGTGCGCGCCGCGCTGGCCGCCGACCCGGTGAGCAGCTGCATGGTCAGCGCCAGGGTCGAGGCCGCGGGCCTCGACCCTTGGCGGCTCGGTGGCGAGCTCTGGGCCGCCGACGGCCGCCCGGGGCGGTCCACACGGTTCCAGGGGTTGTGTTTTGCCGGCCCGAACCTGATTCCGTTGCGCGGCAACGCGTCGGCCTTGCGGTCGTTCGCGGACCGGGCGTTGCGCAGGCAGCGCACGTGCTCGTCGCTCGTCGGGCCTGCCGAGCAGGTGCTGGGGTTGTGGGACGAGCTTTCGAGCGAGTGGGGGCCCGCGCGCGAAGTGCGGGGAGACCAGCCGCTGATGGCGCTCGACGGCAGCCCGCACGTCAAAGCCGACCCGCACGTGCGCGCGGTGCGGCCGGACGAGCTCGACCGCTATCTGCCCGCAGCCGTGGCGATGTTCATCGAGGAGGTGGGCGTCGACCCGCGCAGTGGCGACGGCGGCGCCAGCTACCGCGCCCGCGTGAGCGAGCTGATCGCCACCGGACGGGCGTTCGCCCGGTTCGAAGACGGTGAGGTCGTGTTCAAGGCCGAGATCGGCGCGATGTCGGCCGGCGTCGGCCAGATCCAAGGCGTGTGGGTGCACCCGGCGCGCCGCAGCGGCGGCCTCGGCACCGCGGGCACGGCCGCGGTCGTCAACCGGCTCGTGCACGGCCTCGGCCGCACCGCGAGCCTCTACGTGAACGCGTTCAACGCACCCGCGCTCGCCGCGTACCGCCGGATCGGGTTCCAGCAGGTCGGCCAGTACGCGACCGTCCTGTTCTGAACCTGATTCGCCCTTCCGGGTCGGCGTTTCGGCCCCGGACCCGCCCGCCGGGCTGGTTCGATCCGACGCATGGCACCTGGTCGGCACCCGCACCGTCGACACCGCGCAGCGGCCCTGACCGCCGCCGTCGCGACCGTCCTGCCGCTCGCCGGCTGCGGCCTGTTCTCGTCCGACGGCCCGGAAGACACGCTCGCCGCCTTCCTCACCGCCGTCAGCTCTGGTGACGTCGCCGGGGCCGCCGCGCGCACCGACTCGCCCGACGCCGCGAAGACCCTGCTCACCCAGGTCCGCGCCGCGCTCAAGCCCGAGTCGATCGAGGCGACCGGCGAGACGGTGAAGCAGTCGGGCGACAACGCCACCGGCGGCTACCGCCTCACCTGGCACCTCCCGAAGGGCCGCAGCTGGAGCTACACCTCCGACGCGCAGCTGCGCTCGGCCGAGGACGGCTGGCAGCTGCACTGGCAGCCCACCGTCGTGCACCCGCAGCTGGCGCCGTCGCAGAGCATCGCGATCGTGCCCGATCCGGCCGAGCCCGCGCCGGTCCTCGACCGCGACGGCTTCCCCCTGCTGCGCCCGCAGACCGTGATCGGCGTCGTCGTGGACCCGGCGAAGACCGGCAACACCACGGCCGTCGCCAGCAAGCTCGGCTCGGCGCTGCACCGCTTCGAGCCCACGGTGACCGGCCGCTCCGTGCTCGACGGCATCAAGGCCACCAAACCCGGCGCCTCCTACCCCGTGCTTTCCTTGCGCGACACCGACTACGAGCAAGTCAAGCCCACCATCTACGACCTGCCCGGCGTCCGCTTCACGAGCCAGGAACGCCTCCTGCCCGACGACCGCGACACCGGCCGCCAGATCCTGCCCGCCCTGCGCTCGATGGTCGAACAGCAAGCCGCGGGCGGCGCGGGCTGGCGGATCGTCTCGCTCGACGTCACCGGCAGCGAGGCCAGCGAGCTCTACGCCGTGCCGCCCAAGGACTCGCCGGCCGTCACGAGCACGCTCAGCACCCACGTCCAGACCGCCGCCGAGAAGGCCCTCGCACCGGTGAAGACCGCCGCCGCCATCGTGGCGCTGCAGCCGTCGACCGGGCAGCTGCTGGCGGTCGCGCAGAACGAGCCCGCGGACGAGCAGGGACCGCTCGCGCTCACCGGCCGCTTCCCGCCGGGGTCGACGTTCAAGATCGTCACCGCGACGGCCGCGCTCACGGCCGGCCGCGTGAAGGTCGACTCGCCGGTCGCCTGCCCGGGCACGGTGACGTTCGCCGGCCGCGTGGTGCCCAACGAAGGCCGGTTCGACCTGGGCACGGTGCCGCTGGCGAAGGCGTTCGCCCAGTCGTGCAACACGACGTTCGCCCAGCTTTCGGGCGACCTCTCGCCGACGGCGCTCACCGACGCCGCGCGCTCGCTCGGCATCGGCGCCGACTTCGTGATCCCCGGCCTCACGACCGTCACCGGGTCCGCGCCGCAGGCCGATTCCGTGGTGCAGCGCGCGGAGAACGGGTTCGGGCAGGGGACCGTGGTCACGAGCCCCTTCGGGATGGCGCTCGCCGCCGCGGCCGTGCAGTCGGGAAAGGTCCCCTCGCCGTCGCTGGTGCGCGGCCGGCCCGCCAAGGTGAGCGGTCTCGGCCCGGCGCCGCGGCCGGACGTGCTGGACGCCGTGCGCTCGATGATGCGCGACGTCGTCACCACCGGCACGGCCACCGCCCTGCGCGACCTGCCCGACGTGCGCGGGAAGACCGGCACGGCCCAGTTCGGCGACGGCACGCACTCCCACGGCTGGTTCGTCGGCTACCAGGGCGACCTGGCGTTCGCGGTGCTGCTCACCGACGCCGGCTCGTCGAAACCGGCCGTCGACGCCGCTCACCGGTTCCTCGCGGGCGTGGCCGCGAAGTGACGTCGTAGTCTGGAGGGCATGTCCGTTCGTGCCCCGTTGAAGCCCGGCGTCCAGACTCCGCGCCGCGCCGTTCCCGCAGACATCGCCCGCCCCGAGTACGTCGACCGGCCGGCGCCGAAGCGAGACACCGGCAACGGCGTGCGCACGCCCGAGGTGATCGAGGCGATGCGCGTGGCGTCGAGGATCGCCGCGCAGGCGCTCGAGGAGGGCGGCAAGGCCGTCAAGCCCGGCGCGACCACCGACGACATCGACAAGGTCGTGCACGAGTTCCTGCTCGACCACCACGCCTACCCGTCGACGCTGGGCTACCGCGCCTTCCCGAAGTCGTGCTGCACCTCGCTCAACGAGGTGATCTGCCACGGCATCCCCGACTCGACCCTGATCGAGGACGGCGACATCTGCAACATCGACGTCACCGCTTTTATCGGCAGCGTCCACGGCGACTGCAACGCCACCTTCCTCGCCGGCGACGTCTCCGAGGAGGCGAAGCTGCTCGTCGAGCGCACGCGCGAAGCCACGGCGCGCGCGATCAAGGCGGTGCGCCCCGGGCGGCAGCTGAACGTGATCGGCCGCGTGATCGAGGCGTACGCGAAGCGCTTCGACTACGGCGTGGTCCGCGACTTCACCGGCCACGGCGTCGGCCCGGCGTTCCACACCGCGCCGACGGTGCTGCACTACGAGGAGCCCTCGGTCCACACGCTGATCGAAGAGGGCATGACCTTCACGATCGAGCCGATGATCACCCTCGGCACCATCGACTACGACGTGTGGGACGACAACTGGACCGTGACCACGAAGGACAAGAAGTGGACGGCCCAGTTCGAGCACACCCTCGTGGTCACGGCCGACGGCGCGGAGATCCTCACGCTCCCGTGAGGTGCGCGGTCCGGGCCAGCTGAGCCGGGTCGGCCTTGCTGCGCGGAGCCGGTGCCTTGGTGCCCTTCGCGGGCACGCCGAGCGCCTGGGCGATCAGCTTCGCCTCGGCCTCCATGCCGGAGCGGAACGGGTGGTAGGCGACGGCTTCGAAGAGGTTCGTGCTCTGGCCGTTGACCCACGCTTTGCCGCCGGCGCACGCGTCGTGGCCGAGGCTGGGGCTGTAAGTGTCGAAGAAGTGCACGCCTTCGCTGCGCGCCGCTCCTTCGATGGCGGCGTTGAGCTTCTGCTCGATGCTGTCTGCCCACGCGTAGTCGCCGTCGGCGAACGGGATCACGCTCGGGCACGTGCCCGTGGGCGGCAGCAGGCGCGGGTAGCCGACGAGCACGATCGTCGCGGCGGGCGCGCGGTCCTTCACGCCTTGCACGACCTTCGCGACGTTGCGGCCGGTCGCCTGCACCGCGCCGGCCATGGTGTCGACGCCGTTCACGGTGTAGTGCGCCTGGCAGGGCGCACCGGTCGGGTCGTCGGCGCGCAGCGTCGGGCAGGTGCCGGTGAGGTCGCCGAAGACGCTGTCGTCGTTGCCGCCGATGCCGATGGTGACCAGGTCGGTGTCGGCGTGCAGCGCGTCGAACTGCGGCTGCTGTGTGGACAGCGGAATGCTCGGCGACGGCGTGACCTGCGGCTGCGTCATGTTCGACGTGTCGGCCGACGAGCAACTGACGTCGGTGAACGCGCCGTCCGCGTCGTAGATCCCCAGCCGCGTCGCGAGCCAGGACGGGTAGTTGTTGTTCGAGCGGAAGCACCAGCTGGCCTGCTGCCACGGGATCAGCGGCCCGGCGGTGTACGAGTCGCCGAGGGCGACGTACTTGCGGAACGACGGAGTACTGGCGGCCGCGGCGGCGGCACCGGCGACCAGCCCGGCGACCACGAGCAACACGACAAGGGGCGAACGGCGCACGGGCCTGACCTCTCCGTCCGACGGATGGTGATCAGACTTTCGCGTGGTCCGGACAAGTCCGCAACTTATGTGAGTCACTTTCACGTTCAAGAGTCCCGCGGGTGGGGGAGGCCCCTCGGCCGGGCCGGGAACCGGCGGTGACATCGGGGGAGCGGTGTCTAGGAGTCCCTAGTCCGCCGTTTGTCCGCTTTCCTCGGCCCGCGCCAGGATTTCGTCGAGGAAGTCGCCGGCCGCCTGGGCTGCGCGGGCCGGGTCGCGAGCTTCGATGGCGTCGACGATGGCGCGGTGCTGGGCGATCTCGGCGTGGTCCGGGTGGTCGTAGGTGGACGCGACACTGGCGGTGATCGCCTCCATCAGGCCGCGGTAGAGCTCGAACAGCAGGCCGTTGTGTCCACATCGGACGATTTCGAGGTGGAACTCCGCGTCGGTGCGGGCGAAGTCGTCGACGCGGCCGTCGAGCTGGTCGGTGTCGCGCTGTTGCAGCAGCACGCGCAGACTCTCGACCTCGGTGTCGGTGCGGGCGGTGGCGGCCAGGCGCGCGCCTTCGACCTCCAGGGTGCGGCGGACCTGCAGGACCTCGCGCAGCTCGGTGCCGCACAGGCGCCTCAGTGCGCCGGAGACCTCGCTCGTGGCGCGGACGTACGTGCCGTCGCCCTGGCGGACTTCGAGGATGCCGGTGTGTGCGAGCGCGCGGACAGCCTCGCGCACGGTGTTACGCCCGACGCCGAGCTGGGCGACCAGCGCGGGCTCGGTGGGGATGCGCTGTCCGACCGGCCATTCCCCCTGTGCGATCGCGTCGCGCAGCTGGTCGATGACCTGGTCGACCAGGCCCGCGCGCCGGGTGGTGGCGAGAGGCACAGGATTAATCCCTTCATCCAATCATCCTATGTATGCGATAGTAGCGGACGTGTCCGTCGATTCCTGGGATCCCACCCCACGCCCCGCCTCTTACTCCGACCGCCTCGAGCTCGAACTCGAAGGCGGCATCGAGGAAGAGACGCCTGGCGGCGTGCGCCGGCCCGGGGTGATCGCGGGTGGCGCGCTGCTCGCCGTCGCCGTGGTGCTCACGGCGCTGAACCTGCGCCCGGCCATCACGAGCGTCGGCCCGCTGCTCGCGGAGATGCGCGGCAGCCTCGGCGCGTCGGCGATCTGGGCGAGCGTGCTGACGACGTTGCCCGGCCTGTGTTTCGCCGGCGCGGGCCTCACGGCGCCGCTTCTTTCGCGCCGGTTTGGCATCGGCTCGGCGATCGGGTTCGCGCTGGCGGTGCTCACGGCCGGGCTGGTACTGCGCGTCGTCGACGGTCAGCTCGTGGTCCTCGGCGGCACCCTCGTCGCGACGGCCGGCATCGCGCTGATCAACGTCCTCATCCCCGTGGTGATCAAGGACTCCTTCCCGGCGCGCGTCGGCATGATGACCGGCGTCTACACGGCCGCGCTGCAAGGCGGCGGCGCCGCGGGGTCCGCCGCGAGCCCACCCCTGGAGACGGCGTTCGGCGGCTGGCGCCTGTCGCTCGGCTCGTGGGCCGTGCTGGGCGCGCTCGCGCTGGCCGTCTGGCTCTTCGCCACGCGCGGCACCGGCCGCGCACCCAAGCCGGCCGCGTCGACCGGCGGTGGACGGTCGCTCATGCGCAGCCCGCTCGCGTGGATCGTCACGATCTTCTTCGGCCTGCAGTCGTTCATCGCTTACGTGGTCATGGGCTGGCTCCCGCAGGTTTTCATCGACTCCGGCGTCAGCAAGGGCGACGCCGGCCTGCTGCTGGGCCTGATCTCCGTGATCGCTGTGCCGATCAGCCTCGTCATCCCGCCCATCGCGGCACGGCAGGGCACGCAGAGCTGGTGGATCCTCGGCATGGGCCTGTGCGGCCTGGCCGGGATGGCCGGCCTGCTCGTGGCGCCGGCCGCGTCGCCGCTGCTGTGGAGCGTGCTCATCGGCATCGGCATGAGCGTCTTCTCACTCGCCCTCACCGTCATCGCCCTGCGCGCCCGCACCGGCGCCGACACCGCGCGCCTGTCCGGCATGGCCCAGGGCTACGGCTACCTGCTCGCGGCCGTCGGCCCGTTCGTCTTCGGTCTCCTCCACAACGCGACGGGCAGCTGGTCGGTGTCGCTGATCGTGCTCATCGTGGTGATGTGCGCGCAGATGTTCTTCGGCGTCCTGGCGGGGCGTCCGCGCTACGTCTGACCCGATACGCGAAAGGCCTCCCCGCTCGGTCAAAACGGGGAGGCCTTTCGCGTATCGAGATTCTCAGTCCAGCGGCAGGTTCAGCAGCGCGTTCTCGATCAGCTCCGGCATCGCCGGGTGGATCCAGTACTGGCCGCGCGCCATGGTGTGGGCGTCGAGGCCGAAGCTCATGGCCTGGATGAGCGGCTGGATGACCGACGAGGCCTGCGGGCCGATGATGTGCGCGCCCAGCAGCTGGCCGGTGGCGGGGTCGGCGAGGAGCTTCGCGAAGCCCGTCGTGTCCTCCATGGCCCAGCCGTAGGCGATGCCGGCGTAGTCCTGTTTGGACACGACGTAGGACACGCCGCGAGCGCGCGCGTCCTGTTCCGTCAGGCCCACCGAGGCGATCTGCGGCGAGGTGAAGATCGCGTGCGGCACGAAGCGGTGGTCGGCCTTGATGCGGTCGTCCGGGTGCAGAAGGTTGTGTTGCACCACACGGCTTTCGTGGTTCGCGACGTGCTTCAGCTCGTACGGCGACGACATGTCCCCGAGCGCGTAGATGCCCGGCACCACCGTCTCCTGGTGGTCGTCCACGGCCACGTGGCCGCTGGCCTTCGTGGTGACGCCGGTGGCCGCGACGTCGAGCACGTCGGAGTTCGGCGTACGGCCGATAGCGACCAGGATGAGGTCGCTCTCCAGCGTCTCGGCGCCCTGCGGGCCTTCGAGCTCCAGCACCGCACCGGTGGCTTCGCGGTGCGCGCGCAGGATCTTGCGGTCACGGCGCAGGTCGAAGCGTTCCGCGGCCAGCTCGGTGAATCGGGCGCTCACGTCCTCGTCTTCGCCGCGCAGCATCGCGCCCGAGCGAAGGACCACGGTCACGTCCACGCCGAACGACGCGAACACGTGCGCGAACTCCGCCGCGATGTAGCCGCCGCCGAGGATGGTGATGCGGCGGGGCAGCGCGTCGAGCCGCATGATCGTGTCGGAGGTGTGGTAGCCGGTCTCCTCGAGGCCCGGGACGTCCGGCACGACCGGGCGCCCGCCTGCGGCGAGCACGAAGCGGTCGGCCGTGAGCACCTCGTCGGGCCGCCCGTCGGTGAAGCTGACGCGCAGCTCCTTCGTTCCGGTGAAGCGGCCTTCGCCCTGGTAGACGTCGACGTTCTTGTTGTCCTCGTGGTTCTTCCGGTACTCCGCGCCACCCGCGGCGATCGGGTCGATGCGCCCGAAGACGCGGTCGCGGATCTCGGGCCAGCGCACGCCCTTGAGCTCCTCGTCCACGCCGTAGTGGGAGCTGTGCGAAGGCGTCGCGGCCACGTCTGCGGCGTAGACGAACATCTTGGTCGGGATGCAGCCCACGTTGAGGCACGTGCCGCCGAACGTGCCCTTCTCGACGATCGCCGTCTTCAGGTCGGCGAAGCGCGAGTCGAGGATCGAGTTCCCCGATCCGGTCCCGACGATCACCAGGTCGTAGTGCGGCACAGTCTTCCTCCGAAAGCCGTAGAACGGGCGTTCCCCAGCCTAGTCAACTGCGCGGCCGCACAGCGTGTTCCCGCGATCAATGCCCCGTGGCTGTGAAGTGCATCCGGTCGACCGGCGAGGTCCACGCGCCGCCCCAGCTCCAGCCGACGGCGGCGAAGTCGCGCACGACCGGTCCGCCCGCGACAACCATGCCCGGCCGCACGCGCGAGCGGTCCAGGTAGGCCGACGCCAGCTCCGGCAGTACCAGCGGTCCCTTCGTGTACGGGTTGCAGAACGGGTTCACGTCCACGGCCAGCCCGTACGCGTGGGCGGACCAATTCGTCTCGCCGCGGACGGGCCGGCAGACGAAGGCGCTCGTGTCGTTGCCGTCGCCGGTGGGTGGCGCGTCGAGCTCCTCGGGGCTGGTCACGCGCATTTCTTCGAGGGGGAACCGCTGCGCGAAGAGCTTGCCGAACGCGGTGACGACGGCGTGCGCGCCGGTGCGGTTCACGAGCAGTTCGCCGGTGTGGGCGCGGCCGTCGAAGCCCCAGAAGGAGAGCGTGACGTAGCGCAGGTCCGTCGACTTCACCGGGCACCCGGCCTGCCAGGTGCTGCGGGCGAGCACGTCGGCGGGGACGGGGACGATCTTCGACGTGTAGGTGGTGCCGGCCGGCGGCGGCAGGAAGTCGCGCGTCGGCAGGGCGCGGTTCACCAGTTCGGGTGGAGTCGGGAGGATCTCGCCGAAGCCGTCGGAACGGCGGGGGAGCGGGCGTGCACCCACCTGCCAGGTGACGGGCGGGGTGCTCGTCGCTGTCCGGGTTGTCGGGAGTGCCGCGCTCGTCCGGCTCGTCGCGCTCGGTGACGGCGTTCCGGGCGGGACCGAAGGTGCCGTCGGGGCCGGCGTGCTGCAGCCGACCAGCAGGAACGTGATCAGGGTGCCGGCCGCGGCCGTCGCTCTCCGTCGCATGGAACCAGCCAATCAAACGCGCTCCGTGAGCGCTGAGTCCACCCGTTCCAGTGACACCATTTCGGGCCTGCTCCGTTTAGGGTAATCGCGGCTGCTCGTTCACGCGCCGCGATCCCGCTGCCTGCTCTTGCCGAATGTCCTTGCTTTTGCCGAATGTCCTGGTCGAATGCCGAAGGGGAATCCCATGCCCGCCAAGTTCCGCCGCCCGCTCCTTCTCGCGGCCGGGGCCCTGCTCGTGACCGCGGTGACGGTGCCGATCGCGGTCAGCACGGCGTCGGCACAGGACGCCCCCACGCCGCCCTCCGGCGCGCAGCCGCGGATCGTCGGCGGAGACGAGGCCACGCTTTCCGACCACCCGTACGCGGTGTACCTCGCCGACCAGAACGGGAACCAGTTCTGCGGCGCCGTGATCGTGAGCTCCACGGCGGTCGCGACAGCCGCGCACTGCGCGAAAGCCTTGCCCCGCACCGATGTTCGCGTCGTCGCGGGCCGCCAGGACAAGCGCACGAGCGACGGCGTGGTGCTCACCGTGTCGCGCGAGTGGGTCGATCCGGACTTCTCCGACCCGACGAAGGGCGCCGACGTCGCGGTGCTGAGCGTGCGGGGCCAGCTGCCTTACCGGCCGGCGAGGGTGGCGTCCGCGAGCGACCGCGCGGCCTACGACACCGGCACGCAGGCCACCGTCCTCGGCTGGGGCCGCGTCGCCGACGGCGGCGACCGCTCCGACTACCTGCGCAGCGCAGTCGTGCCGCTCGTCAGCGACTCCACGTGTAAGACGGCCTACGACACGTACGACCCGTCGAGCATGGTCTGCGCCGGCTACCCGGACGGCGGCATCGACGCCTGCCAGGGCGACTCCGGTGGTCCCCTCGTGGTCGGCGACACCCTCATCGGCATCGTCTCCTTCGGCGACGGCTGCGCGAAGGCCGGCAAGCCCGGCGTGTACACCCGTGTGTCGACGTACGCCGACGACATCGCGGCGCAGTCGCAGGCGCGGATCCTGGGCTGAGCTGTGCAGTCCCCGCCGCGGGTCCTCGGCTGAGCTGTGTTAAGCAGGGATCGTGACGACCCCGCACCACGCGACCGGCCCCGAACTCACCGCCGCCCAGCTCTACGCCGTCCTCCGCCTGCGCGCCGACGTGTTCGTCGTCGAGCAGGAATGCGCCTACGGCGACGTCGACGGGCGTGACCTGCTCCCGTCGACGCGGCACCTGTGGTTCACGGACTCCGCCGGCGAGGTCACGGCGTACCTGCGCGTCCTCGCCGACCCGGATGACGTCTCCCGCATCGGCCGCGTCGTCACGGCCGTTTCAGCCCGCGGTCGTGGCCTCGCGGCGTCGCTGATGGAGGCCGCGCTGGCCGGCGCGACGGGCGAGTTTGTCCTGGACGCGCAGACGTACGCCCAGGCCCTCTACGCCCGCTTCGGCTTTGTGGCCGAAGGCGACGAGTTCCTCGACGACGGCATCCCGCACATCACCATGCGCCGTGTCGCGAAGGACCCTGCCGGCTCCTAAGAAGCCGCCCCTAGCGGTGCCGTCGCGGTGATGACCTTCACCGCGCGATCCACGTCTGCTTCGGTGAGGTCGGCGCGGACGGTGAGGCGCAGGCGCGAGATGCCGTCCGGGACGGACGGCGGGCGGAAGCAGCCGACACGGATGCCCTGGTCGGCGCAGGACTCGGCCCACGTGACGGCGGCCTCGGCGGACGGGGCCTGCACCGAGATCACCGCGGCGTCCGGGAGGCTGGCTCGCAGGCCGGCCGCCTTGAGCTGCATGGCGATGGTGCCCGCGTTTTCGGTCACCTTCGTGGGCAGCGAAGGGTCGGCCTTGAGCACGTTCAGCGCCGTCAGCGCGGCGGCGACGCTGGCGGGCGCGAGGGCGGTGTCGAAGATGAAGCTCCGCGCCGTATCCACGAGGTGCTTGATCACGCGCCGCGGGCCGACGACGGCGCCGCCCTGGGCGCCGAGGGACTTGGACAGCGTCAGGGTGGTGACGACGTCCGGCGAGGCGGACAGACCGGCCGCGTGGACGGCGCCTCGGCCGCCTTCGCCGAGGACGCCGAAGCCGTGGGCGTCGTCGACCAGCAGGGCGGCACCCGCGCCGCGGCAGATTTCCGCGAGCTCGCCCAGCGGGGCGAGGTCGCCGTCGACGGAGAACACCGAGTCCGTGACCACGAGGGCGCGCGGCTTGCGGCGCGTGGACAGCGCGTGCTGGATCGCCGACGGCGTCGCGTGGGCCACGGCCGCCACGTCGGCGCGCGACAGGCGGCAGCCTTCGATGAGCGACGCGTGGATGTACTTGTCGGTCACGATCGCCGATTCGGCGCCGGACAGCGCCGTCACCGCGCCGAGGTTCGCGGCGAAGCCCGAGGAGAACACCAGCGCCGCCTGGGCGCCGCAGAAGCGCGCCAGCTCGAGCTCCAGCTCGGCGTGCAGCTCGGTCGACCCGGTGACGAGCCGCGAACCCGTGGCGCCCGCGCCCCAGCGCATGGCGGCGGCCGCGGCGGCGCCGACGACGCGCTTGTCGCGGGCCAGGCCGAGGTAGTCGTTGCCGGCGAGGTCGAGCTCGTCCGTCTGCGCGGGCCGGGCCCGCAGCCGCCGCACCAAACCCGCTTCCGCGCGCTTCTCGGCCTCGGTGTCGAGCCAGTCGAAGACGTTCTCGGGCGGCAGCTGCGGGATGGCATTCACGTCCCGCAGTGTCCCACCCGTGTCACGCGCGAAACCGTGGGCCCTGCCACACAAAGAAAAAGCCCCGCACGAAGGCGGGGCTTTTTCTCGAACGGAAGCTCAGCTGTCGTAACCACGGCGCTGCGGACGACCCGGGCGCTGCGGGCGACCCGAACCGTTGCCGGACCGGCCACGACCGCCGTAGCTCGGGCGGCCTTCGCGCGAACCGTAACCACCGCGGTCGCGGTTCTCGCCGTAGCTGCGCTCACCGCGTTCGCGGCCACCGCCGAAGCCACGGCCACCGCTGCGGCGCGGCGACTCGCGGCGACGCTCGATCACCGGCTCGCCGCTCGGCTCCTGCGCACCCGTGATGCGCGAGAGCTCCGCGTCGCCCGGGCGGACCACCGTGGTCTCGGCGCGCACGCCGGCCCGGTCGGTCATCCGGCGGACGGTGCGCTTCTGGTCGTGCGTCACCAGCGTGACGACAACACCCGACGCACCAGCGCGCGCCGTGCGGCCCGCGCGGTGCAGGTAGTCCTTGTGGTCCGCGGCCGGGTCCACGTGCAGTACCAGGGAGATGTCGTCCACGTGGATGCCGCGCGCGGCGACGTCCGTGGCGACCAGCACCGGAGTGTGGCCTTCCTTGAAGTCGGCCAGCACGCGGTTGCGCTGTCCCTGGGTCTTGCCACCGTGCAGCGCCGCCGCGTGCACACCCTGCTCACGCAGCCGCTCGGTGAGGCGGTCGACGTGGTGCTTGGTGCGCACGAACATGATCGTGCGGCCCTCGCGGGCACCGATCTGCGTGACGATGTCCTGCTTGTCCTGGTGCGACACCTGGAGCACGTGGTGGTCCATGGTGTCCACGCTCGCGGTCGACGGCGCGACCGAGTGCGTGACCGGGTCGGCGAGGTACTGCTTCACCAGCTTGTTGACGTCACCGTCGAGCGTCGCCGAGAACAGCAGCCGCTGGCCGCGCGGCGGGGTGAGGTCGAGGATCTCCCGCACCTGCGGCATGAAGCCCATGTCGGCCATCTGGTCGGCCTCGTCGAGCGCGATGAAGTTGCAGTCGCTCAGCGACGCGGTGCCCTGCCGGACGTGGTCCGACAACCGGCCCGGGGTGGCGATGAGCAGGTCGACACCACGCGAAAGCGCGTCGGCCTGACGGGTGAAGGCCATGCCGCCGACGGCCGTTCGGCACCACAGGCCGAGCGACTTGGCGAGCGGGGTCAGCGAGTCGGCCACCTGCATGGCCAGCTCGCGGGTCGGCACCAGCACGAGCGCGCGGGGGTGCTTCGGGCGGGCCTTGCCGCCGTTGAGCCGGGCCAGGATGGCCAGGCCGAACGCCAGCGTCTTGCCGGAACCGGTCTGGGCGCGGCCCAGCACGTCGCGGCCCGCGAGCGCGTCGGGAATCGTCGCCGACTGGATCGGGAACGGCGAGTTGATGCCGGCCTCCGCCAGCGCGCGCAGTAGCTCGTCGGGCAGACCGAGCTCGGCGAAGGTCTTGGTGGCCACCGTCTCGACGGTGTCGTCGCGAAGGAAGTCTTCGCGAGCCGGGCGCTGCCGCGGCTTGCGGTCGGGACGGTCCCCGCGGCCCGGCCCTGAGTGGGACGACGCAGCGGAATGGCCGGAGTTGAACGTGACTGTCACTTATGCCTCTCGGACGTGGCACGTCGCAAGGAGGCCCGGGCTGCCCGCTCGCAGGCAGGGCAAGATGGTGTGCAATGGGCTTTCACAGGGACGGACCCGGCGCGCTCAGGAGTTCCCACCATCGAGCGCCGATGGAAATGCTTCGGATTTCACCGCGAGCCCGTCAGTGGGCTTTGGAGGCGACGGACACCAACTCATCCACGCCGCCGATTGCGGTCTGTGCTCACTGTACCGGAGCGAGGGCTTCTGCTTCACACCCAGGTGTCCGGTTGTGGGCGGCGTCGCAGTCGTGTCGTGTGCCACATCCGAATGGCCCAGCGCAGCGACGCCACCCACAGTACAGCCGGCGGATCAGCCCACCCCTCCGGCGTAGGCCAGTTCCGCCACGAGATCCTCGACGTTCGTCACGCGTTCCGGCAGGCCACGGGCCTGGAACCAGCCCGCCAGGTTGCGCACGTCGCGCTCCAGGAACTCGCGGCCGCGGGGGTTCGCGACGAGGTCGACGACCTGCGGGAGGTCGATCACCATCAGGTGCCCTTCGTGCACCAGGAGGTTGTACGCGGACAAGTCGCCGTGCACGAGCCCTTGCGTGGCGAGCAGTTCCAGCGCCGACACGGCCTGTTCCCACAGTTCGGTCAGTTCGTCGTGCTCCGGGCGCAGCTGTGCCAGCCGGGGCGCGGCCGTGCCGTCGGGCTCGCCGAGGAACTCGAGCAGCAGCTCTGTCCCGTGGCGCTGCACGGGGTAGGGCACGGGTGCCCCGATCGTCCACAAGCGACTCAGCGCGGCGAACTCCGCGACCGCCCACTGCTCGGCGATCAGGTTGCGCCCGAAGGAGGTGCGGCCCGCCATGGCCCGCATCTCACGTGAGCGCCGCATGCGCCGGCCTTCGAGGTACCCGGCGTCACGGTGGAATAGCCGGTGCTCGTCGCTGCGGTAGCGCTTGGCGGCCAGCAGCACTCCGTCGGTGCCGGGCAGAGTGCGGCGCAGGAGGTGGACGTCGGCCTCCTTGCCGGTTTTGAGCACCCCCAGGTCGGTGTCGACGGCCCCGAGCTCCGTGACCACCCAGTCGGGCCTCGGGTGGGGGCCTTGGTCGGCGTCGTCCCAGGTGGTCCAGCGGTCGGCGCCGTCCGGGAGGTCGGTCTCGGTGTAGGCGTCGTCGCGCGCCTGGGCGAGGCGGACGCGCTCGCCCTCGGTGAGCCGGCCCCGGCGGGTCGGCTCGGGTTCGTCGCTGAAGCGCCGCCCACGACGGGGACGCTCGAAATCGGACGCGTGAAGGTCTTCGTAGTCGTGCTCGCGCACTGGTGGGTCTCCTCGATCGGGGTGCCCCACCGGGCGAGCGCGGCGGCTCTAGCCGAGAGGGGCGGACGGAAGTGGGCAGGTCAGCGCCCGGACATTCGCCATGACGCACCTCCTTCGCTTCCGTCGGCCACCGGCACCCCGCCGGTTCGCGAGCAGCATGCCGGGGCGCGAGCGGCTCGCGCAACCGAATTAACGGGCTCCGCGAAATACCCCTAGCCTCGGCGGCATGAACGGTGGCGGGAAGTACGACGCGGTGATCGTGGGCGGCGGCCACAACGGCCTGGTCGCGGCGGCCTACCTGGCCCGGGCCGGGTGCTCGGTGCTGGTGCTGGAACGGCGCGGCGAGATCGGGGGAGCGGCTGTGTCGTTCCGCGCGTTCGACGGCGTCGACGTGCGCCTGTCGCGCTACTCCTACCTGGTGAGCCTGCTGCCGCGGAAGATCGCGGCCGACCTCGGTCTCGGCGTCGAGCTGCGCCGGCGCCGGATGTCGTCCTACACGCCGTCCGGCGACACGGGTCTCCTTGTCGACACGGGGGACGAGGCGCGCACCGCGGCGGCTTTCCGCGCCGTCACCGGGTCCACAAAGGACTTCGACGCGTGGCGCGAGTTCTACGCGCAGGCCGGGCGCGTGGCGGCGGCGACGTTCGACACGCTCACCGAACCGTTGCCCGGCCGGGAAGAGCTCAAAGCCCGCATCGGCGACGACGAAGCGTGGGCCACGTTGTTCGAGCGCCCGATCGCCGAGACGCTCACCGGGCTGTTCGACGACGACACTGTGCGCGGCGTGGTGCTCACCGACGCGCTCATCGGCACCTTCGCCGGCGCCGGCGACGAGGACCTGCGCCAGAACCGCTGCCTGCTCTACCACCTGATCGGCAACGGCACGGGCGACTGGGACGTGCCCGTCGGCGGGATGGGCGCGGTCACCCGCGCGCTCGCCGACGCCGCCCGCGGCGCCGGGGCCACGCTCGTGACCGGCGCCGAGGTGCGGTCGGTGTCGCCCGACGGCGAGGTCAGCTACACGCTCGACGGCACCGAACGCGTGGCCGCCGGCTCTCACGTGCTGGCCAACGTCGCCCCCGACACGCTCTCGCGGCTCCTCGGCGAGGAACCCGGCCCGCGCCCGGAAGGCGCTCAGCTCAAGGTGAACATGGTCCTGTCGCGGCTGCCTCGCCTGCGCGACGCGGCCGTGGACCCGCGCGACGCGTTCGGCGGCACCTTCCACGTCAACGAGACCTACTCGCAGCTCGAAACCGCGTTCGCCGAGGCGGCGGCGGGCAAGATCCCGTCGCTGCCGCCTTGCGAGATCTACTGCCACTCGCTCACCGACCCGTCGATCCTCGGCCCGGCCGAGCGCGCGGCGGGCGTGCAGACGCTGACGTTGTTCGGCCTGCACATGCCGGCGCGGCTGTTCGAGGCCGACAACGATCGCGCGCGGGCCGAGGCGTTGCGCGCCACGATCGCGTCGCTGGACAGTGTGCTCGCCGAGCCGATCGAGCGCTGCCTGCTGCGCGACGCGGCGGGCAACCCGTGCGTGGAGGCGAAGACGCCGCTGGACCTGGAGGCCGAGCTCGGGCTGCCGCGCGGGCACATCTTCCACCGCGACCTGTCCTGGCCCTACGCCGAAGATCCGGCCGACGCCGGGAAGTGGGGTGTCGAGACCTCGCACGAGCGCGTGCTGCTCTGTGGCGCCGGTGCCGTGCGCGGGGGTGGCGTGAGCGGGATCCCCGGGCACAACGCGGCTATGGCGGTGCTCGCTCGACGGCGCGGCGAGGAGCGGGCAGGGTGAAGACATGCGCGTGATCGTGATCGGCGGCGGGATCGCCGGAGCAGCCACTGCCTACCACCTCGTGAGCAGCGGGGCCGACGTCGTGGTGGTGGACGCCGGGCTGCCCGGCGTCGCGACGGAGGCCGGCGCGGGGATCGTGAGCCCCTGGACCTCGCAGTGGGACAGCGCGATCTACCCGCTCGCGGCCGCCGCCGGGGCGTACTACCCGGAGCTGGCGGCGGCGTTGCGCGAGCAGGGGCAGGACCCGTCGTTCGAGGTCGTCGGCGGGATGATCGTCTCGGCGGACCCGGGCGAGCTGGACGAGGCCTACGAGCGGCTGGTCGAGCGGGTCGCGGACGCACCCGAGGCGGGCGAGGTGCGGCGGCTGGATCCGGCGCAGGCGCGCGAGCTGTTCCCGCCGCTGGCGCCGGAGCTGTCCGCCGTGCACTTGTCGGGCGCGGGCCGCGTCGACGGCCGGGTGATGCGGGCGGCGCTCGTGGCCGCCGCGGAGCAGCGGGGCGCACGGTTCGTGTCAGCGGAGGCAACGCTCCTGTCCGGCTCCCGCGTGCAAGCGGGCGACGAGGAGCTGACCGGCGACGCCGTGGTGCTCGCCGCGGGCGCGTGGTCGGCCGCGCTGGCCGAGCCGCTCGGGATCGCGGTGCCGGTGGCGCCGCAACGCGGGCAGATCAGCCACTTCGACCTGCCGGAAACGGACACGTCGGCCTGGCCCGTGGTGCTGCCGCGGTCGAGCCACTACCTGCTGTCGTTCGCGGGCGGCCGCGTCGTGGCGGGCGCGACACGCGAGACGGACTCCGGCTTCGACTACCGCGTCACGGCCGCCGGCCAGCGCGAAGTGCTCGACCAGGCGCTGGCCGTCGCGCCGGGCCTGGCCGACGCGACGCTCGCCGAGACCCGCGTCGGCTTCCGGCCCGCGACGCCGGACACGCTGCCGTTGCTGGGCCAGGCCGCGCCGGGGTTGTTCCTGGCCACGGGCTTCGGGCCGGCCGGGCTGACGCTGGCGCCGTACGCGGGCAAGCTCATCGCCGCACTCGTCCTCGGCGAAGACCTGCCGGCGGACCTGCTGACGGCGTGCTCGCCTTCGCGGTTCAGCTGAGGCTGCCGTACTCAGGCTCAGTACTCAGGCTCAGTACTCAGGCTCAGTACTCAGGCTCAGTCGTCGGTCAGCAGTTCCAGGGCGTGGTCGCCGGCGCGCTCCACCGTGAGGCCGGCCTTGGTGATCACCTTCACCAGCTCGTCCACAGTGGACGGTTCGGTGCGCGTGGTCGCGAGCACCGCGGCGAGCCGGCCCTTGTAGGCCTTGTTGAAGTGGCTCACGGTGGTGCGGTTGCCGGCGGCGTCCTCCGTGACCACGCGCACGGTCACCGCGCCGGGGCGCAGCTTCGCGAACGCCGAGTACGTGCCCGAGCGCAGGTCGACGATGAGCCCCTCGATGTCCTGCAGCACCGGCTCCAGCGCGGGCTTCCACAGGCTGCGCACGGTGCCGAGCGCGGGCACGCTGTTGCCACCCGAGAGGCGGTACGCGGGGATCGGGTCGGTGGCCGAGACCACCCCGAACAGCGAAGACGTGACGGCCAGGCGGCGGTGGGCCTTCTCCAGGCCGGCGCGGGTGAAGCTGCCGATGTCGAGGGCGTCGTAGAGCACCCCGGTGTAGCGGCGCAGCGCGGGCAGCGTCGGCGAGGTCCAGAGGCTCCCGTTCCGCGCGACCTCGTGGCTCTGGCGCTCGGAGATGCCAAGCGCGGCGAGGCTCGCGGGGACGTCTTGCGCGAGTTCGACCAGCGCGTCCGCGAGCTTGGCCCGCACGGGGTTGAGCTCGGGGAAGGACAGCGTCTCGAGGTCGAGCGGCGCACCCTTGCCGCCGTCGGCCTTCGTCTCGGAGGGAGGGAGGAGCACCAGCACACGACGAGGGTAATCGGGGTGCGCCGCTGTTCGGCGCCCGCCTACGCTGACGTCATGGAGCTCACCTGGCGCCCGCTCACCCTCGGCGACGCGGAGCAGCTCGCGACCGTGTTCGCGGCCGCCGAGGAGCTGGACCGCACCGGCGAGCACTACACCGCCGCCGACCTGCGCGAGGAGATGCAAGGACCCGACCTCGACCTCGCGCTCGCCAGCACCGGCGCGTGGGCCGGCGGCCGCCTGGTGAGCTACGCGGCCATCCGCCGCCGCGACGCCGCCGACCCGGTGCACATGCCGCGCGTCGAGGCGATGACGCACCCCGAGTTCCGCACGGCCGACGTCGCCGCGCACCTCACCACGTGGTTCCTCGACGCCGGCAAGCGCGTGCACGAGCGCGCCTTCCCCGACGCGCCGCTGGAGCTGCACGCGGGCGCGCACGAGAACGAGCACTGGTACCTCGACGCGCTGGCGCGGGCCGGGTTCCGGCACGCGCGGTCGTTCGTCGAGATGCGCGCCGACCTGCGTGCGTTGCCGCCCGCTCGGCCGCTCCCGGCCGAGTACGAGGTGGTCGCGTTCGACGAGCGCTACGACGACCTCACCCGCGTGGCCCGCAACGCGACCTTCGCCGGCCACTGGGGCAGCGCCGAGCTGTCGGCCGAAGCCTGGCGCCACCGCATCACAGGGGCGAAGGACTTCCGCGGCGACCTGTCGTTCCTGCTCCTGACCCCCGAGCACGACGCCGTGGTCGGGTTCGTGCTCAGCGCGTTCCACCCGGCCGACTTCGCGGGGACCGGCGTGCGCGAGCTGTACGTGGACTACGTCGGCACCCTGTCGGAGCTGCGCGGCCGCGGCGTGGCGACGGCGCTGCTGGGCCACACGCTGGCCCACGCTCGCGACGCCGGGTTCGAGCGCTCGGCCCTGTCCGTGGACACCGACAACGCCCACAGCGCCGTCGGCATCTACGAACGGTGCGGCTACGAGGTCGCCGACACCTACTACGGCTACGTGCTCTCGATCTGAAGCTCTATTCGACGACGTTGAGCAGGGGTTCCCCGGCCACGAAGCGGCGCAGCTGCTCGGCCACGAGTTTCTTGGCGCGCGGGTAGAACGACGCCGAACCGCCGGCGACGTGCGGCGTGATCACCACGCCCGGAACCCTCCACAGTGGATGGTCGGCCGGCAGCGGCTCGGGGTCCACGACGTCGAGGGCGGCCCGCAACCGGCCGGTGGTCGTTTCGGCGAGCAGCGCGGCGGTGTCGATCGCGGAGCCGCGCCCGACGTTCACGACCAGCGCGCCCTCGGGCAGCAACGCGAGCTCCCTGGCACCCATCAACCCCTTCGTGGCCTCGGTTTCGGGCAGGATCAAGACCACGATGTCGGCCGATGGCAGCAGCTCGGGCAGCTCGGCGATCCCGTGCACGCCTTCACGCGCGCGGCTCGCCACCCGCGTGACCACTGCCTCCGCGGCCAGCAGCTGCCGCTCGATCGCGTGGCCGATGGAGCCGTAGCCCACGAGCAGCACGCGGCTGTCGGCGAGCGAACGCGTGTGCTCGCGCTCCCACGACCCGGTGGCCTGCTGCGCGAACCACCGCGGCAGGTCCCGCTGAGCCGCGTGGATCAGCGCCAGCGCGTGCTCGGCCACGCTGAGGTCGTGCAGACCCCGGCCGTTGGCCAGCACGACGCCCTCGGGCACCAGCGGCACCAGCGCCTCGACCCCGGCCGACAGCGCCTGCACCGCGCGCAGCGAAGGCAGCTTCCCGATCAGCTTCGGCGGCTCGCTCCCCGCGTCGTAGGGCAGCACGTAGAACTCCACGCCGGACAGGTCGCCGCCGGGCAGGTTCACGCCGTCGTAGTACGCGGCGGCCAGCCCCTCGGGCAGCTCGATGTCGGTCCAGGGCAGGAGAACTCGCGCGCTCATGCCCGCCAACCTAGTGCCGCCGGCTCAGTGCGCGCCCGCCTGTGCCACGCAGAACACGTTGCCCTCCGGATCGGCCAGCACCGTCCACTCGATGCCCGGCTGCGCGTGCCGCTCCTGCTCGCTCGCACCCAGCCCGACCAGGCGTTTCACCTCCGCCTCTCGGTCGGGCGCGGAGAAGTCGATGTGCACGCGGTTCTTGACCGTGCGCGGCTCCGGGACCTGCTGGAAGGCCAGCGCGGGCCCGTCGCCACCAGGGCGCGCGAGCATCACGAAGGGTCCGTAGTCCGCTTCGACCGCGACGCCGAGCGCCTGCGTCCAGAAGTCCGTGAGGACCCGGGGGTCCGCGCAGTCGATGGTGATCATGCTCAGTTCGAGTGCCATGCCGCCGACGCTAGCCCGGGACACCGACAAAACCCCGACCACGCGATAACCGGGTGGAGTGGCCGGACGCCGGTTGACTACCCTGTGTCGGTCGAACCAGGCTCGACGTCTCAGCCCGCTCAGCGTCTCAGTCTCTCAGTGCAGGGAGTCCGCAGTGATCACCAGGATGTCGTCGTTGTTCCTCCGCACCCTGCGCGAGGATCCGGCGGACGCCGAGGTACCCAGCCACCGGCTGCTGGTGCGCGCCGGCTACGTCCGCCGGGTCGCCCCGGGTGGTTACTCGTGGCTGCCGCTGGGCCTGCGGGTGCTCCGCCGCGTCGAGAACGTCGTGCGTGAAGAGATGAACGCGATCGGCGCGCAGGAGATCCAGTTCCCCGCGCTGCTGCCGCGCGAGCCCTACGAGGCCACCGGCCGCTGGACCGAGTACGGCGACAACCTCTTCCGCCTCAAGGACCGCCGCGGCGCCGACTACCTGCTCGGCCCGACGCACGAGGAGCTGTTCGCGCTCACCGTGAAGGGCGAGTTCAGCTCGTACAAGGACTACCCGGTCACGCTGTACCAGATCCAGACGAAGTACCGCGACGAAGCGCGCCCCCGCGCCGGCATCCTGCGCGGCCGCGAGTTCGTGATGAAGGACTCCTACTCCTTCGACCTCGACGACGAGGGCCTGGAGCGCTCCTACCAGGCGCACCGCGACGCCTACACCAAGCTCTTCGACCGCCTCGGCCTCGAGTACGTGGTGGTCGCCGCGACGTCGGGCGCCATGGGCGGTTCGGCGTCGGAGGAGTTCCTCGCCGTCGCCGAGACGGGTGAGGACACGTACGTGCGCAGCACGGAGTCCGGCTACGCGGCCAACGTCGAGGCCGTGGTCACGCCCGCGCCGGCCGAGCGCCCGATCGAGGGCCTGCCCGCCGCGCAGGTGCACGCCACGCCGAACACGCCGACCATCGAGTCGCTCGTGGCGTTCTTCAACGCCGCCGGCCTCGGCCGCGAGTTCACCGCGGCCGACACGCTCAAGAACTTGATGCTGAAGATCCGCCAGCCGGGCGCGAAGGAGTGGGAGCTCCTGGGCGTCGGCCTGCCGGGCGACCGCGAGGTCGACATGAAGCGCCTCGAAGCGTCACTCGAGCCCGCCGAGGTCGAGCTGCTGGAGGAGGCGGACTTCGCGAAGAACCCGTTCCTCGTCAAGGGCTACATCGGCCCGAAGGCACTCAAGGAGAACGGCGTCCGCTACCTCGTCGACCCGCGCGTGGTCACCGGCACCGCGTGGCTGACCGGCGCCGACCAGGACGGCCACCACGTGCTCGACCTCGTGGCGGGCCGCGACTTCACGCCCGACGGCACGATCGAGGCGGCCGAGGTCCGCGAGGGCGACGCGTCGCCCGACGGCCACGGCACCCTCGTCGCCGCGCGCGGTATCGAGATCGGCCACATCTTCCAGCTGGGCCGCAAGTACACCAACGCGTTCGAGCTCGACGCCCTCGGCCCCGACTCGAAGCCGATCCGCATCACGATGGGCTCCTACGGCGTCGGCGTCTCGCGTCTGGTCGCCGTGCTCGCCGAGCAGAACCACGACACCTCCGGCCTCGTGTGGCCGCGCGAGGTGTCGCCGTACGACGTGCACGTGGTCGTCGCGGGCAAGGACGAGACCATCGCGGCGGGTGCGGAGAAGCTCGTCGCCGAGCTCGACGCGGCCGGGGTCGACGTGCTGTTCGACGACCGCAAGGCCACCCCGGGCGTGAAGTTCGCCGACGCGGAGCTGGTGGGCGTGCCCACGATCCTCGTCGTCGGGCGCGGCCTGGCCAACGGGCTGGTCGAGGTCAAGGACCGCCGCACCGGCGAGCGCGAGGAGATCCCGGTCGACTCCGTGGTCGGCCACCTGGTCAAGCTCGTCCGCTCCTGACGGCCCACGCCGGTGGGGCTCTTCGGCCGGTCCGGCCGCGACGGTGCCGACGGCGCCGATGGTGATGGCGGCTACGAGGACAACGCCGCCCTCACCGGCGTCGGCGGGTACGAACCCGCTGACGCGCCTGGCTTCCCGGCCGCCGGCTACGGCACGGGCTCCCCGGTTTCCGGGAAGTCCGCCGCCGAGCCGGCGGCCGAACCGGGACGCGGTCCGTGGCCGGCGCAAGGCGAGAAACCCGGCGGAACTCCTTGGTACGCCGAGGATCCCGCCGCCACCGGGCGCGCTCCGCGCGCGGAGCCCCAGCGCATCCGGCCGCCGAGCCGGCCGCCTGCGCGGTTGAAGGGGCGGCCGTCGCGGGCGCTGTGGATCCTCGTGGCCGTGATCGCCCTCGGTGTGGCCGCGATGAACTTCTTCGGCGCCGCCCGCCACCACTCGGCGAGCCCGTCGACACCCAGCCAGGGCCCGGTCACCTTCCAGCCCGAGCCGCACCTCGTCGTGCCCGCGGTGGTCGACGGCTGGTCCTCCGTGGCCGCGCGCGACGGCAGCTTCGCCTACGACGTCCCGCCGAGCTGGACACCGGAACCCGGCGTCGTGCACGGCTGGGACGGCACGGCGACCTCGCCGGGGATCACGCTCGGCACCACGGCGTCCGTCGGCCGCGGCTACTGCGGCAGCGACAGCCGCCACGGCGGGTCCGGAGTCACGACCGAAGACGGCGGCAACGCCGAAGCCGCCGCGCGCAAAGCCGTCGGCGACCTGGTCGGCAGTGCCTACGACCCCGGCGCGAAGGTGACGTACGCGCCGGCGCAGGACGCGACCGTGCAGCTCGAAGGCTTAACCCGTCCCGCGCGAGTGGTGCTCGCCGACGTCACCCAGGGCGGCACCGACGCCTGCACTCAGAAGCACGTCACCGTCGGCGCGCTCGCCTTGGCCACCGCGACCCAGTCCGTGGTCCTCGTCGTCTACACCGACGACACCACCAGCCGCGCCGACGTCGTCCGCTTGCTTCAGAGCTACCGCGGCGTGCCGGCCGCCGACCGGACCACGACCACGCCGCCGCCGACCACGCGCTGACGCCGCAACGCCAGCTTCGCGAAGTCCTTCAGCCCGGCCCCCTGCAGGTACGCGCGCCCGAGCGCGAGGCCGATGCGCGGCAGGTCGGCCTCGTCGCGGTAGGCCAGGTACAGCGGCTCGCGCCGCGGCTGGAACTTCGCCTTGAACGCGTGCAGCGAGCGGAACCCGTAGTACGGCTCCATCAACGCGCCCACCGCGTCGAGCACCCGGTCCACCGCACGCGCCGGTGCGGTGTCGCGGCTGCGCACGAGCGGCGCGCCCGAAAGCGACACGAACCGCGCGCCTTCGTCACGCAACGCCAGGCACGCCGACGCGATCAGGAACTCCATCACCGGCCGGAACCCGTCCGGACGGCGGCGCATCACGTCGAGCGTCCACCCGCCGACCGTGCCCGAGCCCGTGTGCACCGGCAGCCACGACGTGAAACCACAGACCGTGCCCGTCGCGTCGATCGCGAGCCCCACGCGCGTCGCCGGGTCCATCGCCTCGGCGACACCGCCGAGCGTGAACCCCATCTCCGGCAGGCCCTTGTCGCCGACCCACTCCTCCGACAGCGCGCGCACCTGCTCCCGGATCGCGGGCGGCTGCTCGGCCAGGCGCACCAGGCGGAACTCGATGCCGTCCTTGCGGGCCTTGTTCAACGCCGAACGCACGTCCTGCCAGGCTTTTCCGCGGAACTCCAGGTTCTCGAGATCCACCAGCGTGTCCTCCGCGACCTGCACGTGCTGCCAGCCCAGCTCCCGCGTCACGCCGGCAGTGGCGGCCGTCGCAGAGAAAACGCACGGCACGAGCCCGGAGTTCTCGCACATCTCCCGGAACTCCGTGAGCGCGTGTGCCGCCGAGCCGCACGGCGCCACGGGATCGCCGAGCGCGATCGCGACCCCCGCGTGGCGCTGGTAAGCGAGGTAGGACGCGCCGTCGGAGGCGACGAAGTACGCGTTCTGCGGCCACGTCGTCATCCACGAGATCGTGCTGCCTCCGTTGCGCCCCAGCAGAAGCCGGGCAAGGCTGCCGTCCGGACCACCGCGCAGCAGCTTGCGGCGCCGCCGGCGTGAGGGCACGCGGAACGCCCCGCTCGCCGCGATCAGCAGCACCAGCTCGACCGTCCACAGGAGATTGTCCACGAAGAACAGCGAAAGCCCGTGGCTGTCGTACTCGGTGCGCACCAGCTTCGCCACGGCCAGGACCCCGCTCACCAGGAGCACCTGCGACACCGCGAACACGCACAACCCCACGGCCCAGCGCCACGCGACGCGCGAGCCGCGGCGCAGGCCGTTGAGCATCGGCACCACGAGCACACCCATGATGAGAATCTCTCGCGCCGACAGGGAAACCGCGTCCGACGGGCCGAACGGGCCGTCTCCAGGGACGAGCCACATGACCACTTCGGCCACAGTGAGCAGCAGCAGTCCCGCGCACGCCAGCAGCCGCCACTCGCGCACGCTCGGCCGCACCGGTTCGGTGAGCCGCGCCGTGCCCGCGAGCCGATGGCCGAGCGGCAACGCCAGCACCAGTGCGAAGAAATGCACGAGATCAGCGAGCGTGCCGACGTACACGATCGCCACGCCCGCGTACACGCACAACCCGGCGCGCAGCCGCAGCCGCCACGGCGCGCGCAGCGTCGCGCTGGCCACGGCGATGGCCGCGAGCGTGCCGCCGGAGAAGCCGACGTCGAGTGTGGTCGCGATGTGCGCGGCCCACGTCCAGCCGGAATGGCGGCACAGCACGAGGAACTGGATCGCCGCCGCGGCCGCGGCCAGCTGCCCGCCGACGGTCACCAGGATCGTGCGGCGCGTGCCGAGCTGCCACTCCGCGAACCCTGTCAGCAGCGCGAAAGTGCCGGCCATCGGCAGGTAGAACAGCGGCCGCGGCGCGAAGAACGGGCCGGTCGCCAGCGTCCACCAGCGGCCGTGTTCCAGCGAGGGCAGGCCGTAGGCGTAGTAGGCGAACGACGGCTGGTGCTCGGCGGCTTGCCAGAGCGTGCGGCTCGCGACCCCGGCCACGAGGATCGCGAGCACGACGGCGGTGGTGAACGGCAGGCGGCGCCAGAGCACGGCGAACCGCTCGCGTTTCGGCCTTCCGGCCGCCCGCCCGCGTCCCCCCGTGCCGGCACCGCTGGCGGTCCCCGCCGCCGGCGATGCGGTCGTCATGATCCGAGTCTTGCGCCTGGACCTAAAGCCGACATCCTTCGTGGGAGCGACTTGTCCCCCTAGGGGAGTGCCACCCCGGAGGGAGAAAACCCTGACCCGAAGGCGGATGCGGGCTCAGGGAACAGCACTCGACCAGGGGCGAACCCCGCACGGCGGCCTCGGCGCGGGCGCCGAAACCGCCGTGCGGGGCGAAAGCAGGGGTGAACCGCTCAGCCGAGCACGGCCTTGCGCACCGAGTCGAGGTCGGCGAGATCGGGCAGCACGGTGTGGGCACCCGAGGCCGCGAGCTCTTCGGCGCTGTAGTGCCCGGTGGCGACAGCTACCGCGACGGCACCGTTGTCGAGGGCGGCCTTCACGTCGTTCGGGGTATCGCCGATCACCACGACGTCGCCGGGCACGAACGCCGTGCCGTGCTTCGCGGCCGCCGCGGCCACGGCGTGGGGGACGAGGTCGGGCCGGTGCGCCGAGAGCGAGCCGTACCCGCCGATCTCCAGTTCCAGGTGCTCGTCGAGGCCGAACGCGGCGAGCTTGTGCACCGAGATCTCCGGCAGGTTGCCGGTGACGAGCGTCTGCACGGCGCCGTGGCCGGCCATCGCGGCCAGTGCCGCCGCCGCGCCGTCGAGCGCCCGGCCGGCTTCGTGCAGCGTGCCGCGGGCCTCGTCGGCCACGGCGATCAGCTCGCTCCACAGGCGCTGGATGTTCTCCTCGGTCGCCTCGATGCCGTGCGTGGTGAGGATGTCGGCGGTGATCGCGCGCTCGGTGCGCCCGCCGTAGTCGGGGTGGGTGCGCAGCTCGGTGCCCATGGCCGTGAGAGCCGTGGCGTACCAGCTGCTGCCGACCCCCGTGAGGTCCACGAGCGTGTGGTCGATGTCCCAGAGCACCAGCCGGTGCGCGTGCGTCGTCGTCACGGCCGTGAGGGTACCGGCGGAAGTATTCAACGTCTGTTGACTTTCCGGGGGGCGCGACCTACTTTGATCGTAATTCAACATGTGAAGAATAACTGGGAGGCCGATATGTCGGCTGCTACTCGGCGCCCCGCGGGCGCGTTCGCCCTGGTCGCGGTGCTGGTGGGTGCGCTCGCCGCCGTGGTGCTGGGGTTTCTGACCTTCGGGGCGCAGGCCTCCGTCGCGCCCGATCACGTTCCTGTCGCCGTTTCGGCGCCGCCGCCGCTGCAGGGGCTGGCGCACCAGGTCGCCTCCCACGGCGGCACGCAGCTCGACTGGCGCGTCGCCGACCCGGCCGAGGCCCGGAACCTGTTGGCGGACAAGGAGGTCTACGGGGTCCTGGAGCTTCGTCCTGGCCCCGCCGCCACCGTCGTGCTCTCCGGTGCGGTGAACCCGGCGGGCACGCAGGTGGCGCAGCAGGTCCTCGCGGGCGCCGCTCAGGCGCTGCCCGGCGAGCCGCGGCTCGAGATGCTGCAGCCGGCGAGCGCCGCGGGCCGGATCGTGCCGCTGGCCGCCAGCGCGCTCGCCTGGCTGGGCTCGCTCGTCGCCGGTGCCGTGCTGGTGCGGCTCAGCGCCGGCCGTCGCGTGAGCGTTCCGGTCCGCCTGGCGCAGGTGCTGGGCAGCGGCGTGCTGGTGACGGGTGTGCTGGTGGGCTTCGCCGCGCTGTGGGACTCCACGCTGCCGCTGACCTGGGACGTGCTCGGCTTCCTGTTCCTCACGGTCACCGCGTTCGCCGCGCTGCAGGCCGGTCTGCTGCGGCTGCTCGGCCTGCGCGCGCTCGCCATCCTGGCGCCGCTGTACCTCGTGGCGCCCGCGGTGGCC
This sequence comes from Amycolatopsis sp. NPDC050768, assembly GCF_040654155.1. NCBI lineage: Bacteria > Bacillati > Actinomycetota > Actinomycetes > Pseudonocardiales > Pseudonocardiaceae > Amycolatopsis > Amycolatopsis sp. NPDC050768. The sequence continues at coordinate 109,117 of NZ_JBFAHL010000024.1, forward strand.
GGGCAGGTGCCCGAACTGCTCAACCCGGCCTACCGCGCGCTGCTGTGGTCGTGGACGCCGTTCCGCTTCTCGACCGAAGGCCTGCGCAGCCTCCTGCAGGGCGCGCCAGCCGCTCCGGACGTGACGACGGGCGTGTGGGTCCTGACCGGGCTGCTGGTCGTCGGCCTGGCCTTGGCCCTGTGGCCGACCCGCTCGCGACGTGAGCTACCTCAGCCCGCCGAGCGCCCCGTCGAGGTCGCAGCCGGCTGAGATCGGCGCCACCCACCCAACTCACCCTGCCGAGCCGACCCACCAGCGAGATCGCGCCGGCTTCCGGATGGGGCGGTGCGATCGGCCCCCGGCCGATCCGACCACCCCATCCGGAAGCCGGCTCAAAGGCGATCTCGCACGCCCCGGCGAAGCCGGGGCCAAAGACACAGCCGGGGCCAAAGACTCAGCCACACAAGAAGCTGAAGCGGACCTTGCGCACCGGGTTGTCGACGTTGGTGTCGACGAGGCAGACCGACTGCCAGGTGCCCAGCGCGAGCACCCCGCCCAGCACCGGAACCGTCGCGTACGGCGGCACCAGCGCCGGTAGCACGTGGTCACGGCCGTGGCCCGGGCTGCCGTGGCGGTGCCGCCAGCGCGCGTCGCGGGGAAGGATGTCCTCCAGCGCGGCGAGCAGGTCGTCGTCGCTGCCGGCGCCGGTCTCGAGGATCGCGAGACCGGCCGTGGCGTGCGGGACCCAGACGTGCAGCAGGCCGTCGGTGGCGTCGGCGTCGCGCAGGAACTTCTCGGCCTCGTGGGTCAGGTCGTGCACGACGGCGGTGTTTCCGGTGTGCACCTCGAGTTCGGTGGAGTACATGGTGATGAGCGTAGGTGCGTTCACACGCCGAGGTAGCGGAGCACCGCCAGCACCCGGCGGTTGTGGCCTTCCGACGGCGGCAGGCCGAGTTTGGCGAAGATGCTCGTCACGTACTTCTCCACCGAACCCGCCGACAGGAACAAATCGCCGGCGATGGCGGAGTTGGACCGGCCCTGCGCCATCAGGTCGAGCACCTCGCGTTCGCGGGCGGTCAGTTCTGCCAGCGGCCCCGACCGGCCGGTGGCGGCGAAGAGCTGGCGCACGACTTCGGGGTCCAGCACCGTCTCGCCGGCCGCGACCCGGCGCAGCGCGTCGAGGAAGTCGGACACCTCGGCGACGCGGTCCTTCAGCAGGTAGCCGACCGCGCCGGCCTGGTCGGCGAGCAGCTGCTTCGCGTACTTCGTCTCCACGTACTGCGAGAACAGCAGGATCGCGCACCCGGCCAGCTCCTCGCGCAGCTCGATCGCCGCGCGCAGGCCCTCGTCGGTGTGCGAAGGCGGCATGCGGATGTCGACCACGGACACGTCGGGCCGGTGCGCGCGCACGGCCGCCCGCAGCTCCTCGGCGTCCTTCACCGCCGCGACGACGTCGTGGCCCCGCAGCCCCAGCAGCTCAACCAGGCCCTGGCGCAGGATGGTCGAGTCCTCGGCGATCACGATCCGCATGCGTCCCCCCTCGTCGCCAGCCTAGCGAGGCAGCGGGACCTCGGCCGTGACCACGGTCGGGCCGCCGGGCGGGCTCGCCACGGTCAGCTCGCCGTCCACCGGCCGCAGCCGCTCCGCGACCCCGGCCAGCCCGCCGCCGGGTACCACTGCCGCGCCGCCGGGGCCGGGATCGGTGACGGTCAGCCGCAGCACGGCGTCGTGCTCGTCGATCCGGACGGTGCAAGGCTTTCCGGAGTGCTTCGCCACGTTCGTCATCAGCTCCGCAGCGGCGAAGTACACCACGGCCTCCAGCGACGGCGGCGGCCGGTGGCCCAGCCGCACGGACACCGTCGCCGCCATCCCGGCAAAAGTGGCCACAGTGGACAGTGCGACGTCGAGACCCTTGTCCAGCGCCGCCGGGTGGATGCCACGCGCGAGGTCGCGCAGCTCGACCAGCGCCTGCTTGGCGTTGCCGTGCGCGGCTGCGACGAGCGTGCGTACCTGGTCGAGGTCGACGGTATCCGTGGCCAGCTCTTCCTTCGCCAGCCCCAGTTTCATCGCCATCGCGACGAGCTGCGCCTGGGCCCCGTCGTGCAGGTCGCGTTCGATGCGCCGCAACCGCTGCGCCGCGTCTTCGAGCGCCGTCGCCCGCGTCTCCTCCAGGAACCGCAGGCGCTGCAGCAACCCGGGCCCGGACAGCAGCAGCCGCCCGAGCTGCCGGTCGAGGACCGCCAGCGCGTGCACGACCCACGGCACGGCGGCCAGCGCGATCACGCCGCCGACCGCCCACAGCACCGTGCCCGGCCACGTGCGGCTGACGATGTTGTAGACCGGCAGCACGTCGCGCGTGAAGAACCACAACACCGGGTAGCTCGCCCCCGCGACGCCGAACACCAGGAGCGACCCGGCCACGGCGAACCCGGCGAACGAGATCGGGACCCGCAGCACGAGATACGCGCCGGCGCGCCACGCGTGCCGGTCGCCGAGCCGCGCGACCAGCCAGTGCCACAACCCGGGCCGCAGCGCCACCGGCGCCGGCGCGCGCAGCGGCGCGTCGAGCAACACGCCCGCCAGCCGCCGGTGCAGGCCCCCGAGCAGCCGCATCCCCCGCACGACCCCCGCGAGCACCAGCAGCCCCAGCCCGAGCGGGCTCAACGCGACACCGATCGCGAGCCCGACGAGCACGACGACGAGCGCGACCGGAGACAGCACCCCGGCCACCACCAGCCACACCGTTTCCGCCCGCGTCTGCCGCAGCGGCCCCGGCCACCACCCGCGCCGCGGCGCGCGTGCGTCCGCGGCCCGAGAAGTCATGCCCCGAAGTCTGCCCGTCACCCGGCCGGCCGACCACCAGGTTCGCCCTGGACCGGGTGGGGGATTTCCCCCGCTCGGCCCGGGGCGTCAGTCTTCTTGGGGGCGCTGCTCGTCCTCGCGAGCGCTGTACTCAGGAGCGCTGTGCTCACGGGCACCGTGCTCACGGGCGCTGTCCTCCCGAGCGCGCTGCGACGCTTCGCGCATCTCGATCACGTCGGTCAGCCAGCTGCCGGTTTCGCGCGCGATGTCGCGCACGGCGCCGGTGATGATCGTCGCGATCGCCCCGATGTGGGTGGCCGCGGATTCCGTGAGCTCCTGCACCGTGTCCTTGCCGCTTTCGAACTGACCCACCATGTGCGGTTCCTCAGGCTGCTCGGAGTTGCCGGTCGGGGTCCACCGTAACCTCCGGGCCGCCCGGAGGCGTTCCGGGAAGCGCCAGCTTCACGATCTTCTTGGCCACCGACCACAGCTGTTTGCGCAGCGGCCCGGTGTTGTAGGGCAGGCCGTAGCGCTCGCAGATCTCGCGCACCTCGGCCGCGATCTGGGGGTAGCGCCGCGCCGGGATGTCCGGGAACAGGTGGTGCTCGATCTGGTGCGAAAGGTTCCCCGAAAGGATGTGGAACAGGGGGCCGCCGGTGATGTTGGCCGACCCCAGGATCTGGCGCAGGTACCACTGGCCGCGCGACTCGTCGTCGGTCTCTTCCTGGGTGAAGCTCTCCACGTCGGCGGGGAAGTGGCCGCAGAAGATGATCGCGAACGCCCACAGGTTCCGCACGAGGTTCGCGCTCGCGTTGCCCACCAGCGTCAGCGGCGCCAGCGGTCCGGTCAGCAGCGGGAAGAGCACGTAGTCCTTGCCGATCTGACGCCCGGCCTTGCGCACGATCTTGCGCAGCACCGGCACGTTCTCGGCCCACGTGCGCTCGCCCTTGAAAACTCGCTCGATTTCGAGGTCGTGCAGCATCACGCCCCACTGGAACAGCAGGGCCAGCAGCGTCGCGTACACGGGGTTGCCGAGGTAGTACGGGTGCCATTTCTGCGCCGCGTCCATCCGCAGGATGCCGTAACCGATGTCACGGTCCTTGTCGAGGATGTTCGTGAACGTGTGGTGCAGGTAGTTGTGGGAATGCCGCCAGTTCTCGGCGGGCGCGACGTTGTCCCACTCGAAGCGCTGCGAGCTCAGCTCCGGGATGCGCGTCCAGTCGTACTGGCCGTGCATCACGTTGTGGCCGATCTCCATATTGTCGAGGATCTTGGCCAGCGACAGCGCCGCGACGCCGGCGACCCAGGCGGGCGGCAGGAACCCGGCGAACAGCAGCCCCCGCCCGGCGACCTCCAGCCCGCGCTGGGTCTTGATGATCGTGCGGATGTACTCGACGTCGGCCTCGCCGAGGTCGTCGACGACGCGCCGGCGCAGCGCGTCGAGCTCGCGGCCGAACTCCTCGATCTGTTCTGGCGTGAGGCGGTCCTGAAGTCCTGTCATGGCGTACCTCCTGTGTCTTGCGGCGCACCCGCACCCGGTCGGCGTCGCGATCGGGCGGGGCACGATGTGCTCACGACGCCTCTCAGGCGTTGATCTCGACGTCCCCGACCGGGACGCTGATGCAGAGCTGGATCTCTTCGTCCTCTTCGCCGGAGACCTCGCCGGTGCGGGCGTTGCGCACGCGCCCGGCGGTCTTCACCTGGGTGCAGGAGAAGCAGATGCCCATGCGGCACCCGTGCTCCGGCGACAGGCCCGCGTCCTCGGCCTGCTCCAGCAGCGGCTTGCCCGAGTTGGCGCATTCGCGGCCGCTGCGGGCGAAGCGCACGGTGCCCTCGGCGGTCTGGTTGGTCTCAGCGTCGAACGTCAGCGGCGGCGCCGTGAACTCTTCGGTGTGCAGTCGTTCACCGAGTCCTTCGGCCTCGAACAGTTCGCGGGCCGAGTCCATGAGCGGTTTCGGACCGCAGAGGAAGGTCTCGGCGTCGCGGAACCACGGCGCGGCGTGGGCGAGGTGCTGCTTCGAGAAGAACCCGCGCAGGTCGCCGCCCCGGCCGTGGGTGTGCGCGTGGACCACCCGGAACCCGGGGTGGCGCTCGGCGAGCCCGGCCAGCTCGGTGCGGTAGAGCACGTCGTCCGCGGTGTTGGAGTAGTGCAGGAACACGACCTCGCCGCGGTGCCCCTCGGCGACGAGCCGGCGTGCCATCGCGAGGACCGGCGTGATGCCGCTGCCGCCGCTGACCAGCACGATCCGCTCAGGTCGCGGCGAGGGCAGGGTGAACTCGCCGTCCGCGGCGGACAGCCCGAAGACCGTGCCGACGCGGGTGCTGGCGTGCAGGTGGCGCGACACCAGGCCCTGCGGGTCGGCCTTCACGGTGAACTCGAGGTCGCCGCCACCCGGCCCGCAGGGCGAGTAGCAACGGGTGCGCCGGACGCCGTCGATCTCCACGGTCAGGCGCACGTACTGCCCGGCCTCGAAGCCCCGCCACGCGCGGCTCGGCCGCACGGTGAACGTGACCGTGTCCGGGGTCTGGCGCCGGATGTCGACGACGCGGCCGCGGATCTCGCGGCGGACCAGCATCGGGTCGAGCAGTTCCAGGTAGCGGTCTGCACCGTGCGGGGTGAGCAGGGCCTCGGCGAGCGAGGCGAGCCCGCGCAGGCGCTGCGGGAGCAGTGCGGTCATCACGCCCTCCGGATTTGAGTGCACATCTGTACACTCACTAGTGTGGGGGCACGGCCCGGGTGGCTGTCAACGCGGGAGCGAGGTGATGTGACGTGGACCATGCCGAAGGCGTCAGTACGCTGCTGGGGGTGTCCGCTGGGTCGGAATTCGAGGTGCCGGCGTCGGTGAGCCGGCAGGAGCGCAAGCAGCGCACCCGCCAGGCGCTGCTCGACGCGGCACTGGAGCTGCTGGCCGATCGCGGGTTCGGCAGCCTGTCGCTGCGCGAGGTCACCAAGCGCGCGGGCATCGTGCCCACCGCGTTCTACCGGCACTTCACCTCGATGGACGAGCTTGGCGTCGCCCTGGTCGAGGAGACCACGCGCACGCTGCGCGGCATGATCCGCTCCGCGCGCGCCGAGCCCGTGAGCCACCGCGGCATGATCGACGCGTCCGTGCGCACGCTGTTCGAACACGTGCGAGCGCACGAGGACCATTTCCGCTTCGTCACGCGCGAGCGCTACGCCGGCACCGGCACGGTCGCGCGCGCCATCGGCGTGGAGCTGCGGCTGTTCTCCAGCGACCTGGCCATCGACCTCGCCCGCTTCGACCACCTGCGCGAGTGGCCCACCGAAGACCTCCATGCGCTGGCCGACCTCATCGTCACGGCCATGCTCGCCACGGTCGTCGACCTGCTCGACGTCCGCCACGGCGACCGCGAAGCCGACGAACGCACGTTGGAGCTGGCCCGCAAGCGCCTGCGGATGATCCTCGTGGGCGTGCCCCACTGGCGCCCGTCCGCCTAGCCGCGGGCCGGCGCCGGAGAGCTACGATTTCGTTGACCAGCCTGTTCTTCGGGGACGCCGGATCTTCGGCGGGCGAGGTCGTGGAGGAGCGCTGTGGACACCGGGTCGGACGTGCGTGCGGAGTTCAGCGACCCGGCCGGGAACCTGGCGTTCGACGAGGCGCTGCTGCGGGAAGGCCCGGCCGCGCCGGTGCTGTGGCTGTGGCGCAACCCGGTGAGCGTGGTCGTCGGCCGCGGTCAGAAGGTGGCGCGCGAGGTGCGCGTGGCCGAGTGCGAGCGCGACGGCGTGCCGGTGCTGCGCCGGGCCAGCGGTGGTGGGACGGTGTTCCACGATCCGGGCAACCTCAACGTCACGCTCGTGCTGCCCGGCCCGGCCGACCGGCCGCTGGAGATGCTCGGGCTGGTGATGTCGGCGGCCGTCGAGAAGCTCGGCCTGCCGCCGCGCCTCGGTGGGCGCGGCCTGTTCATCGGCGACGCGAAGCTGTGCGGGTTCGCGGTGTTCCGCACCAAGAACGGGCTGCTGGCCCACTCGACACTGCTGATCGACACCGACGCCGCGCGCGTCGGTGCCTACCTCACCGGGCCGCCGCCGGACCCGAAGCCGCTCGACTCGCACCGCAGCAAGGTCGCCTCGCTGGCCGACCACGGCGTGCGCCCGCCGGAAGGCGAGGTGGAGTCCGTGGTGCGTGCCGCGTCCGCGGGGCTGCTCGGCCCGCTCGTGCCGCGACCGCCGACGGACGCGGAGCTCGAGCGGCAGCGTGTGCTGCTGGACACGCGCTACCACTACGACGGCTGGCACACCGACGGCAAACAGCGCCGGTGAGCGCTACTCGCCGGCGGAGAACGTGACGGCGGGGATCTTCTTCACCGGGCGTCGGACGTCCTTGGCCGGCTTCGGCTCAGTGGTCTTCACCACGGCTTTCGGTTCCGCGGCAGGGTTTTTCACCGGCTGCTTGGCCCGCGTGGTCTTCGGCGCCGGTTCGGCCAGCTCGACCGGGCGGGCCGTCGTCTTCGCCGCTGCCGCGATGCGCTTGGCGGGCTTGGCCTTCGCCGGAACTTCCTGTGGTTCCACGGCTTTCGCCCCCGCCACCAGGCGCGGCCGCTGCTTGCGGCCACCCGTGCGACGGCCGTTCGTCACGTAGGGGTCGAAAATTTCGCGCAGTGCCGCGGCGTTGCGGACGGAGAGGTCGATCTCGTAGTCGAGTCCGTCGAGGCCGAAGCCCACCGTCTCGGCGGCGGGTTCGCCGGTGAGGTCGTCCAACACGTGGACGGCGGTGTTCTTGGCCATGCGAAAGCCTCCGTGCTCGATCGTGGTCGTGCGTGCAATCGGCACGGCGACGACCCGGTGTCGCCGATTTCTTGCAGCTCGCGGAAGACAATAACGGCTGGCTTGCGTGAAGCCGCGCGGTGGTGTGCGCTGAACCCATGTCAGGACAGACTTTCGACGTCGTGGTGATCGGGGCCGGCCCGGTCGGTGAAGTCGCCGCGGAACGCGCCGCCATGGGCGGGTTCAAGGTGGCGCTCATCGAGCACGAGTTGTTCGGCGGTGAGTGCTCGTACTGGGCGTGTGTCCCCAGCAAGGCGTTGCTGCGCCCGGGGAACCTGCTCGCCGCGGCCAAACGCATGCCGGGGGTGGTGGTCGGCGACGCGCTCGACCCGGCGCAGGTGCTCGCCCGCCGGGACTCGTTCATCGGCCGCGGTGACCCGCAAGGTCAGGACCACGGCCAGGTGGACTGGGCGCGAGGGGTGGGCGTCGAGCCGATCCGCGGCCACGGGCGGATTTCCGGTGAACGGGAGGTGACGCTGTCCGACGGGCAGGTGCTCACCGCGCGCCACGGCGTGATCGTCTGCACCGGCAGCGTGCCGCGTTACCCGCCGATCCCCGGCCTCGACACGATCAAGCCCTGGGGCTCGCGCGACGCGACGGCGTCGTCGGCCGTGCCCGCGCGGCTCGGCGTGCTGGGCGGTGGCGTCGTCGGCGTGGAGATGGCGCAGGCGTGGGCGCGCCTGGGCGCGCAGGTGCACCTGATCATCACGGGCAAGCGCCCACTGCCGCGGCTGCCGGAGTTCGCGGGCGACCTGGTGCTCGCGGGCCTGCGCGCCGACGGCGTGATCGTGCACACCGGCTCGGGCATCGACGAGGTGTCCGCTGTGGACGGCGGCGGCGCGTGGCTCAAGCTCACCGGCGGCGAAGACCTGGTGGTCGACGAGCTGCTGGTGGCCACCGGCCGCGTACCGGCGACCGGCAACGTCGGGCTCGACGTCCTCGGCCTGCCCACGGAGGGCCCGCTCGAGGTCGACGAGAGCGGCCGCGTGTCCGCCGTGGACGGTGGCTGGCTCTACGCCGCGGGCGACGTGACCGGCCGCGCGCTGCTGACCCACCAGGGCAAGTACGGCGCCCGCGTGGCCGGTGACAGCATCGCCGCGCGCGGCCGCGGTGAGGACATCTCCACCGCGCCGTGGAGCCGCTACAGCGCGACCGCCGACCACCACGCAGTGCCGCAGGTCATCTTCACCGACCCGGAGGTGGCGTCCGTCGGTCTCACCGAGGCCCGCGAGGGCTCGGCCGACCGCGTCGTCGACATCGACATCGCGGTCGCCGGCTCGGCGCTGTTCGCCGACGGCTACACCGGCAAGGCCCGTATGGTCGTCGACACCGACCGCGGCGTGGTCCTGGGCGTCACCTTCGCCGGCCAGGACGTCGCCGAAATGCTGCACTCCGCCACGATCGCCGTCGTGGGCGAAGTCCCCCTCGACCGCCTGTGGCACGCGGTCCCCTCGTTCCCCACGATCAGCGAGGTCTGGCTGCGGCTGCTGGAGGCTTACGGCCTGTAGGCAGGGCTCTGGAAGGTGGCGGGTCCCCGGCTGTTGCCGGGGACCCGCTGTTTTTCAAGGCGGTCAGGCGGGCATGGCGAGTGCGAGGGCGCGCTGGGCCGCGCGGGTGAGGCCGGGGTCGTCCGGAGTGGACGGACCGGACTGCCACACGACCTGCACCAGCCGCACGCCGGTGCCGTCGAGTTTGCTGGCGTAGGCGGCGCTGTCGAACTGCGGGGGCGGGGCCGGCCACTTGCCGGTCTCGGTGGCGACGTCGAGGATGCCGCCGCCGCCCGGGGTGTCGGCGACCTGCTTGAAGTGCGTGGCCTGGGCGGCGTCGGGGAACTGGACCACGGCCATGGTCACCGCGGCGGCGCGCCCATCGACCAGGGCGGTGTAGCTGGCGCGGCTGACGGCGGAGCAGCTCGTCTGCTGCAGACTGGCCTGCACGTCGCCGAACGCGTGCGACGCGCAGCGCTGGTCCGAACTGCTCGCCCGCGGCTCGAACGACAGGCTCGGCGACGCGCTGCCGGCCGGCGCACTGCTCACGGCCGCGGGCGGCGGCACCGGCCGCGCGCTCGAGCTCGGTGCGGGAGCGGCCTCGCCGCCCCCACCGCTGCCGGTCGCCGCCACGACGATCGCCGTGACCAACAGGATCGCCAGCAACCCGATCGCGGCCACCGGCACCCACCGCACGGTCCGCGACTGCTCCTTCTCCCGCGGCGGCGCACCGCCACCCGCGGGAACCTCCACCGACCCGGAGGCCGACGGCGCCGACGACACAGCCCTCGGCGGGCTCGCCGCGTTCGTCGCGGTCGCTGCGGCACCCTGCCGGGCCGCCGGTGCCGGCGGTGTGCCACCCGGTCCGGCGCCGACCACGGCGGGCTTGCCACCCGCGACGGCGTTGGTGCCGGCCACGGCGGGCTTGCCGCCGGCAGCGACGGGAGGCTGTCCAGCCGGAGCCTTGCCACCAGCGGAGACAGAAGACCTGCCTCCAGCCGGAGCGACAGGCGGGTTTCCACCGAGAGGGACGGGCGGCTTGCCGCCGGGCGCACCAGTCGGCCTGCCGTTGCCATTCCCCGGCGGGACCGGCCTCGGCGCAGGCACCGCTCGCTGCCCGGCCGGCCGCTGCCCGCTCTGCTTCGGCCCATCCTGCCTCGGCGACGTCATCTTCTCCGTCACCGCCGACTCCAGCGAACCGCCCCGGCCACCGCCCGAAGTGGACGGACCGTTCGGCACCGCACCGGGGAAACTCGGCGGGGCAGTCGACTCGGTCGGCCCGTCGGCGAGGGGAATCGCCTGCTCAGGCGCGGTGGCCGACTCCCCGGTGGCCGGCGAAGCAGCCGTACCGGGGAAGGTCGGTGCGGCGGTGGACTCCGTCGGGGCGTCGGCGAGGTGGATCGCCGCGTCCTGGTCGGTGCCGGTGGTTTCCTCGGTGGCCGGGGGAACGGCCGCCGAGGAAGACTCCGTGGGGAAAGGCGAAGCGGCCGAAGTGGACGAACCCGGTGCCGCCGTCGACTCGGTGGGTGCGGTGGCGAGGTGACCCGCCTGTTCCGGAACCGCGGCCGGGGAAGTGACCGAAGTGGACGCACCCGGGAAAGCCGGCGCCTCGGCCGGGACGCCGGCCAGGGACGGCGCGGCGACGTGCGGCACCGGCCGGGTGGTCGGGATGACCGGCGGTGGCGGCGGCACCGACGTGATGCGCGTGCGCTGCGCGGGCTTCGACACACCGGAAGCAGAAACAGGAGCGGCAGCCGGAACAGGAGCAGGCACAGGAACCGGCGGATCATCCGTGTACCGGACGAACCCCTCACCCAGCAGCACCTCGTCCGACATCCCTGGCGCATCCGGCGCCAGCGCGGTGATCAACGCCCGCGCCTGGTCCAGCGACCGCGGACTCCGCGCCGTGGCCAGCGACACCGTCGCGGCCAGCATCGTCGTCGGCGTCGGGTGCAGCACGCGTACCGGCCCGGAGAGGTCCGCGGGTGGCTGATCGACCGTCTCGACATACGGACCGACCGCCACGATCGTGCCCACCGGGCCGGAACCCGGCGCCAGCTCGGCGATGCGGCGTTCGCACTCGGCCGAGAGGTCCAGGGCTTCCGTGGCGGGGTTGACGGCGTCGTCACCGTGGACCAGCGGCCAGCCGTCGGCCTTCCACGGGCCGCCGAGCGGCGCTTCGAGGCGCAGCGCCGGGTCGGGGAGGTCGACGCCGATCACGATGAGCACGCCCTTCGGCAGCACCACCACGGCTTCGACGGCGCGCTCGCCGCCGGCCGGGCGGGCGCCGATCAGGGCCACGCCACCGATCACGGTGCTGCCGCGGCCGAGGGAGGCCAGCGCTGCCCGCACATCCTCGGCGACGCGCGACGGCTGCTGCCCGAGGCGGACCAGTCGCACCGAAACCCTCCTCACCTCGTCCGTTTCGCGGCCCACGCTAGCGTGCCTGCCCCGCAGATCCCTGCTACACGCGGACGCGTCGGCGAGCCTCCCTCCTCAAGGGGGATTCCGGTGCGACTTGTGGTGTTCGTGTGGCCAAACGGCACGGTTGGGGTGCAGAATGTGCTACACAGATCGGGAAGTGGCACATCGGGGAGGGGCACGGAAGCCCACAAGCCGAAGCGAAGCTCGAGAGGTCGTAGGGGAAGACGTCCCTCGTCGAGCAAGCGGAGGTCAGCAGTGAGCACCCGTGGCAACACCCGAGGTGTGGTGTACGTCCACTCGTCGCCGTCTGCGGTGTGTCCGCACGTCGAGTGGGCAATTTCGGGCACCCTCGGGGCCCGAGTCGAGCTGAAGTGGACGGCGCAGCCCGCCAGTCCCGGGCAGCTGCGTGCCGAGTGCGGCTGGCGCGCGCCTTCCGGTACCGCGGGCAAACTGGCCTCGGCGCTCAAGGCGTGGCCGATGCTGCGCTTCGAGGTCACCGAGGAACCCAGCGCCGGCGTCGACGGCGAACGGTTCTGTTTCGCGCCCGGACTGGGCCTGTGGCACGGCCGTACCAGCGCCAACGGCGACATCGTGGTGGGCGAGGACCAGCTGCGTTCCCTCGTGAGCATGACTCGTGGCGGTGAGTCGCTCGCGCACAAGCTGGACGAGCTGCTCGCGGCGAGCTGGGACGAGGCACTCGAGCCCTACCGCCACGCAGGCGACGGCGCTCCCGTCACGTGGCTGCACCAGGTCGGGTGACACCCGCGGGCGGGTGGGTACCCTCTCGGGGGTGACCGCCCGTCCGCCCGCACCCGCCCGCCAGCGGTGGCTGGTACCCGTCATCGTCGTGGTGTTGTCGATCACCGTCGGCGGTGGCCTGCTCGCGCGCGAGCTGTACCGCCGCCCGGTCGTCGACACCGCCGACCCCATCGCCCTCACGACGCCGACGTCGGTGGACAAGGACGACCTACCCGGTCCCGGTGACGTCAAGGTCACCGAGGACGCCGCCCGGCACCCGAACGGCAAGGCCGTGCAAGCCGTGCTGCAGGACTACTTCGACGGCATCAACAACCACGACTACGACCAATGGGCACGCTCGGTCAGCAAAGCCCGGATCTTGGACAACCCCCGCACGATGTGGACGAGCGACTACAAGTCCACGAAGGACGGCAGCATCCTGCTGTACCGCATCGAACCCGGAGCAGGCTCGTCGCTGCGGGTGCTCGTGGGCTTCACCAGCACGCAGTCGTCCAACGAGGCACCGGAAGCGCTCAAGGAGGGCTGCATCCACTGGCGCCTGGTGCTGCCGATGATCCTCGAAGGCGGCGGGTACAAGATCGACACCGTCACCCCCGGGACCTTGCCCGAACAGGAGAAGTGCTGACTCTGCCCGGCCCGGACAACGAATCAGGGCCCCTCCCGCGACGGGAGGGGCCCTGATTCGTTGCGGTGGAACCGATCAGGCGGCCGGCGTGAACAGCAGGGCGGTGTTGTGGCCGCCGAAGCCGAACGAGTTGCTGAGCGCCGCGGTGAGCTCGACCTTGCGGTTCTCGCCCGACACGATGTCGAGCTGCACCTTCGGGTCGAGGTCGGTGAGGTTCAGCGTGGCGGGCACCACGCCTTCGTAGAGCGCGAGGATCGTGGCGATGCCCTCGACCGCGCCGGCACCGCCGACGAGGTGGCCGAGCGCGCCCTTCGGAGCGGTGACCACGGCGTGGTCGCCCACGGCCTTGAGGATCGCCGCCGCCTCGCCGATGTCACCGACCACAGTGGACGTCGCGTGCGCGTTGACGTGACCGATGTCCGCCGGGGACAGGCCGGCCATGCTCATGGCCGCCCGCATCGCCGCGATCTGCCCGATGCCTTCCGGGTGGTTGCCCGTGATGTGGTAGGCGTCGGACGTGATGCCGTAGCCGGCGAGCTTCGCGTAGATCCGCGCGCCGCGCTCCCTGGCGAGGTCGGCCCGCTCCAGCACGACCACCCCGGCGCCTTCGCCGAGCACGAAGCCGTCGCGGCTGGAGTCGAACGGCCGGGACGCGGCCGCCGGGTCGTCGTTGCGGGTCGACACCGTGCGCGCCTGGGCGAAGCCCGCGAGGGTGATCGGGTGGATGCACGCCTCGGTCCCGCCGGCGACCACGACGTCGGCCCTGCCGGACCGGATCATCTCGTAGCCGGTGGCGATGCCCTCGGCGCCGGAGGCGCACGCCGAAGCGGGGGAGTGGACCCCCGCCCGCGCCTTGAGGTCGATGCTCACGTGCGCCGCCGGCCCGTTGGGCATCAGCATCGGCACGGTGAGCGGCGACACCTTGCGGAGCCCCTGCTGGTGCAACAGGTCGTTCTGGCTCAGCAGCGTCATCGGGCCACCGACACCGGTGCCGATCGACACGCCGAGGCGTTCCGGCTCGACGTCGGTGTGCTCGTCGGTCTGCTCGGCGAACCCAGCGTCGGCCCAGGCCTGGCGGGCGGCGATGATCGCCACCTGCTCGCACCGGTCCAGCCGGCGGGCCTGGACCCGCGGCAGGACCTCGGACGGATCGACGGCCAGCGTCGCCCCGATCTTCACGGGCAGGCCGAGTTCTTCGACCCAGTCCGCGGTCAGCGGGCGGATGCCGCTGCGGCCGGACAGCAGGCCGTCCCAGGTGGACGCGACGTCCCCGCCGAGGGGCGTGGTCGCCCCCATACCGGTGATCACGACGTCGATGTTGCTCATGGGAGTCTCCCCAAGGTCTCGGCTCCGGACCGGGGAGCATCCCCGGCCCGGGTACGAAGAGGACTTACTTCGAGTTGGCGGACACGTAGTTCATCGCGTCGCCGACGGTCTTCAGGTTGGCGAGCTCGTCGTCCGGGATCTTGACGCCGAACTTGTCCTCGGCCTGCACGGCGATCTCGACCATCGACAGCGAGTCGATGTCCAGGTCGTCCACGAACGACTTCTCGGCGGTGACGTCGTCCTGAGCCACACCGGCCACCTCTTCGACGATCTCGGCGAGGCCGGCGAGGATCTCAGCGTTGTCAGCCATTGGAGTTGTTCCCTTCTCGGTTCTTCTACAGGTCCACCTCGCGGACACGGCGTCCGCGAGGGAAGTATCCATCAGGGGCAGACGAAGGCCTGTCCGGCATACGAGAGCCCGGCGCCGAAACCGATCGCCAGCACGATGTCGCCCGGCTTCGCGGTGCCTGCCTTGCGCATGTGGTCCAGCGCCAACGGGACCGACGCCGACGAAGTGTTGCCGGAATACTTGATGTCGTCGGCCACGATCATGTCCTCCCGCGCGCCCGCGGCGCGCAGCTTCTTCGCGATCGACTCGACGATGCGCAGGTTGGCCTGGTGCGGGATCAGCACGTCCACATCGGACGGTTGCAGGCCCGCGGCCTCGAGCGCCCGCAGGGCGATCGGCGCGATCTGCGTGGTCGCCCAGCGGAAGACCGACTGGCCCTCCTGGTAGATCCACTTCTCGTCGCGCATGTAGATCAGGTCCACGAGGTCGCCCGCGCTGCCCCACACGACCGGGCCGATGCCCGGCTCGTCGGAGCCGCCGACCACCGCGGCGCCCGCGCCGTCGGCGAAGATGATCGCGTTGGCGCGGTCGGTCGGGTCCACCACGTCGGTGAGCTTCTCGGCGCCGATCACGAGCACCTTCTTCGCGGAGCCGGCGCGGATCAGGTCCGAGGCCACGCCGAGGCCGTAGCAGAAGCCGGCGCACGCGGCGTTGAGGTCGAAGGCGCCGGGGCTCGGGATGCCGAGCCGGGCGGCGACCTGGCCGGCCGCGTTCGGAATGGGCGAGGGCATCGTGCAGTTCGGCAGGATGACCGTGTCCACTTCGGACGGATCGACGCCCGCGTCTTCCAGTGCGGCGGTGCCGGCGGCGACGGCGAAGTCGACGAGCAGCTCGTCCTTGTTCCCGAAGCGACGCTCGATGATGCCCACGCGCTCGCGGATCCATTTGTCGTTGGTGTCCATGAGCTCCGAGAGGTCGTCGTTGGTCACGACCCTCTCCGGCTGGTGGCTGCCGACGCCGAGGATGCGGGTGCTGGCAGGGCCCGTGCTCTGGCGCAGGCTGGGACGGTCGGTCACAGGGCGTCCTCCTCGCGCAGCTTCGCCAGCTCGGCCGGCGTCTTCAGCGCGGTGGTTGTGGTGACGACACCCTTGAGCTGCCGCTTGACCAGGCCGGTCAGCGTGCCCGCGGGCGCCAGTTCGACAGTGCTGCTCACGCCGAGCGACACGAGGCCGTCCATCGTGAGGTCCCAGCGCACGGGCCGGGTGACCTGCGCGAGGAGCCGCTCCAGGTACTCGGTGCCGCTGGTGACCACGGTGCCGTCGGCGTTCGACAGCAGCGGGCGCGTGGGGTCGGCCGGGGTGAGGCCGGCGGCGTGCTCGCGAAGGGCGTCTTCCGCCGGCGCCATGTACGGCGTGTGGAAGGCTCCCGCGACCTTGAGCGCACGGATCTTCGTGCCCTCCAGGGGTTCGGCGACGATCCGCTCGATGGCGTCGGCCGCGCCCGAGGCGACGATCTGGCCGGCGCCGTTGCGGTTGGCCGCGGCCAGCCCGCGCTCTTCGAGCCACGCGACGACCTGCTCGGGGTCACCGAGCATCACGGCCGCCATCGACGTCGGCTCCAGCGCGCAGGCCTTGGCCATCTCGGCGCCGCGCACCGCGGCCAGCGCCACGGCGTCGGCCGGGGTCAGCACCCCGGCGATCGCGGCGGCGGCGAGCTCGCCCACGGAGTGGCCGGCCACCGGCGCGTCGTCGGCCACCGGCGCCACCTGCTGCAGGCGCTCGAACGAGAGCAGCGAGAGCGCGACGATCAGCGGTTGCGCGACCGCGGTGTCCTGGATCTCCTCGGCGTCGCCTTCCGTGCCGAGGCGGACGAGGTCGAGCCCGGCGCGGGCGGACCACTCCTCGACGCGCGCGCGGGCGCCGTCGGTCTCGAGCCACGGGGAGAGCATGCCGGGGGCCTGTGAGCCCTGGCCGGGTGAGAGGACTGCTGCTGTCACGCCGTCTATGACACCACGCTGGGTCGCGTCCCTCGGATGCGGCCGGTCACCAAGTCCACGGGGCGTTATTGGAGGAAACCTCCAAAGACCCGGGATAGAACCTTGCCCTTAACCCAGATGCCTTGTGGGATTCAACCATCGCTTGCCGTGAAGTCTGTCACGGGACCGGTGCCGCGCGCGGGCACGTCACGCCGAGTCGTCATCCGGGCCGCCGCAAGAGTCACCAGAGGCCGCGGGCGCGGGCCAGCCTGCCGACGGTGAGCGCGGCCCGGAGCACGAACGCGTCGCGCGGCTCGGTGGGGTTGCGGCCGGTGAGCTCGGCCGCTTTGCGCAGCCGGTACCGCACGGTGTTGGGGTGCACGAACAACGTCTGCGCGCAGCGTTCGAGCACGCCACCGCTCTCGAGGTAGGTCTCCACGGTGCGCTGCAGCGCGGTGCCCGCCTCCTCCAGTGGCCGCGCCACGAGATCCACCAGCAGGCGCTCGGCCTCGGGATCACCCGACAGCGCGCGCTCGGGCAGCAGGTCGTCGGAGCGGACGGGCCGTGGCGCGCCCGGCCAGCCCACCACCGCGCGCAGGCCCGAAAGCGCTTCGGCCGCGCTGTGGTGCGCCTCGGCGAGCGACGGCACGGTCGGGCCGGCGACCACGGGACCGTCGGCGAACACCGCGGACATCCGCGAAAGCGTTTCGCGTTCCTTCACGCCGCCTTCGGTCGGGCCGCCGATCACGATCACCAGCCGTGAGCCCTGCACCGACAGCAGCACTGGCCGGCCGACGCGCGCGGCGCGGCTGCGGACCTCGAACACCACCGTCGGCGGGTCCTCCGAAGGCGGGTTGCCCACGATCACGGTCGCGGCCGACGCGGGGTCCCAGCCGAGCGCGGCCGCGCGTGAGAGCACCGCCTCCTCGGCGTCGCCGCGCACGATTCCGTCGACGACCAGCGCTTCCAGCCGCGCGTCCCACGCGCCGCGCGCCTCGGCCGCCGCCGCGTAGGAGTTGGCCGCGGCGAACGCGATCTCCCTGCCGTAGCGCAGGATTCCCTCGATCAGGGCCGCGCGTTCGGCCTCGTTCGCGGCGAACTCCGGCAGCTGTTCCTCGAACTGCTCGATCGCGAGCCGCACCATGCTCACGGCCTGGCGCAGGCTGATGTAGCGCGACAGCTCGGCGGGCGCGTCGCGGAACGCCTCGGTGGTGAGCTTGAGCGCTTCCTTCGAGTCGCGCAGCCAGTCGACGAACCCCGCCGCGCCCGCCTGCGTGATCAGCAGCACGCTGGCGCGCTGGTCGGCGGGCAGCCGCCCGAACCACACCAGCCGTCGTTCCATCACAGCGACGCTCGCGCTCGCGAGCCGTCCTGAGGCGTGGTCGAGCGAGCGCAGCGTCTTCGCTGACAGCCCGTGGTGCTTGGGGACCCGGCGCCCCGTCGTCTCTGCCATTCGTTTCGATCCTCCGCTGGAATCCTAGTTGGACATTCGATCGGCAACTTTCGGTGGCGGACACGCAACCGGGGGCGCTAGGCACCGTCCGGCGGGAACTCTACGATCCGTAACCGGTGATGTACGTCACCGAAATCCGACAACAAGGGGGAAAGGGCCGATGCCAGAGCCCGGACTGGAGATCGATGCGATCTCCAAACGCTACGGCACTGTCGTGGCACTGGAGAAGATGACTTTCGACGTGCGGCCGGGCGAGCTGTTCGGCTTCGTCGGCAGCAACGGCGCGGGCAAGACCACCACGATGCGCATCGCGCTCGGGGTGCTCAGCGCGGACGCGGGCGAAGTCCGCTTCGCGGGTTCGCCCATCACTCACGAAACCCGGCGGCACATCGGGTACATGCCGGAAGAGCGTGGTTTGTATCCGAAGATGAAGGTGGGCGAGCAGCTGACGTACCTCGCGCGGCTGCACGGCATGTCGGCGGCCGACGCGAAGGCGTCGACCGAGCGCTGGACCGAACGGCTCGGCGTGGCTTCGCGCCGCGGCGACGAGGTGGAGAAGCTCAGCCTCGGCAACCAGCAGCGCGTGCAACTCGCGGCCGCGCTGGTGCACGAACCGCGCATCCTCGTGCTGGACGAACCGTTCTCGGGCCTGGACCCGGTCGCGGTCGACGTGATGAGCAAGGTGCTCAAGGAGAAGGCGGCCGACGGCGTGCCCGTCGTGTTCTCCAGCCACCAGCTGGATCTGGTGGAGCGCCTCTGCGACCGCATCGGGATCGTCCGGAGTGGACGGATGGAGGCGATGGGCACCGTCTCGCAGCTGCGGGCCGGCGGCGCCGTGCGGCTGCTCGTCGACGCGCCGCAGGCGGCCGACGGCTGGGCCGCGAACCTGCCCGGCGTAACGGTGCTGGGCCGCGACGGTTCGGTGACCGAGCTCGAGCTCGTCGACGGTGCCGACGACCAGGTCGTGCTGCGCGCGGCGCTGGCGACCGGGCCGGTGCGCGAGTTCGCGCGGAAGCTCCCGTCGCTGACCGATCTGTTCCGTTCCGTCGTCACCGAGCACCATCACGAGGAGGTTGCGGCATGAGCACGCCCGACGTCCGCATGAGCCCGCTGTCCGGGGTCGGCCTGGTCGCCTCGCGCGAGATCAGCACGCGGCTGAAGTCCAAGGCCTACCGGATCAGCACGCTCGTGCTGCTCATCCTCATCGTCGCCGGGGTCGTGGTGCTGAAGCTCGTGGGCGGCAGCAGCGGTCCCGACGAGACCGTCGGCTACGTGCCGGCCGCGGCACCGCTGTCGGCGCCGCTGACGGCGATCGGGAAGTCGGTGGGGCAGGACATCGCCACGCAGCGCGTCGCCGACGAGCAGGCCGGCCTCGCGAAGCTGAAGGACGGCTCGATCGACGCGTTGCTGGTCCAGGGCGCGGACCGGGTGCACGTGCAGGTCGAGAAGGACCTCGACGGCAACCTCAAGAACGTGCTCACCGTGCTCGCGGGCCGCGTCGCGCAGAACTCGGAGATCATCGCGCAGCACGGTGATCCGGCGAAGGTGGACGCCGCCGTCGCGAGCGCGAGCATCGACGAGCTGCCGCCGCTGGAGAAACCGTACGACTACGACAGCCAGCAGCTCGTGCTCGGCATCATCGCGGGCATCCTCATCTACATGTCACTCCTGCTCAACGGCCAGACCGTGGCGCAGGGTGTGGTCGAGGAGAAGACGTCGCGCGTGGTCGAGCTGCTGCTGTCCACCATCAAGCCGTGGCAGCTGATGGCGGGCAAGGTGCTCGGCATCGGCACGGTCGGGTTGATCCAGATGCTCGCGATCGGGGTCGTCGGCATTGCCGCGGGCCTGGGGACGGGGGTGCTCACCATCTCGGTGTCCGCGGCCATCGGCACCGTCGTCTGGCTGGTGGTGTGGTACCTGCTCGGGTTCTTCATGTATTCGATCGTGTTCGCGGCGCTCGGCGCGCTCGTGTCGCGGCAGGAGGACGTGAGCGGCGCCGTGTCGCCGGCGCTGATGCTGGTGATCGTCGGGTACGTGGTGGGCATCTCCGTGCTGCCCTCGGACCCGTCGAACGAATTCGCCGAGGTGCTTTCGGTGATCCCGGTGTTCGCGCCGACGCTGATGCCGATGCGGCTCGCCATGGGCGGGGTGCCCGTGTGGGAAGCCGTGGTGTCGGTGGGACTCGTGGTGCTGCTGATTCCGCTTTTGATCTGGCTGGCCGCGCGGATCTACCGCAACGCCGTGATGCGCACCGGTGCGAAGGTCAAACTGCGCGACGCGCTGCGCGCGGCCTGAGTGTCCGTTCGGTGAACGTGCGTCGTCGCCCTGTGAAACCCGAAGGCCGCTGAAACCTCGAAGGGTGCTGAAAGCCCTGAAGGGTCCGGCGAAACCTGAAGCGTATTCGCAGGGCGACGACGCGAACACCCGCTGAATACGCCCGGTGGTAATACCCGCAAATGCTCGAGGCCGCCCGGCGCTTGCGGTTTACGCTGCGCCGGACGGCCTCGTCTCCCCGGTCCCCACCGGTAGTACAAGTATGGCCGCGATTGATCTTCTCGCGCCAGTCGTCTCACTCGATCGTGGTGCAACGCACTCCCGCTGGCTGGGTACCTGATCATCGACCCGCTGCAACAGCCCGCAGCCGGGAATCCATGACGAAGGGAGCCCAGTGTGGGTGAGCAACTCAAGGACGGACTCGGACAGGCCTGGAATCTGGTGGCCACGTTCGTCCCGAAACTCGTCGGGTTTCTGATCATCCTGCTGATCGGCTGGCTGATCGCGAAAGCGGTGTCCAAAGCACTGTCACTGGTGCTCGGAAAACTCGGATTCTCCCGGCTCGTCGAGAAGACGGGCCTGACCGGAATGATGAAGCAGGCGAATGTCGACGCCACCGGCATCCTCGTGAAACTGGTCTACTACTTCATTCTGCTGATCGCGCTCCAGCTGGCGTTCGGCGTGTTCGGTGAGTCGAATCCGGTCAGCCAGCTGCTCAACGACATCATCGCGTTCCTGCCGCGGATCGTGGTGGCGCTGGTGCTGATCGTGGTGGCCGCCGCCATCGCGAAGGTCGTGCGCGACGTCGTGAACTCGGCGATGTCCACGCGGCCGGCGGGCCGGCTGCTCGGCACCGTCGCCTACTGGCTGATCATGGCGTTCGGCATCATCGCCGCGCTGGGCCAGGTCAACATCGCCACCGCCATCACGGGCCCGGTGCTCATCACGGTGCTGGCGACCATCGGCGGCGTGATCGTGGTCGGCTTCGGCGGCGGCCTCATCAAGCCCGCCCAGGACCGCTGGGGTGGCTGGCTCGCCAACCTGCAGGGCCAGCTGAGCCCGGGCGACGGAGGTGGTCAGCGGCAGGTCGGTGGCCGGCTGCAGGCCCAGACCACTCAGCCGCAGGCCCAGACCACCCAGACCCAGGCCCAGACCACGCAGGCCCAGACCACGCAGGCCCAGACCACGCAGACCCGCACCCAGCCCGTTCAGCCGGGAAACGGCCACCCGGCCGCGAACGACACCCCGACCCCGCCGGTCGGGTTCAACCGCGTCGATCGCTGATCCCGGCGCGGTTCGGACTGGCCCGGTGCATCGGGAGGGCACCGGGCCTGTCCGCGTGCTGGGACGGTGTCGCCCGCCTCACACCTCGGGGAATCCCGCGCCCGCCCGAGGTGTTGCGGCGAGAGTTACATGGGGACGAGAAGGGGTGCGGACGTGGACTTCCTGCTGCAGCACGGTGTCACGGTGTTCGGCCAGTGGATCTCGATCGCGGAGCTCGCGGGGCAGGTGCTCGCGCTCGCGGTCGTGTTCCTCGCCGACCGGCGGACGCTGTGGACCTGGCCCGTGCAGGTCGGCGCGACGATCCTGCTGTTCTCTGTCTACGTTTCCGCACACCTGGGCGGCCTGGCCAGCCGGCAGATCGCCATCCTCGCGATCTCGCTCTACGGCTGGTGGGCATGGCGGCGCCGCACCGACCCAGTCAACGGGGTGGTCGTGCGCACCGCGCGGGCGACCGAGCGGTGGGCGATGCTCGGCGCGTTCGTGGTCGGCACGGTGGCGATGGCGTTGGTGCTGCAGGCGCTGAACGCGTCGTGGGCGCCGTGGCCGGACGCCGCGATCTTCATCGGCACGCTCGTCGCCTTCGGTGCGCAGGGCGCGGGGCTGGTCGAGTTCTGGGGTGTGTGGCTGGTGGTCGACGCGATCGGCGTGCCGTTGCAGATCTCCTCCGGCCTGTACTTCTCCGCCGCGATCTACCTCGTCTTCGCGGTGCTGGTCGTGCACGGCTGGTGGAACTGGAACCGCTCGGCCAAGCGCGTGGCCGCGCACCGGGCGGTCACGGCAGCATCCAGCTGAGCACCGGGGTGCTCTGCCCGAACACGATCAGGCACATGACCAGCAGCAGTCCCACGCTCCACGGCAGCACCTTGCGCAGCAGCTTGCCCTCTTCGCCCGGCAGGTTGGCCGCGACGCACGCGATGGTCAGGTTCTGCGGCGAGATCATCTTGCCCAGCACGCCGCCGGAGCTGTTCGCCGCGGCCAGCAGGTCCGCGCGCAGGCCCGTCTGGTGCGCGGCCGTGACCTGCAGGGCGCCGAACAACGCGTTGGCTGAGGTGTCCGAACCCGAGACGGCGACGCCGAACCAGCCGAGCACGGGGGAGAGGAACGCGAGCCCGGCGCCGGCGGCGGCGATGAACGTGCCGATCGTGGTCGTCTGGCCGGACAGGTTCATCACGTAGGCCAGCGCGAGTACCCCGGTCACGGTGACGATCGCGAACCGCAGCTCCTTCACCGTCGCCAGCCACTCCCGTCCGGCCGTGCTCGCGGCGACCTTGAGCACCACGAGCGTGAGCAGCCCCGCGATGAGCACGAGCGTGCCGCCGGTGTTGAGGAACGGCAGCGAGAACGTGTTGCCGGACACGGCTTTGCCGTCCGGGCCGTGCACGTCGAGGCCGGGCCAGTGGAACTTCCACGTGGCCGCGTCGAGGAGCTTCTTGATCGGCGGCACCTGCGCGAGCGAGAAGATCACGATGATCAACGCGTAGGGCAGGTAGGCGCGCACGACCTCGCCGCGCTCGTCCGGCCGGTCGAGCGTCGCGGTGCGGGAGCCGGTGAGCACCTGCGCGCGGACCTCGGCGGGCACCGCGCGGCGCGTCATCGGCAGCGCTACGAGCGCGGCGGCGCCGGCCAGGGCCGCACCGATGTCGGCCAGCTGCGGCGAAACGAAGTTGGACGCGAGGAACTGCACCACGCCGAACGCGACGCCGCAGACCAGCGCCGGCACCCACGTCTCCCGCAGGCCGCGTTTCCCGTCGACGATGATCACCAGCAGCAGCGGCACGAACAGCGCCAGCAACGGCGTCTGCCGCCCGACGATCGACGACACCTGCTCCAGCGGCAGCCCCGTCACCTGCGCGAGCGTGACCACGGGCGTGCCCATCGCGCCGAACGCGACCGGCGCGGTGTTCGCGACGAGCGCCACCACGGCGGCCTTGCCCGGCCCGAACCCGACCGCCACGAGCATCACCGCGCTGATCGCCACGGGCGCGCCGAAGCCGGCCAGCGCCTCCATCAACGCGCCGAAGCAGAAGGCGATGATCAGCGCCTGCAGCCGCGGGTCGTCGGAGATCCGCCCGAACGAGCGGCGCAGCACGTCGAAATGACCCGTGTGCACGGTGATCCGGTAGATCCACAGCGCGTTGACCACGATCCACAGGATCGGGAACAGCCCGAACGCCGCCCCTTGCAGCGCGCCGGAAATCGCTTGTCCCACAGGCATCCCGTACACGGCGATGCCGACGACGAGCGCCACGACAAGCCCGATCAGCGCGGCGTGGTGGGCCTTGGTCCGGACCACCCCCAGTAGCACCAGCACCACGGCCAGCGGCACCACCGCGACGAGCGCGGAAAGCCCGAGACCACCGAGCGGAGCCAGGTCTTGCACGAACACGCCGACCTCCCGGGGGGACCGCCGTTTCCGGATTGCGGAAACAGCCTTTCACGAGGTGGCAGAGATACTCGTCACAGTCCCACCGGTACGTCAACCCGGTGTCGCACGTCTGGACCAATGCCCCAACGCGGCATTGGGTGTGTTGGGCGCACCGAATGTGGCGTTCGGTGCAACGCGCACCAAGAACGCCACATCGGGGCGATTCAGGCTCGGCGGAAGGTCAGCGCAGGGTCACGTGCGAAGGTCGCAGGTCCTCGACGCGGCGCACGCCCAGCAGCTGCATGGTCCGGATCATCTCCGTGCGCAGGATGTCGACGCAGCGCTGCACACCGCGCTCGCCGCCCGCCATCAGGCCGTAGAGGAACGCCCGGCCGACGAGCACGAAGTCGGCGCCGCGCGCGATCGCGGCCACGATGTCGCCGCCGGAGAGGATGCCGGTGTCGACCCAGACCTCGGCGGTGCCCTGGATCTCGTCGAGCACCGCGGGCAGAAGCTCCAGCGGCGTCGGCGCGCGGTCGAGCTGGCGGCCGCCGTGGTTGGACAGGACCACGCCGTCGGCGCCGTGTTTCACCACGTCGCGCGCGTCGGCCACGTTCTGCACGCCCTTGACCACGAGCTTCCCGGGCCAGGTGCGGCGCACCCAGTCGAGGTCGTCGAAGTCGAGCGTGGGGTCGAAGAGCTGGGCCAGCAGCTCGGCCACGGTGCCGTCGAAGTGGCTCAGCGACGCGAAGTTCAGCGGCTCGGTGGTGAGCAGGTTGAACCACCACGCCGGGTGCATCGCGCCGTCGGCGAAAGTCTTGAGCGTGAGCGCCGGCGGGATGGTGAGGCCGTTGCGCACATCGCGCATGCGCGCGCCGGCCACCGGGGTGTCGACGGTGAGCAGGAGCGTGTCGTAGCCGTTCTCCCACGCGCGATTCATCAGATCTTCGCCCGCGCCGTGGTCGCGCCACACGTAGAGCTGGAACCACTTGCGCGCGTCGGGCGCCGCCGCGGCGAGGTCCTCGATGGAGGTGGTCGCCATGGTGGACAGGCCCATCGGGATGCCGTTGCGCTGCGCCACGCGGCCCACGGCACGCTCGCCCTCGTGCTGCATCATGCGCGTGAACCCAGTGGGCGCGAAGCCGAACGGCAGCGCCGAGGTCTTGCCGAGCACCGTCCGCGTGGTGTCCACATCGGACACGCCGCGCAGCACGTTGGGGTGGAACTCCACGCGCCGGTAGGCCTGGCGGGCGCGCAGCAGGCTGTCTTCGAGCTCGGCCGCCCCGTCGGTGTAGTCGAACGCGGCGCGCGGTGTGCGCTTGCGCCCGATCATCCGCAGGTCGGCGATCGTGTGCGCGCCGGCCAAGCGCCGCTCGGTCGGGTTGAGCACGATCGGCTTCGGCCGCAGGATCTGCTTCAGTTCACTCGGCCGCGGCAGACGACGCTGGGTCACGCGCGATCACCCTTCCTCAGGCGCTCGGTCATTTCAGGGACGAGAGCTCTCGGACGCTGAGATACATCCGATGTCTACCCTAGTGGGCTGGGGTCTCGAAACAACAAGACCCTCCGGGCCATTGTGCGCCCGGAGGGTCTTGCTGCGACCACTGCTTACGCGTTGCCCGAGTCCGACGTCTGCGGGCCGGCGGCCGAGACGTCGTCGAGGCGGTAGCGGCGCACCGCTTCGGTCACCTTGTCCTGCGCTACCTCGCCGCGCTTGGCGAGCGCAGTGAGGGCGCCGACCACGATCGACTGCGCGTCCACGAGGAACTTGCGCCGGGCGGCCGGGCGGGTGTCGGAGAAGCCGAACCCGTCGGTGCCGAGCGTGAGCATGTCGGTGGGCACCCACGGGCGGATCAGGTCCGGCACCGCGCGCATCCAGTCCGACACCGCCACGACCGGCCCGTTGACGCCCGACAGCGCCTGCGTCACGTACGGCACGCGGGGGCTGTCGGCCGGGTGGAGCAGGTTGTCGTGGTCGATTTCCACGGCCTCGCGGCGCAGCTCGGTCCACGACGTGGCCGACCACACCGCCGCGCGCACGCCCCACTCCTCGGCCAGCAGCTGCTGGGCCTTGAGTGCGTCGGGCATCGTGACGCCGGAGACGAGGATGTGCGCCTCCGGGCCGTCGCCCGCCGGGGCGTCGGCGTACTTGTAGAGACCCTTGAGCAGGCCGTCGACGTCGAGGTTCTCCGGCTCGGCGGGCTGCTGGTAGGGCTCGTTGTAGATCGTCAGGTAGTAGAAGACGTTCTCGCCGTTGCCGTGCGGCCCGGTCTCGCCGTACATGCGCCGCAGACCGTCGCGGACGATGTGGGCGATCTCGAACGAGTAAGCCGGGTCGTAGGCCACGACCGCCGGGTTGGTCGCCGACAGCAGCAGCGAGTGCCCGTCGGCGTGCTGCAGGCCCTCACCGGTCAGCGTGGTGCGGCCCGCCGTGGCGCCGAGCACGAAGCCGCGCGCCATCTGGTCCGCCGCCGCGTACAGGCCGTCGCCGGTCCGCTGGAACCCGAACATCGAGTAGAAGATGTAGATCGGGATCATCGGTTCGCCGTGCGTGGCGTACGAGGTGCCGACGGCCGTGAACGACGCGGTGGAACCCGCCTCGTTGATGCCCTCGTGCAGCAGCTGGCCCTTCTCGGACTCCTTGTAGGCCAGCATCAGGCTCGCGTCGACCGACGTGTACGTCTGGCCGTGCGGGTTGTAGATCTTGGCAGTCGGGAACATCGAGTCGAGACCGAACGTGCGTGCCTCGTCCGGGATGATCGGGACGACGCGCTTGCCGATCTCCGAGTCCTTCGCGAGCTCGCGCACGAGCCGGACGAACGCCATCGTGGTGGCGACCTCCTGCTTGCCCGAGCCCTTCCGGATGCCCTCGTAGACCTTGTCGCCCGGCAGCACGAGCGCCTTGGCGTGCTTCGGCCGGCGCTCCGGCAGGTAGCCGCCCAGTGCCTTGCGGCGGCCGATCATGTACTCGATCTCGGGCGAGTCGGGGCCCGGGTGGAAGTACGGCGGCAGCTTCGGGTCGCGCTCGAGCTCGGCGTCGCTGATCGGGATGCGCTGGGCGTCGCGGAACAGCTTGAGGTCGTCGAGCGTGAGCTTCTTCATCTGGTGCGTGGCGTTGCGGCCCTCGAACGCCGGGCCGAGGCCGTAGCCCTTGATGGTGTGGGCGAGGATCACCGTCGGCTGGCCGTGGTGCTCCATGGCCGCCTTGTACGCGGCGTACACCTTGCGGTAGTCGTGGCCACCGCGCTTGAGGTTCCAGATGTCGCCGTCGGAGAGGTCCTTGACCAGGTCCTTCGTCCGCGGGTCGCGGCCGAAGAAGTGCTCGCGCACGTACGCGCCGTCATTCGCCTTGTACGTCTGGTAGTCGCCGTCCGGCGTCACGTTCATCAGGTTGACGAGGGCGCCGTCGCGGTCGGCGTGCAGCAGCGAGTCCCACTCGCGGCCCCAGATGACCTTGATCACGTTCCAGCCCGCGCCGCGGAAGTACGACTCGAGCTCCTGGATGATCTTGCCGTTGCCGCGCACCGGGCCGTCGAGCCGCTGCAGGTTGCAGTTGATCACGAAGGTCAGGTTGTCGAGGCCCTCGCCGGCGGCCACGTGGATGAGGCCGCGCGATTCCGGCTCGTCCATCTCGCCGTCGCCGAGGAACGCCCAGACGTGCTGGTCGTTGGTGTCCTTGATGCCGCGGTCGCGCAGGTAGCGGTTGAATCGCGCCTGGTAGATGGCGTTCATCGGGCCGAGGCCCATCGACACCGTGGGGTTCTCCCAGAAGTCCGGCATCAGCCGCGGGTGCGGGTACGACGGCAGGCCGCCACCCTCACCGGCGTGGCTGTACTCCTGGCGGAAGCCGTCGAGCTGCGACGAGGACAGGCGGCCCTCGAGGAACGCCCGCGCGTACATGCCCGGGGAGGCGTGGCCCTGGAAGAAGACCTGGTCACCGCCGCCGGAGTGGTCCTTGCCGCGGAAGAAGTGGTTGAAGCCCACCTCGTACAGCGCCGCGGACGAGGCGTAGGTCGAGATGTGCCCGCCGACGCCGACGCCCGGCCGCTGCGCGCGGTGCACCATGATCGCGGCGTTCCAGCGGATGTAACGGCGGTAGCGGCGCTCGATCTCCTCGTCGCCGGGGAACCACGGCTCGTTCTCCGTGGGAATCGTGTTCACGTAGTCCGTGGACGTGAGCGCGGGCACGCCGACGTTGCGCTCGCGGGCGCGCTCCAGGATGCGCAGCATCAGGTAACGCGCGCGCTGCTGACCACCCCTGGCCAGCGCCTCGTCGAAGGAGTCCAGCCACTCGGCGGTCTCCTCCGGGTCGATGTCGGGCAGGTGCGCCGCGAGTCCGTCACGGATGACGCGTACGCGTGCCGGGGTCTCCTTGCCGGAGGCGCCGTCGTTCTGCGGGGCCAAGGGGTCTCCTTGTAACTGGTTGTAGCCGTTGTAGCTGCTGGGCGGGAGTGCACGCCGATTCCCATCGTCGTCCCCGGCCCGGCTCCCGTCACCTTTACTGTCCGGTAACAAGGGTCGCCCCGAGTGTGCCACTCCCCGCGTGCGGTGTATCGCGCGCGCGTTTTCTTCTCCCCAACACTAGAGGAGAGGTTTCCGGGGGTTGCCGGAGCGGTCGTGCGACACTGCCCACAGACACCTGTCCCGGGGTCACCGAAGACCCCGGGGGGCCTCCACGCTGCGACACGACTTGTCAAAGATCCGGTGTGGACGGTTGCGCGCAGCGCCGCGCCAGTGTTCGCTATCGACAACCGTGTACCCGAGTGTGGTGGCCGGCGCGGCTTCGCCCGTGTGTCCGACCACCGCGCTCCGTCGTAGTTGGAGGAGTGGAAGCAGTGGTCGCCGCGGGAGACGCAGGCACTGCCGGCGTCGCCGAGAGCCTTGGCATCAAGCCGGACATGGTGGTCCAGGAGATCGGCTGGGACGAGGACGTCGACGAAGACGTTCGCGCGGCGATCGAGGAGGCGATCGGCGCCGAACTCCTCGACGAGGACGCCGACGAAGTCATCGACGTCGTGCTGCTCTGGTGGCGCGAAGACGACGGCGACCTGGGCGACGCCCTGGTCGACGCCCGGGGTCCGCTGGACGAGAACGGCGTGATCTGGGTCCTGACGCCCAAAACGGGTCAGCCCGGGCACGTCGAGCCCAGTGAGATCGCCGAAGCCGTGCCCCAGGTCGGTCTGTCACAGACCGCCAACATCAGCGTGGGAGCCGACTGGCTCGGGACCCGCCTGGTGTCGCCGAAATCCTCGAAGGCGAAACAGCGGTGAACCGGGGCCTGCGCAGCTGACACGATAGGGTTGTCGGCGCAGGTTTCGTGATCGCTTTCGGAGAGGATTCGCCGCATGGCCGTCGAGGTCGGTACGCCAGCCCCGGACTTCACGCTCAACGACTACAACAAGCAGCCCGTCACGCTGTCGTCGTTCAAGGGCGACAAGCCGGTGCTGCTGGTCTTCTTCCCGTTCGCGTTCAGCGGGACCTGCACCGGCGAGCTGTGCCAGCTGCGTGACGAGTTCGCCGACTACGACACCCAGGGCGTGCAGATCCTGGGCGTCTCCGTCGACGCGGTCTTCTCGCTGAAGGTGTGGGCCGAGCAGCAGAACTACCAGTTCCCGCTGCTCTCGGACTTCTGGCCGCACGGCGCGGTCGCCCAGGCCTACGGCGTCTTCAACGACAAGGCCGGCATGGCCCTGCGCGGCACGTTCCTCATCGACACCGACGGCATCGTCCGCTTCGCCGAGGTCAACCAGCCCGGCGAGGCTCGCGACCAGTCGGCGTGGAAGAAGGCCGTGGCCGAACTGGCCTGACGTTCTTTTTGTTGACGGGCCCGGCTTCTCACCGGCCGGTCCCGTCAGCGGGCGCATAGCTCAGCGGAAGAGCACTCGGTTTACACCCGAGCGGTCGCAGGTTCGAACCCTGCTGCGCCCACCAGGCGGAACGGGGCTCCCAAGATCATTGGGAGCCCCGTTGACATCACCATTTGACATCAGTCGCCGGTGGCGCGGAGGTTCATCCGGTCCGCCAGCCGCTTCTTTGCCGTGTCGAGGACGTGCCCGTAAATGTTCGCCGTCGTTGCGATCGAGGCATGGCCGAGCTGTTCCATCACCTCCCGAATGGTCGCGCCGTCGAGCAGGAGCAGCGTCGCGGCGGTGTGGCGCAGGTCATGGACCCGGACGTGATCGAGCTTGGCGTTCGTCAGGATGCGTTTGAGCATCGTGTTGACGTTGCGCGGCTCCACGACGCGCCCTGAACTCGTGACGAAGATGAGGTCGTCTGGCTGCCCCTGAGCAGGGTTGAGAGGCTCTGAGAGCCGCTCAGCGGTTTGCTGGCGGTGCTTGGCCAGGGCGGCAAGCGCGACCTGGCCGAGGTAGATCTCTCGGCGGGATCGCTTCGTCTTCACCTTGCCGAACAACAGCCGGCCTCGGACGCGCTGGACCGTCCGACGGACCTTCACGAGTCCCGTTTCCATGTCCACGTCCGACCAGGTGAGCCCGAGCGCTTCTCCCTTCCTGAGTCCGGTGGTAACGAGGATCAGCCACAGCGCGTGCAGCCAGTGAGCAGCGACCGCGCGAAGGAACGTGCGGGCGGCCTCTTCGTCCAACGGTTCGATGTCGGTTTCCCCGCGGCTTGGCGTGGTCACCAGGCGCGCGACGTTCCGCCCGATCAGCTCTTCTTTGCAGGCGTTGCTCAGAGCGCTTCGTAGCACCTCGAAGACGTTCTGTACGTACCGGTCGGACAGCTTCTCACCGTGAACGGTCTTCTCCTTTCGCAACTTCGCGATGAGGCCTCGTACGTCACGCGGTGTCAACGCGTTCAGCTTCCGCTTGCCGAGGTGGGGTTTGAGGAACCGGCGAATGACGGTCTCGTACCCGGCGTACGTCGATTCGGCGCGCTCGACCTTGATGATGCTCTCCACCCAGTAGTCCAGGTAGTCGCCGAGTTGCATGGTCGAGCTCATCGACGGCACACCTTTGCGGTTGTTGTCGAGCAGCTCGACACGCTTTTCCTTCACCTCGTCGCGCGTTTTGCCGTAGACGTACTTGCGCTTGCTGCTCCCGTCCGGGGTGAGCACGTAGACAGCGGCGTGGAATCGCCCGTCTTTTCGGGCGACGATCGTGCCCATGCCGTTCTCTGCTCGCTTCGCCATCAGGCGGCCTCCTCGATGAGGGCGTTGACGTAGTCCTCGACCGAGGACCGTGGGATTCGGCGGGCCCCGAAGACCTTCACGGACTTGAGGAGGTCAAGCCGAATGAGGTCGTACACGCGGGTGCGGCCGATGTTCAGGAGGTGGGCAGCCTCCTCGACGCGCAGCAACAGGCGGTCGGTGGCTTCTGTGTCGTGCGTGTGCATGGATGAGGCTCCGAAGATCGCAGGTACGTGCGGCGTTGGCGCGTGATCGCGCATCTCCTCCTCCTTGGTTTTGGGCGTGCTGGGTCGCCGTGCGGCCAGCTGGTGGCCGCACGCAGCGGTTGGTGAGCTGGTGTGGTTGGTGCGTGGTGGTGGCGGAGCTGGGGACGGCTTGCCGAGGAGTGGCGTATCCCCCTCCTGCCAGCCTTGGCGCGGCGGTCGGGTCAGGGGCTGGCAGGTGGGGGGTGGGGGCCTGCCGTATCCGCCTGGTGTCGCGGTGGTCGGGTGGTTGGCGTGTGGCTAGGGCTAGGCCCTGGCGCGCGGATGAGAGCGGCTCTGGGGCGGCGTCGTGGGTGTCTCCGTTCGACGGGTCTAGGTGTCTAGGTAGCTGGTTGGGGGGACGGAGGGGTCTAGGGCCGGGGTCTAGACCTAGACCCCGCTCGGTCTAGGACAGCTGGAACAGTGGCGCGAGGGAGGGAGTCGGCGCGAGGGTCGCGAACCCGCCGATTCCGGGGGTTTGGGCACCCGGATTCCCTCCATTCCCTAGGCTCCCTGGCCTCCTTCCTGGGCATGTCTGCGCAGCTCAGCAGTAGGGAGGCGGCCGAGGGAGCCGGACAGGGAAAATTCCCTCGGGTCGGCGCGGCTCCCTCGTCGGCTCCCTCGTGCTTCGCGGTGTCGGTGGTGGTGTCGGCGACGGCCGCGAGGGTGAGTGCGCAGCGGTCGATCTGGTCGATGGCATGGCCGGCCATCTTCCGGAGCCGGGCCGCGCTCGAGTAGGTGATCCGGGCGACGGCCGACGCGCTGAACATGGCGGAGCTCCTTCCTGTCGTGGTGGCCCCGGCGGGGTCGCCGGGGGCGTGCTGAGCGGTTTACGGGGCGAGTTACGCCCCGGGTTACGGCCTGCGAACCGAGTTACGGATCTAATTCGGGGTCACCGCGGCCCGTAATCCGGTCTGACCTGCGGGAAGTTACGGAATTACGCGAGTTACGCCCCCTCCCGAGGTGCCGCCCGGACCCCGGAATCCAGGGTGTCGCGTGCGGTCCGGCGGCCGTAATTCCGTCGGGGCCCGCCAGGTGCAGTGAGTGGGCGGCGCGTCGACCCCGGGAACCTTGCTCCGAGGGCCTCTTACGGGGCCGCGTCGCGTCGATCCACTGAGCCACTGGCCGCTCATCTGCGCTGGTGGCGCGCAGTGGGTCGGGTAAGTGGGCGGTCGAGTGGGGATCCACTGGCGATGCGTCGGGCCACTGCCGGATCCACTGCGCGTTGCAGTCACGTGGGGGCTCCTGCGGGGTGGGGTCGGGAGTGGCCGGCGGGGGTGAGGCGGGTGGTGAGCTGGTGGTCGATGCCGCGCATGGCTTGGTGCAGGAGCCAGGCGATCGCGACGAGGGGGAGCCGGGCGAGGTGCAGGGTGAGGAAGGCGGTCACGGCGAGCAGGAAGCCGAGCAGCTTGGCCGGGCCGTACTGGTCGAGGACGTCGAACGCGGACATGGGTGCCTCCATCGGCGTGGGTGAACGGTCGGGTGAAGCGGGAGGGGAGCTGCGGTGGTGGGGAAGGATTTGCTTCTCCGGGCTCCCCCGCGCGTTTCCCCTGCCGTGAGCTGCGGTTTCGAGCCGGGAGGGGAGGAGGGGGAGCAAGGGGAACGGCCGCTTCGGGCTGTGCCTGTGGGTCGTTTTGCGGGTGGTCGGTGGGTGTGTCGGCATTCCCCTCGGGTGGTGCGCGGCGCGGGGTTCGGACCGGTGCCAGCACCTGTGCCACCCGTGCCAGATCTGTGCCAGGGGTGGCACGGGTTGTGCAGGGGGTTTGACCTGGGGTTTTACGGTGTTTTCGGTGACCCGTGCCACCTGTGCCAGGGGCATAGGAGGGGGTGGCATGGGTGGCACGGGTGCCAGTGGCCTATGTGCCTGGCACGGGTGGCACGGGTCGGGTTTTCCGCCCTGTTTCAGCAGATCAGGGGCGGTTTCCGATCCGTGCCACCCGTGGCGCGGGTGTGGCATGGGTGGCACGGGTGCTGGCACGGGTCAGGTGGGCAGCCGCCAGAACGTCGCGCGGCCTTCGGTGCGCACGGTGATGCCGAGCTTGGTGCGGGCGCGGGCGAGGGTGCGTTCGGTGATCCCGTCGATCTTCGCGGCCTGTTTCGCCTCGGCCGAGGCGGCTTCCCCGCCGTGCTCGGTGAGGTAGTCGCGCAGCCAGTCCTGCGCGGCTTCGTTCTCGCGGCGTTCGGCCCGGTCCGGCGGTGCGTCGTCGAGCAGGTCGTTGACGTGCAGGTCGGTTTCGCCGGTGATGACCATGCGGCCCCACTGGCCGGGGCCGCTGGGTGTCTGGACCTCGACCGACTCGACCACGTAGCGCAGCGAGGGGAGGCCGAGCTCGCCGAGGTTGTTCTTGACCTGGGAGATCACGGCGGAGCCGTCGTCGTCGCGGGTGTTGCGGGCGAACGCGATCACGGCGCGGGCGACGGCGGAGAACGCCCGGCCGCCCATGATCCGGGAGAGCACGTCGGTGCCGGCGGATTTGTTGAAGTGCGCGAGCCCGAAGATGGTGCACCCGGTTTCGTCGGCGAGCTTCGTCAGCGGTTCCAGGCCGATGCGCAGGTCCCGGTCCTGGTGGGGGTTGAGGTTGTCGTCGAGGACGGAGATCAGCGGGTCCACGATCAGCAGCGCGACGTTGTGCGCGCGGATCGCGTCGGCCATGGCGTCGCAGTCACGCGGCAGCGACAGCGGCATCGAGGTGCCGCTGATGTGCTCGACCTCGACCCGGTAGACGTGGTCCATGTCGGCCCCGGCGACGTGCAGGCGCCCGGCGAGGGTGCGTTCCCAGCTGTCTTCGGTGGCCGCGTAGATGACGCCCTTGGGGCTGCCCTCGTGCACGCCGGGGAGCCTGCCGTGGGTGACCTGGGCGGCCAGCCACGCGCAGAACAGCGACTTGCCGATGCCCTCGCGGCCGGGGCCGACCGTGAGCGCGCCTTCCGGGACGCGCCCGTCCCATAACCAGGTCGGGGGTGCCATGGAGATCTCCGATGCGGGGGTGAGTCGGATGTGGCGGATACGCGCCGGGGCGGGTTCACGCGGTTCGTGAACGGCCCGCGAGTCGGCGTCCGGGGCGGTCTCACGGGCGCCCGCGTCCGCCGGGTCGACCGGCCACAAGTGCCGTGTGCTGGACTCGGGGTGGGTCACTGGTGAACTCCCTTGCGCTGGGTGGATCGAGGGTCGATCCGGGCTGTACTCGTGCAGGTCAGGCGGGGACTCGGCCTGTGGTGAGTCCAGGTCGATCCGGGGTCGACTCGCGCTGGTCGTGGTGGTGATCGAGGTGGATTCAGTCCCCGGTCCGGGGTGCGGGCATCGAGGCCGAGTACGGCGGGTGGCCGGGTTCGTCGGCGACGTCGCGGTACACGGCGGTCCCGAGGTAGACGGCGGTGCCGGTGTCGGGGTCGACGCTGAACACGGGCACGTAGTAGTTCCCGAGTCCGTCGGTGAGCAGGTGCACCGGGCCGTTCGTGAACGGGTCGGCGCTTCGGCCGGCGTCGCTCTCGCGGACGGTCCGGTCGTGGGCGTCGTGGTCGCGCATGGAGGTCTCCCGAGGGGAAGTCGAGGGCAGCACCGATCGGCGCTGCCATAGGGGTGGGGTGTGCTGGCGCCCGGCGCGGGTCGTGCGGCGGATCTGCGAGGCGGGCCACGCCGGGCGCCAGCGGGTTCGAGGGTTACCGGTTGCGGTGGGCGGCGCTGCAGAGCTCGGCAGCGGCTGTGAGGCAGCGTGCGGGGACGTGCCCGGGCGGGAACACGTCCAGCTCGTTGCCCGCGCGCAGGCGGTCGGCCATGCAGGCGAGGGGGCCGCGTCCGGTGCGGCGCACGCCCTCGACCGTCATTTCGGCCGCGTGGTCGAGGATCGTGCCGTAGCGGCCGATGGTGTCGCCGCTGTGCGCGATGGCCACGGCGATCTCGTCGACGGTGAGGACGTAGGGGGCCGGGGCGCCCGGTGCCCAGATGCCGACCCGGGCCACGGTGCTGCCGTCGGCGGCGATGCCGGGCGCGGCCGGGGCGAGCCGGTAGCCGTCGTAGGTGGTGCGTCCGTCGATCATCGGCCCGCCCCCGAACGCGGGGCGGGGAGCCCGTTCGCGAACAGCTGGGCCACCCGGGCGCGGACCAGGGCCAGGCGGGGGCGCTGGACGCGGTCGCGCTCGACCTGGGCCAGGCCGAGGCGCTGCAGTTCCATGTCCTCGGTGCCTTCGCAGAGCAGCATTTCCAGCGCGAGCTGGCGCACGTAGCGCGCGTCCTTCAGGCACTTCTTGATGTCCTCGGTCGAGGAGTCCCACAGCGCCGACCACACCAGCGCGGTCAGGTCCTCCAGCGTCAGTCGCGTCGCCATCGACACGCGCACCGTCCCGTCTTCCTGCTGGGTGGTGGTGTGGAACGGGGTCTTCGCCCCGCCGATCGAGCCTGCCGCCATCGCCCTACGCAGCGTCCCCATGATCACGCCACCTCCGCCGCGTCGGCGCTGGCCTCGACCTGGGCGATCTCGGTGTCGGTGTCGTCGGCCGCCGCCGCCTCGCCACCCTCGACGTAGCCGCGGTAAGCGGCGTCGGCGCAGTCGTTCAGGTAGGTGTTCACGGCCTGGCCGGGGATGCGCAGGGCGCCCTTGCCGGTGCCGATCTTCAGCGCGTCCAGCTGCCCGGACTCGATGGCGCGGTAGATCGTGGCGCGGGAGACGTCGAGCATCTCCGCCAGCTGCTTGACTCGGAAGTACCGGTTAGTCTCGACCTGCATCGTTGCTCCCAGAGGTTTCGATGTGGGCCCCGGCCGGTGTTCCAGCACCGCCGGGGCCGTCTGCTGTTCGCGGGGGTTTGTGCGATCCCTGCGACACGAGGAACAGTAGGACGACATAGCCAACATGGGCAATATAAGTAGTAGTTGTTCACCTGGATGGGTTAGTTGACTTGGTGTCGTAACCTGTCTGGCATGCCGAAACTTGACCCGAACGACGCTCGCTCGCCGTACCTGCAGGTGTCGGAGTCGCTTCGCTCCGAGATCTACGCCGGCTCGTTCGAACCGGGGGAGAAGCTGCCTTCGCACCAGGCGATTGCTGATGACTTCGGTGTGTCCGTAGGGACCGTCAAGCGGGCTTTCGCGCAGCTGCAAGAAGAGCAGCTCATCGTGACTCGGCAAGGGCAGGGTTCGTTCGTGCGCGACCCCTTGCCACCCGTTGTGGACCACGGGGCTCCCGGTGACCTTGGCCAGGTCTACGAGCAGATCGCGACGATTCGTCGTCTGCTCGACTCGGTGGAACGGCAACTTCGTAGTCACGGTTAGTTCGCCAGGCCTCGGAAGAACGCCACCAGGCCGTCGATTGCGTCGCCGACCGTCGCGGCTGCCCCATGGGCCCAGTTCGCCGCATCGGCGGGGTAGCGGATGATCAGGATCAAGAGCGCAATCGCAACTCCGCAGCCGATCACCTTCCGGAGCAGTCCGCCGCCAGTCTTGAAGCCGGGAATCTGTGTCTTGGCCATCGAGTTTCATCTCCCGTGTACGTTGCTGCGACTTCCGTTGCTGGTGTCGCTGCCTTCGCTTACAACCATCGTCGTCACGGAGCGTTGAAAGTAGTGTCACCATCAGTGACACTGAGGTGATGCGGGGATACATGAGCATCACCAGCGCATCACCGCGTAACACTTGGCGCGGGTGCCACACTGGAAGTGCAGGTCAGCCAGCCACGAGGGAGAGGGACGCAGGATGAGTGACGACCAACCGACGTGGGCCAAACGCATCAGGGCGATGCGGGAGGCACGCGGCTGGTCCCAGACGGAGGCGGCGGAGCAGATGCGCCGGCACTCCCCTCGGGCGCTGCCTGAAACGGACCACCTGGCGCGACGGTGGAAGGCGTGGGAGCTGGGGGAGAACAAGCCCGGTCGCGAGTACGCGCCGATCATCGCCGCGACGCTCAACACAGTCACCCAGTCGCTGTTTCCGCCCGACGAGAAGCCGAATACGGGTCTGGAAATCCTCAACGCGACTGGCATGGACACCCTCGAAATCGTGTCGCGTCTCCAGGCATCTGACGTAAATGACGCCACTCTCGAAGCCGTACGAATCACAGTCGACAAGCTCTGCTCCGAGTACGCACGCCAGCCGCCTTTCGAGCTGATCGGCGAGGGACGGCAGTGGCTTCGGCGACTTGTCGAAATGCAGGAGCAGCGACTCAATTTCAGGCAGCGACGCGATACCCTGGAATTGGCCGGCTGGTTGGCGCTTCTGGTGGGCTGTCTTGAGTACGACCTCGGGGACCGACGGGCCGCCGAGGCGACTCGTCAGGCGGCACTCAGCCTCGGACGCGAAGTAGGCAGCCCCGGAATTCTCGGGTGGGCGCACGAGATGAGTGCGTGGTTTGCGCTCACCGCGGGCGATTACCGGGGCGTGGTTGCGGCGGGGAAGGCAGGGGAGTCGGCTGCCGAAAACCACAGCGTCTCGGTTCAGCTGATCGCCCAGCAGGCGAAGGCGTACGCACGAATGGGCAAGCGTGCGGAAATGGAAAGCACCCTTGAACGCGGCCGCGTTGCGCTCGACAAGATGGAGTATCCGTCGAATATCGACAATCATTTCGTGGTCGATCCGTCCAAGTACGACTTCTACGTCATGGACTGCTACCGACACGTCGGCGAGGACCGAATGGCCCGGGAGTTGTCAGACGAGGTGATCCGGGTCAGCTCGGGGTTTAACAACCAGGATCGTTGGCCGATGCGCATTGCGGAAGCGCAGGTCACCCTTGGTGTCGTCGCGGCCCGTGAGGGCGACCTGGACGAGGCCGTGAGCTACGGACGGAAGGCGATCGGCAATGGACGCAAGTCGCTGCCATCGCTGGCGATGGTGTCGCAGGACCTGGCGGATGTCCTCCGCGAGCGCTACCCCCGTGAGCGTGAGGCCACCGAGTACCTGGAGCAGCTGCGGGCGATCCAGCGGCCGGCCTCATGAGTGAAGGCGGACGTCAGTTCAGCTGGCGCTTGACTTGGCGCCGTTGAGCGGTCAAACGCCAGCTGCGAGGGCGTTTCCCGTCATGTGCCCGTTTGAGAGGGCACATGACGGGGAGTGGTAGATGACTGCAGGTACAGCTGGCGTGGGGATCTTTGGGGCCGTAGGTCGGTCGTGAGGTCAGCGTGGACTTTTCGTCGCACTAGATTCTTTCATGAAGCCAGCCATGTCGAATATTCTCCCTAATTGTGTGCCCGTTTCCGAGGTGAACGTCGACAAACATGGGATCATCCCCCTTTTCGATATCCAATATTGATAGAAGCTCAAGATAGTAAAAGTCCCATTCCTGGGTGGAGTGAGCCTCAATGCGTCCAGGTAGATCTGGGCTACCCTCTCGCGGTGTAATACTGCAGGCAGGGCTACTGTCGCCGAACCAAATGCTGCGAACCTCTACAGAGGAACGTCCAGAATTAATAATAGTAACGCTCACAAGTGTAACGGATTTTCCGGCGGATTTGTATGCTTCCGGGATTGACTCATTCGTGCGAACTAGTGACGTTGCGCCGCTTGTTTTAACGGAGACAACTGGCCCTTGTCGTCGGAATGAGTAAACGTTCCAAATGAGTGCTCCGCCGGAAATGGTCAGGGATGCGAACGAAATAGCCAGCGCGAATACTGATACGCCAAGAGAGGTCACTGCGCGATGATGGTACACGTGTTTCTCGCAGTCAAGAGCCTCGCCGTGGGCGCGTTCATGCCCCCGCAAAGCGCCAGCACCTCAACCCGCGACCTCCCGTGCCGTCACCTCGGCCGGCGCCAGCGCCCCCTCTGTTTCAGCCCCTGGGCTGACATCCAATTCTGACACCAACGGGTGTGATCCGTCGTGGACGGATCTGAACAACGATGGACGTCGAATCCCTGTCGGAGCAGGAAAAGGACGGGTGCAAGTGGGGAAGCCCTTAATTTACACCCGAGCGGTCGCAGGTTCGAACCCTGCTGCGCCCACGCGGTCCTCTGGGTGGACTGTGTCCGCGGAACGCGCGGACTGGGTCGTCCCACGGTGTCGTTTGGGGGTGCAACCCCCAAACCCCGCCCGGCGGGCTTCGCGCCCGGGCCCCCACGGTGGTCGTCTTGGGTGGGTTGTCTCCGGATTCCCGCGGTGGTCGGCTTGCGTGGGTGGTCTCCCGGGTTCCGGCGGTCGTCGGCTGGGGTGGTCGTGGCGGCGCCGGACGTTCCGGCGGTGGTCGTGGGGGGTGCGCCCGGAGCTGCCCCCGGCGGGGGTCGTCTTTGTCTGATCTGTAACGGTTGGTGATCGGTCGGGGACGGGTCGAGACCGGCGCGGCGGAGTGGCCCTACGCTGGACCGGCGTGATCGGAGGGTCGCCGGTCTGCGGTGGGGGGACGAGTGGACGCGCAGCGTGCATATCGGCGGGTCAGCGGGACGTTCGGATTCTTCGCGCTGCTGTTCAGCACCGCGGTGGGCACGGCGGCCGTCGCTGACGGAGCGCTGAGCCGGTCGAGGGTGGAGTGGACGCCCGCGCTGGTGCTGGCGGGAATCGCAGTGGTCGGAGCGGTGGTGCTGCGGGCCGGGCGGAAGGTCGCGTCGGCGCGGTACGTCGAAGCCTCCAGGCGGCGGCGCCGGGCGGGGTTTTCGCCGGCGTTCCCGTTCACGCTGGCCGCCTGGGTGCTCGCCGCGGCGGGATTCGGGGCGGTGGCCGGCACCGCGGTCGTGGCCGGCGAACTCGGGGACGCCGAATCACATGCGCGCCTGCAGAACCTCGTGGACTTCCCGCGGCCGATTCTCCTGCTGTTCGCCGGGCTCGTGCTCCTGGCGGCCGCCGGGTACTACTCGTGGCGTTTTCGGGAACGGCACGAGCTGCTGGCGCTGCAGGCGGCGGGGATCGCGGTCTTGGTCGAGCCTGAGCCGCCGCGGCCGATCCAGACGACCCGGCTCTGGCTCGTCGGCACGCTGGTCGACGCCTCGCTGTTCGCCGGCGCGATCGTGCCCCGGCTGCTGTCCGACGGCGACCGCCCCACCTCGGACGAGCTCCTCAACGGCGGCTTTGGCGTCCTCGCCGGGCCGGCAGTCGTGAGCTTCTCGATCCTGCTGCTCATGATGGTCAACTGGTCGACCCGCCGATCCGCCTGGCGCGCCCTGTCCCACCCGGCTTCCCTCGGCGCCCTCGCCCTGGTGGCGATCGGCTACGCCCTCGACGCCGGCGCCGGCCTCTCGGTCGTCGGCGCCGTCATCGGCGTCGCCGGCATCCTCCTCGGGTCGATCACCTGCCTGAACATCATGACCCGTGGCGCCCAGCCGTGGATGGGCCTGCTGTACCTCGCCGGCAACTACGTCTACGGCTACCTCACCGCCCCGAACGGCGACTACGTCCTCCCGCAGGGCGTCACCGGCTGGATCATCGCCGTGCTGGCGGCGGCCTACGCGATCCGCGAGGCGATCAAGCACTACCGGGAGTGGACCGCGGTGGAGCCGCCGCCGTTCTGAGGCCGGCGGACCGGGGCCGGGCCTGCCCCCTCGACAGGCCCGGCCGCGTGGTGCGCGTCGCGGGCGAACGTGGAGTAGGAGGCTCGGCGGGCCCCGGTGGATACGTCGGAGACTGCGGCAAACGGGTGATCTTCCGAGACCGACGAGGACCCGACGAGGACCGACGCTGTCAGGCGGCGGTCCACGCGTGCTCGGTCAGGCTCGGGTGCAGGGGAGCGGCCACGAGCCGGTTGGCGAACGTCGAAAGCGTGTACGCGCCGATGCCCAGCACCACCTCGAGTGCCTGCCGCGGGGTGTAGCCGGCGGCGAGGAACGCGTCGAGGTCAGCAGCAGGCACATCACCGGTCGTCGCGAACGTGGTCAAGGCGAACTGGCGCAGCGCCTCCAGCCGAGGCACGGGCAATGGCGCCGACGCGCGCAGCGCGGCGATCAGCGAAGCCGGCGCGTCGAGCTGCACCAGCTTCGCGGTGTGCATCGCGACGCAGAAGTGGCAGCTGTTGCGCGTGGATACCACCAGGATCAGCGTCTCGCGCTCCAGCAGCGACAACGTGGTGGTCTCGAACAGGGCGCTCAGCTTGAGGAACCCGTTCAGCAGCTCCGGCGACGTCGCCAACCGGGCGACGGCGGCCGGCAGTGAGCCGAACTGGGCTTCGGTCGCGGCCAGTGCGCGGCGGGCGGCCGGTGGGGCGGTCTCGGCGGTGTGCTCGGGGAAGTGCGGCACGGAACCCTCCTGGGGTAAAGTCGTCAACGTGGTTGTCGAATTCCAGAAGGTAAACCTGGTTGTCGAATTTGGCAAGCGGCATGGCTGACGCGCCCGGCTTCGAGCTGCCGTTGCTGCTGTTCTCGGGCTTCCGCACGCTGATCGACGACCTGCACGCCGAGCTCGCCCGCCAGGGGCACCCCGACGTGCGCCCCGCGTTCGGCTTCGCGATGCAGGCCATCGGACCGCGCGGGGCCACCGCGTCGGAGCTGGGCAAGCGGCTCGGCGTCTCGAAGCAGGCCGCGGGCAAGACCGTCGACCGCCTGGAGCAGCTCGGGTACGCCGAGCGCGCCGACGACCCCGAGGACGCCCGCCGCAAGCTCGTGCGGCTCACCCCGCGCGGCATCGACTCCCTCGCCCGCTCCGCCGCCATCTTCGAAACGCTGCGCGCGAACTGGGTGGGCGAGCTCGGCGCCGACCGCGTCCGCGCCCTCGAAGCCGACCTGCGCACCATGACCGGCGGCGGCTTCCGGCTCGACGTCGCGGGCTGGTTCGCCGGGTAGCGCGTCAGCCGTTGCGCGACTCCTGGGCCAGCTTCGCCACCTGGCTCGTCAGCAAGTCGATCTCGCCCTCGGTGTTGTAGTAGTGCACCGACGCGCGGACGAGGTCGGGCAGGTCGCGGGCGGTGAAGTCATACTGCGCCGAGGTCGCGTGGGTCACGCTCGTGTTGATCTTCGCGGCCGAAAGCCGCACCTTCACCTGCTCCGCGCCGAGGCCGTCGAGGCTGAACGCGACGAGCCCGCACTTGCGCGCGCCGACGTCGTGCACCCGCACGCCGTCGAGGTCACCGAGGCGGCCGCGCAGCGTCGCGCCCAGCTCGGCCACGCGGTGCTCGATCGCCGGCAGGCCCCATTCGAGCGCGTAGTCGACGGCCGCGCCGAGCCCCAGCACGGCCGCGTAGTCGCGTTCCCAGACCTCGAACCGCTTCGCCGTCGGGTCCACCACGAACTCGTCCGGCGACTCCCAGCTGGCCGAGTGGAGGTCGAGCATCGCCGGCTCGAGCTGCTCGCGCAGCCGCGGGTGCACGTAAAGGAAGCCGGTGCCGCGCGGCCCGCGCAGGTACTTGCGGCCGGTAGCCGACAGTGCGTCGCACTGCAGCAGCTCCACGTCGAGGTCGAGCTGCCCGGCCGACTGGCACGCGTCGAGCAGGAACGGGATCCCGGCCTCGCGCGCGACCTTGCCGATCTCCTCGGCCGGGTTCACCAGGCCGCACTGCGTCGGCACGTGGCTCACGGCGATGAGCTTCACGTCGTCGTCGATCAGGCGGCGCAGGTCGGCCACGTCGAGCTGGCCGGTCTCGTCGTCGGCGACCACCTCCACGCGTGCCCCGGTGCGGCGCGCCACCTGCAGGTAGGCGATCGCGTTGCTCGCGTACTCGGCGCGGGAGGTCAGGATCCGGTCGCCCGGGCCGAAGCGCAGCGCGTAGAAGACCGCCTGCCACGAGCGTGTCGCGTTGTCCGTGATCGCGATGTCCTCGGGCGCGGCGTTGATCAGCCTCGCCACGGACGTGTACACGGCCTCGGTGCGCTCGGCCGCCGCCGCGGCGGCCTCGTAGCCGCCGACCAGCGCTTCGGCTCGCAGGTAGTCGACCATCGTGTCGGTGACGCGGGCCGGCGGGAGCGCCGAACCGGCGTTGTTGAAGTGGACGACGCCGGTGCAGCCGGGCGTCTCGGCGCGGGCGCGGGCCACGTCGGCGGGCTGGATGCTGACCATGTGAACTGAATACAGTAGGGCCAGTCTGTATGCAATACTGCGCGGATGACCAAGCGACTCCTGCGGGGTGAGCTCATCGAGGAGATCACCGCGCGCGTGCTCGACGGCCGGCTGGACGCCCGGATCAACGAGGTGCACCTCGCGCGCGAGCTCGGCGTGAGCCGCACGCCGCTGCGGGAAGCGCTGATCGGGCTCGCCGACCGCGGGCTGCTCGTCGCCGCGCCCGGCCGCGGGTTCCTCGTCGCGCCGCTCGACCCGGAGGAGGCCCGGCGGCTCTACCCGCTGGTCGCCGAGCTGGAGTCGCTCGCCCTGCGCTGGACCTCGCCGCTGGACCTGACCCTCCTACCGGACGCGCTCGACGCGATCGCCGACGAGATGGCGGCTCGGCCCGCCGGCGCCGATCTGTCCACTGTGGACGATCGCTGGCACGAGCTGTTGCTCTCCCGCTGCGGCAACCCGCACCTGCTGCGCTTGATCGAGCAGACCAAACCTCTGCTCAAACGCTACGAATCCGTGTACTTCGGCGGCCCCGAGCGGGCCGCCGAGAGTATCGACGAGCACCGGGGGATCGCCGACGCGCTGCGTTCCGGCGACGGGCCCGGCGCGACGGCGCTGCTCGTGCGCAACTGGGTCAAGGCACTGGCGTACCTCGAACGGAGCTGAACGTATGAAGGTCTTCGCGCACCTGTCGGACATCCACCTCGACGGCGGCGAACGCGCCGACGCGCGCGCCGCCGCGGTGCTCGACTACCTGCGCGCCCTCGAGCGCCCGGTCGAGGCCGTGTTCGTGACGGGCGACCTCGCCGACCACGGCCTGCCCGAGGAGTACCGCCGCGCGACCGAGCTGCTCAAGCACCCCGCGCCCGTGCTTACGTGTCCTGGCAACCACGACGTGCGCGAGGCCTTCCGCGAGGTCCTGCTCGGCGAGCCGGCGAGCGTCGCCCCGGTGAATGTCGCCACCGACGTGAACGGCGTCCTCGTGGCCATGTGCGACTCGACGATTCCCGGCGAGGGCGCGGGTTATCTCGAAGACGCGACGCTCGCGTGGCTCGACGAAGCGCTCACCGCCCACGACGGTCCCGCGTTCGTCGCGTTCCACCACCCGCCGGTCGAGGTCGGCATCCCGCTCGTGGACGCCATCCGCCAGACCGGCGAAGACCGCCTCGCCGAGGTCCTGCGGCGCCACCCGCGGGTGCTCGCGCTGCTCTGCGGCCACGTCCACACCGGCGCCGCCACCACGTTCGCGGGCGTGCCCGTGCGCGTCGCCCC
Source organism: Amycolatopsis sp. NPDC050768 (assembly GCF_040654155.1). Lineage (NCBI taxonomy): Bacteria > Bacillati > Actinomycetota > Actinomycetes > Pseudonocardiales > Pseudonocardiaceae > Amycolatopsis > Amycolatopsis sp. NPDC050768. The sequence goes on from NZ_JBFAHL010000024.1 coordinate 153,494, forward strand.
GGGCGTCGTCTCCGGTGGGCTGCTGCCCGTCGAGCCCGGCGCCGACCGCTCCTGGGCCGAGGGCGGGCCGATCGACCTCGAGCGGCCGCCGTCGCTGCTGCTGCACGTGCTGCACGACGACGGCCGGCTCACCACCCACCAGCGGGTGGTGCCGTTCAGCGGCTGAAGACGGGCAGCGTGACCCGCGACGGGTGCGCCGCGTCGTGGAAGATCTCGAACCGGTTCGCCTTGCCGTCGACGGCGCTCGCCACCGGTTCGCCCGTGCCGTGGTTACGGGCGAAGCGCGGGAACGCACCGCCCGCCACCTGCACGCGCAGCCGGTGGCCGCGGCGGAACCGGTAGGCCGTCGGGTCGAGCTGAACCCGCACCGTCACGATCCCGTGGGCGTCCGCCTCGGGCGCGCCGGGCCGCAGCCGGAGGATGCCGTCGGTGACGTTGCGGGAGCGCCCGTCCTGGTCCACGTCGCAGAGCCGCACGTACACGTCGGCGTGGCCGAGTTCGGTGCGCACGAACACGGTCGCGCTCGCCTCGCCGATCACGTCGAGGTCGGCGATCAGCGGTTCGCCGGTGAACACGAGCACGTCGTCGCGGGCCTCGACCACGTTGTTGTCCTGCTGCTTGTTGGTGCCCGTCAGCAGTGGCCCGCCGACCGCGGGTGTCGGGTCGGCGGGGTCGTAGGTGAACGCGGTGGGCCGGGCTTCGCCGTCGACCACCTCGCCGAGGCCGCCGATCGGCCGCAGGTGCGAGTCGGTGGCCGTGGACTCGGGCGGCCACGCGTCGAAGTCGAGCCAGGTCGCCGCCTGCTGCAGGTACAGCCGCACGGGGGAGCGCTGCAGCTGCGCGCGGTCGTCGAGCAGGTGCGCGCGCAGGAACCCGACCTGGTCCTGCACGGAGATCCGCAGGCTGGCCGGGTCGCCGTGGGCCCACGGCCCGATCGTGATCCGCGGCGCGCGCCCGGCGTCCTGCAGCGTGCGGAAGTCGCGCAGCTGCCCCTGGATGAACAGGTCGTACCACCCGGTGACCATGCTGACGGGCACGGTGAGCCCGGCGACCTCCGCGCTGTGGTCGGACATGGCCCAGTAGCCGTCGTCCGGTTCGGCGTGGGTGGTCACGTCGCGCAGGAACAGCACCTGCTTGCCGATCGCGGCCACATCGGCGGCGTTCAGCGGCAGGTGCGCCATTGCGCGGCGCGTCTTGCGCGTCTGCACCGGGTTCGGCAGCCCGCCGAACCGCTCCTCCTGCCGGCCGATCATGGCCGACCACGACACCATGTTGTCGGCCGCGAGCACCCCGCCCGGGTAGAACGTGCTCACGAACTCCGAAGCCGTCACGCCCAGCGCCATCGCCTCGAGCGGCGGGTCGAGGTAGGGCCCGATCGCCCATTGCGTGTGCCCGAGGTAGCTCAGGCCCGCCGTCGCCAGCCGCCCGTCGCACCACGGCTGCTCGCGCAGCCACTCGGCGGTGGCGATGCCGTCCTCGCGTTCGAGGTGGAACGGGCGGAACTCGCCCTCGGAGCCGAACGTGCCGCGCGTGCTCTGCACGACTGTCTGCAGGCCGTGGCGCGCGAAGACGCTGCCGAAGAGCGCGGCGATCGGCCCGCTGCGCCCGTACGGCGTGCGCACGAGCACGACCGGCCCCGAACGCCGGCCGGCCGGCGTGTACCGGTCGGCCACGAGGTGGACCCCGTCGGGCATGGGTATCCGCAGGCCCTTGGTGGCGACGGGGGCCGGGCCCTCCGCCTTCGGGAGACCGAGCAGGAGGTCGGCGATGCGCTGCAGCACAGGTTTACCCCTTTCACCAATCCGGACGCTTTCGAAGCTACCCGTCTCGCGTGAGCGGGGTCACGCAGCGCGCGGGCGGCCCTCGAGTTCCGCGGTCACCCGCAGCGCCGGGTTCGTGAACGGTTCGAGCACGCCGGCGTCGACCCCGCACCGCTCCAGCGCGGCCGCGAGCACGGCATGCCGCGCGCGATCGCCGCCGTCGGCGATCTTCAGCGCCACGGCCGTGCCGTCGGGCAACGCGGCGAGCTGCACGGCCTCGAACCCGTCCTTCGCGAGGAGCCCGGGCACCGCGCGCATCACCGCGGTGACGTCACGCCGGGTGCCGCCCACGAGGTCCGGGTGCTGCCGGATCCCTTGGGCCACCAGGCTTTCCGGTGTGCCGGGCGCCGCGGTCGCCAGCCGCGAGGCCGCTCGGGCGAGTCCCCGCAGCGACATTGCGAACAGCGGCGCACCGCACCCGTCGACGGCCACGCGCGGCACGGTCTGCCCGGTGAGGTCTTCGACGGTCGCGCGGATCGCGAGCTGCAACGGGTGCCCGGGCTCGAGGTACGTGCGCGGGTCCCAGCCCTGCTCCCGGCAGGTGGCGAGCATGGCCGCGTGCTTGCCGGAGCAGTTGTGCGCCAGGCGCACGGGCGGCCGGCCCTCGGCGACCCACGCGTCGCGTTCGACCGGGTCGAACGGGTAGTCGGCCGGGTTGCCGAGGTCCTCGGCGGTCAGGCCGTGGCCGGCCAGCACGGCGGCCGCGGCGTCGAGGTGCCGGCGCTCGCCCGAGTGGCTGGCCGCGGTGATCGCGAACCCCGCCGGCGGCAGCCGCAGGCCCAGCCGTGCCATCGCCGTGGCCTGGAGCGGCTTCACCGTCGAACGCGGGTACATCGCGACGTCCGGGTCGCCGGCGGAGAAGAGCGTGGACCAGTCCGGCGCGAGGGCGATCACCGAACCGTGGTGCACGCCTTCGACCATGCCGTCGCGCAGGAGGTGGACCAGGGGGACGTGGCGCGGCACGCGCTGTTCGGGAGTGCTCACCGTTCGGCCTTCTCGAACGCGCTCATGGAGATGTGGTGGGACTTCAGCGCCTTGTTGTAGCCGGCGTCACCGGCGTCGGCGTGCTTCTCCGTTTCGCCGGACGACGGAAGGGTCTGCGCACTCACGTTTTTCAGTCGTTCCTGTTCTGCTTCGCCGTGCGGCCCGGCCGCACGATGGTGGTCAGCGCCTGCTCGACGTGCGCGAGGTGCGCCGTCATCGCGGCCACGGCCGCCTCTTCGGAGCCCTCGGTGATCGCCGCGACGATCCGCCGGTGCTCCACGTTCGACTCCGCGCGCCGGTCGCCCAGCTGGTTGAGGAAGGCCGACTGGCGGGCCAGCGCGTCGCGAATCTCCTCGATGACCTTGGCGAACACCGGGTTGCCCGAGGCCTGGGCGATGGTGATGTGGAACAGCGAGTCGAGTGCCACCCACGCCGTGTTGTCGGTCTCGAGCTCCATCCGCTCGGCGAGGTGGCCGAGCAGGTCGAGGTGGTCGGCGTCGCGGCGCAGCGCCGCGTAGCCGGCCACGGGGATCTCGACGTGGCGGCGCACCTCGATGAGGTCGCGGGCCGAATAGTCGCCGAATGTGGGGCTCTCGGCCGGGCCGGTCGCGGTGACGAACGTGCCCTTGCCGGTGCGGGAGACGGTGAGCCCGAGCGCCTGCAGCCCGCGCAGCGCCTCGCGGATCACCGAGCGGCTGACCTCGAACTCCTTGCTCAGCGCGGCTTCGGACGGCAGCTTGTCGCCCACGGCGTACTCGCCGCGTTCGATGGCGCGGCGCAGGTAGGCCAGCACAGCCTCCATGGCGCTCACGCGACGGGGGCCTTGTCCGGCTGTCTGGCTGTCAGACAGGTTCATGGAACGAGATCGTGAAGTTCCGCCGAACCGGTGTCAAGTCAGGTGGAGGTCTGCCACATCCGGACTGGGGGAATCACCGGAATTCTGTGGGCCGGTTCACTCGCCCCGGTTCTGTCGGTGGGGCGTGCGAGGGTGTCGCCGTGGCGTCACCCGCGAAGGTTTCGTCGGGCCCCGGGCGGCATGTCGGCGGGCGCGGCGGGCGGGTGAGGAGAGAGGATCCCTACCGAGCCGCACAGCGCGAGCGCGGACTAGGGTGGAGGACCCCGGGCCGCGCCGCAGCAACAACCGGGAAGCCGTCTGCCTAGGGGAGGTTTTCGCTGGTGTCGAACGATTCCTTCGTCCACCTGCACGTCCACACCGAGTACTCGATGCTCGACGGTGCGGCGAAGATCGGACCCCTCTTCGCCGAGGCGGCGCGGCTGGGCATGCCCGCGGTGGGCATGACCGACCACGGCAACATGTACGGCGGCGACGAGTTCTACCAGACCTCCAAGAAGCACGGCCTGAAGCCGATCATCGGCATCGAGGCCTACATCGCGCCGGAGAGCCGCTTCCACAAGAAGCCGGTGTTCTGGGGCCAGGCCAGCCAGCGCGGCTCGGACGAGTTCGGTGAGGGCGGCGACGTCTCCGGTGCCGGCGCGTACACGCACATGACGATGCTGGCCGAGAACGCCACCGGGCTGCGGAACCTGTTCAAACTCTCGTCGGTCGCCTCGATCCAGGGCTACTACCGCAAGCCGCGCATGGACCGCGAGGTGATCGCGGAGAACCACGAAGGCATCATTGCCACCACCGGCTGCCCGTCGGGCGAGGTGCAGACCCGCCTGCGGCTGGGCCAGCGCGAGGCCGCGATCCAGGCCGCGTCGGACTACAAGGACATCTTCGGCGCCGACAACTTCTTCCTCGAGCTGATGGACCACGGCCTGCCGATCGAGCGGTCCGTGCGCGAGGGCCTGCTCGAGGTCGGCAAGCTGCTCGACCTCAAGCCGCTCGCGACCAACGACTCGCACTACGTCACCAAGGACCAGGCCGACACGCACTCGGCGCTGCTGTGCGTGCAGGCGGGCAAGACGCTCAACGACCCGACCCGGTTCAAGTTCGACGGCGACGGCTACTTCCTCAAGTCGGCCGAGGACATGCGGCAGTACTGGGACAAGGAGGTCCCGGGCGCGGCCGACAGCACGCTCCTGATCGCCGAGCGAGTGCAGTCCTACGAAGAGGTCTACTCGCACAAGGACCGCATGCCGGTCTTCGAGGTGCCCGAGGGCCACACCGAGGCGACGTGGCTGCGCCACCAGGTGGCCGAGGGCCTCCGGTGGCGCTTCCCGGCCGGCGTGCCCGACGGCTACGAGGAGCGCTGCGACTACGAGCTCGGCGTCATCGAGCAGAAGGGCTTCCCGGCCTACTTCCTCATCGTCGCCGACCTCATCCAGCACGCGCGCGAGGTCGGCATCCTGGTCGGCCCCGGTCGCGGTTCCGCCGCCGGCGCGCTCGTCGCGTACGCGCTGGGCATCACGAACCTCGACCCGATCCCGCAGAAGCTGCTGTTCGAACGGTTCCTGAACCCCGAGCGCATGTCGATGCCCGACATCGACATCGACTTCGACGACCGCCGCCGCGGCGAGATGATCCGCTACGCCACCGACAAGTACGGCGCCGACCGCGTCGCGCAGGTGATCACGTTCGGCACGATTAAAACCAAGGCCGCGATCAAGGACTCGGCTCGCGTGCACTTCGGCCAGCCGGGCTACTCGATCGCGGACAAGATCTCCAAGGCGCTGCCGCCGCCGATCATGGCCAAGGACATCCCGCTGTCCGGCATCGTCGACACCAAGCACGAGCGCTACGCCGAAGCCGCGGAGGTCCGTGCCCTCGTCGAGACCGACGAGGAGTGCAAGACGATCTTCGACACCGCGCGCGGGCTCGAGGGCCTGATCCGCAACGCCGGTGTGCACGCCTGCGCGGTGATCATGTCGAGCGAGCCGCTGACCGACGCGATCCCGGTGTGGCAGCGCGACGACGGCTCGATCATCACCGGCTGGGACTACCCGTCGTGCGAGAACATCGGCCTGCTGAAGATGGACTTCCTGGGCCTGCGCAACCTCACGGTGATCGGCGACGCGCTGGCCAACATCAAGACCAACCGCGGCGAGGAGATCGACCTCGACCGCCTCGGCTTCGACGATCCCGAGGCCTACAAGCTCCTGGGCCGCGGTGACACGCTCGGCGTGTTCCAGCTCGACGGTGGCGCGATGCGCGACCTGCTGCGCCGCATGCTGCCGACCGGGTTCGAGGACATCGTCGCGGTTCTCGCGCTGTACCGCCCCGGCCCGATGGGCATGAACGCGCACAACGACTACGCCGACCGCAAGAACAACCGGCAGAAGGTCACGCCGATCCACCCGGAGCTGGAGGACCCGCTGCGGGAGATCCTGTCCGAGACCTACGGCCTGATCGTGTACCAAGAGCAGATCATGCAGATCGCGCAGAAGGTCGCGGGCTACACGATGGGCCGAGCGGACACGCTGCGCCGAGCCATGGGCAAGAAGAAGAAGGAAGTCCTCGAGAAGGAGTACGAGGGCTTCGAAGAGGGCATGAAGGCCAGTCCCCTGCTGCCCGGCGGCTTCTCGCCCGAAGCGGTCAAGGCGCTGTGGGACACGATCCTCCCGTTCGCCGGCTACGCGTTCAACAAGAGCCACGCGGCCGCGTACGGCCTGATCGCGTACTGGACGGCCTACCTCAAGGCGAACTACACGCCGGAGTACATGGCCGCGCTGCTCACGTCGGTGGGTGACAACAAGGACAAGTCGGCCATCTACCTGTCGGAGTGCCGCCGGCTCGGCATCAAGGTGCTGCCGCCGGACGTCAACGAGTCGGCCCTGCGGTTCGCGGCCGTCGGGACCGACATCCGCTTCGGGCTGGGTGCCGTGCGCAACGTCGGCGCCAACGTGGTGGAGTCGGTCATCAAGACGCGCGAGGAGAAGGGCAAGTACTCCTCGTTCACCGATTTCCTCGACAAGTCGGAGCTGGTGGCCTGCAACAAGCGGGTCATGGAGTCGCTGATCAAGGCCGGCGGGTTCGACACGATGGGCCACACCCGCCTGTCGATGATCCAGGTGCACGAGGACGCGGTGGAAGCCGTCGTCCCGCTCAAGCGCCAGGAGGCCATGGGCCAGTTCGACCTGTTCGGCTCCTTCGGCGGGGACGACGACTCGGCCGAGGCCACGCCGTCCTCGTCGCCGCTCGCGCACCTGAAGTTCGGCGAGGAGGAGTACCCGCGCAAGCAGCTGCTCGCCTACGAACGGGAGATGCTGGGCCTCTACGTGTCCGCCCACCCGCTCGACGGTGCCGAGCGCATCCTGCGCAAGCACGCGCCCAAGCCGATCGCCGGCCTGCTCGCCGATCCGCCGAGGGAGGGCGAGGTCGTGATCTCGGGCCTGCTCACCTCGCTGGAGCGGCGCGTGAACAAAAAGGGCGAGCCCTGGGCGATCTGCACGGTCGAGGACATGGACGCCGCCATCGAGGTGCTGTTCTTCGCGAAGGCGTACTCGATGTTCGGCGCGGACCTGGTCGAAGACAACGCGGTGCTGGTCAAGGGCCGGGTCAACTGGCGCGAGGACAAGATGTCGGTGTTCGGTGGCGGGCTCGTGCCGCTGGACCTGTCCGAGATCGGCAACGGCGACGAGGAACCACCGCTGATGCTGCTGGCCGCCGCCGAGAAGATCGACCAGTCGGTGGTGAGCGAGCTCAAGTCGACGCTGCTGGCGCACAAGGGCGAGACCCCGGTGCACCTGAAGCTCGTCGGCAAGAACCAGACCGTGTTCGCGCTTTACGATTACCCGGTGAAGGTCAGTTCGATGCTCATCGGTGAGCTCAAGGGCATCCCCGGGATCACCGCCAACACCTGATGACGGAGTACGTGCCGGACCCGCGCCGGTGGCGGGCACTCGCCGTCACGCTGGCGGCCGGGCTCATGACGCTGCTCGACGTCAGCATCGTCAACACGGCACTGCCGGCGATGCAGCGCGGCCTGAACACCGGCAGCGGCACGGTCCAGTGGGTCGTGTCGGGTTACGCGCTCACGTTCGGCCTGGTCCTGGTCACGGGCGGCCGGCTCGGCGACGCGCTGGGCCGGCGCCGGATGTTCCTCATCGCGCTGGCGGCGTTCGTGGCCACGAGTGTGCTGGCCGGCGCGGCGACCGGCCCCACCATGCTGGTGATCGCGCGGCTCGCCCAGGGCTGCGCGGCCGGCCTGCTGACGCCGCAGAACAGCGGCCTGATCCAGGACTTGTTCCGCGGCGCCGAGCGCGGCCGTGCGTTCGGCATCTTCGGCGCCGTCGTGGGGATCTCCACGGCTGTGGGGCCGGTGCTGGGCGGCGTGATCCTCGCGGTGTTCGGCGACCCCGGCGGCTGGCGGTGGGTGTTCTTCGTGAACGTGCCGGTGGGCGCCGTCGCGTTCGTGCTGGCGATGCGGCTCCTGCCGAAGACCGAACGCAGGCCGATGCGAGTGCGCTCGGAGATCGACTTCGTCGGCATCGCGCTGCTCGCGATCACCGTGCTCGGGGTGCTGCTGCCACTCGTGGAATCGGAGCAGGGCGGTCTCGCGAAGCTGTGGTGGCTCTTCCCCGTGGCGGTGGTGTTCGGCATCGGTTTCGTGCGGTGGGAACGCCGGGTGGTCGCGCGCGAACGGTCGCCGCTGCTGGACGTCCGGCTGTTCACGGGCACGCCGGGCTACTCGGCCGGCGCCGCGGTGGGTGCGCTGTACTTCTGCGGGTTCGCCGGGATCTGGCTCGTTTTCGCGTTGTTCTTCCAACAGGGGCTGGGGTACACGCCGCTGCAGTCGGGGCTTTCGGTCACGCCGTTTGCGATCGGTTCGGCCGTTTCGGCGGCGGTCGCGGGCAGGCTCGTGCCGCGGTTCGGCCGCCGGTTGTCCGTCACGGGACTGAGCCTGGTGGCGTTCGCGCTGCTCTTGGTGGCGCTGGTGGTGGAGCTCGTGCCGCCGTCCGCGGCCGGGTTCGCGGTGGCGCTGCCGTTGCTGATCGGCGGCATCGGCGGCGGCATGGTGCTGGCGCCGAACACCACGCTGACGCTGGAGTGCGTGCCCACGTCGATGGCGGGCGTCGCCGGTGGCGCCCTGCAGACCGGGCAGCGCATCGGCACGGCGATCGGCACGGCTGTGCTGGCGTCGGTCTTCCAGTCGGTGGTGGTGGGCTCGAACCGGGACTACTCGCTGGCCCTCACCACGGCGATGTGCTGCTCGGCCGGGCTCACGTGCGTCGCGCTCGTGCTGGCTGTACTGGAGCTGCGGGCGCGTCGCAACAGGGCTGCGCGTGACGAGGAGCGTGCCGCTGCGGAAGCGGCTGCCGGCGTTCACCGACAGTGAGCAGATCACGCTCACTCAGCACTACAGGTGAATTACTTTCAGCGAATCCGCGATGCTCCATCCGAGTGACACGCTACGTTTGACACTGGCGCTACTCAGAGCAACCGGGTAGACCTTATGGAGCCTTCAGCACGACACTTTGGCTACCTACAGTGGCATTTCGATCGATCGACCGGGGATGGGTCGATCGGGCGAGCGGCTGAGAGTTCCGGAGTTCCATGGAATGGACACTCTTGGTCACCTCCCAGGCAACGGATCGTCGGCGTCCGCGGGGGACCGTACGGCGACCGCCGGGAGCATTGCCCCCGAGGTGGCGAGGGAGTGCGGCGAAGGCGTTCGGGCGGGTCCGGAAGAGGGGGAACCGGGCCCGCCCTTTCTCACCTCGGATTTTCTCCCCTTTCACCCTCTGTTGGGGGTCGTACTCGCCTGAGCGCTTTGGCCGTGTTGGGATGGCGGCGTTCGTCGGGTGAGTGCGGGGAGCGTCGATGTCCCAGGGGATTTTTCCGGTCCAGCGGTTCCGGGTGTGGTACCGGCCGATGCGGTCGCGCGACAGCGGTGAGAACCACCGCGTGTCCACCCCGCTGGAATTGCTGTTCGACCTGTGTTTCGTCGTCGCGGTGGGCGCCGCGAGCGCCGACCTGCACCACGAGCTGGTCGAAGGGCACATCGGCCACGGTGTGCTGAGCTACGCGATGGTGTTCTTCGCGATCTGGTGGGGCTGGCTGAACTTCAGCTGGTTCGCCTCCGCGTTCGACACCGACGACGTGCCCTACCGGCTGGCCACCCTCGTGCAGATCGCTGGCGGCCTCACCGTCGCGGCCGGCGTGGACCGCGCGTTCAACGGCGACTTCCGCGTGGTGATGGTCGGCTACGTACTGATGCGCCTCGCGATGGTGACCCAGTGGCTGCGCGCCGCGAAATCGGATCCCGAACGCCGCACGACGGCGCTCTGGTACGCGGGCGGGATCACCGTCGTGCAGGTGTTGTGGGTCGCCGACGCGTTGATCGGCTTCCCTCAGACCACGGCGGCGATCGTGTTCGCGGTGCTGGTGGTCTGCGAGCTCGCGGTGCCGAGCATCGCGGAGTCGCGGGGAGGTACTTCGTGGCACCCGCACCACATCGCCGAGCGCTACGGGCTCTTCACTCTGATCGTGCTCGGCGAGGTGGTGCTGAGCGCCACCACCGCCGTGAAGGAGGGCGTGTCCGAGGGCGAGCACGTCGGCACGCTCATCGGGCTCGCCGCGGCGGGGCTCGTGCTGGTGTTTTCGATGTGGTGGCTGTACTTCGACCAGCCGGGGCACCTGCGGCTCGTGCGTCACCCGTCGCTGCTGAGCACGTCGAGCTGGGGGTACGGGCACTACCTGATCTTCGCTTCCGCCGCGGCGGTCGGGACGGGCCTCGAGCTGGCGGTGGACTACGACACGCACCACAGCGCGATCAGCGGTCTCGCCACGGCGCTCGCGGTGACGGTGCCGGTCGCGGTGTTCCTGCTGAGCGTGTGGCTGCTGCACATCGGGCCGACGAACGAGTGCCGGGAGATCGCGATCGGATACCCGGTCACCGCGGTGCTCGTGCTGGCGGCTTCGTTCGGGCCGGCGCCCATTCACGTCGCGGCGGTGCTGGCGGCTGCGTTGGTGGCGCTGACGGTGTTCGCGACCCATGGGCGGCCACGGCTGGCTTGAGCGGCGTATCGGTGCAGGTCAGGGGCCCGGTGCGCGAAAAGGGGACCCCCCTGTTCGGGCCGGTTTTCGGCCATGTAAAGTTCTCCAAGTCGCCAGGGAAACCGGGTGGCCGCCGGGAACACGAACCAAGCTCCCACCTCTGGGTGGTAGAGTGGGTGGTCCCAAACCTCCGGAGCTGAACCAGCCCCCCCGCGAAGCGCGAGTTTCGCCAGGGTGTACTGTAAGTCTCTGGAACAAAACAGCTTGAAACAACGCGGTGATCTAGTTTGCCTGCTGGGCGGGCTGGGTTGCGGTGTGTTGCTTGAGAACTCAACAGTGTGCTAGTGAACTAAGCCAGTAGAGCTTATATGTAACCTCGT
>NZ_JBFAHL010000025.1:0-154756 GCF_040654155.1 Amycolatopsis sp. NPDC050768
CCGCGCCGGGCCCCAACCCCGCGGCGTCGGCGGGGGGGCGGGCCCCGGCGGGCGCGTCCACTAACACCCCCCCCCCCGCGGCCCCCCCGCCCCCCCCCCCGCCCCCCCCCCCCGCTTCCGTAACGTGAGCAGCCGATTACCCGACTTGCCGGAAAGGGGCGAACCACAGGGGGCGGCATGCGCGGGAGCACACGGACGGAGGTCCTCGCGGGCCTGGTCTCGGCCGAGGCGGCGGGGCGTACGACCGGCTTCACGCCGCAGGCCGGCTGCCGGTCGGCGTGGACGCATTCGACCCGGACGCCCCCGGCCGAGCGTGAGCTGCAGGAGGCGGGGGTGATCAGCTTCGGCGGTTCGGGCGCGGACCGGTTCGCGCGTGCCGTACCACCGGCCGTCGCGTTGCGGCGACTGCTCGATCGGCAGCACCGGCACATTTCCGAACTGCAGGCCGATCTCGCGGGCACCTGGGAACGGTTCACCGCACTCGTCGCTCCGACCGGCGGCTTCACCGCGGTCGACCGCGAAGGGGTTCGCGCTATCGAGGACCACGACGAGCTGACCCGGCTCGCGTCCGGCCTCTACCGCTCCCCGCGGCAGCTGCTGCGTGCCACGTTCACCGGCAGCACTGGCGGGCACCGGGTGAGCGAGGGTGTGCTGCTGCCGCCCGCCGACGCCCTCGCGGCGGGCGCAGGTCCATAAGTCGGAGCAGGTGAGGATGCCGATGATGCACGTGGACGACGCCGTCACCCCACGCGCGAGATCGCGCCGGCTTCCGGATTGTGCGGTGCGATCGGCCCCCGGCCGATCCGACCGCACAATCCGGAGGCCGGCTCAAAGGCGATCTCGCACGCCCCGGCGGAGCCGGGGCCGAAGACACTGTTCGACGCACTGTGGGCCGCGCCGGACACCGTGCCGCTCGACGGTGCCGACGGCGACGAGCTCACCCCCCGCCCGTCGCCGGGTGCTGTCCCTGCTCGCCGCGGGGCTGACCGACGAGGCGATTGCCCGCAGCACCGGCACTGGCGAGCGGACCGTGCGCCGGCACGTGTGCGCGATCCTCGAAATCCTGCGGGTCGAGAGCCGATTCGCCGCCGGTGTGGCTGCCGCCAAGCGCGGCTGGGTGTAGCGCGGTCACCCTGTGGCCGGAACCGGACATTGGCCGGAAAATCACTCGCCGCGTCTCTCCGGCAGCCGCGAAGGCGGGACGAACGGGTCGAGGGGCGACCCGGTCTGGGGAAGGATTTCAATGCGCAGGATTCTCACGCTCGCCAGTGCCGTGGCGCTCATCGGTACCGCGGTCTTGGCGGCAGCACCGGCCGGACAGGCGGCCGGGCGGTACTCGATCGTCAGCACGTGCCCGGGCAGCATGGTCAGTGGCTTCCCGAAGACTTTGCACAACGCGGTCGACGAGACGCAGGGCACCGTCGAGCTCAGGTATTCCAGTGCCAACGGGAGCACGAACTGCGCGAAGGTCTACGACAACGCGTCAGGCAAGCACGCCATGAGCGTGACCATGACGGTCGACGGGATTCCCGGCTCGGGACAGGACTCGGGCACCTTCGAGACCTACGCGGGCGGCGTGCTGGTCACCGGCACCAACGGTCACTGCGCACACGTGAGCGGCACGCTGGTGATGGGCACGCACTCGATCGACCACTTCAGCTTCAGCTCTGGCCCGGTGGCCTGCGGCTGACGGGGGCGAGGTCCTTTCAGGCGGATCGTCCTGAAAGGACCTCACCGCGTCTTGTCGAGCCGTGCCAACGTTTCCTCGTAGCCACTCACCAGCTCTGCCATCACCTCGGCCACCGGGCGGACCCGGTCCATCCGGCCGACGATCTGCCCGACCGGCATCGACACCACGGCCGGGTCGTCCGCGGCGTGGATGCGGTTGTGGGCGTGGGAAACCAGGAGGTTCTGGAGCGGCATCGGCAGGGGCTCGGGCGCGTCGGGCGCGGCCCAGGCGTCCGTCCAGCGCGTTTTGAGCAGACGGGCGGGTTTGCCGGTGTAGATGCGGGTGCGGACGGTGTCGGCCGACGTCGCGTTGACCAGCGCCGTCTGCATGGCGCCGGAGCCCGGCATGGTGCGGCGGTACTCCTCGGTGGCGAGCCAGAACGAGCCCATCCACACCCCCGCCGCGCCGAGCGCCAGCGCGGCCGCGACCTGCCGGCCGGAGCCGATGCCGCCGGCCGCGAGCACCGGGACCTGTGCGCCGACGGCGTCGACGATCTCCGGCACCAGCACCATCGACGCGATCTCGCCGGTGTGCCCGCCGGCCTCGTACCCTTGTGCCACCACGAGATCCACGCCGCGGGCGACATGGCGGGCCGCGTGCTCACCCTTGCCCGCGAGCGCCGCGACGGGCACACCGGCGGCGTGCGCGCGCTCGATCACGTCTTCGGGCGGCGAGCCCAGCGCGTTGGCGATGAGGCTGATGCGGTGCTTCAGCGCGACGTCCACATGGGACCGCGCGACCGAATGCAGCCAGCCGAGCACGCCGGCGCGTTCGTCGGTGTCGTCGGGCAGCGGGGGCACGGCGAGGTCACGCAGCACTTTGTCGACAAAGGACCGGTGGGCGTCGGGGATGAGCTTCGCGAGGTCGACCTGGGTGCCCTCAGCGGGGATCTTCGCGGGCATCACGATGTCGACGCCGTAAGGCTTTCCGCCGGTGTTCTCGTCCATCCAGGACAGCACGGAGTCGAGCTCGGCGGCGTCGTTGAACCGCACGCAGCCGAGCACGCCGAGGCCACCCGCGCGGCTGATCGCGGCGGCGACGTGCTCCGACGGCGTGAAGCCGACGATCGGCAGCTCGATGCCCAGCCGGTCGCAGAGGGAAGTTCGCATGCGCGCTCCTAGGCGGGTTCGTGTTCGGCGGCGTAGCGCTGGGCCCACGGGTAGTCGGGTTTGCCGCTGGGCGAGCGGCCGATCTCGTCGGCGAGCCAGACCGTGCGCGGCACCTTGTAGCCCGCGATCTCGGTGCGCACGTGCGCCTCGATTGCCGCGAGGTCGGGCGCCACCCCAGGCCGCGGCTGCACCACGGCGGCCACGCGCTGGCCGAGGCGCTCGTCCGGCACGCCGATCACGAGCGCGTCGAACACGTCGGGGTGGGATTTCAGCGCGCCCTCGACCTCTTCGGGGTACACCTTCTCGCCGCCGGTGTTCACGCACTGCGAGCCGCGCCCGAGCAGGGTGACGGTGCCGTCGTCCTCGTAGCGGGCGTAGTCGCCGGGCACGACGTAGCGCACGCCGTCGACGTCGGCGAACATCGTGCGGCTCTTCTCGGGGTCGTTGTAGTAGCCGAGGGGCACGTGGCCGCGGCGGCCGATGAGCCCGACGGCGCCGGGCTTCCGCTCGACGACCGCGCCGTCCTCGTCGAGCAGGATCGCGTCCTTGCCGAACACGACCCGCGGGCCGGCGCTGTGGTCGGAGTCCTTGCCCACCATGCCGATCCCGGTGAAACCGCTTTCCGACGAGCCGATCGCGTCGGTGAGCACGACGCCGGGCAGCAGGCCGAGCAGCTCCTGCTTCACCGACTGCGAGAACAGCGCGGCGTGACTGGACACGGCGACGAGCGACGAAGCGTCGTAGCCGCCCTCACGGTAGGCCTCCACGAGCGGGCGCGCCATGGCGTCGCCGACGATGGTCAGCACCTGGACCTTGTGCTCCTGCACGGCTTTCCACACGTCGTGCGCGTCGAACTGCGGCACGAACACCACCGGGCTGCCGGCGAACAGCGCACCGAAGGCGGCCCACTGCGCGGCGCCGTGGATGAGCGGCGCGGCGGGCAGCCGGACGAGTGCGCCCGCCTTGCCCTGCTCGGCGAGCGTCCACTCGTCGGGCACGTACTCACCCGTGACGAAGTTGATGCCGCCGCCGAGCGCGCGCCAGATGTCCTCGTGGCGCCAGAGCACGCCTTTCGGGTAGCCGGTGGTGCCGCCGGTGTAGAGGATGTAGAGGTCGTCGGCGCTGCGTTCGGGGAAGTCGCGGCAGGGGTCGTTCTGCGCCAGCGCTTCCTCGTACGCAACGCCTTCGAAGGGCGCGTCCGACCCGTCTTCGACGACGACAACGTGTTTCAGTTTCGGCGTCTCGGGGAGGACTTTCGCCACCTTGTCGGCAAAGCGGCGCTCGTGCACGAGGGCGACCAGATCCGCGTTGCCGAACAGGTACTTCAGCTCGCCGTGCACGTATCGGTAGTTCACGTTCACCGCGACGGCGCGCAGCTTGTACGCGGCGAACATCGACTCCAGGGCCTCGATGGAGTTGCGGGAATAGACACCGATGTGGGACCCGGGTCCCACGCCGTGGGCGGCGAGGTGGTGCGCCAGGCGGTTCGCGCGAGCCTCCAGCTCGGCGAACGTCACCTGCCTCGCCCCGCACACGACCGCGACACGCTCCGGCACGGCGTCGACGGCGTGCTCGAGTAGATCCGCGATGTTGAGTGCCACACCACTCAAAGTAGAACATGTTATCGTTCTGGGCAATGCCCGCGTTCTCCGGGAGGTTTCCTTGGCCGCGCCCCACGCTCTCGTGTCCCTGGAAGGCCAGACCCTCGTGGTCACGATGAACCGCCCCGAGGCCCGCAACGCGCTCACGGGCGAGATGCTCGCGATCATGACCTCGGCGTGGGACCGCGTGGACACCGATCCCGAGGTGCGCTCCTGCATCCTCACCGGCGCCGGCGGCGCCTTCTGCGCGGGCGCCGACCTGAAGTCGATGTCCCGCAACGCCCCGTCGGACGCGTTCGATTCGGGCGCCTTCGACCCGAGCCGCATCGACGGCCTGCTGAAAGGCCGCCGGTTGACGAAACCGCTCCTCGCCGCCGTCGAGGGCCCCGCCATCGCCGGCGGCACCGAAATCCTCCAGGCCACCGACATCCGCGTCGCCGGCGAGTCCGCCCGCTTCGGCGTCTCCGAGGCCCGCTGGGGCCTGTTCCCGATGGGCGGCTCCGCCGTGCGCCTCCCCCGGCAGATCCCCTACACGCTCGCGGCGGACCTCCTGCTGACCGGCCGCCACCTGTCAGCCTCCGAAGCTCTGGCCTGCGGCCTCATCGGCCACGTCGTCCCGGACGGCACCGCCCTGTCCCGCGCGCTGGAGCTGGCGTCGCTCATCAACGCCAACGGCCCCCTCGCCGTCCGCGCCATCCTCCGCACCCTGCGCGACACGGAAGCCCTGCCGGAAAACGACGCCTTCAAACTGGACGCGAAGTACGGCATCGAGGTCTTCGCCTCGGCAGATGCGAAGGAGGGGCCGAGGGCGTTTGCGGAGAAGAGGAAGCCACGGTTCGAGGGTCGCTGAGCCGGACGTCCGGTGAGGCCGGGACCCGGCCTCACCGCTCAGGACACGTACCGCTCCCTCAACCTCCGCTTGTACAGCTTCCCATTCGGATCCCTGGGCAGCTCCTCCAGATAATCCACCGACCGCGGCAGTTTGAACCGCGCCAACCGCGTCGCGGCGAAGGCCAGGAGTTCCGAAGTCAGGTCGGCAGAAGGAGAGACGCCGGGAGCCGGCTGCACCACCGCCTTGATCTCCTCGCCCCAGTCCTCGTGCGGGATGCCGAACACCGCGATGTCCGCGATCTTCGGGTGCATCACGAGCTCGCCCTCGATTTCGGCCGGGTAGATGTTCACGCCGCCCGAGATGATGAGGTCGGCGGCGCGGTCGTGGAGGTACAGGTACCCGTCGGAATCGAGGTGGCCGATGTCGCCCAGGGTGAAGAGTGAGCCGACGCGGGAGCGTTGCGTTTTCAGGCTGTCGCGGTGGTATTCGAAGGACGAGTCGCCCATCTTCAAGTACACCGTGCCGACTTCGCCGGCGGGCACCTCGGCGCCGGCGGAGTCCAGGACGCGCACGGTCGAGCCCGGCCAGGGCAGGCCGACGGAGCCCGGCTTGCGCAGCCACTCCTCGCCCACGATGACGGTGCCGCCGCCTTCCGTGGCGGCGTAGTACTCCGTGACGACCGGGCCCCACCAGTCCAGCATCCGGCGCTTGACCTCCAGCGGGCAGGGGGCGGCGCCGTGGATCATCACGCGCAGCGAGGAAAGGTCGAAACCCGACCGCACGTCGGGTGGCAGGGCGAGAAGGCGGCGGAACTGCGTGGGCACCATGTGGCTGTGCGTCACGCGGTGGCGCTCGATCAGGCGCAGCATGTCGGCCGCGTCCCAGCGGTCCATGAGCACCGCGGTGTGGCCCAGCTGCACGGAAATCGCGACGAAGTTCAGCACGGCCGTGTGGTAGAGCGGCGAACCGCACAGGTGTACGTGCCCGTCGAAAGGCGCCAGGCCGAAGATCCCGAAGAACCACGTCGACGCCGCCGGCACCTCGTCCGGGTCGGCGCCCGTCAGCGGCCGCCGGACGCCCTTGGGCCGGCCCGTGGTGCCCGACGTGTAGAGCATCGGCGACCCCGCCGTCCGGTCGGACGGCCGCCCGTCGCCCAGGCCCGCGCCCAGCTCTTCCATCCTCCGGAAGCCGGGCACGTCGCCCACGGCGAACCGTGCCGTGATCCCGGCCTCGTCCGCGGCCGCCACGGCGACGTCCGCGAACCGCTCGTGTGCGAGGAAAGCCTTCGCGCCGCTGTCGGCCAGGATGTACGCGACCTCCGGCGCGACGAGGTGCCAGTTGACCACCACCACGTACAGCCCCGATTGGATCGCGGCGAAGTACGCGGCCAGCAGCTCGTCGCCGTTGGGCTGCAGCAGCACGATCGCGTCGCCGGCCTCGAGCCCGAGCTCGCGCAGGCCCAGCGCGTAGCGGTTGGCCTTCGCCGCCAGCTCGCCGTAGCCGACCTCGCGGCCGCCGGGGTCCACCAGTGCCACGCGGTCGGGCTCGGCCGCGGCGATCGTCCACAGTCCCAGGTCCATGACTCCAAATCTAGAACGCGTTCCACATACGCACAACAGCCATCTTGCCTCGAATTCGAGAACGTGTTTCACTCGGAAACGTGACGGACACCCCGCTCTCGGCGCCGCTCGACGTCGGATTCGACTACACCCGCTCGACCGGGCCCGTGCTCGGCCGGTTCGTGAACGCCCTGCGCGAGCGACGGATCGAAGGCATCCGGGGCAGCGACGGGCGCGTCCACGTGCCCCCGCCCGAGTACGACCCCGTGACCGCCGAAGCACTCACCGAGTTCGTGCCGGTGAGCGCCGAGGGCACCGTCGTCTCCTGGTCGTGGTGCGCCAACCCGCTCGAAGGCCAGCCGCTGTCCCGTCCGTTCGCGTGGGTCCTGGTCAAGCTCGACGGCGCCGACACCACCCTGCTGCACTCCCTCGACGCCGGCGAACCCGCCAACGTCCACACCGGACAGCGCGTCAAAGTGCGCTGGGCGACCGAAACCGTCGGCCACATCCGCGACATCGCGTACTTCCTGCCCGCGGAAGCACCCGAAACACAACCGACCGAACCCCCACCCCCGGTGGCGAAACGCGACGAAGGCGCCCCCGTCGAGGTGGTCATCACCCCGGTCCACCTGCACTACCGCCACTCCGCGTCACCCGAGGAAAGCCGCTACCTGCGCGCGCTCGCGGAAGGCCGCCTGATCGGCCAGCGCTGCCCCGCGTGCGCGAAGGTCTACATCCCGCCGCGCGGCGCGTGCCCCACCGACGGCGTGCCGACCACCGACGAGGTCGAGCTGCCCGACACCGGCATCGTCACCACCTTCTGCATCGTCAACGTCCCCTTCCTCGGCCAGCGCATCAAACCGCCGTACGTCGCGGCCTACGTGCTGCTCGACGGCGCCGACATCGCCTTCCTGCACCTCGTGCTCGGCTGTGCCGCCGAGGACGTGCGGATGGGGATGCGGGTGCGCGCGGCGTGGCGCCCGCGGGACGAGTGGTGGACGTCGCTGGAGAACATCAGCCACTTCGAACCGACCGGCGAGCCCGACGCGCCGTTCGAATCCTTCGCCCGCCACCTGTGAGGGGGACGCATGCCCGAAGTCGCCGTCGCCGGGTTCGCGCAGGCACCGAACGTCCGCGAGACCGCCGGCACCACGAACGGCGTCGAGATGCTCGTGCCGATCCTGGCCGAGGTGTTCGCCGCCACGGGTCTATCCAAAGAGGACATCGGGTTCTGGTGCTCCGGCTCGTCGGACTACCTGGCCGGGCGCGCGTTCTCCTTCATCGCGGCCGTCGACGCCATCGGCGCCTTCCCACCGATCCACGAGTCGCACGTGGAGATGGACGCCGCGTGGGCGTTGTACGAGGCCTGGCTGAAGATCCGCATGGGTGAGGTCGACACCGCGCTCGTCTACGGCTTCGGCAAGGCCAGCGCCGGGCAGCTGCGCCGGGTGCTCGCGCTGCAGCTCGACCCGTACGTGCT
This sequence comes from Amycolatopsis sp. NPDC050768, assembly GCF_040654155.1. Classification (NCBI taxonomy): domain Bacteria; kingdom Bacillati; phylum Actinomycetota; class Actinomycetes; order Pseudonocardiales; family Pseudonocardiaceae; genus Amycolatopsis; species Amycolatopsis sp. NPDC050768. The sequence continues at coordinate 8,311 of NZ_JBFAHL010000025.1, forward strand.
CGCTCCCCTCTGGCCCGATTCGCTCGCCATCGCCGGTCTGCAAGCGCGCCTGGGCCTGGACGCCGGGCTGTGGTCCGAAAAGGACCTCGCGGAGGTCGTCGCCCGCAGCCGCGCCGACGCCGCCGGCAACCCCGCCGCGCAGCTCCGGGGCGAGGTCGACGTCGCCGCCCTGCTCGACACCCCGTACGTCGCGGATCCGTTGCGAGCACACGACATCGCGCCCGTCACGGACGGCGCGGCCGTGCTCGTGCTGGCCGGCGCGGAACGCGCGAAGGACCTCGTCGACCGGCCGGCCATCCTGACCGGCGTCGAGCACCGCGTCGACTCCCCCGTGCTCGGAGCCCGCGACCTGACTCGGTCACCGTCAATCGAACGAGCCGCCCGAAACCTCGATCTCGACGGGGTCGAGCTGGCCGAGCTGCACACGCCGTTCACGCACCAGGAGCTCATCGTCCGCACCGCGCTCGGGCTCGGCGACAGTGTGCGGATCACTCCCTCGGGCGGCGCGCTCACGGGCAACCCGATGTTCTCCGCCGGCCTCGCCCGCATCGGCGAGGCGGCCGCGCGCATCCACCGCGGCGAGGCGGGCAAGGCGCTCGCCCACGCGACGAGCGGCCCGGCCCTGCAACAGAACCTCCTCGCCGTGCTGGAGGCGCGATGACCAAGCAGCTCGCCGCCGTGCTCGGCACCGGCCAGACGCACCACCGCGCGAAGCGCACCGACGTGTCCATGCCCGGCCTGCTTCGCGAGGCCATCGACCGCGCGATGGACGACGCGCAGGTCGGCTGGGCCGACATCGAGGCCGTGGTGCTCGGCAAGGCCCCCGACCTGTTCGAAGGCGTGATGATGCCCGAGCTGTTCCTGGCCGACGCGCTGGGCGCGACCGGGAAACCGTTGCTGCGCGTGCACACCGCGGGTTCGGTCGGCGGCTCGACCGCGCTGGTCGCCGCGTCGCTGATCCAGGCCGGCGTCCACCGCCGCGTGCTGACGGTGGCGTTCGAGAAGCAGTCGGAGTCCAACGCGATGTGGGGACTCTCGATCCTGCCGCCGTTCCAGATGCCGGTGGGCGCCGGCGCGGGCGGGTACTTCGCGCCGCACGTGCGCTCCTACATCCGGCGCTCCGGCGCGCCGGCGCACGTCGGGGCGATCGTCGCGGCCAAGGATCGGCGCAACGGGGCGCTCAACCCGTACGCGCACCTGCGCCAGGCCGACATCACCGTGGACTCGGTGCAGGCGTCGCAGATGCTGTGGGACCCGATCCGCTACGACGAGACCTGCCCCTCCTCCGACGGCGCCTGCGCCATGGTGCTCGGCAACGAAGCCGCGGGCGACGCCGTGCCGGGCGGGGCCGCGTGGATCCACGCCACGGCGATGCGCACGGAGCCCACCACGTTCGCCGGCCGCGACCAGGTGAACCCGCAGGCCGGGCGCGACGCGGCGAAAGCGCTGTGGCACGAGGCCGGGATCACCGATCCACTGTCCGAAGTGGACGTCGCCGAGATCTACGTGCCGTTCTCCTGGTTCGAGCCGATGTGGCTGGAGAACCTCGGGTTCGTGCCGGAGGGCCAGGGCTGGAAAGTCACCGAGGCCGGCGACACGGCGCTCGGTGGCCGGCTGCCGGTGAACCCGTCGGGCGGGGTGTTGTCGTCGAACCCGATCGGCGCGTCGGGGATGCTGCGGTTCTCCGAGGCGGCCAAGCAGGTGATGGGCCGCGCGGGCGACTACCAGGTCGACGGCGCGCGTGTCGCGCTCGGCCACGCGTACGGCGGCGGCTCGCAGTACTTCAGCATGTGGGTGGTGGGCTCGGCCAAGCCCGGCTCATGACCGGCGGCGGCCGCGCAGCGCGAACAACGTGCCCAGCGCCCCGAGCACCGCGCCCAGCGCGAGGGGACCGGCCGTGTGCTGGCGCGGTGCGATGACCGGCCGCAGCTCCGTGGGCGACGGCGGCGGGACCGGTTTCTGCGGCGCGTCTCGAGCAGTGGCCGTCCAGGCCGTGATGTACACGAGCATGCGCGCGATCAGGGAGATGAAGAACAGCAGACCGATCACGGAGCCGAACGCGACGCCCGAGGGCGACGCGCTGATCAAGTTCAGGTAGATGCCGCCCGCCTGCTTCAGCAGCTCGAAGCCCAGCGCCGCAGCGACCGCGCCGCGCATCGCGCTGCGCCAGCCGACGCGCTCGCGCGGCAGCCGCGTGAGCACCCACAGGAACACCAGCCAGTCGGCCAGCAACGCGAGCGGCACCGACGTGGCCGAGAGCACGGAGTGGCCCCAGCTGGTGTCGTCGACGCCGACTAGTTTCAGCAGGTAACGGCCCATGGCCGTGCCCGACACGGTGATGCCGAACGACACCAGCAGCGCGGCCGCGAGCCCCAGCAGCGCGAGCACGTCCATGAGAATCGTGCGCAGCAGCGGCCCGTCGGAGCGGTTCTGGCCGTACATGGCGGTGAGCGCGTCGCGCAGGGAGTTCATCCAGTTCCACCCGGAGTACAGCCCGACGACGAGACCCGCGACGCCGACGCTGGTGCGCTGCTCCACGAACCCCGTCAGCAGGTCCGAGGCCTTCTCCCCCAGCGCCCCGGGCAGCGTGCCGGAGATGGCGTGCAGCATCTGGTCGAGCAGGTGCGGCTGCGTGGCCAGCACGAACCCCGCGGCCGACGACGCCAGCATCAGGATCGGCACCAGCGAGAGCAGGCTGAAGTACGTGATCGAGGCGACGTAGTGGTAGCCCCCGTACTCGAGGTACCGGTTTGTGGCGAGCGCGAGGTGGTCGAGCCAGCGGTACCGGGCACGCGCGCGGGCCCACCGGCTCGGCCCAGGCAGTTGACGGTTCACGGTCACTGTCTACCCAGCCGCGGCCGGGTTTGTCGCACCGGACACACCTTTCACGCCAGGACCACGGGTTTGTCGTGATCGTCGGGCGGCGGCACGGCGTCGGTGGTCGCGAACACGGTGGCGCCGAGGAAGTCGAGCTCGCAGCCGAGCGGGGTGAGGAATCCGGTGTCGGCGGCGTCGCGACCGGTGGCGATGCGGAGCATCACGGGGCGCGGGGCGAGGCGGGTCGCGTCGAACACGAGCCAGCGCCCGCCGACGCCGGCCTCGAACACGGCGTGGAAGTCCATGGGTTTCAGGCCGGGGGCGTAGACGGTGGTGAAGCGGGCGGGGATGCCCACGGCCCGGCAGAGCGCGATGCAGGCGTGGGCGAAGTCGCGGCAGGCGCCTTCGCCGGCTTTCAGGGTGGCGGCGGCGTCGCGGCCTTCGGGGGTGGCGGGGAGGTAGCTCAGCCGCTCGTGGACGTGGTCGGCGATGGCGCGGACGCGGACGCGGTCGTCGCCGTGGTCCGGTTTCAGGGCGGCCATGCGGTCGGACGGGCAGAAGCGGCTCGGGCGGGTGTAGCGCGCGAGGTCGGCGAGCGTGACGGACTCGGCGCTGGCGCGGCAGAGCGTGCGTTCGCCGTGGTAGGTCACGCGGTGCTCGCCGGTGGGGAGGTCGAACACCTCGGCGCGCGTGCCGTGGTCGAGCTCGACGGTGCGGGGTGCGCCGGCGGCGGAGACGGTGAGCTCGTCGGTGTCGGCGTGGACGGCGGCGACCGAGATCGCGGCGAGACCGGGCTTCGCCACCCGGACGCCGAACTCGACGTCGACCGTCACGCGTTGCGCCACCTGGCCATCATGCCGGTTTTGGGCGGATCAGGCCTGCTCAGGCGTAGCGGACCGGGTAGTGCTTGATGCCGTTGAGCCACCCGGAGCGCAGGCGCCGCGGGGGCGCGACCTCGGCGATGCCGGGCATGACGTCGGCGATCGCGGAGAAGATGAGGTCGATCTCGAGGCGGGCGAGGTTGGCGCCGAGGCAGTAGTGCGAGCCGGTGCCGCCGAAGCCGACGTGGGGGTTGTCCTCGCGGAAGACGTCGAAGCGCTCGGGCTCGTCGAACGCGTCGGGGTCGAAGTTGGCGGAGCTGTAGAACATGCCGACGCGGTCGCCGCGGCGGATGTGCGCGCCGCCGAGCTCGGTGTCGCGCGTGGCGGTGCGCTGGAACGCGACCACGGGCGTGGCCCAGCGGACAATTTCATCGGGCGCGGTCTTGGGCTTTTCCGCGCGGTAGCGCGCCCACTGGTCGGGGTGGTCGAGGAAGGCCTTCATGCCGTGGGTGATGGCGTTGCGTGTGGTCTCGTTGCCCGCGACGGCCAGCAGGATCACGAAGAAGCCGAACTCGTCGGAGCCGAGCGCTTCGCCGTCGACGTCGGCCTGCACGAGCTTGGTGACGATGTCGTCGACCGGGCAGCGGCGGCGTTCCTCGGCCATGTTCCAGGCGTAGCCGACGAGCTCGGCGCTCGCGGTGAGGGGTTCGAGCTCGTACTCGGGGTCGTCGTAGGCCACCATCTGGTTGGACCAGTCGAAGATCTTCATGCGGTCCTCCTGCGGCACGCCGATGAGCTCGGCGATGGCCTGCAGGGGCAGCTCGCACGCGACGTCGGTGACGAAGTCGCCTTCTCCCTTGCTGCGGGCTTCGGCGACGATGCGCTCGGCGCGTTCGCGCAGAGTGTCCTCGAGCTTGGCGATGGACTTCGGGGTGAAGCCCTTCGAGACGATGCGACGCAGCTTCGTGTGCTGCGGGGCGTCCATGTTGAGCAGCACGAGGCGGTTGGCGTCGAGGTTCTCCGACGTCATCTGGTCGTCGAAGCGGATGATGGCGGTTTTCTCCCACGACGAGTACAGCTGGCTGTCGCGCGAGACCTCCTTGACGTCGGCGTGGCGCGTGACAACCCAGTAGCCGTCGTCGCCGAAGCCGGCGGTGTTGCGGCGCTGCGGGTTCCACCACACGGGCGCCGTGCGCCGGAGCTCGGCGAACTCCTCCAGCGGCAGGCGGTTCGCGTAGAGGTCCGGGTCCGTGAAGTCGAAACCGGCGGGCAAAAGCGGAGCGGCCACGGCTGCCTCCTGCACGGGATCGGCGATGATTCGCGCACTGCAACACGTTCTATGGATCATTGGAGCATACGGTGTTAACTTACGGAACCCCGTTTGGTAATACCCGTTTACTTTACCGATTCTGCGCTGGTGAACGAGCGCTCAGTTGGTGAAGATCAAGATTGTCCGGCAGCTGGGAGTTCTTGTGTTTAACTGGAACATGTTCTAATTTTGGGTGGGTGAACACTGTTAGCTCTCCCGGCGAGCCCGTGATCGTGGCGGCGGTGCGCACGCCGATCGGCAAACGCGGCGGCTGGCTCTCGGGCCTGCACGCGGCCGAACTGCTGGGCGCGGCGCACCTCGCGGTGCTCGACCGCAGCGGCATCGACCCCGCACTGGTCGAGCAGGTCATCGGCGGCGCCGTGACCCAGGCCGGCGAACAGGCCGGCAACGTCACCCGCACGGCCTGGCTCCACGCCGGCCTGCCGCCGACCACCGGCGCCACCACCATCGACGCGCAGTGCGGCTCGGCTCAGCAGGCCACGCACCTGATCGCCGGGCTGATCTCGGCTGGTGCCATTTCGGCCGGAGTGGCGTGTGGGGTGGAGTCGATGAGCCGGGTGCCGTTGGGGGCGAACCGGCGGGCCGGGGCGGATGCCCCCGCCGGCTCCGGCGTCTCCACCGGATCGCCGCGGCCGGAGTCGTGGTCGATCGACATGCCGGACCAGTACCGCGCGGCCGAACGCATCGCGGTGCGGCGCGGCCTCACGCGCGCGGACGTCGATGAGTTCGGTGCTTCTTCGCAGCAGAAGGCCGCAGCCGCGTGGGCGGCCGGTCGGTTCGACCGCGAGATTGTCCCGGTGAAGGCCCCCGACCCGGCATCCGGGGAACCCCGCCTGATCAGCCGGGACCAGGGCCTTCGAGAGACCACTGTGGACGGTCTGGCACGGTTGAAACCCGTGCTGCCCGACGGCGTCCACACCGCCGGCACGTCCTCCCAGATCTCCGACGGCGCCGCCGCGCTCCTGCTCATGGACGCCACGCTGGCGCGCTCCCTCGGCCTGCGCTCCCGTGCGCGCATCCTGGCCCAGGCCCTGGTCGGCGCCGAACCGTACTACCACCTCGACGGCCCCATCCAGGCCACCGACCGCGTGCTGGCCCAGGCCGGCATGACCATCGGCGACCCGGACCTGTTCGAAGTCAACGAAGCGTTCGCCTCCGTCGTCCTCTCCTGGCAACGCACTCACTCCCCCGACCCCACGCGCGTGAACGTCAACGGCGGCGCCATCGCCCTCGGCCACCCCGTCGGCAGCACCGGCGCCCGCCTCCTCACCACGGCGCTGCACGAACTCGAACGCCGCGACACCGCAACCGCCCTCATCACCATGTGCGCCGGCGGCGCGATGTCGACCGCGACGATCATCGAACGCCTCTGATCCCGCGCGCGGATCGGCTTACGCTGGGGCGATGAAACTGACCGCGACCGTGCTCGGCGCGCCCGACCCGCGGGCGCTGGCGAAGTTCTACCAGGCGCTGCTGCGGTGGCCCCTCGGCGTGGACGAGCCGGACTGGGTCACGCTGCGGCCGCCCGAGGGTGGGCCCGGCCTGTCCTTCCAGCTGGAACGTGAGCTGGTGCCGCCGAGGTGGCCGCAGGAGCCCGGGTACCAGCAGATGATGCTGCACCTGGACATCGAAGTCGACGATCTGGCGCAGGCAGGCGCGAAAGCCGTCGCGGCCGGGGCGCGGCTCGCGCCGTTCCAGCCGCAGAAGCACGTCCGCGTGTACCTCGATCCGGCCGGGCACCCGTTCTGCCTGTGGGTCCGGGCCTGAACCGGCTCACGACAGCGGCACGGCGACGACCCCCGGCGGCCTCCGCCCAGGCTCACGCCGCCACGCCGCGGCGAAGGCGTGGGCGAGCCGCTTCGGAACTTCGACCTGCGCGCCGCCTCCGTGGAAGTCGACGGTCACCAACGTCGCCTCGACCTCCCAGGGCACGCGGCGCAGCAGCTTCGCGTAGTCCGCGCTCGCGGACCCGAACCCGAGGACCCGCCGGGCACCGAGCCGGTGCACCTCGTACTGGATCGCGGCCTCGAGCGTGCCGGGCGGCCAGTCGCGCAGGCGGAGTTTCCGGTCGTAGAACGCGATCGGCTCGTCCGCCCTCGCGACGCCGTAGCCACCGCTGAGGATGAGCAGTCGTCCGGACGCCGCGGCGTCGGGCAGCGCGTCGCCGACGTGCCGGTAGAAGTGACCGTTGTAGCGCTGCCACGCCGGCAGCCGCGTCCGGTCGTCGACAGCGGACCGGGGCAGGAGTTCCTCACGAGCCCGGAGCAGTTCCTCGGGCCAGTCCGCACGAGCCGCCGGACTGGGACTGCCGCCGGTGACCTTGGCCTTCGACGGCCCGATGATCAGCAGCGTGCCGGGCTCGTCGACCAGGTCCTCCACCAGACGCATCCCCGCATTCAACCACCCGGCCCAGCGCCGTCACCGCACGCGTGATCCACCGGCGGACAGGCCGAACCCGGCGTTACCCAAGGCCACCGGAAGACACCCCAACGCACTCAGCCAAAACCGATCGGGCTCAAGCACCCCGGCACCGCCTGTCCCGAACGACCGCCGCGGCAGCCCTCGCGCAACCGCGCAACACTCAACCCAGCACCGTGCGCTCCACCGGGCCGTTGTCCGGTCGCGCGAAACGCACCCAAGCACCCCCCGCGTGCCAAGACTCGACGAACAGCGTGTTGTCCGCGACCCACGTGTAGACCGCTTCGTCGATGTCCAGTTCGAAGAGGTGGCTGCCGGAGTCGGCGCGGTCGTCGGTGATTTCCCGGGCGACACCGGCGAGTTTCGCATCGCCTGGGCCGTTTTCTTCGATGCCGGGGAAGGCGTGGAGGGCGAAGCGGCCGTCGTGTTGGAGGTCGCGGGCTTTGCGGGCGTCGAGCATCGAGCCGACGTACAGGGAGCCGTCGTCGCGGAAGGAGACTTCGGAGCCGCTCACGCGAGGTGAGCCGTCGCGGCGCAGGGTGGCCAGGACGTGGGACTCGCCGCTGAGGAAGCGTTCGTGGATGCGCTCGGCCAGCGAGGGGGCGGCCGCCGCGAAGGTCTGCCAGGTGGTCATGCGAACGAGTCAAGCACGCGCCACCGACAAAACAAGCTCAAGCGCCGTACACCGGTTCAGGTGAAGGCGCGGAAGCGAGCAACGACGCCACCACCGGGCCCAGTTCGGCCGGCTCCCAGCGTGTGCCCTTGTCGCGCGACGGGCCGTGGCGCCAGCCGTCCGCGAGGGACACGCGGCCACCGTCCACTTCGAACACCCGCCCCGTGACGCCGGCCGACTCGACGGAACCCAGCCACACCACCAAAGGCGACACGTTCTCCGGCGCCATCGCGTCGAACCCCGACGCCGGCGCCGTCATGTCGAACGTCCCCTCCGTCATCCGCGTCCGCGCGGCCGGCGCGATCGCGTTGACCAGCACCCCGTACCGCGCCAGCTCGGCCGCGGCGACAGAAGCGAGCCCCAGGATCCCCGCCTTCGCCGCCGAATAATTGCCCTGCCCGACACTCCCCAACAGGCCCGCGCCCGAGCTCGTCAGCACCACCCGCGCCGACCGCGCGCGCCCCGCCTTCGCCTCCGCGCGCCAGTACGCGGCAGCATGCCGCAACGGCGCGAAGTGCCCCTTCAGATGCACCCGCACGACGGCGTCCCACTCCTCCTCCGACAGGTTCACCAGCATCCGGTCCCTCAGGAACCCGGCGTTGGCCACGAGCACGTCCAGCCCACCGAACGAGTCCACCGCCGCCGACACCAGCCGCGCCGCACCGTCCCAATCGGCGACGTCGTCCGTGTTCGCCACCGCTTCCCCGCCGAGAGCGCGAATCTCCGACACCACCAGCCCCGCCGGACCCGCCGTACCCCCGCTGCCGTCCGGCGAAGCCCCGCCGTCGTTCACCACCACCCGCGCGCCCTCGGCCGCGAACGCCAGCGCGTGCGCCCGCCCGATCCCGCGCCCCGCACCGGTGACCACCACGACCCGACCGTCGACCAGCCCCACGTCACACCCCTTCCGAACCGGCCCGCAGATACGCCGGCGCCTCACCACCGCCGTGCACCGCCAGCCGCGCACCACTCACGTACGAAGCCAACGGAGAAGCCAAAAACACCGCACACGCCCCCACCTCCGCCGGCGTCGCCAACCGTCCCAACGGCACGGTCGCGGCAACCGAGGAGTCATACAACTCGGGCGAGGTCCCGACCATCCCCACGTCGAGCGCGTTCACCCGCACCTTCGGCGCCCACTCCACCGCCAAGGTCGCCGTCAAGTTGTCGAGCCCCGCCTTGGCCGCCCCATACGCCGCCGTCCGGGGCGAAGGCCGCGTCGCACTGACACTGCTCACGTTCACGATCACCCCGCCACCTTCCTGCTGCTGCATCACGGCGTTCGCCGCCTGCGCAACCCCCAGCGGCGCCAGCAGGTTCAACGCGACCACCTTCTCGTGGAACCGCGCCGACGCCGTGGCTGTGTCCGCGAACGGCGCTCCTCCGGCGTTGTTCACCAGCACGTCCAGCCGTCCGTACTCCGTCACCACCAAAGAAACCAGCCGCGCGACCTCCGCCGGCTCACGCACGTCGCACCGCACGAAATCCGCGCCGGCACCACTTCGCGCGCACACGACCACCCGTGCACCCGCGTCGCGGAACACCGCGGCGATCCCTGCCCCGACCCCGCGCGTCCCGCCGGTGACCAGCACGACGGCGCCGTCGAGCTGTAGATCCAGTGCCACTCACGCCCTCCCGCCGCGTCGCCGTTGCCGTGCTAACGTACCAAGCAAGTGCTAGGTTTGTAACCCGTCAGAGGTGACCATGACCGTGTCCACGCACTCCCCGGAGCCCGGCGTCGCCGTGGTGACGGTGGCCGCTCCGCCGGTCAACGCGCTCACCGCGGACGGCTGGTTCGCCCTCGCCGAAGCCGTCACGAACGCGGGCCGCGACCCCGAAACCCACGTCGTGGTGCTGCGCGCCGAGGGCCGCGGCTTCAACGCCGGCGTCGACATCAAGGAGATCCAGCACGACCCCGGTCACACCGCACTCATCGGCGCGAACGAGGGCTGCGCCGCCGCCTTCTCCGCCGTGTACGACTGCGCGGTCCCGGTGATCGCGGCCGTGCAAGGGTTCTGCCTCGGCGGCGGGGTCGGGCTGGCCGGCAACGCCGACGTCGTCGTGGCCAGCGAAGACGCCGAGTTCGGCCTGCCCGAGGTCGACCGCGGCGCGCTCGGTGCGGCCACACACCTCGCGCGGCTCGTCCCGCAGCACCTCATGCGCGCGCTGTATTACACAGCCGAAACGATCTCCGCGAAGCAGCTTCACCACCACGGTTCCGTGTACGCGGTCGTACCCCGCGAAGAGCTCGACGCGACAGCCCTGGCCCTCGCGCGCAGGATCGCCGCGAAGGACACCCGCGTGATCCGCGCGGCCAAACAAGCGATCAACGGCATCGACGTGCAGCCCGTGCACCGCAGCTACCGCTTCGAGCAGGGCTTCACTTTCCAGCTCAACCTCGCCGGCGTGTCCGGCGCCGCCCGGCAGCAGTTCCTCGACGGAGGGGTGAAGCCTTGAGCGACAAGCGGATGACAGCCGACGAGGTGGTCGCCGAGCTGCGCGACGGCATGACCGTCGGCCTCGGCGGCTGGGGTTCGCGGCGCAAGCCGATGGCCTTCGTCCGCGCGATTCTGCGCTCCCCGCTGAAGGACCTCACCGTCGTCTCCTACGGCGGCCCGGACGTCGGCCTCCTCGCCGCCGCGGGCAAGATCCGCCGGCTGGTCTTCGGGTTCGTCACGCTCGACTCGATCCCGTACGACCCGTGGTTCACCCGCGCCCGCGAAGCCGGCGCGTTCGAGGTCACGGAGTACGACGAGGGCGTGCTCGGCACCGGCCTATCGGCCGCGGCCCAACGGCTTCCGTTCCTCCCGACCCGCGCCGGCCTCGGCTCCGACGTCGTGACGCTGAACCCGCACCTGCGCACGATCCGCTCCCCCTACGCCGACGGCGAGGAGTTCCTGGCCGTCCCCGCGCTCAAGCTCGACGCGGCGCTCGTCCACCTCAACCGCGCCGACGCCCGCGGCAACGCCCAGTACCTCGGCCCCGACCCGTACTTCGACGAGCTGTTCGCCCTCGCCGCCGACCGCTGTTACGTCTCCGTCGAACGCGTTGTCCCCACTGCGGAACTGTCCGCCGCGCCCCTGCAGAGCCTGCTGCTCAACCGCGCGAGCGTGCACGGCGTCGTCGAAACCCCGCACGGCGCGCACTTCACCAGCGCCGTGCCCGACTACGGCCGCGACGAGAACTTCCAGCGCCACTACGCGGCCTCGGCCAAGGACACGGGCAGGTGGCCGAGTTTCGCGGACCGGTTCCTGTCGGGCGACGAAGCCCGATACCAACGCGAAGTGGCCCGCTTCGCCGAGGAGGCGGCATGACCGACGTGACGCGCGCCGAGTACGCCGTGATCGCGTGCGCCGAGCTGTTCCGCGGCGACGGCGAGATCGTGGTCAGCCCCATGGGTTTCGTCCCGGCGTTGGGTGCGGAACTCGCCCGGCTGACGTTCGAGCCTGATCTGCTGCTCACCGACGGCGAGGCGTCCCTCGTGACGGCCGACGGCGTCGTCGAAGGCTGGCAGCCGTTCCGCAAGGTGCTCGACACCGTGGTGCCGCACGGAAAACGGCACGTCGTGATGGGTGCGAACCAAATCGACCGCGAGGGCAACCAGAACATCTCCGCCATCGGCTCGCACGCGAAGCCCGCGAAGCAGCTTCTCGGCGTACGCGGCGGACCCGGCAACACCGTGAACCACCGCACGAGCTACTGGGTGCCACGCCACAGCCGGCGGGTGTTCGTCGACCGCGTGGACGTGGTGTCCGGCGTCGGCTACGCGCGGGCGGCTTCCCTTCCGTACCACGACGTGTACCGCGTGGTGACCAACCTCGGCCTACTCGACTTCGGCGGCGCGGACCACGCGCCGCGGCTGCTTTCCGTGCACCCCGGGGTTTCCGTCGAGGACGCCACCGCGGCGACGTCGTTCCCGCTCGACACCTCCGGCACCGGACAGACCCGCGCACCCGGCGACGACGAACTACGGCTGATCCGAGAAGTCCTGGACCCGAAGTTCCTGCGCGACAAGGAAGTTCCGTCGTGAGAACCGCGCTGACCGACCTCGTCGGCGTCCGCCACCCCGTCGTCCAGACCGGCATGGGCTGGGTCGCGGGCCCCCGGCTCGTGTCCGCGACCGCCGAAGCAGGGGGCCTCGGCATCCTCGCCTCGGCCACCATGACCTACGACGAGCTGGCCGCCGCGATCAAGGAAACCCGGTCCCGCACCGAAAACCCGTTCGGCGTCAACCTCCGCGCCGACGCCGAAGACGCCGCCCGGCGCGTCGATCTGCTGATCACCGAAGGCGTGAAAGTCGCGTCCTTCGCGCTGGCTCCAAGGCGGGAGCTGCTCACCAAGCTCAAGGACCACGGCGTGGTCGTCGTGCCGTCGGTCGGCGCGACACGGCACGCGGAGAAGGTCGCGGCCTGGGGCGCCGACGCCGTCGTCGTGCAGGGCGGCGAAGGCGGCGGGCACACCGGCGGCGTCGCCACGACGCTGCTACTGCCCGCTGTGCTCGACGCCGTCGACATCCCCGTGGTCGCCGCGGGCGGTTTCTTCGACGGCCGGGGCCTGGCGGCCGCGCTCGCCTACGGCGCGGCAGGGATCGCGATGGGCACCCGGTTCCTGCTCACGCGCGAAAGCACGGTGCCCGACGCGGTGAAGCAGCTGTACCTGGACCACGACCTCGCCGGCACCGTCGTCACGCGCAAGGTCGACGGCGTCGCGCACCGCGTCCTGCGCACCGAACTCGTCGACGCGCTGGAGAAGTCCGGTCCGCTCGCCGGGTTCGCGCGCGCCGCCGGGAACGCCGCCCGGTTCCGCCGGTCGAGCGGGCTTTCGTGGGCCGCGCTCGTGCGCGAGGGCCTGCGGCTGCGCACAAGCGGGCGAACGCGGGCGCAAGTGCTGATGGCCGCCAACACGCCGATGCTGCTGCGCGCGGGCCTCGTCGACGGCGACCCGGCGGCCGGTGTGCTGGCGTCCGGGCAGGTCGTCGGGCTGCTGCACGACCTGCCGTCGGTGGCGGACCTGATCGGGGGAATCGTGGCCGACGCGGAGGCGATCCTGCGCCGCCTCGGCGACGGCGGTTGTGCTTGACTTCAAGGCATGATCTCGGAAAGCCGCTGCCCGGTCGCGGAGGGCGAGCTCGCCGTCCGCATCGGTGGCGAGGGCCCGATGCTGCTGCTCATCCCCGGGGGCACCGGCGGCGCGGACTCGCTGCGCGCGCTCGTCAAGCAACTGCAGACGGACCACACCGTGGTCACCTACGACCGGCGCGGCCACTTCGCCAGCACCGACACCACCACGGGCCCGGTGCCGGTTTCGCTGCATTCGGACGACGCGCTCGCCGTGCTCGACCATGTCGGCGCCGGCCCGGTCCCTGTGTTCGGCACCAGCGCCGGCGCGCAGATCGGCCTCGACCTCGTGGGGCGCCACCCCGACCGGGTTTCCGTGCTCGTCGCGCACGAACCGCCCGCGGTGCAGCTGATGCCCGACGCCACGGGCTGGCTCGAGGCCGCGAACGACCAGATCCGGCTGGCCCGTTCGGGTGATCTGATGGGCGCCGTCACGCGCTTCTCCGACGGCATCGCTGGCGCGGCGCTGCCCGATCTGCCCAATCTTCGTCTGCCGCACGAGGCCGACTGGCTGCGCCTGTTCGACCGCGAGCTCGCCGAGTTCTTCGACTACCTGCCGGACCTGCGCGCCCTGCGCCGCGCGAGCACCGAGATCGTTCCCGTCGCCGGCGAAGCCAGCCGCGGCCGCTACCACTACCAGCCGGCGAAGATCCTGGCGCTCGAGCTGGGCCTGCCGTTCGTCGAGGTCCCCGGCGCGCACCTGGCGCCGCAACGCAACGCGCCGAAGTTCGCGGCCGCCCTGCGCGAGCTGCTCGCGTCGGCGCAGGCCTGACCGCTCACCACGTCACGGGCAGCTCGGCGAACGCCGTGTGCCCGACGTCGGCGCGCAACCGCGGGTCGTCGGCCGGCACGGCGAGGCGCAGGTCCGGCTCGAGCCGTGGGTCGGCGAAGAGCCGCTTGACCTCCGCACGACCCACGGCTCACTCACGCCGCACGCAGCCGGTTGCGGTAGACGAACATTGCCAGCAAGCCGGCGCCGATCACGGCCCAGCCGACGGGCTTGCCCACGGCCAGGAACGTCGTGGTCGGCAGGGAGATCGCCAGCACCAGCAGCACCGCCGCGTGGAGGGCGAGGACCCCGCCGAGCAGAGCCGTCATCACGGTGATCCCCCTGCGCTGAGCCGGTGCGGGCGTGGGGCGGCCCGTGAACCGGAGACCCAGGAGCAGCAAGGGCTTCCCGACCACCGCCGAGCCGATCAGCACGATCCCCACCGGCCCGGTCAGCACGGCGTCCTGCAGCTTCAGCACGAGCTCGTTGCCGCCCGTGAGCCCCAGGACCACGAGCATCACCACGAACCCCGCGATCGCCACCACCCCGACCGGATCCAGCCGCCGCCGGACGGCGAACTCGCCGACCGTGACGAGCAGCGGGATGGCCGCGGAGATCGCCAGCGCCACCACCTCGCTCGCCACGACAGGCTTCAGCACCACGTACACCACCAGCGGCAGCGCGATGTTCAGCACCAGGCTCGGCAGCAGCCGGCGCAGCAGTTCGGGTTTCACGAGCAGGTCCTCCCCTTCGGTGATTCGGACCTGCTCAGCGTGGCTTTCGGCGCCCCCTCACCGCGTCGGCTCCAGGGTGGGAAATCCTTCTCCACCCACGGGTCTACGCGGCCGCCGGCTCCGCGGAACGGCGTCGCAGCAGGCCCGCGCCCGCGGCCACGACCAGCAGCCACAGGAACACCCCCGGGGCCAGCGTCTGACCCGCCAGTCCCAGCGTCAGCGGGATCGCCAGGCCCGGGATCACCGTCACCACGGCCCACTGGACCCCGCGGCCCGCCGCCAGCCCGGCGAGGGAGCCGATCACCGCGAACGCCGCGATGCTGCCGCACAGGAGCCAGCGCGTGGACGTGGGGAGATGGCCCTCGGAGACCGACTCGACGGCGTCGCCCAGCGCCCCCGCGAACGCGGCCAGCAAGCCGGCCACCAGGCAGTGCAGGGGCAGCAACAGGCGCGGCCCGAGAGCGTCGGCGGCCAGGTACGGAATGCCACCGAAGCCCTGGTTGAGCGAGGTTCCCCAGAGGGTCGCGAGCAGGGCCAGCGCGGCGATCACCGTCAGGAACACGCGGGAGTGGTTCCATTCGGGGATTGCGGCCATCGCGTCGGTGACGTTGAGGACGCCTTCGCCGAGCACGATGATCGTGAACAGGCCCAGCCGTTCGCCGAAGTGCACGGTGTCGAGGCGGGCGAGCGTCGGGCGCGGGCGGGGGCCGTCGCGGTGCGCGAGCTTCCCGGTGATGTTGGCGACGAGCCGGTCGCCGGAAACCGCGAACGTGATCACCAGGTCGAGCGCCAGCCCCAGCGCCCACAGCCCGTAGCGCCACGGCGAGTCGACCCAGAGCGAGGCCACCCACGGCACCACGCCGAACCCCAGCTGAGCCACCGGCCAGTCGACGATCACGCGCACACCGCCGCGGCGGCTCTCCCACACGCGGTCGGCCAGGGCGCGCACGGCGATGTAGGCGATGGCGAACACCTTCGCGTGCTCGCCGTGGATGCCCTCCACGGACGCGGCCATGAACGCGAGCCCGGCCATCGCCAGCAGCACGGGCATCGTGCGGGCGGCGCCCTTCGCGACGTTGCCGTAGACGGTGAAGCACATCCACGCCGTCCAGAAAGCCAGGAAGCACACCACATACAGTCCGACGTCGCCCCAGGACGTGCTGCCGTGCACCAGGTGCGCCAGCTGCGCGACCCCGGCCACAGCCACCAGGTCGAAGAACAGTTCGAGCCAGGAGGCGTGCCGCTCCTCGCTCTTCTCGATCGTGGTCATGGCCGACAGTATGGCCGCGGCCCGCGGATCTACACCCGAGGGTTGACGACTCCCGCGTACACCGCCGATATCGTCGGCCGGGTGTCCGACGCACACGTGAACAGCGCCGACCACCGCGTCCAGCGGCTGGTCTCGGTGCTCATCCTGGTGCTGCTCACGTGGCTCGCGGCGAAGTCCGAACCACGCCCCGCGCTGCACGGCCAGGGGCTCGGGGTGCTGCTCGGCCTGCTCGGCGTGCTGCTCGGCGGGGCGATGCTGATGTACGGCGTGCAGCAGTGGCGGCTGCCGGTGCCGGTCGAGATCGGCTTGTTCCTCCTCGTGCTGGCCAGCTCCGTGACGCTGGTGTGGCTCGAGCCCAACGGCACGGGGTTCTTCGGCGGGTTCCTGCTGGCGGCCACGGCGTCGGCGCGGCTGACTCCGCGCAGGGGCGGGATCGTCGCCGGCCTGGTCGTGGCGACGCTCGTGGCGGCGAGCCTGTTCGGCGCGCGCCACGAGGCCGTTCCGACGCTGCTGAGCGCGTTCGGCGTGCTGGCGTTCTACCGCCTGGGCGTCTACATGCGGAAGCTGCGTGAACGCACGGAGGAGCTCGAACAGACCCGCGCGGCCCAGGTCCGGGCGGCGGCGCTGGCCGAGCGGCAGCGGCTCGCGCGAGAGATGCACGACGTGCTCGCCCACTCGCTGTCCGGTCTGCTGCTGCACCTCGAAGGAGCCCGGCTGCTGTCCGTCCACAGTGGAGCGGACCCGCGGCTGACCGACACCGTGGAACGCGCCCACCAGCTCGCGCAGAGCGGGCTCGCCGAGGCGCGCCAGGCGATCGGCGCGCTGCGCGGCGAGGACCTGCCGGGCCCGGAGCGGCTGCCGGTGCTGGCGGCGGAGTTCGAACGCGACACCGGGATCCCGTGCGAGGTCACCGTGAGCGGGCAGGCGCCGGAGCTGGCCGCGCAGACGCGGCTGACGCTGTACCGGGTGGCGCAGGAGGCGCTGACCAACGTCCGCAAGCACGCCGACGCCGAGCGCGTGGACCTGCGGCTGAGCTACGAACCGGGCGGCACGCTGCTGACCGTCGAGGATCTCGGCAGCCCGGGTGCGGCACCCGGCGACCACGGTTACGGCGTGAGCGGCATGCGCGAGCGCGCCGAGCTGCTGGGCGGGCAGCTCGAGGCCGCGCCGACCGGCACGGGGTTCCGGGTGAGCCTGTGGGCACCGGCGTGATCCGCGTGCTGGTGGCCGACGACCAGCGCGTGGTGCGCGACGGCCTGTCGATGCTGCTCGGGCTGCTCCCGGGCGTCGAGGTCGTCGGCACGGCGGCCGACGGCGACCAGGCAGCCGAGCTGGCCGGGCAGCTGAAGCCGGACGTCGTGCTGATGGACCTGCGCATGCCGCGCTGCGACGGCATCGAGGCCACGCGCCGCATCCGCGCCCGCGACCACGACGTGCAGGTCGTCGCGCTCACCACGTACGCCGACGACAAGTCCGTGCTCGACGCGTTGCAGGCCGGCGCCCGCGGCTACCTCACGAAAGACGCCGGGGCCGACGACATCCGCCGCGCCCTGGGCCAGGTGACGCGCGGCGCGGCCGTGATCGACCCCGCGGTGCAGCACCACCTCGTGGACGCGCTCACGGCCGGCGCGCCCCGCCCGCCGTCCGCCGAAGCGCCCGACGGCCTGACGCCACGCGAGGTGGACGTGCTGACGTTGATCGCCGACGGCCTGTCCAACACCGAGATCGCGCACCGGCTCTTCGTGGCCGAAGCCACGGTGAAGAGCCACATCAACCGCATCCTCGGCAAGATCGGCGCACGTGATCGGGCGCAGGCCGTCGGATACGCCTACCGCCACGGGCTGACTTCGGGCTGAGGCCGCCGTAGAGTCGGCCCATGGCTGAGGTGCTTCCGTGGCTGCTCGACTCCGACCCGGCGCTGCGCTGGCAGGTCGAACGCGACCTCGCGGGCTCGCCACCGGAGGTCTGGGAGGCGACGCGCGCCCGCGTCGCCACGGAGGGGTTCGGCGCGCGGCTGCTCGCCCTGCAGGACCCGGACGGCCAGTGGGCCGGCGGCGCGTTCTTCCCCGCCGAGTTCCAGGGCTCGCCGGAAGACGGCCAGCCGTGGACCGCGACCACGTGGTCGCTCAACTCGCTGCGCGACTGGGGCCTCGACGCGTCGGTGCTCAACGGCACGGCCGAACTGCTGGCGCGCAACAGCCGGTGGGAGTACGAGAACCTGCCGTACTGGGACGGCGAGGTCGACGTCTGCATCAACTCGTGGACGCTGTCCAACGGCCTGTGGCTGGGCGCCGACGTCCACGGCATCGCTAGGTGGTTCATGGAGCACCGGTTGGTCGACGGCGGCTGGAACTGCCTCTGGGTCGAGGGAGCCGAGCGCTCGTCCGTCCACTCGACCCTCAACGCGCTGAAGGCCTTGCTGGACTACGAGAAAGCCGGCGGTCCGGTGGGCTCTGTCGACGACGCGCGCCGCGGCGGCGAGGAGTACCTGTTGTCCCGCAGCCTGTTCCGGCGGCTGTCGACGGGTGAGCCGATCGCGCCGTGGGTCCGGCACTTCGGCTACCCGTTCCGCTGGTTCTACAACCTCCTCAACGCGGCGGACTACTTCCGCGCCGCCGCGCTGTTCGACGGCACCGCCCCGGATCCGCGGATGGCCGAAGCCGTCGAGATCATCCGCACGGAACGGCAGCCCGACGGAACATGGCTGCAGGCCCGGCGTCATCCTGGTGAAGTCTGGTTCGAGATCGACGTGCCGGGCGGGGAACCGTCGAAGTGGCTGACCTTTCATGCGATGCGGGTGCTGGATTGGTGGGACTGTCGCGACCGGACGGACGCGCGCACACTGACTCGATGAGACACTCCTTCCTCACCGAACCTCCCCCGGGCCTCGCCGTCGAAGCGGTGTACGGCGAGGACCTCGGTTCCGACGGGTACGTCAACAACCTCACGCGCGTGTGGGCCTGGCGGCCCGATGTGCTCGTCGCGTTCAGCGAACTGCGCGCGACACTCATGGGTTCCTCGGGCCTGTCCGCGCGGGAGGCGGCGGTGCTGGTGGCCGCCACTGCGGCCGCGCGCGGCGACTCCTACTGCGCACTCGCGTGGGGCGCCCGGCTGGCGAGCCTGACCGACGACGCCACCGCGGCGGCCGTGCTGCGCGGCGAGCCGGCGCAGGTGTCCGAACGGGAGTCGGCGCTCGCGGGGTGGGCCCGAAAAGTCCTCGGCGACCCGAATGCGACGACTGCCGAGGACGTGGCCGCGCTGCGCGCCGCCGGTCTGGACGACCGCGAGATCTTCGAGGCCACCACGTGGATCGCGCTGCGGCTGGCGTTCGCGACGGTCAACGACGCCCTCGGCGCGGCTCCGGACCCCGAGCTGCGCGCGAAAGTCCCCGCCGCGGTTCGGGCGGCGGTCACGTTCGGCCGGTGACTGTTCACTCGTGCGGGTGCGAGGACGCGTCCGCCCCTGCCGCGCCCGGCTCGGCGGTGTAGGCCTGAGGAGGTCGCCGCCGAGGGGAGTGAGCATGAAGCTGGGTCGGGCGCTCGTACTGGCCGTTGTCGTCGCTGTTCCGCTCGCCGCACCTGCCACAGCCACGCCGCCGGACGCCGCCACGGCCCAGGTCGCGCAGGCGGTGCGCGCGGGCACGCTGGGCCAGGACCACGGCGTCGCCGACTCGTGCACCGGGGTCGTACAGGGGCACCAGGTGGATCTCGGCTGCCTGACGAACGTCGTCACGCGCGACAAGGCGTCGGCCGATCCCCTCACCACCCCCGCGCCGGCCGGGTTCTCGCCCGCCGATCTGGCGCGCGCCTACCACCTGCCGGACGCGAAGACCGGCGAACGCGGCATGGTGACGATCGTCGGCATCGGCGCGTACCCGACGCTGGAGGCCGACCTCACGACCTACCGCGGCCAGTTCGGCCTGCCCGAGTGCACCACGGCCGACGGCTGCCTCAAGATCACCGACTACCACGGCGGGCCGGCGCTCAAGCCCGTCGACGGGCTCGGCGAGATCGAGGAGGCCTACGCCACCGAGACCGCGCTCGACGTCGACCTCGCCTCCGCCGCGTGCCCGATGTGCCGCATCACCATGGTCCAGATCCCGATGGACGTCGGGCGCCTGCTCAACGCCGTGCTGCTGCAGCTGCCCGGCCAGCTCGCCGACGACTTCGGCACCGCCGTGAGCTACGCGGCGAGCCTGCGTTCGAGCGCCGTGAGCATGAGCTACGGCGTGCCCACCGGACTGCAGGGCGACTACCTCGGCGCCGGCGCGCCCGCCGTGGCGCTGCACCACCCGGGCATGGCAGTGGTCGCCGCGTCCGGCGACAAGGGTTATCTCGGCGGGCCGCAGCTGTGGCCGCAAGAACTGCCGTGGGTCACGTCGGTCGGCGGCACGTCGCTGAGCGGCTCCGGCGGCTCGTTCGTGCAGAAGGCCTGGGGCAGCCTGTTCACCCCACACGGCGAGCAGCAGCGCTGGGTCGGCGCCGGCAGCGGCTGCGCCCTCGACCTCGGTCCCGCGCAAGGCCAGCCGGCCGCCATCGCCGCCAACTGCTCGGGCCACCGCGCGGGCTCCGACGTCTCCGCGGTCGCCGACCCGCTCACCGGCGTCGCCGTCTACCGCTCCTACGCGCCCAACGGCGGCAAAGCCGGCTGGCTCATCGTCGGCGGCACCAGCGCCGCCTCGCCCTTCGTCGCCGGCCTCTACGCCCGCGGCGGTCGGCTGTCCGGTGTGGACGGTCCGAACACCTTGTACAGCGCCCCTCCCGGCACGATCGCCGACGTCTCCTCCGGCTCCAACGCCCAGCACGGCCCCGCCGACTGCGCGCAGTTCAAGCCCGTCGTCTGCTCCGCCGGCCTCGGCTGGGACGGCCCGACCGGTCTGGGCGTCCCGGTGGGACTCGGCGCGTTCTAGCCGGACGAGATGAGGAGGCACCGCTCGACGGCGAACCCGTCGAGCATCGGCAAGAGGGCGGCTTTCGTTGTGGTGCCCCGATTCGCGAGCATCCGCGGATGATCAGCCCTGATCCCCGGCACCCAGCGCGGCTGACAGCGGTGGCCGCGCCTGTGCAGAGAGCTCGCAGTCCTCGGCGATGGCGCCGGAGAACCGGCAGCAGCAGATTTCCTGGGCGGTGATTTGGGCGCCCGGGCGCACTTCGGGACTCTGCTCATGCCCATCAGCCGAGCATGCCGGCGACGACACCGCGGTGCCTCGGCCCCGGACGAGCCGAAGCACCGCGAAGCGTCACACCGCCCGCACGCCGTCCTGCCAGACCTCGCGGACGTTGGCCGCCAGGTCGGCGAAGTCGTACGGATCCCCGGCCACCACCACGATGTCCGCGCGATGACCGGGAGCGAGCCGGCCCAGCTCGCCCTCCATGCCGAGCAACCGGGCGGCCGACGACGTGGTCGCCACGAGCACGTCGGCCGGGCTCATACCGCACGAGCGCATCAGCTCCAGCTCCTCCAGGTTCGTCCCGTGGGGACCCACCCCGCTGTCCGTCCCCATCGCGATCCGCACGCCCGCGGCGACCGCCCGGCGCACCGAGTCGGCGTGGACCTCCGCGACCTCCTTGGCCTTCTGCACCACGGCGTCCGGCAGCGAAGCACCCGCCGCGGCCGCGCGGATGACGTTGACCGGCGCCACCAGCGTCGGCACAAGCCAGGTGCCGCGGGCCAGCATGAGCTCGATGGCCTCGTCGTCGAGGTAGATGCCGTGCTCGATGGAGCGGATGCCGGCGCGCACGGCGTTCTTGATGCCCTCCGCGCCCTGAGCGTGGGCCATCACGGCGCGGCCCTGCATCTGGGCCTCGGTGACGAGGACGTCGAGCTCCTCCAGTGTGAACTGCGAGTGCCGCGGGTCGTCGCGGGGTGACAGGACGCCGCCGGTGGTGCAGACCTTCAGCACGTCCGCGCCGGCGCGCAGCAACGTCCGCGCGACGCGGCGCATCTCGTCCGGGCCGTCGGCCGTCGCGTCGGGGCGGCCGGGGTGGGGCAGCGACAGCGGAAGGCAGTGGCCCGAGGGCATCCAGCCGTCGCCGTGGCCGCCGGTGGGGCTGATCAGGCCGATGGCGATCTGCAGCCGCGGCCCGGGGATCAGCCCGTCGGCCACGGCCTGCTTGATGCCGAGGTCGGCGCCGGCCGCGTCGCGCACGGTCGTGATGCCGAGCTTGAGCGTGGTCCAGAGGTTGCGGGCGGCCTCGTAGAACTGGTACGAGAACGGCTTCTGCACGCGCGGCAGCAACCCGAGGTCCGACACCGTCACGTGCACGTGGCAGTCGAACAAACCGGGCAACAGCGTCGCGCCGGTGCAGTCGACCGAACGGTCGCCGTCGAGGCCGGTGCCGAGCTCGACGATCCGGCCGTCTTCCACCACGACGTCGGCCGGAGCGGGGGCGCTGCCGGTGCCGTCGAACACCGAGCCGCCGCTGAACACCGTGCGGGTCATACCGGTTCTCCTGTCTTCACGGGAACACCGGGCCGCGTCACGGCCCGCTCGATGCCGGTGGCCACGGCGAGCACCACGACGTTGGCCGCGAGCCCGATCAGGCCGACGTTCACGGTGCCCGCGAACTCCGTGTCGAAGAAGGTCAGCCAGATGACCACGATCTCGCCGGCGATCAGCCCGGCGAGCACCGGGCCCTTACCGACCGGCACCTTCTTGAGGAAGCCCAGCAGGTTGGCCGGCGCGAGCTGCACCGAGCCGGAGTACGTGAGCAGGAGCAGGTTCGCGAGCAGGTCGGGCCGGAAGATGCCGAGCACCAACGCGAGCGCGCTCGCGAGCACGACCGTGCCGTGGTTGATCCAGAACTGCCTGCGCTCCCCGCGCACCCGCACGATGTTGCGGGCCACCAGCGACGAGATCCCGATGAGGATGCCGGCCGCGGGCACCATCGCGGTGGCCGTGGCCGCCACGACGACCAGCCCCGTGACCCAGCCCGGCAGCGCGTCCTTGCTCAGGGTCAGGAGCACGCCGTTGGGGTCGCTGGTCTTGTCCACCACGAGGATCGCGGCGAAACCGATGATCATCGGCAGCAGCAGGCACAGCTCGTAGATCGGCATCCACGTGTAGTTGCGCCGCAGCACCTTCGGGTCGCGCGCGGCCATCAGCGCGGGCCACGAGTGCGGCAGCGTCATCAGGCCGACGCCGATCGCGCTCACGATCATGCTGGTGATGAACCACGTGTGGTCGTTGCTGCCGGCGTGGATGAACAGCTTCTCCGGGTGCAGCTGCTCGATCTTGTGGAACACGCCCGAGACGCCGCCGGCGAAGTGCGCGGGCACCGCGATGATCAGCACCACGAGGACCACGAGCATGATCGCGTCCTTGAAGTACGACGTCGCCGCCACGCCCCGCAGCCCGGCCCACAGCACGAACGCGACGATCAGCACGCTGCCGAGCACCATGCTCAGGTTGCCCGACGCCGCGTCGCCGGTCACGAGCCGCACGATCAGGCCGAGCCCGGTGATCTGCAGCTGCAGGTAGGGCAGCACGAAGATCACGCCGAGCACGGCCGAGAGCGTGCCGAGGAACTTGCTGGAGAAGCGGTCCTCGAGGAAATCGCCCTGCGTGAGGTACCCGCGGTCCTTGCCCATCCGCCACAGGCGTTTGGCCAGGAAGAACAGGACCACGTAGGCGATCGGCACGTACGGCAGCGCGTACATCGCCGCGACGCCGCCGGAGAAGGCGAGCCCCGCCATGCCGAGGAAGGTGAAGGTGGTGAACACCTCGCCGGCCTGCAGGAACCACATCGTGAGCGCGCCGAACTTGCGGCCGCCGACGGTCCACTCGCTGAGATCCGCCGCGGGCTTGCGCCGCCCGACGAAGCCGAGCACGCCGATGAGGACGATGCCGATGAGCGTGAAGGTCAGGATCATCAGTCGTCACCCGCCCCCGCGCGCGCCATCATGCGCTCGCTCAGCAGCAGGGCCGGGGTGAACATGAGGCACCAGAAAGCGCCCCACACCAGCATCTTCGGCAGGCCGAGCCACAGCCCGGTGGAGTTGACGAACGGCAGGAACGGCATGAGGACCAGCGCGATCACCGGGATGATCGGCGGGAGGTGGTAGCTGCGCATGTGATCACGCTGCCAGGACCGCGAGCTGCCGGCACGCCAGCGCGGCGAGCAGGGTCGCGCCGTCGGCGAGCACCGAGTCGTCGAACGCGGCGCGCGGCGAGTGGTTGTTCGGCGCGCCGACTGGATCGTCCGACCGCGACGCGCCGAGGAACACGAACGCGCCCGGCACCTTCCCGAGCACCCGGGAGAAGTCCTCCGACCCCGTCATCGGATCTTCCAGCAGCTCGAACCGTTCCTCGCCGAAGACCTCACGCACCGTGCCGGCGATGAACTCGTGGCCGGAGTCGTGGTTCACCAGCACGGGGTACTCGGCGTCATAGGTGATCTCGACGTCCAGGCCGTGCGCGGCGGCGATGCCCTCGCACACGCGCACGACCTGCGCGCGGATGCGCTCGCGCACCTCCGGGTCGAACGAGCGCACGGTCGCCTCGAACACGGCGTCGTCCGGGATCACGTTGCGCCGCGTGCCGGCGTGGAAGCTGCCGACGGTGAGCACCACCGGCTCGAACGCGCCGAACGCCCGGGTCATGCGCGTCTGGAGAGCGGTGACCATCTCGCACGCGGCCGGGATGGGGTCACGCGAAGCCTCCGGCGCCGAACCGTGGCCGCCGGCGCCGACCACGCGCACCTTCACCGCGTCGGACGCGGCCATGAGCGGCCCGGGCCGGCAGGTGAACAGGCCCCGCGCGTGGCGCGAAGACGAAACGTGCAGCCCGTAGGCGGCGTCGACCTGGCGGCCGGACGCGGTGAGCACGCCCTCGTCGATCATGTAGCTCGCGCCGTCGCAGCCTTCTTCGCCGGGCTGGAACATGAACACGACGTCGCCGGCCAGCTGGTCGCGGCGGCAGACGAGCAGCTGCGCGGCGCCGACGAGCCCGGCCGTGTGCAGGTCGTGGCCGCAGGCGTGCATGGCGCCGTCGATCTCGGAGGAGAACTCCTCGCCGGAGGCTTCCGTGACGGGCAGCGCGTCCATGTCGCCGCGCAGCAGCACGGTGCCGCCGGGTCCGCCGCCACCGCGCAGCACGGCGGTCACCGACGACAGGTCGCGGCCGAGGCTGATCTCGAGGCCGAGGCCGTCGAGGGCCTGGAGCACCTTTTCCTGGGTGCGGGGCAGGTCGAGACCGATCTCGGGGGTTCGGTGCAGCGATCGGCGGAGCGCGATGAGGTCGGGGCGGAGCGCTGTGGCGTCGGAGCGCAAGGACATGGGTCTCCCTCGCTGGAACATCGACATATGCTGGCCCGAAGATGATGCGAGTGTGGAACGCTCCTGCCGGCCGGATCGCAGGAATCCGCCAAATCGGCGCCGCGCGGACGAAGGATCGGCCATGTTGAGCGAGAGCGACCTCAAACTCCTCGACGCGCTGCAGACCCGGCCGCGCGCAACGTGGGCCGTACTGGGCCAGGCGCTGGGCATCGGGGCGGTGACGGCCGCGCGGCGTTGGGAGGCGCTGGTGGCGCGCGGGCAGGCCTGGCTCACCGCGTACCCGGGCGGCGAGCTGGTGGCGCAGCTGGCGCTGGCGTTCGTGGAGATCGACTGCGCGCCGGGTTCGGCTTTGGCGGTGGCCCAGCGCCTCGCGGCCGACCCGCACGTGGCGACGGTGGAGTACCTGGCCGGGCACTGCGACCTGCACATCCACCTGGTGGCGCCAACGCTGCGCGCGATCTCCGACTACGTGCTGCACCGGCTGTCGGCGCTGCCGGGCGTCACGGCGACGCGCACGGTGGTGTCGCCGCGCTTGTTCACCGAGGGCAGCCGGTGGCGCGTCCGCGCGATCTCACCGGGCGAGCGGGAGGCTCTGGTGTCGCCCTCGGCGCGGACGTCCGGACCTTTGCGCTTCGGCGAGCTGGACCGGGCACTGATCCTGGCGCTCGGGGAGGACGCCCGGGCGTCGGCCGCTTCGCTGGCGGTGGAGCTGGGCGTGGGCGCGAGCACCGTCCGGCGCCGTCTCGACGCCCTGCTGGCCCGCGGCGCCGTCCGGCTGCGCTGCGAGATCGCGCGGCCCTTGTCCCCCGCGCCCGTCACGGCGATGCTCTGGCTGCGCGTTCCGCCCGACAAGCTAGAGACGACCGCGCGCTCGCTCGCGATGCTGCCGGAGGTACGCATGTGCGCCGCCCTCAGCGGGGCGGCGAACCTGATGCTGGTGGTGTGGCTGGGTTCCCAGCACGACCTGCTGCCGCTGGAGGGTTCGCTCGCGGCCAAGCTGCCGTGGCTGGAGATCGTCGACCGCGCCGTGACACTGCGCGGGATCAAGCTCATGGGCCACCTGCTCGACGACGAGGGCCTCGCCGCCGGCCACCTCCCCCTGGACTTCTGGTCCGCGGTGACGAAAAACCCTTGACCGGTCCGGCGGGTGCGGGGGGATGTGGGAGGGAAGCGCCCGCCGGACCGGTAAGGAACCCGACCCGGCGAGTGGGGGGTGGGTGAAGGAGAGGGAACCTCGCCGAATCGGAGCTTTTTGGGGAGGGGTCAGCCGGTTTCCGATGTGGACACCTGCGACACCGGCAACACACCGGAGAACCGCCCGGAACCTGCTGCCCTTCCGCTGCCCTCACGCCACGGCAGCTCGGCAGCGGTGTCGCGCACCGCGCCGGCCGGATCCTCGCGACCGTCGCGGTCGAAATCCTCGGCGTGGTAAGGGAAATTCATGACTGCTCCTGGATGTTTCCGTGTTCCGTCAACGCCAAGGGTGCTCGCTCAGAAACCGAGCGAGGCACCACACCGCGCCGCCGGTCCGGGCGGCGGAAGCGCAGCACCCGGGTTCCCACCCAATGCCGACCCCGTCGGGCCGTGAACTCCGCGTGGCTCGGGGAGATCCGCATCGAAACTCCTTTTCCAGTCTGGTCGGGTCTGCATCGGCCGGCGCCACGGGTGCCGTGAGGGGGTGTGGCGCCGGGCGGGGGCGGCCCGGGTCCCAGCGGTGCCCGAGCGAGGCACCGCACCGGGCCGCCGGTCCCGGGTCATTCCTTGCAGCGCTTGCCCGTGTTGATGCAGGAGACCACGCGGTTCATCTGGGACTGCGTCATGACGTTGGCGAAGTCGTCGTGATCCGAGCGGGGGTTGTGCTTCTCCTCGGGGAACGCGTCCACTTTGTACTGGCCCTTGACCTGCACGTCGTGTGGGATGTTGTAGACCAGGGTGATCTTCAGCTGCGGCACGGCCTTGAAGCCGCGCTTGCAGTTGCCGTTCGCGTCGGAGAAGACGATGTGGGTGCGGTGGTTGGCGCTGTCGATGTTCTTGCCGTCCCAGCAGTTCGGGAAGGCGTGGATGCGCTCGACCTTGCTGCCGTCGGGGCAGATCGGGTAGTGGTCGGTCAGCCGGTCCTCGAAGCCGGAGCATGTCCAGCTCGCGCGGGCGTTGGCGGGACCGTTGGCGCCTTCCTTCGCGTCACCGTAGAGCACACGCAGGAACCGCGGCATCGCCACGACCTTGCGAGCGCCACCGCTGCCGAAGGACAGCGTCGCGGACACCACGCGCTGGATTTCGCCGTCGTTGCCGGCGACCTCGTTCTCGCCGTTCACGCCCGGGAGCTCAGCGGCCGCGCCGTTGTCCTGCTTCTGCTTCTGGTCACTGGCGCTCTCGCCGGCGTCCGGATCGCTGTTGGCGCCGCCGTTGTCGAGGCCCGTGCTGTCGGAGTCCTGCACGGCGCAGCCGGCCAGCGAGTCCGAGTCTTCCGGCTTCGCGCCCTGCGCGGACATCGTGTCCGAGATCTTCTTCAGCGACGCGGACCGCTTGCCCTTCAACGACTTCAGCACCGCATCGGCGTCCTGCCCGGCCTCGACCTGCTTGTCGGCCTGGTCGACCTGCGAGTCCATCGCGTCGAGCTCGGTGTTGACCGCGTCCATGGCCGCGTCGGGCACATCGGGCAGCTCGCTCGCCACGTCGGGGCACTCGACCTGCGGCTCGGCGGCGTCCTTGGCCGCGTCGGCGCGGTCCGCGGCCACGTCGTCACCCTCGGCCGGGGCGGCGGCTTCCGAAGACGCCGGGGCTTCCTCCTCCTCGTCGTCGGTGTCGATGCGGACCACCGGCCAGTAGTAGGTGGACTTGTCGCCGTTTTTGCACGTCGTGCCGGCGCGGGCGAGGCTGCGGTTGGTCGAGTCGGCGTTCGTGGAAAGGTTGCCGACGTAGTCGTGCAGGTGCTGGGCGCCGTTGCGCACACCCGGCTGCGCGATGAAGTTGTCGGGGTTGAAGTGGCCGTTCTCGTTGCGTCCACAGTCGACGGTGAACGTGCCGCGCGCGCCGCGGTTCTGCGTCCGGCTCACGTTCGAGCCCTTCGGGACCTTGGTGATGTCCAGGAAGAACGACTTGTCGGCCGGGTCGGCGCCGGCGCGGTCGGGCTGGCCGGACGTCGCGTTCACGGCCAGCGCGCCGACCGCGAGGGCCAGGCCGAGCGCACCGGTGACGATCGTGACGCGCTTCGCCGACCGGTGACGGGGATGGTTCCTGGTCATGGTGCTGTGCTCACCTCGTTCGATCCTCCGGGCGCGCCGAACTACGGCCGCGGCCCGGGTGTGAACTACTTGGAGTCGAGACGCTCGGCAGCTCGGATGCGGGGGAATCCGGTGCCGGCACTGGGGAATACGGACGGGAAGGCGAAGTGGTTCAAAAAGAAATCGCCGCGTTATCCGCACGTGATCGGCAGGTCAGCCCCGAAAATCCATAAAGGACAGAGTATTTCCCCAGCGGGGAGGGTCAGCGGTCGACGACCACGAGCAGCGTGCCGTCGTCGGCCCGGACCTCGAATCGCGTGATCTGGCCGGCAGGCAGCGACGTGCCGCCCGTCACCTTCAGCGGGCCCGGCGAGCCGGGGATCCCGTAGCCCTTCGCGGGCACGGACCAGCCCGTGACCGTGCGGATGTCTCCGGCTGAGGAGATGGCGAGCAGCTGGTAGTTCATCGGTCCCGCGACCCCGCTCAGCTCGAGGTCCACGGAACTGCCCCACTCGCGCGGCGTCACGGACACGCGCGCTGTCACGGCCGAAGCGCCCTGACCAGACGACGTGCCACCACCGGGCGCGGACAGCGAGGAAGACGGCGCCGGCGGGACCGAAGTCGGCGCTGCCAGACTCACGGTGGGACCCGCGGCGTCGGCTGGGCGCACCGCGAGCGTCACGAGCGGACCCGCCACCACGAGCGCGGCCGCGGCCGCCGCGGCGACGAGCCCGATGCGCCGGCGCCGCTTGCGCTTCACCGTCGCCTCGGCCATCAGCGCGCGCAGCACGCGAGGGCCGGGCGCCAGCGTGCGCCCCGGCGTGACCGGTACCGGCGGCTCCGGCCAGTTCTTCTTCACGAGGTCGAGCACGTCGGGCAGCTGGTGAAGCTCGACGAGGTCGAGCTGGCAATGCGGGCAGTCGAGCAGGTGTTCCTCGAACCGCGTGTTGTCGGCTTCACTGAGCACGCCGAGCACGTACGCGGCGAGGTCGGTGTGCGGGGGCCCGGGCACGGTCACCTCACCCCCGCTCGCGCATGGCCTTCCGCAGGGCGCGGACGGCGTGGTGGATTCGCGATTTGACGGTGCCGGGCGGCACCCCCAGGGTGGCGGCGACCTCGTTCACGGTCCGGTCGGCCAGGTACGTCTGCTGCACCGCCTCCCGGTGCTCGGGCGAAAGCCCTTGCAGCGCCTCGTAGAGGATCATGGCCGCCACCGTCTTGTCCGACTCGTCGGACACGAACACGGAGTCGGACTCGATCTCCTCGAGCTCCTGCGGACGGACACTGCGGCTGCGCCAGCCGTCGATGACGATGCGCCGAGCGACGGTGAACAGCCACGCGCGCAGCATCGCCGGCCTCCGGTCGAGCTTGTCGGCGTTGCGCCAAGCCTTGATCAACGTCTCCTGCACCACGTCCTCCGCCCACTGCCGGTCGTGACCGGTCAGGCGCAGCGCGAAGCCCATCAAGGCTCCGCCGAACTCTTGGTACAACGCTTTGGCCAGGTCGTCATGAACTCCGGGGGTTTCGGTTTCATGATCGTCCGTCGGGCTCAGCGTTCGATTGTGCCGTCCCACGCGGGACATCTTTGTGGCAACGACGCCATTTCGTCCAGTACCAAAATCACAGGCTTTGGTCACGAAAGTTTTTTGAACCGTGTCGAACCTGTGTCCGTATCCCCCGTCGAAGACCCCGACAACGCGCCGTTCCCCCCGCGACGCACCGCATTCACCCTGGGCTTACTGTCCACAGTGGATCAATTGCGCCCTTTTCCCGTCGTTCCCCCGCGACGGCGCGCAGTTCCGCCCCCTGGAGGAAGCCGTGAACCGCTTGTTCCGCACAGCGGCACCCCCCGCTGTGTGCCTGGCCGCATTCACAGTATTGACCGCATGTCAGTCCGGAACCGCTCCCGGTGGCTATCTCCCGAGCCCCGCGGGCCCGATGAGCATGCCGATGCAGATGCCGGCCGACCAGACCGACCCGGCGAAAGCCGAGCTGCGGGCCGCCCGCGCGTTCGACCTCGGAGACGTTGTCGTGGACGGTAGCGGTTTCGCCGTCTACCGCTACGACCGCGACAGCGCGAAGCCCTCGCGTTCGCGCTGCACCGACGAGTGCGCCGAGAAGTGGCTGCCTGTGCGTGCCAGTGGTGATGTGAAACTCACCGGCATCGACCGTGATCTCGTGGGCAGCGTCACTCGCCCCGACGGCACGGATCAGGTCACTCTCGCCGGCTGGCCGCTCTACCGCTACACCGGCGACGAGATGCCGGGGCAGACCGCCGGGCAGGGCACCGGCCGCGCGTGGTTCCCGCTGACGCCCGAGGGCGGCAAGATCGAGACCACCACCGATACCTGGCGGGCCGATGCGTTCCGGATCTGATCGCCTCCGCAAGGCCCTGCGTCTCGTGCTTGTCGTGTTCGCCGCGCTCGTGATGGTGCCGGCCCCCGCGTCGGCCCAGACGAGCGTCGACGCCGGGGACCAGCTGCTGCTCGTGAAGGTGCGCCAAGCCGGGCTGTGGGAGATGCCGGCCGGCACGTGGGCCGAAACCCGCGGCGCGGACCCGAAGGTGCGCGAAGTCGGCGCGGCGATCATGGTCGACCACGGCCGGCTCGACGTGCTCACCCGCCAGCTCGCCGCGAAGCTCGGCGTCGTGCTGCCCGCCGAGCCGTCGGCCCAGCAGATGGGCTGGCTCGACCAACTGCAGAAGGCCCCCACCCCGCAGGACTTCGACCGCCTCTTCGCCAACCTGCTGCGCGCGGCCCACGGCCAGGTGTTCTCCGTGATCGCCCAGGTCCGCGCCGGCACCCGCAACCCCGAGATCCGCGCGTACGCGACCGTCGCGAACCAGGCCGTGCTGCGGCACATGACGCTGCTGGAGAGCACCGGTTACGTGGACTTCTCCGCGCTGCCGTCGAGCGCGGTGGCCGATTCCGCGGCGCCCGCCGGCAGCGCGCTCGACCTCCGGACCTCCGACGTGCTCACCGCCGCACTGCTCTTCGTGCTGGTCGGCGGCGCGACGCTGCTCGGAGTCCGCTACGCGAAGTCGGGCCGCCTGCGCGGCGGCCGGCTCCGTCCGAACTCAGGAGAAACCCATGGTTGACACCGTCCACGAGGCGGTGACCACCCTCGCTCAGCAGTCCACCGATCCGGCCGCACGCGGCATCGCGGCGCTCTCGGCGAGGCTGTCCTACGCGTTCATGTGCCTCACGCTGTGCTGGGGCGTGCTCACCGCCACGGGCTGGGTGCGCTCGGTCACTGGTCGCAAGGCGCTGCGCAGCGGCCACCTGACGCTGTCGACGCTCGCGCTCGCGTTCGGCTGTCTCCACGCACTGGGGTTCCTCTACCTCACCGTGAACCCGTTCTCGCTGGCCTACATCACGGTCCCGTTCATGCCGGGGACGCTCGCGCGCCACACGTTCGGCATCGTCGGGCTGGAGCTGATGCTGGCCATCGCGCTCACCACCTGCGTGCAGCGCTGGACGTCGTACCGGCGTTGGCTTTGGCTGCACCGGCTGGCGTACCCGGCCGTCGCGCTTACCGCGCTGCACGCGTTCCTGGGCGCGATCGCCAACGGTCACCTCGCCGCGATGTGGCTCGTCGGCATCACCCTGCTCGTCCCCCCGGTCACGCTGGCGCTGCTGCGGTTCCTGCCGCCGCGGACGCTCGAGCGGATCGGGCTCGTCGAGGAGCAGGTGGCGTGAAACTCCCCGGCAGCGGGCCGCGCGTGAGTGTCGACAACGACCGGTGCGAGCTCTACGGAATCTGTGCGATGGAGGCCCCCGGCCTCTTCGACCTCGGCCGGGACGGGCGCCTGCGCTTCCGCAAGCGCCTGCTCGAGCCCGAAGACATGACCCAAGCGATCGCCGCGGCCCGGGTGTGCCCGATGCAGGCGGTCGTGCTGAGAGGGGAACTTGATGGCTGACGGCGACCGGATCGTCATCGTCGGCGCAGGTGTCGCCGGCCTGCGCGCGGCGGAACGACTGCGTGAGCTCGGCTTCGACGGCGAGATCGTGGTGGTGGGCGACGAGGCCCGCCGCCCGTACCACCGGCCGATGATCTCGAAGCAGCTCGTGATGGGAGCGGCGCGACCGCCGGACACCACGCTGCGTGCCTACGGCGACCTCGACGTCCACTGGCGCCTCGGCACGCGCGCGACGCACCTCGACACCGTCGAGCGCGTCGTGCACCTGCCCGGCGGTGAATCGCTTTGGTACGACGGGCTCGTGCTGGCCACCGGCGTCGTGCCGCGGCACCTGCCCGGCTCGCCGCGCCACGACCCGCGCGTGCGGGTGCTGCGCACGATCGACGACGCGCTGGCCGTACGGCACTGCCTGCACGCGAGCAACAAGCCGGCCGTGGTGATCGGCGGCGGCCTGATCGGCAACGAGTTCGCCGCGAGCATGCGCCACCTCGGCCGCGACGTCACGCTCGTCGGCCACGCGAAGGCGCCGCTGCACCGCTTCGGCAGCCGGATCTCCGACGCGGTGGTGAAGCTGCACAAGGAGCACCGGACGAAGCTGGCGATGGGCTCGGAGGTGCGGCACTGGATCAGCACCGACGACACCGTCGGGCTGCACCTGACGAACAACAAGCTGCTCGTGGCCAGCTGCGTGGTGCTCGCGATCGGCAGCGTCCCCGCGGTCGACTACCTGCGCGGCTCAGGGCTCGACGTCGAGGACGGTGTCCTGTGCGAGCCGACGCTGTTCGCCGAGGGCGCCGACGACGTGGTGGTGGCGGGTGACCTCGCGCGCTGGCCCAACCTGCGCTTCGACGAGGTGCCGCGCCGCGTCGAGCACTGGATCAACGCCGTGGAGTCGTCGCGCGCGGCCGCGGAGAACCTGATCGCGGGCCGGTCGGCGGCCACGCCGTTCGCGCCGCTGCCGCGGGCGTGGTCGACGCTCTACGACGTACGGCTGCAGATGGCGGGCATGCCCTCGCTCGGCGAGGACACCGTGTCGCTCGCCGACGGCATCACCGGGTTCATCCGCGCGGGGCAGCTCGTGGGCATCACGGCGTGGGACAAGCCGCGCGCGATGCTCGACTGGACAGCCGAGCTCGACCGGCGGCTGCCGGTGCCGGAGTACACGCCGTCCTTGGCCGCACCCGAGCCCGTCGAGACCTGGCCCGACGAGCAGTTCGACACCGATGAGCGGTTCTACCCCGACGAGAGGTTTGACACCCAGGAGTTCTACGCGCAGTTCGCCGACGAGTTCGACGCCGCGGAGGACTTCGCTCGGTGAGAGCCGGGGGTGGCCGCGCGCGGCGGCCGCCCCCTTCCACCGGTCACCACACCGTCCCAGCGGCTGGG
This sequence comes from Amycolatopsis sp. NPDC050768, assembly GCF_040654155.1. Taxonomy (NCBI): domain Bacteria; kingdom Bacillati; phylum Actinomycetota; class Actinomycetes; order Pseudonocardiales; family Pseudonocardiaceae; genus Amycolatopsis; species Amycolatopsis sp. NPDC050768. The sequence continues at coordinate 42,065 of NZ_JBFAHL010000025.1, forward strand.
CGGTGTGGTGACCGGCCCTCCGGTTTTCAGACGCGGCTACAGCCGTTCGACGATGGTGACGTTGGCGGTGCCGCCGCCTTCGCACATCGTCTGCAGGCCGAACCGCGCGTCCCGGCGTTCGAGCTCGTGCAGGAGCGTGGCGAACAGTTTCGTGCCCGACGCGCCGATCGGGTGGCCGAGCGCGATGGCGCCGCCGTTCACGTTCACGCGGTCCGGGTCCGCGCCGGTCTCGTCGAGCCACGCGAGCACCACGCTGGCGAACGCCTCGTTGACCTCGAACAGGTCGATCTCACCGATCGTGAGGCCGGTCTTGCACAGCGCGTGCGCGGTCGCGGGGATCGGTCCGGTGAGCATCCAGACCGGATCGGCGGCGCGCACCGAAAGGTGGTGAATGCGCGCTCGGGGCTTGAGCTTGTGCTCCCGCACGAACGCTTCCGAGGCCAGCAGCGTCGCGCTCGCGCCGTCGGAGAGCTGGCTGGAGACGGCGGCCGTGATGCGGGAGCCGTCGGAGAGTGGCTTCAGCGAGGCCATCTTCTCGAGGCTGGTGTCGCGGCGGGGACCTTCGTCCACGCGAAAGTCACCGTAGGCCACGAGTTCGGCGTCGAAGCGCCCTTCGTCGATGGCGGCGGCCGCGCGTTCGTGGCTGCGCAGCGCGAACTCCTCCAGCTGTGCGCGTGAGAGGTCCCAGTGGCGCGCGATGAGGTCGGCGCTGCGGAACTGCGACACCTCCTCGGCGCCGTAGCGCTCCTGCCAGCCTTTCGAGCCCGAGAACGGGTCGGGGAACCCCAGCTCGCGCCCGGCGAGCATCGCCGAGCCGATCGGCACGGCCGACATGTTCTGCACCCCGCCCGCGAGCACGAGGTCGGCGGTGCCGCTGAGCACGGCCTGCGCGGCGAAGTGCACAGCCTGCTGGCTCGAACCGCACTGGCGGTCGACCGTCACTCCCGGCACGTGGTCGGGGAACCCTGCGGCGAGCCACGCGGTGCGCGCGAGGTTGCCGGCCTGCGGCCCTAGCGTGTCGACGCAGCCGAGGATCACGTCGTCGACCAGTGCGGGGTCCACGCCGGTGCGACCGACGACCGCTTTGATGACGTGCGCGCCGAGGTCGGCCGGGTGCACCGCGGCGAGCGCGCCGCCGCGCCGGCCGACGGGCGTGCGCACGGCGTCGAGCACGTAGGCCTCAGCCACGGCGTCTCCGTTTCGCGATGCCGTCGAGCAGGATGCCGAGGTACTGGTCGGCGACGTCGTGAGCGCTCAGCGCGCCTTCGGGGTTGTACCAGCGCACGGCGACCCACACCGTGTCGCGGATGAAGCGGTAGACGAGCTCCACGTCGAGGTCGGGGCGGAAGACGCCGGCCTCGACGCCGTCGGTGAGGATGCCGTTCCAGAGCTTGCGGAACTCGGCGTTGCGGTCGTTGAGGTACGCGAAGCGCGGCAGCTGCATGAGGTGCTGGGCTTCGTTCTGGTAGATCGCGACCTCGGCGGGACGGCGGTGGATCGAGTCGAACGAGGCGACGACCACGGCTTCCAGCGTCTCGCGCGGGCCTTTTCGCTCCGCGACGATCTCCGCGTAGGCCCCGAACAGCTCGTCGAGGAAGCCGGACAGGATCTCGTCGGCCATCGACTCCTTCGAGTCGAAGTGGTGGTAGAGGCTGCCGGACAGGATGCCCGCGGCGTCGGCGATGTCGCGGACCGTAGTGGACACGTACCCGCGCTCGGCGAACAGCTTCGCGGCGAGCGCGAGCAGCTCGGCTCGCCGGGATCCGGGGGCGTTCTTCACTCGTTCCACCTCACGCGTGCTGGGCACTGACCGACACCACCTCGCCGGTGAGGTACGAGGCGTACTCACTGGCCAGGAACACCATCACATTCGCGACCTCCCACGGCTGCGCCGCCCTCCCCGAGATCTCGCGCGCGGTGAGCTCGGCGAGCAGCTCGTCGCTGGTCACCTTCGCGAGGTTGGCGTGCATCGCGAGGCTGGGCGCGACGGCGTTCACGCGCACGTCGTACGGCGCGGCGTCCACGGCGGCGCAACGTGTCAGGGCCATCACCCCGGCTTTGGCGGCGGCGTAGTGGGCTTGGCCCTCCTGCGCGCGCCAGCCGAGCACACTCGCGTTGTTGACGATGGCGCCGCCGGTGCCCTGTTGCGCGAACCGGCGCAGGGCGGCGCGCGTGGCGCGGAAGGTGCCGGTGAGCGTCACGTCGAGCACGCGGGACCACTCGTCGTCGGTCATGTCGAGGATGGAGGCGGTACCGCCGAGGCCGGCGTTGTTGACGAGCACGTCGAGGCGGCCGTAGTGCTCGACGGCCGCGTCGATGAGGTGCTGCACGTCTTCTTCGCGGGTGACGTCGCAGGGCACGCCGGGGACGCCGAGGGCTTGCGCGGTCTGCTTGAGGCGGCGTTCGTGGCGGTCGCTGATGAGGACGTGCGCGCCTTCTTCGAGACAGCGTTTCGCGGCGGCCGAGCCGATGCCTGTGCCGGCGGCCGCGGTGACCACGACGACCTTGTCCTTGAGCAGGTTGTTGCCACTGGGGTACTTCGGGATGGTGATCACGGCCGCGCCTCCCGGGGCAGGCCGAGCACGCGCTCGGCGATCACGGTGCGCTGGATCTCGTCGGAGCCGCCGTAGATCGTGTCGGCGCGGGAGAAGAGGAACAAGCGTTGCCAGCGGTCTTCGGTCGCGACCAGGCCCGCGGCGCCGCGCACGAGCATGGCCAGCTCGCCCAGCTTGCGGTGCCAGCCGGCCCAGACCAGCTTCGCAACGGAGGCGGCGCCGGGTCCGCCGGGGGCGCGCAGCGCGTGCGCGTGCATGACCTCGAGGCCCACCCACGCCCGCGCGATGGCCTCGGCGACGTGCGGATCCCTTGCCACGCCGGACGTTTCGGCGAGTTCCGTGATCGCCTCCAGCTCCCGCCGGAATCCGACCTGCTGACCGAGCGTGGCGACGCCGCGTTCGAACCCGAGCACGCCCATCGCGACCCGCCAGCCGTCGCCGGGCGCGCCGATCACGAGATCCTTGGCGGTGCGGGCTTCGGTGAAGAAGACCTCGTTGAACTCGGCGGTGCCGGTGAGCTGGCGGATCGGCCGGACTTCCACGCCGTCCTGGTGCATCGGGATGAGCAAGAAGGACAACCCGTGGTGGCGCTTGCTGTCCGGCTCGGTGCGGACGAGCGCGAAGCACCAATCGGCGACGTGGGCCAGCGACGTCCAGACTTTTTGGCCGGTGATCACCCATTCGTCGTTGCGGAGTCGCGCTTTCGTGGCGACCGCGGCGAGATCGGACCCGGCGCCGGGTTCGGAGTAGCCCTGGCACCACAGCTCGTCGACCGCGAGGATCTTCGGCAGGAACCGGCGTTGCTGGGCTTCGGTGCCGAACGCGATGAGCGCCGGCCCCAGCAGCTCCTGCCCGAGGTGACCCACCCGCGCGGGCGCGTCTGCGCAGGCGTACTCCTCGTGGAACGCGACCTGCTGCTCGATCGTCGCGCCGCGCCCGCCGTGCCCTGGGGGCCAGCCCAACCCGTTCCACCCGGCGGCGCCGAGTTTCCGTTCCCAGGCCCGGCGTTCCTCGAACGCTTCATGCTCCCGGCCCGGCCCGCCGAGACCCTTGAGCGCGGGGTCGAGGTGCTCGGCCAGCCAGGAGCGGATCCGCATCCGGAACTCGTCCACCGCGTTCTCCTCTCTGGCCCCGGGGCTCGTCCGTAGGTTACCCTACCAAGCACTTGCTAGGGAGGTCTGCGATGACGCTGCCGCTGACCGTTCCCGCAGCGCTCGACGCGGCCGCGGAGCGGGACCCCACGGGCGAAGCCGTGGCCGACGGCGACGTCCGGCTGACGTGGGCCGCCCTGCGCTCACGCGTGCGGGCTTTCGCGGGCTTCTTGTCTTCGCACGGCGTGGGCACCGGCGCGCGCGTCGCGGTGTGCTCTCCCAACACGTGGCACTGGGTCGTGGCGGGCCTGGGCATTCTCTACGCGGGCGCGACACTCGTTCCGGTGAGCACCCGGTTCACCGCGCGGGAAACCCTGGATGTGCTCTCGCGGGCGCGGCTCTCGGGTTTGGTGATCACGGGCCGTTTCCTGGGGACTTCGCGGCTCGCTGCGTTGGACTCCTTGCCACCCCTGGTGGTGCGCGTGCCGGTCGAAGCCGCGGAGCCGCCGGTGCCGGGCGTCGTCGAATGGTCCGATGTGGACGGTACTTTCGGTTCGGCAGCGGTGACCCCGGACGACGTGAGTGACATCCTCTTCACTTCCGGCACCACCGGCCGCAGCAAGGGCGCGATGAGCGCACACCGTCAGGCCCTCGGTGTCGCGGCCGCTTGGGCGTCGTGCGCCGGGTTGTCTCCTGGGGACCGCTACCTGGTGGTGAACCCGTTCTTCCACAGTTTCGGCTACAAGGCAGGCATCCTGGCCTGCGTCTTGACGGGCGCCACGATCGTTCCGCAGCGCGTCTTCGACGCTTCCTCGACGTTGCGCTTGATCGAGCAGGAACGCATCACCGTGCTGCCCGCCGCCCCGACCGTCTACCGGATGCTGCTCGACGCCCCGGACCGTTCACGCCGGGACCTGTCCTCGTTGCGCCTGGCCGTCACGGGCGCGGCGTCGGTCCCGGCACCTCTAGTGGCCCGCATGCACTCCGACCTTGGCTTCGACACGGTGCTGACGGCCTACGGCCTGACCGAAGCCGTCGTCGCCACCATGAGCAGCCCGACCGATTCCCTCGACGTCGTCTCCCACTTCTCCGGCCGCCCCACCGCCGGCTTCGAAATCCGCCTCGGCGACCACGACGAGATTCTCCTGCGCGGCCCCAACGTCATGCTCGGCTACCTCGACGACCCCGCCGCCACCGCGGCCGCCATCGACCCCGCCGGCTGGCTCCACACCGGCGACGTCGGGTCCTTGTCCGCCGACGGCCACCTCCGCATCACCGACCGCCTCAAGGACATCTACGTCAGCGGCGGCTTCAACGTCTACCCCGCCGAAGTCGAACAGGTGCTCGCCACCCACCCCGCCATCGCCGACTCCGCCGTCGTCGGCCTCCCCGACACCCGTTTGGGCGAAGTGGGCCGCGCCTACATCGTCCCCCACCCCGGCGCCGGTCTGACCGCCGAGGCTGTTTTGGCGTACTGCAAGGAGAATCTGGCCAATTACAAGGTGCCGCGCTCAGTCGAGTTCGTCCCTGCGCTCCCGCGCAACCCGTCAGGCAAAGTCCTCAAACGCCTTCTCCGCGAGACCCCCATGCCCGACCCCGTCGACAAAGCGACCGCCGGCCCGTCCCCACCGCAGGAGCGCCCACATGCCTGAGTTCCTGGACGTGGCGGCCCCGCCATCACGCCGCGCAGACCCGACCGCATCCAGCCGCAGCGCAGGCATGCGCGAACTGCCGCACAACCACCGCGGCCCCACCGACTCCGCGAATCGGCCCGCGCTGGAACCCCGGCGAGCGCACCGACGCCTGAAGTTCCCCACGAACGCTGCGGCCCCATCACCCTCGTCATCACGGACCAGCCCGACCACCGCAACGGGTGAGAACCCACCGATGCCTGAAGTCGAGCACGAACGCCATGACCCGACCGCCATTCTCACCGTGAACCGGCCCGACCACCGCAACCGGGGAGAACACAGCGATGTCTGAAGTCGAGCACGAACGCCATGACCCGACTGCCATTCTCACCGTCAACCGGCCGGAGCACCGCAACCGGGGAGAACACACCGATGCCTGAAGTCCTCTACGAGCGCCGCGGCCCGACCGCCGTCGTGACCATGAACCGGCCGGAGTACCGCAACGCCCAGAACTCCGCGATGACCTACGCCCTCGACGATGCCTTCACCCGCGCCGTCGAGGACTTCGAGGTGAAGGTCATCGTCCTGGCCGGCGCGGGCAAGCACTTCTCCGCCGGCCACGACATCGGCTCCCCCGGCCGTGATGCCGACTTGTCGTTCCCCCGCCGCGCCGTCACCTGGTGGGACCACGTCGACGCCCCCGGCGCCGACCAGCGCTTCGCGCGCGAATCGGAGGTCTACCTCGGCATGTGCCGCCGCTGGCGGGACCTGCCGAAGCCCACAATCGCCGCCGTCCAGGGCGCCTGCATCGCCGGCGCCCTCATGCTCGCCTGGACGTGCGACCTCATCGTCGCCTCCGACGACGCCTTCTTCGCCGACCCCGTGGTACGCATGGGAATTCCCGGCGTCGAGTACTTCGCCCACCCTTGGGTCCTGGGCCCGCGCACCGCCAAGGAAGTCCTCTTCACGGGCGCACGCTTCTCCGCCGACCAAGCGCTGGCGTGGGGCATGGTCAACCGCGTCGTCCCCCGCGACTCCCTGGAATCCGAGACCCTTTCACTGGCCGCGCAGATCGCCGAGATGCCCCGCTTCGGCCTCGCGCTCGCCAAAAAAGCCGTCAACCAAGCCGAAGACCTTATGGGCCTGCGCAACGGCATGGACTCCGCATTCGCCCTCCACCACCTCGCCCACGCCCACAACGCCGAAACCTCCGGCGACTCCCTCGGCGGCCACACCGCCCGCTCCATGCGCCACCCCGCACCGCCGCCGCCCCATCCAGAGCCGACCACCGCCGCCCACCACGCCACGGACCGCCACGCTTCGGGCGTCCCCAGTCCCGAACCCGCCGACCACCTCACAAATCAGGGCAGCACAAGCAACACCAGCCCCGCGTCCGCCGACCACGCGACAGATCACGGTACGACAAGCAACAGCAGCCCCGAACCCGGCGACCACCCGACCTCAGCCCTCGATAGCCCAGAACCCGACGGCCACCTCACGGATCGCCGCAACCCAAGTAACACCAATCCCGAACCCTCTGGCTGCCCCACAGATCACGGCACCACAGGCAACACCGGTCCCGCATCCGCCGACCGCCCCACAGATCACGGCACCGCGAGCAACACCGGTCCCGCATCCGCCGGCCGCCCCGCGACCCGCGGCAGCTCGGTCGGTCCCGGACCCGAGCCTGCCGGCGGCGCGGCCGAAAGCCGAGCGTGAGCCCGGTGGATCTCGAACTAGGGCCTGCCGCCGAGGCATTCCGCGACGAGGCCCGCGAGTGGCTGGCCACCCACGTGCCCCGCGAGGCTTTGCCCTCGTTCGACACCGCCGAGGGCTTCGCAGCACACCGGGCTTGGGAAGAGAAGCTCGCCGACGCCCGGTGGTCCGTCGTCTCCTGGCCCCGCGAGTTCGGCGGCCGCGACGCGAGCCTGCTCGAGTGGGTCCTGTTCGAGGAGGAGTACTACGCCGCCGGCGCACCCGCAAGGGTGAACCAGAACGGCATCTTCATGCTCGCCCCCACCCTCTTCTCCCACGGCACCCCCGAGCAGCTCGCCCGGATCCTGCCCAGAATGGCGCGCTCACAAGAAGTGTGGGCGCAGGCGTGGTCCGAACCGGAGGCCGGCAGCGACCTCGCCTCCCTGCGCAGCAACGCCACCCGCACCGACGACGGCTGGCTCCTCAACGGCCAGAAGACCTGGAGCTCCCGCGCGGCCTTCGCGGACCGGGCTTTCGGCCTGTTCCGCAGCGAACCCGGCTCGGCGCGCCACCGCGGCCTCACCTACCTCATGGCCGACCTGCGCGCGCCCGGCGTCACCGTGCGCCCCATCCCCCAGCTCGACGGCGAGCCCGCCTTCGCCGAGATTTTCTTCGACAACGCCTTCGTCCCGGACGCCGACATCATCGGCACCCCCGGCGACGGCTGGCGCGTCGCCATGACCACCGCCGCCAACGAACGCGGCCTCTCCCTCCGCAGCCCCGGCCGCTTCCTCGCCGCCGCGCGACGTCTGGCCGACCTGTGGTCCACGTCGGGCCGCCCCGACGCCACGGCCGCCCGCGTCGCCGACGCCTGGATCGGCGCCCGCGCCTACCAGCTCCACACGTTCGCGACCGTCACCCGACTCGCCGACGGCACCCCACCCGGCCCGGAAGCCAGCGTCACCAAGCTCTTCTGGTCACACCTCGACCTCTCCCTCCACGAAACGGCTCTCGACCTCCTCGGCCCGTCCGCCGAACTCCGCGGCCCCTGGCCCGACGGCTGGCTCTTCTCCCTCGCCGGCCCCCTCTACGGCGGCACCGACCAAATCCAGCGCGGCATCATCGCCGAGCGCCTGCTCGGCCTCCCGAGAGGAGACCGATGAGGTTCACCCTCTCCCCCGACCACCGCGACTTCGCCACCTCCCTCACGGCCCTGCTCAACACCCTCGACTGCGACGCCGCCACCCGCGCCTGGTCCACCGGCAACCCCGGCCCGGGCCTGAAGATCTGGCGCCGCCTCGCCGACCAGGGCCTCCAATCCCTCACCATCCCCACCCACCACGGCGGGCTAGCCGCGGGCGCACTTCCGCCCAGCGATCGCGCTTCAGCCACCAGCGCCCCTCGACCCAGCGATCGCACTTCAGCCACCAGCGCCCGTCGGCCCAGCGATCGCGCTTCGGCCGCCAACGACCGTCCCGCCGATAACGTCGCTTCAACCGCGCACAGCCACTCAGCCGACCACCTCGCTTCAACCGCCCACAGGCACTCGACCCACCACACCGCTTCAACCGACCTCGGCCGCTCGGCCGACGAGCGCACTTCAGCCACCGACGGCCGTTCAGCCAACCATGTCGCCTCGCGCGCCGCTCGCTCCTCGGCAACCGACCACGGTTCGGCCAGCGCCGGCGCTTCGCTCAAGCTCAGCGCTTCCGCCCGCGACAACGGGTCACCCGGCGATCTCACCCCGACCCGCGACAGCGGCTCAGCCGATGATCACACTCCAGCCAACGTCGGCGACTCAGGCGCGAACGTCGTGGATGCCGTCGTCGCCTTCGAGGTGCTCGGCCGCTTCTGCCCGCCCGGCCCGTGGACCGACGCCGCGGTACTGCCGCTGCTGCTCGACAGCGACGTGCTGGCCTCGGTGGCCGCCGGCGAAACCCTCGTATCGCTCGCCTTCCCTCCCTACGTTCCCTATGCCCTCGACGCCGACATCGCCGACGCCCGCTACTTCGTCGACGGCACCCGCCTCCGCCGCTTCACACCCGGCGATGCCCTCTCCTCTCTCGACGCAGCACGCCGCCTGTTCGAGCCCGTGCCCGGCGCCGACGTCGGCCCTGCGCTCGCACCGGCGCGCGCGTTCGACCTCGGAGCCCTTCTCACCGCGGCCCAGCTCCTCGGCGCCGGCCGGTGGCTTCTCGAAGCCTCGGTCACCCACGCCCTCACCCGCCGCCAGTTCGGCCGCGAGATCGGCCGCTACCAGGCCGTGCAGCACCTCCTCGCCGACGTCGCCACGGCCCTCGAACTCGCGACACCCCTCCTCTACGGCGCCGCAGTCACCGGCGATCCCGCCGACGTCTCCGCCGCCAAGACCGCCTGCGGCGACGCCGCCCACCTCGCCGCCCGGACGGCCCTCCAGGTCCACGGCGCCATCGGCTACACCGCCGAACACCCGCTCGGCCTGCGCCTCACGCGCGTCCGCGCCCTCGTCGGCGCATGGGGCACCCCAGCCGAACACCGCCGACGTGTCCTGGCGGCGATCGCACCGTGACGTTCACGTCCGAGCAGGACGAGCTCCGTGCCAGCGTCCGCAAGCTCCTCGACCGTGAGGCCGAGCCGTGGCCCGCCCTCTGCGCTCAGGTCGGCGTCACCGCCCTCACGGTGCCCGAGCGGTTCGGCGGGTTCGCCACCGAACCGACGACCCAGCCGGCCGATCCGGCCGACCCAACCCACCGCGCCGGCCCGATCCGCCCGTCCAGTTCCACCGACTCGGCCGACCGAGCCCATCCGGACCAGTCCATCGGCCTCACCGAGGTGCAGATCGTCGCGGAAGAGCTCGGCCGCAACCTCACCGACGTGCCGTTCCTCGGTTCCTCCGTCCTCGCCGTCACCTCCCTTCTCGCCACCACCAACACCAACGCCACCAACACCGAGGCCCCTGGCCTGGCCCGCCTGCTCCCGGCCTTGGCCGAGGGCACCGTCGGCGCTCTCGCCTGGACCGCCGACGGACGCTGGGACCCGCTGCAGCCCGCCTTCACCGCCAAGGAGTCCACAGTGGACGGAACCGCCCACTACGTCCTCGACGCCGCCGGAGCCGACGTCCTCCTGGCCGCCGCCAGGACCCCTGACGGCCCCGCTCTCTTCGAGGTCGATCCCGCACACCCCGGCGTCCGCTGCGAACCCGTGCCGACGATGGACGAGACTCGCCACCTCGCCAACGTGACGCTCGACCGCGTCCGCGCGCGTCCGCTAGGACGTGTCGACCTCGCACGGGTCCGCGACGTCGCCTGCGCCGTACTGGCCGCCGAACAGGTAGGGGCAGCGTCACGGGCGCTGGAGCTCACCGTGGAGTACACGCGCCACCGGGTGCAGTTCGGCCGCCCGATCGGGAGCTTCCAGGCGCTCAAGCACCGGATGGCCGACCTCCACGTGCTGGTGGAGACCGCGCGCTCCGCCGCCTACGCTGCGCCGGCGTCGTCCCGGCTCGCGGCAGTGGCGAAGGTGCACTGCAGCGAAGCGTTCGCCGAGGTCGCCGCCGAGATGATCCAGCTGCACGGCGGCATCGCCATCACCTGGGACCATCCCGCGCACCGGTACTTCAAACGAGCACACGCGGCCGCGCAGCTATTCGGCGCACCCCATCACCACCTTTCGCGCGTCCACCCCTAGCGGGGTGGGGCCACCCCCCGCACGGGTTCTGGGGTCTGCCGGGTTCTGCTCGGCCGGCTTCCCCGAAAAACTCGACGAGGTGACCACAGACAATCTCGTTCTCCCGGCCGCGGCCGGTCCCGGCAGCGACTTCGCCCGCCTCTCCCGCCGCATCACCGACGCGGGGCTGCTCGCGCGGCGCCCCGGCTACTACACGGCCAGGATCGCCGTGGTGACCACGCTGTTCGCCGGCGGCTGGCTCGCCTTCGCTCTCCTCGGAGACTCGTGGTGGCAGCTCGCCGTCGCCGCGTTCCAGGCCTTCATGTTCGGCCAGATCGCCCTGCTCTCCCACGATCTTGCCCACCGCCAGGTGTTCCGCACGCGACGCCCGACCGAAGCCGCCGGGCTCCTCGCCGGCAACCTGGGCGTGGGCATGAGCTACGGCTGGTGGATGGACAAGCACACCCGCCACCACGCGAACCCCAACCACGAGGAGCTGGATCCCGACGTCGACCCCGACATCCTCGTGTGGTCGCAAGACCAGGCCCGCGCCAGCCGCGGCGTGCCCCGGTTCATCGGGCGGCACCAGGCGTTCCTGTTCTTCCCGCTGCTCACACTCGAAGGCCTGAACCTGCACTGGTCCGGCATCCGCGCGGTCGCCCGACCCGGCCTGCGCCGCCGTGGCCTCGAGGCCACTCTCCTGGCGCTGCACTTCGCGGCCTACCTCACCGCGTTGTTCGTGGTCCTCCCGCCGGGCCTGGCTCTGGTCTTCTTCGCCGTCCACCAGGGGCTGTGGGGTGTCTACATGGGATCGATCTTCGCGCCGAACCACAAGGGCATGCCAACGCTGACCGGCCGCCCCCAGCTCGACTTCCTCCGCAAGCAGGTGCTCACGTCGCGCAACGTCCGTGGTGGCACCGTCGTGGACGTCGCCCTCGGCGGCCTCAACTACCAGATCGAGCACCACCTCTTCCCGAGCATGCCATCGGTGCACTTGCGACGCGCGCAGCCGATCGTGCAGGGCTACTGCGCCGAGCTCGGCATTCCCTACCTGCAGACGAGCCTCGTGGAGTCCTACCGGCAGGCGCTGACCCACCTCCACGAAGCTGGGGCTCCTCTCAGGAAGCGTTCGTAGACTCGGGGGCATGCTCAGGAAAACTGTCTCGGCACTCGGTGACCTCCCGGTGGCCTTCGGCGCGAAGGCCACCGGCGCGCGTGCCGAGAGGATGCGCCGCTCGCCGCAGTACGCCGACGGCGTCTTCCACAATGCCTCACCCACGCGCTCGACCCCTCCGCCCTCGGCCGCGGGCGGCATCCTGCGCGAGCTGCTCTTCGGCGACGACCGCGACCGCCGCAAGCCCGCCGGGGAGATCCCGCTCGTGGCCGACGCCGCCGCCGACTCCGCCGAAGGCCTGTTCCTCACCTGGTTCGGCCACGCCTCGACGCTCGTCGAGATCGACGGCGCCCGCGTGCTGTGCGATCCGGTGTGGAGCGACCGGGTGTCGCCCGCCGCTTTCGCGGGCCCGCGCCGCCTGCACGCCGCACCGGTGCCACTGGACGCGGTCGGCCGGGTCGACGCGATCGTGATCTCGCACGACCACTACGACCACCTCGACCTCGCCACCGTGCGCGCCCTGCTCGAGGCGCACGACGCGCCGTTCCTCGTGCCACTGGGGGTCGGCGCGCACCTGGAGCGGTGGCACGTGCCGGCTTCGCGGATCGTGGAGCTCGACTGGCACGAAGAAGCCGAGGTCGCCGGCATCCGGTTCGTGGCCACGCCGGCCCAGCACTTCTCCGGCCGCGGCATCGGCAACGACAGCACCCTGTGGACGTCGTGGGTGATCTCCGGGCCGCAGCACAAGGTGTTCTACAGCGGGGACACCGGCTACTTCGACGGCTTCGCCAAGATCGGCGAGGAGTACGGCCCGTTCGACGCCACGCTCATCCAGGTCGGTGCGTACGCCCCGCACTGGCCGGACATCCACATGACGCCCGAAGAGGGCATCGCCGCGCACATCGACGTTCGCGGCGGCCTGCTCGTGCCCGTGCACTGGGCGACGTTCTCCCTCGCCATGCACCCCTGGGGCGAGCCCGCGGACCGCGTATGGCGCGAGGCCAAGGCGAACGACCTCGCCCTCGCCGTGCCGAAGCCTGGCCAGCGGATCGACGTGGCGAACCCGCCCGCTGTGGACGGTTGGTGGCAGACCCTGGGGTGACGCCCTGGGTCTTCGCTCGCCGTCCGTGAGGCGGCGCTCCGGTCTCCAGCGGGGACGAGCTTTCTTGCGCGCCGCCGAATCGACCTCTGCTGGGTACATCGCTGATCCGTTCTCACGTGAATGTGTCGGTGTCCTGCTCGAGATGTGCTGCTCGAGTGCAGAAATTGTTGCTGCTGAAGGATTTCCGCGCCGATGAGGACGGGGCGGAGTCGCACCGCGTCCGGCTGCTTTGATGAATCCGAGGTTAGCGCGCCCCAGGCGGCGATTGCCGCCCTTCACCCGAGTGACCACCCGATCGTGCGAACATGTGTTCGAATCGATGACATCTGCGAATCACCGTGGGCATGATGGAACGGTGCTGCTCCAGTGATCCTTACTCGTCACTCATGACTGGGTGCCCACCGGCTGTGGATCCCGCGTCGGCAAGCCGCTCCTGCAGCCTCGCGTGCCGGAACTGGTACACCTCGCCGACCTGACGCAACACCCCGCGCCGGTGCGCGTCGGCGAGGAAAGCCATGAATCCCCACGGAATCCGGCCCCGCGACGCCAGCCAGAGCCGGGTGAACGCGAATGCGCCCCACGCCCGGGCCAAACACACACTCACGCCGACCGAAAGGCCGAACAGACCGCCACCTGCCACTGCCTGCACCGCGCTGGTCGCAGGCAGGAACACCTGTCCACCGATGACCGCTCCGGCGATTCCGTAGGCGACACCACCCAGGTTCGCCACGAGGTACCGGCCCAGCAGCCCGGCGGCCACCCCGCCCGTCAGCCCGAGCACCACGTCGTAGTGCCCGTTCAGCACTTCGAAGGTGGACTCGGCGGGGGTGAGAGCCAGTGCCAAACCGTAGAAGAGACCCAGGGAGACCATGAATGACAACGTGAACGAGAGAGCCGCAGCACGATCGTGGCGCAGCACGGTCTCCGGACTGGACACCCGGTTCGCGTCGAGCGGCGTGCCCAGCCAGACGTGCACGCCGATGGCCAGGCCGAACACGAGCGCGAGCAGGCTGATCACCCAGGCCGGGAGCGACCAGCCGAGGCCGAGGCAGACGCCGATCACGGCGCCCACCGCGAACCGGCGGGCGAAGCGGCCGGCGGTGCCGGCGAACCTCGGTTCCACTCGCAACGGTCCTGGCCGGCGCCCGACGCTGTGCGTAACGCAGCCCGCGATCGCGAAGGAGCCTCCGTAGATCACCCCGATCACCGGGCCGGCGGCCAGCCAGCCGGTGAGGGCGAACAGCACTGCGGGCGGCAAGCCGAGGTACAGGCCGACGACGAGGCTCGGCACGGCGCGGTCGAGCTGCCACCAGGCGAGGTCGCGGGTGCGTTCGCGCTCGAGCTGCCGCGCGAGGAAGGTGAGCCAGCGCTCGGCCTCCTCGGGGTCGTAGTCGCGCGGCCGGTGTGGGCGGGCGAGCTGAGCGGGAGGTGCGGGTTTGCGGGTGTAGACGGCAGGGAGGTACGCGTCGAGGAGGTGTCGTTCGACGGATGCGCGGTCCGGGAATCGCGTGGCGTCGCAGAGTTCGCCGGGGTCGGTGGCGGGGTTCGCGTAGGCGGTCCTGGCGAGATCGACCATGAGCGGCGTGCGCAGGGCTTGGGCGAGCGGCCCGGTCGGCTCGCGGCGCAGGCGGCGGACGAGCGGGTCCCAGCGGGTCTCGCCGGAGCGTCGGCGTGCGGTGAGGAAGGCGATCGTGTCCTCGATCTCGACCGGCTCGATCTCGACCACCGCGGCCCGGGTCAGGAAGGAGCCCGCTTGGCGGACCGCGAGCTCGTACTCGGCGCTGCGGCAGGTCACCACCAGCGGGCGGCCGGCGCCGACGGCCTGGTCGAGCGCGTCGATGGCGGCGGTGTGGAGGCCGGGCGGGGTTTCGTCGAGGCCGTCGAGGACGGGGACGATCCGGCCTTCGAGGACCAGGCGCAGGCCGGCGTCCTCGCCGTAGGCGGCGGTGTTCGCGAGGCCCGGGTATTCCTCGACCAGCTTGCGCGCCAGCCAGGTGTGCAGGTGCTCACGGCGAGGGTTCCAGGAGGCGAGCGGCAACAGCACCGGCACCGGCTCGCCCGGTGGCGGGTCGGTAAGCAAGCCGAGAGTGAGGAGGATTGCCAGCACGGACTTTCCGGCGCCGGGCTCGCCGAGTACCACGAGCTGCCGGGCCGGGACCTGCCGGAATTTCGCGACGACGTCGGTCAGATCGCCGCTCAGCACGAGGCGGTCCGGGCCCTCGCCGGGGCGGGCGCCGAGCACTGCTGACGCGGCGGCGGCGACCTCGCGCTCGGTGCTCGACCAGTTCAACGGCACCGGCTCCGGCCGCTTGAGCGAGCGCATCTCGGCTTCGGCGGTCCACTGCCGGGTGATCGCCGCGGCGAGCTCCTTTGCCGCGCGGTCGAGCTCGTCCGGGGGTGCGGCTGTGACGGGCGCGTCGCCGGCCGGGCGGTTCTCGCCGCGGAGGATGCGTTCGTGCAGGTCGCGGACGTCGTGGCCGGGGTCGATGCCCAGCTCTTCGGCGAGGTCGGTGCGCAGGCGCTGGAACACCTTGAGCGCGTCTGCCTGCCGGCCGGAGCGATCGAGCGCGAGCATCAGCTGGGCGTGCGGCCGTTCGCGGAGCGGGTGCTCGGCGACGACCTCGGCGAGTTCGTCGACGACCTCGCGGTGCTGGCCGAGCGCGAACTGCCAGTCGACGCACGACTCGAACGCGTCCAGGCGCTGCTCGTCCAGCCGGGCAGCGCGGCTGACCAGCGCCGGGGTGTCGAGCCCGTCGAGTGCGGGACCGCGCCAGAGCTTGAGCGCGGTGCGGATCTCGCGCACACCGTCGCGCAGGGCGCCCTTCTCCGCGAACCGCTTCGCGTCGGCGATGCCCTTGGTGAAGCGGAGCAGGTCGAGCTGGTCGTCGGCGACGGTGATCCGGTAGCCGGGACCGTCGGTGACGATGAGGCGCTGCTCGGCGTCACCGAGCCGTTCGCGTAGCGCCGACACACAGTTCTGCACCTGCTTGGTGGCCGTGGCGGGCGGCTCGCCCTCCCACGTGGCCCCGATGAGCCTCGCCATGGGGACGACGGCGTTGGGGGTTAGCAGCAACGTCGCCAACACGCGCTGATGCCGGGTTCCCGGGAGGGACAACCGTCCCCCGGCCGTCCAGATCTCCAACGGCCCCAGCACACAGAAGTCCATCCACGTCCCTCCCCGGACCATGATCATACCTGCGCTGACCTGCGTGAGGACGGCGTGATGACGGCGCGAGGACGGATCTCGCCACGGTTGAGCCATCCGGTCGCCCGCTCCGGGAGTGACCGCTCAAGGGGAGAGAACCGCCATGTCGAAGATCCGTCCCGCCGCCGCGATCGCGGCCGCCGTCGCCGGTGTCGCCGCCGGCACCGTGCTCGCCGCAGCGCCGGCCTCCGCCGCGACCGCGCCCTGCCCGGCGAACTACTACTGCTTCTACCAGGACAAGGACTACAACGCCGGCGTCTACAACCAGCGCTGGCACCTGAACTACAGCTCCACCCCGTCGGGGAGCTTCAACAACCCGCCGCAAGCGACCAAGGGTGACCGGCGCAGCCAGCTGTCGTCGATCATCAACAACGGCAACCGCACCATCTGCCTCTACAACCACCGCGGCGTCCTGGGCGACAAGCTGATCCTCAAGGTCAGCCCGTTCAAGGACTACAAGAACCTCGCCGACATCCCTGGCGCCAACGACAAGGCCGACTCCTGGAAGATCAACGCCTGCTGATCTCTCCTCTTCGGACCGAGCCGCCGGCGCCATGAGGGGTGCGCCGGAGGCTCGGTCCGGTCATCTCGCGGGGCGCGCGTGGCACGCTGGACGGCATGAAGCTCAAACTCGACCTGCACGACATCTACAACCGCAGCGGCGAGATCGACCGGGCGCTGCGGGCGGTGATCGACGAGGCGGTGGCCAAGAAGGCGCCGCTCGTGGAGATCATCCCGGGCAAGGGGTCCGGGCAGCTGAAGAAGCACGTGCTGCGGTTCTTGGAGCAGAAGGAGATCAAGGCGCTCTACCACCGGGTGGAGAAGGACAAGGACAACTTCGGGCGGGTGTTCGTGCATTTCCGCTGGAAGTGAGGCTCGGGGCGCGCTACAGCCAGTCGTCCGGGCGGGCCCAGGGCAGGAGAGCCGCGAGCGGGTCGGGGACCGGTTCCGTGACGGTGTACTGGCCGCGGTGGAAGAGCAGCGGCCGGGCGTCGGAAGTGTCGCCGAGAGCGGTCACGCGGCCGATGACGACGTGGTGGTCGCCGGCGGGGTGCACGGTCTCGAGGGCGCAGTCGATCCACGTGAGGGCGCCGTGGATCAGCGGGGCGCCGGACGGAGCGAGGTGCCAGGCCACAGTGGCGAACTTGTCGTCGCCGCGGGCGCCGAAAGTGGCGCTGAGGTCGCGCTGGTGCTCGGCGAGGACGTTGATTGCGAAGCGACCCGTGGCGGCGAGGACCGGCCAGGTGCGCGACGTGCGGGCCACGCAGAACAACGCCAGCGGCGGATCCAGCGACAACGCCGCGAACGACTGGCACGCGAACCCGACGGGAGTGGCCCCGTCGCGCCCGGTGACGATGGTGACGCCGGTGCAGAAGTGCCCGAGCACGGCACGGAATCGAGACGGATCGAGTACGGCGGTCATCCAGGCCTCATCGACGGTGCGGTAGGACGCCAGGTCGCCGGTGGCTTCGAGGCCAAGGCGCGCGGGCGCGGGCGGAGAGACTACGAAGCAGCGTGGTCATCGGGAACCGACACAGAAGCCGCAGGCCCACAACGACACCGAGGTCCCGTCGCCACAAAACACCGCGACGCCGGCGCGCGGAGACAACTGCGAAGCAACGTCGTCATCGAGAACCGACGCAAAAGCCGCGGCCCCACAACGACACCGCGACGCCGGCGCGCGCCGAGACATCTGCGAAGCGCCGTCGTCATCGAGAACCGACGCTGAAGTCGTGGCCCCACAACGACACCGCGGTGCTTTCGCGCGCGAGCCAGGTGGTGTCGTCGACGTGGCGGCCTTCGCAGCCGTATTCGAGGTCGAAGCCGCCGGGGGTTTTCATGTAGAAGGAGAGCATGAGGTCGTTGACGTGGCGGCCGAGGGTGGCCGACAGTGGCACCGAGCGGCGGTGGGCGCGGTCGAGGCAGAGGCCGACGTCGTCGGTGGATTCGACTTCCAGCATGAGGTGGACGATGCCGCTGGGGGTGGGCATCGGGAGGAACGCGAGGCTGTGGTGGCGGGGGTTGCAGCCGAAGAAGCGCAGCCACGCGGGTGGGCCGTCGGCGGGGCGGCCGACCAGCTGGGGTGGCAGGCGCATGGAATCGCGGAGGCGGAAGCCGAGGATGTCGCGGTAGAAGGCGAGCGCGGCGGCGTCGTCGTGGGTGGACAGGACGACGTGGCCCAGGCCTTGGGAGCCGGTGACGAAGTGGTGGCCGTAGGGGCTGACGACACGGCGGTGTTGGAGAGCGACGCCGTGGAAGACTTCCAGCGTGGTGCCGGAGGGGTCGGCGAAGGTGATCAGTTCGGCGACGCGGCGGTCGGCCAGTTCGTCGGGCGTGCCTTCCTTGTAGGGCACGGAAGCGGCGGCCAGGCGGGTGCGGATGTCGTCGAGTTCCTCGGCGTTGGCGGCTTCCCAGCCGACTTGTGCGAGGCGGTCGGTGGGGCCCGGGACGATGACGAGGCGGGCGGGGAAGTCGTCCATGCGCAGATACAACGCGTCGGGGTTGGGGCCGGTGCCTTCGACCAAGCCCAGGACCTTCAACGCATAGACGCGCCAGGCGGGGACGTCGGTTGCTTCGACGCGGAGGTAGCCCAGGGAGCTGATGGCCATTACGCACGCCCGGGAAGGTCGACGGCCAAGCGGATGTAGCGCAACGAACTCATCGCGATCACTTGCTCCACAGAAAGCCGAAGGCGACGCCGAGGTGTGCCAGTGGACGAATCACCGTCACGCGTCCCACGGAAACCGGCGGCGAGGCGGAGGCGGCTCAGGGAATCGGTCGCCATCACGGGCTCCCCAGGAAGTCGAGGGTGAGGCGGTTGAACTCGTCGAACTTTTCGAGCTGGGCCCAGTGCCCGCAGCCGCCGAAGACGTGGAGCTGGGCGCGCGGAATGGTTTTCAGGGCGAGGAGGGCGCCGTCCAGAGGGTTTACGCGGTCTTCGCGGCCCCAGACGAGCAGGACGCGTTGGCGTAAGCGGTATGCGTCGCGCCAGAGGAGGCCGTCCTCGACAGACGATGCGAACGACTGACCCAACGAGCGCATGGCGGCCAGGGATTCCGGTGAAGAAGCGGCGGCGAAGCGGTCGTCGATCAGCTCGTCTGTGATCAGGGACTGGTCGTGGACCATGATGCGCAGGAACGCGGCCATGCGGTCGCGCGTGGGGGAAGCGGCGAAGCGGCCCAGCAGGCGCACGCCCTCCGTGGGGTCGGGCGCGAAGAGGTTCACGCTCAGGCCGCCCGCGCCCATCAGAACCAGGCGGCCGGCGCGCGAAGGGTGGTCCAGGGCCAGGCGTACGGCGGCGCCCGCGCCCAAGGAATTGCCGACGAAGTGGGCGCGCGAGATACCGAGCGTGTCCATGAGGCCGACGATGGCGTCGGCGCTGTGGCGGAAGTAGTGGGGGTGCTCGGTGGGCTTCGACGACTGCCCGAAACCCGGCTGGTCGACGGCCAGCGTGCGATACACCTTGCCGAACTCAGGCAGGGTGCGTCCGAAGTTGGACCACGCCGAGGCGCCCGGGCCGCCGCCGTGGAGGAGGATCACGGCTTCGGAGTGCTCGGAGCCGGCTTCGTGGTAGTGCAGCGACAGTCCACTCGGGACGGTTACAACAGAGCCCATCACACCATCGCATTCTCGACGGGCAGCCCGAAGGCGCCGGTGCCGAACATGACGTACGCGCGCTCGGCGTCGTTGGCGGCGTGGACGCGGCCGGCGTGTGCGTCGCGCCAGAAACGCTGGATCGGGGTGCCACGTTGCAGCGCGCGGCCGCCGGAGTTCTCGAAAAGGCGGTCGATCGCGGAGATCGCGCGTTCGGTGCCGCGGACCTGGTCGCGCCGCACGCGCAGCCGCGTGGAGAACGGCAGCTTCTCGCCGCGACGCGCCAGCTGGTACAGCTCGTCGATGTTGTGCGTGAGCTGCAGCCACGCGGCGTCGATCTCGCTGGCGGCCTCGGCGATGCGGATCTTGGCGAACGGATCGTCCTGCGCCTTCTCCCCCGCGTACGCCGCCCGCACGCGACGTCCCTGGTGCTCCACGTGCGCGTCGTACGCGCCCTGCGCCATGCCGATGATCGGTGCGGTGATCGTGCTCGGGTGCACCGAACCGTAGGGCAGCTTGTACAACGGCCCCGGGTTCACCTCCTGGCCTGGCGTGCGGCACTTCGACGTGGCCACAAAGGACAGTGCGCGGTGCGCTGGTACGAAGACGTCCTCCACCACAACATCATTGGACCCCGTCCCCCGCAGGCCCACCGTGTCCCACACGTCCACAAGGGAATAGTCGGACAGAGGCAGCAGGTACGTGCAGAAGTCCACCGGCGCGCCGTCCGCGAACGCCGGCGCGCCCAGCAGCACCCACGTGCAATGGTCGCAGCCGGACGAGAAGCTCCAGCGGCCCGACAGCCGGTAGCCGCCGTCGACCACCGTCGCCTTGCCCATCGGCGCGTACGACGACGAGATCCGCACGTCGTGGTCCTCGCCCCACACGTCTTCCTGCGCCCGCGCGTCGAACAGCGCCAGGTGCCACGGGTGGACGCCGAGGATGGACGCGACCCAGCCCGTGGACCCGCACGCGCTCGCCACGAGCTTCACCGCGGTGTAGAACGTGACCGGGTCGGCTTCCAGCCCACCGTACGGCTTCGGCTGCAGCAGGCGAAAGAACCCGGTCTCCTGCAACGCCTTGACGGACTCGACCGGCACGCGCCGCGCGTCCTCGGTCTCCTGCGCGCGTTCCCGCAGCACCGGAAGCAGGTCACGCACTCCGGCGATCACGGCAGCCAGCTCGCTCATCGGCCGTCCTCTCGTTCGACGAGACCAAGACTAGAACACGTTCTCGTTTTTGTCGACGCGATCGGATTCCAAGGCGCTACTCTTCCCCGCCCGGCGACCGGAAAACACGCAGTCGGCCAGCGACAGACCGCTCACGTAGGACCTGGAACAGATTCCCACGGCCGTCCGCCCTGCCGCGTACAGACCGCGAACGCCGGCCACCTCGCCCGTGTCCTCGTCGACCACGAGCCCGCCCAGCGTCAGCATCGGGCACGGGTAGCCGAGGCTCGGCTTCACCGACACGTCGATCAGCGAAAACGGCGGAGTGTCCAACGGCCGTGCGAACTCCGCGGGCTTCCCCAGCGGATCCGGACCTCGCCGATACGCGGCATGCGTCTCCCGCAAACCCTCCGGGTCGACACCGGCCCGCCGCGCGACTTCCTCCAAGGAAGCACCCGTGACGCGCCCGCGGCCGAGCAGGTACCGCAGCTGCATCCACGCGAACCACTGCCCCTGCTTGCGCCCGTCCCGCCGAGCCTCGGCAACCACCGGCTCGTCGACGAGCAGCCAGCCCCGTCCGCCGTGCGCGGAGATCATCCGCTCGCCGATCGCCGCGCCGTAACGGGATTCGTCGATGATCCGCCGCCCGTCGACGTCCACGAGCAGGCCACCGAGGAACGCGGCCGGCGGCGCGAGGAACCGCCACGCCGAGATCCGGCCCATCTCCGCGACCCGGCCGCCCACCGACAAGCCCAGCTCGATACCCGAACCGTCGTCGGCCGAAGTTCCCAGCACAAGCCCGCCGCGATACGCCGGTGCATGCTGCCGCACCAGCTCACGATTCGCGATGAACCCGCCCGCCGCGAGCACCACACCCCGGCGCGCCACGATCCGCACCTCACGCGAACACCGCTCTTCCAGCCGCTCCACGCGCCGGTGCAACGAGCGTCGAAACGGTGGCACATAAATCCCCGGCTTCGCGGCGTACGAAGCCAGCACCGCATGCCGCCGCCGCGCCCAAGAAGGAGCCAAGCTGTCCGCGACAACCCCCGTGACCGCACCAGAAGCGTCCACGACGAGACTCCGCGCCCGGGTCTGCGGCACCACCCGCACCCCACGCTCCCGCGCCGCCGCGAGCAACCGCACCATCAGTAGCTTCCCCGACGTCCCCGGCCCCTTCACGCGATGCCCGCGCGGTGCCGGCGCGGCCGCGTCCCGGAACCCGCCCGACGCCTCACTCCCGGAGTAGTACAGATAATGCGCGTTGCTGGGATACGACGTCTTGTACGGGCACAAACTCCCCTCGA
This sequence comes from Amycolatopsis sp. NPDC050768, assembly GCF_040654155.1. NCBI lineage: Bacteria > Bacillati > Actinomycetota > Actinomycetes > Pseudonocardiales > Pseudonocardiaceae > Amycolatopsis > Amycolatopsis sp. NPDC050768. Next base: position 64,173 of record NZ_JBFAHL010000025.1, read on the forward strand.
ACGGCACCCCCAGCCCCTCGAGCCACCGGATCATCTCCGGGCTCGTCTCGCAGAACCGCCGCAACGTCCGCGACGACACGACCCCGTCGGTCTCCAGCCGGAGGTACTCGAACATCGCGTCGACGCTGTCGGAAATCCCGGCGTCGAGCTGCTGCGAAGTGCCGCCGCCGGCGTAGACCACGCCGCCGCTCACCCGGCTCGCGCCACCACCCCAAAACCGGTCGAGGAGCAGCACCTCGGCCCCCGCGTCGGCGGCCTCGATGGCCGCGCACGCGCCGGCCGCGCCGGCTCCGATCACGACGACGTCTGCCACGAGCTCGTCCATGTCGGCCACCCTAGAACTGGAACACGTTCTCGTCTATGGTGACAGAAGCTGCTCCGAACAGGCCAGGAACTCGCGATAACACGTTACATGTGAGGTGGCATGGCGAACGAGTACGACGTGGTGGTCGCCGGCAGCGGCGCCGCCGGGATGACCGCCGCGCTCGCCGCCGCCCGCCGGGGCCTCAGCGTGGTCGTGCTGGAGAAGGCGGCCTGCTTCGGCGGGTCGACGGCCCGGTCAGGCGGCGGCGTCTGGCTCCCCGGCAACCACGCGCTCAAGGCAGCCGGCATCGACGACACCCCGGACAAAGCCCGCGAGTACCTGGCCGCGATCGTCGGCGACGTCGTGCCCGAGGCCAACCGCGAGGCGTTCCTGGCGCACGGGCCCGAGGTCCTGGAGCTCATCACGCGGCACACCCCACTCGAGTTCCGCTGGGTGCCGGGCTACAGCGACTACCACCCCGAAGCCCCCGGCGGACGCGCCGCGGGCCGCTCCGTCGAACCGAAGCCGCTCGACGCGAAGCTCCTGGGCGACGACCTGGCTCACCTGGAGCCGCCGTACAGCGCGCCGCCGCTCGGCGTCCCGATCACCCAGTCGGACTACCGCTGGCTGAGCCTGCTCGCCCGCCACCCCCGCGGCCTCGCCCGCGTTGCCAAGCTCGGCGCGCGCTGGCTCGAGGGGAGGCTCCGCGGGCAGGAGCCGATCGCCATGGGGCAAGCGCTTGCGGCCGGGCTTTTCCTGGGGCTCAGGCGTGCCGGCGTCGACGTCCTTCTCGACACCCCGCTCGTCGAGCTGACCACCGAAAACGGCCGCGTCACCGGCGTCCGAACCACCGGCACCGTCTTCCACGCCCGCCTCGGCGTGCTGCTCGCGTGCGGCGGCTTCGAGCACAACGAGGAGATGCGCACCAAGTACCAGCGCGCCCCGATCGGCACCGAGTGGACCGTGGGCGCCGCCGCCAACACCGGCGACGGCATCACGGCCGGCCTGAAGCTCGGCGCGGCCACCGACCTCATGAACGACGCGTGGTGGGGCCCGTCGATCCCGCTCACCGGCGGCCCGTGGTTCGCCCTTGCCGAGCGGTCGCGGCCCGGCTCCCTCATGGTCAACGCGCGAGGTGCCCGGTTCGTCAACGAGTCCGCGCCCTACGTCGAAGCCGTCCACGCGATGTACGGCGAAGGCGACGGCCCCGCCGAGCACATCCCCACGTGGCTCGTGTTCGACCAGCGCTACAAGGACCGCTACCTGTTCACCGGCATCGGCCCGCGCCAGCCCCTGCCCGGCCGTTGGTACAAAGCCGGCATCGTCGCGAAGGCACCGACGATCGAAGAGCTGGCCGCCAGCATCGACGTACCTGCCGAAGACCTGCGAAGCACCGTCGAACGCTTCAACGGCTTCGCCCGCACCGGCGTCGACGAAGACTTCCACCGCGGGCGAAGCGCCTACGACCACTACTACGGCGACCCGCTCAACCACCCCAACCCCAGCCTCGGCCCGCTGGCCAAACCGCCGTTCTACGCGGTGAAGATCGTGCCCGGCGACCTGGGCACCAAGGGCGGGCTGCGCACCGACGAGCACGCCCGCGTGCTGCGCGAAGACGGCTCGATCATCCCCGGGCTCTACGCGGCGGGCAACACCAGCGCGGCCGTGATGGGCCGCACCTACGCCGGGCCCGGCGCGACGATCGGGCCCGCGATGGTGTTCGGCTACCTTGCGGCCGAGCGGCTCGCGACCGAAGATCGGACCGGCACGGGAGGCAGCCAGTGACGTCACCACCGCGAGAGACCGTCCGCACGATCGACGTCGGCACGCCGCCCACGCGCTTCGCGCGCGGCTGGCACTGCCTCGGCCTCGCCGACACCTTCCGCGACGGGAAACCCCACGCCATCGAAGCGTTCGGCACGAAGCTCGTGGTCTTCGCCGAATCGTCGGGCCGGCTCAACGTGCTCGACGGCTACTGCCGCCACATGGGCGGCGACCTCACCCAGGGCTCGGTCAAGGGCAATGAGCTCGCGTGCCCGTTCCACGACTGGCGCTGGAACGGCGCCGGCAAGTGCGTGTCGATCCCCTACGCCAAACGGGTTCCACTTCGCGCGCGGACACGGTCTTGGCGCGTGCTGGAGGAGAACAAGCAGCTGCTCGTGTGGCACGACCCCGAAGGCAACCCGCCGCCCGACGACGCGGTGATCCCCCGCGTCGAGGGCGCGTTCAGCGACGAGTGGAGCAACTGGACCTGGGACTCGATCCTCATCGAGAACGCCAACTGCCGCGAGATCATCGACAACGTCGTGGACATGGCGCACTTCTTCTACATCCACTACGCCTACCCCACGTACTTCAAGAACGTGTTCGAAGGCCACATCGCCACGCAGTTCCTCAACACCAAGGGCCGCCCCGACATGGGCATGGCGTCGAACTACGGCGGCGAGGACAACCTGCTGCGCTCGGAAGCCTCGTACTTCGGGCCGTCGTACATGATCAACCACCTGGTGAACTCGTTCCAGGGCTTCGAGATCGAGAACGTGCTCATCAACTGCCACTACCCCGTCACGCCGACGTCGTTCGTGCTGCAGTGGGGGATCATGGTCAAGAAGCTGCCCGGGATCTCCGACGAGCACGCGGACAAGATCGCCGCGCGGCTCGCGAAGGGCATCGGCGTGGGGTTCCTGCAGGACGTGGAGATCTGGAAGAACAAGACCCGCATAGACAACCCGTTGCTGTGCGAGGAAGACGGGCCCGTCTACCAGCTGCGCCGCTGGTACGAGCAGTTCTACGTGAACGCCGACGACGTCACCGAGGACATGACGCGCCGCTTCGAGTTCGAGGTCAACACCAGCAAGGCCAACGAGGCTTGGACCGCGGAGGTGGCGGAGAACCTGGCGCGGCAGCGCGCGGAGGCGGAAGAGGCAGGCGTGTGACGGCCGAGGTCACGGAGTTCCTCACCGCCGGACTGCGGCCGCACGAGTGCCGCAGCTGCGGAACGTGCGTGCTGGTGAAGAAGAACAGCCTCATGCACACGAGCATCCAGTGGACCACCGACGCTTCCCGCAGCTGTCCCGTTTTCGCCGCGCACGTGGCCGCCGGCCGGCATCCCGCGTTGCTCGACACGTGCGAGCATCTGGCCGACAGCATCACCGACGCCGTGCGTGACGGGAGCCTCGCCGTGGCCGACCGGTCCCGCGACGGCAGCGCGGCCGAGGTGGTGCGCGGTGGCTGACGTCGTGACACTGACCGTCGCGGAGGTGATCGTCGAGACCGCCGACGCGCGCTCGATCGTGTTCGCCATCCCGGAAGAGCATCAAGCGACCTTCGCCTACGCGCCGGGCCAGTTCCTCACGCTGCGGATCCCCAGCGACCGCACGGGGTCCGTCGCGCGGTGCTACTCGCTGTCGAGCGCGCCGCACGAAGGCCGGGTGCAGGTCACGGTGAAGCGCACGGGCTTCGGCTCCGGCTGGGTGTGCGAAGAGCTGCGGGTCGGCGCGGAGATCGACGTGCTGCCGCCGGCCGGGGTATTCGTGCCGTCCTCCCTGGACGGCGACTTCCTGCTGTTCGCGGCGGGCAGCGGGATCACGCCGGTGATGTCGATCCTCAAGTCGGCGCTGCGGCACGGCACCGGTCAGGTCGTGCTCGTGTATGCCAACCGCGACGAAGCGTCCGTCATCTTCGCCCGGCAGCTCGCCGAGCTAGTGACACAGCACCCGGACCGACTCATCGTCGTGCACTGGCTCGAATGCCTGCAGGGCCTGCCGTCCTCGCGCACGCTCGAAACCCTCGCCGCGCCCTACCGCGGCCACGACGCGTACGTGTGCGGGCCGGCGCCGTTCATGGCCGCGGCCAGGACCGCGCTGACCGAGCTCGGCCTGCCGCGTGAGCGCGTCCACGTCGAGAAGTTCCACTCCCTCACCGGGAACCCCTTCGAGCACTCCGTCGAACCCGAGCTCGAAGCAGACGGCGGCGAGACGGCCCGGCTCACCGTCGATCTCGACGGCGAAACCCGCACCGTCGCCTGGCCCCGACAGCGGAAGCTGCTCGACCACCTGCTCGCCGAAGGCCTCGACGCGCCCTACTCGTGCCGCGAAGGCCAGTGCAGCGCTTGCGCGTGCCGACTGGTGTCGGGTGAGGTGAAGATGCTGAACAACGAGGTGCTCGACGCTGAAGACCTCGCCGACGGGATCGTGCTGGCCTGCCAGTCGCTGCCCGTCACGGACGAGGTGTCGGTCAGCTACGAATAAGCCGAAAACCAAGGAGACTCCGTGCCCATCGACCCCGCGCTCGCGATCGGTGCCGACCTGGGCGAGGTGCGGTTCGCCTGGACGCCGTCCGACGTGCTGCTCTACCACCTCGCGCTGGGCGCCGGCGCCGATCCGGTCGACGAGCGCGAGCTGCGCTACACCTACGAGCAGGACCTGCGCGTGATCCCGACGTTCGCCACGGTCGCGGTGAACCTGCGCACGTTCACCCCGCCCACGCTCAAGTTCCCGGGCGTGGACATCGACCTCGCGAAGGTGCTGCACGGCACGCAGGAGATCGAGCTGCACCGGCCCATCCCCGTCGACGGCGAAGCGGTGGCGCGCACCCGCATCACCGACGTGTTCGACAAGGGCAAGGCCGCGGTTCTCGTGCAGGAGACCACGGTGGCCGACACCCAGGGCGATCCACTGTGGACGGCTCGTTCCGGCATCTTCGCCCGCGGCGAAGGCGGGTTCGGTGGCGAGCGCGGGCCGTCGCGCAAGCTCGCGTGGCCCGAGCGCGAGCCCGACGCCGTGCTCGACACCCCGACGCTGCCCCAGCAGGCGCTTTTGTACCGCCTGTGCGGCGACCGCAACCCGCTGCACGCCGACCCCGCGTTCGCGAAAGCCGCCGGGTTCGACCGCCCGATCCTGCACGGCCTGTGCACCTACGGCGTGGTCGCGAAGGCGCTCACCGACGCGTTCCTCGACGGCGATCCCACGCGGATCCGCTCGTTCGGGACGAAGTTCGCCGGCGTGGTCTTTCCGGGCGAACCGCTGCGCACGCGCGTGTGGCGCGAGAGCGACCGGCTGCTGGTGACCACGACCGCTCCGGAGCGTGACGACGCTCCTGTGCTGTCCGACACAGTGCTCGTGCCGCGCTGAGCCGACCGCCAGTATTACGGTGTCGGAAAGGACACCGGAACAGGGACGGGACGGCGGATGGCGGACGAGCACGCTCTCGGTCAGCACAGCGGCACCTTCTTCGTGGTCCGCGGACCGGTGGAGCCGGGTGACCAGCGCGGCCGCGAGCTGGGCTTCCCCACGGCGAACATCGCGCTGCGCAACCAGAGCGGGCAGGTCGGCGACGGTGTCTGGGCCGGCTGGGCCGAGCGCGCGGACGGCACGCACGTGGCCGCCGCCGTGTCGGTCGGGCGCCGCCCCACGTACTACGGCGCCGACGGCTACCGGCTCGTCGAAGCGCACCTGCTCGACTTCAAAGGCGACCTCTACGGCGAGACGCTCACCGTCTGGCTCGGCGCGCACCTGCGTGAGCAGCAGAAGTACAACTCCGGCGAAGAGCTGATCGAGGCCCTCGACCGTGACGTCGCCTCCACGCGCAAGTGGATCGAGGAGAACCCGGCGCGCGAGCTGCCGGACCTCGGCACGCCACCGCCCGACGGCGAGGTCCGCCGGATCGGCTGAGCCGGCAACAGTCCGTTACACCGCAGCCAGCAGCAGGTACCCCATACCCGCACCCATCACCGCGCGGCACACCGTGCGTGAGGTCAGCCCGGGTGCGGCCGCGCCGCGCGTACGCACCGCGACCACTCCCGACCGTGCGGCGTCGGCCACGAAGTACACCGCGCCCAGCACGGCGAGCAGCGGCACCGCGAGCCGGGCGTCCATTGAGGACATCGTGAGCCACGGGCCGTGGACCATGCCGTCGTGGGGCATCGCGCTCACCATGTACAGCATCGCGGCCGCCGACAGCGCGTGGTGGCCGCAGCCCGAAGCGTGCGCCGCGTGCGCCTGACCGCGCCCGCGCCACCAGGCGAACCCGAACCAGGCCGCCGTGAGCACGAACACCGCCTGCCAGCCAGCGGCGGGAATGGGGCCGCCGACGGGCGAGATCATCGCCACCATGGCCACCACGAGCAGCAGCTCGGCGAGGTCGGCGTTGCGCATGCCGGAGCCGAGGCGCGCGTAGTCGAGCCGCACGAGCCGCAGCACGCACGGCAGCGCGAGCACCGCGAAGACCGCGGTGAGCAACCACGCCACCAGCACCGGTGCACTCATGGCGAGCCCGCGAGGACGGTGGATCCGGACATCGTCGTGCCTGCTTTCACGCTGCGTCGCTGATCTCCGCTCCACGGTGACATTCCACGGCGGGTGAGCACCAGCCAGCAAAGAGGTGAAAGCCGTTGCCCCACAAGAGTTACCGCCCTCGTAGAGCTACCCGTACGGGGCCAGGGTATTTGTCGCGCTCAGTGACGAGTCAAGACCAGTCCACTAGTCGGGACGCCGGTGCCCGCGGTCACCAGCACAGTCTCGGCGTCGCGCACCTGGTTCACGGCCGTGCCGCGGATCTGGCGCACGGCCTCGGCGATGCCGTTCATGCCGTGGATGTAGGCCTCGCCGAGCTGCCCGCCGTGCGGGTTGAGCGGCAGCGCGCCGTCCAGCGTCAGGGTGTCGCCGGCGATGAAGTCTTTCGCCTCGCCGCGGCCGCAGAAGCCGAGCTCCTCGAGTTGCATCAGCACGTACGGGGTGAAGTGGTCGTAGAGCACCGCGACGTCCACATCGGACGGTCCGAGTCCCGACCGCGCCCACAGCTGCCGGCCCACCACGCCCATCTCGGGCAGCGCAGCGAGGTCGTCGCGGTAGTAGCTGGTCATCACGTACTGGTCCGGCCCGCTCCCCTGCGCCGCCGCCGCGACCACGGCCGGCGCGTGGCGTAGGTCGAGCGCGCGCTCGACGCTCGTGACGACCAGCGCCACCCCGCCGTCGCTCTCCTGGCAGCAGTCGAGCAGGTGCAGCGGTTCCGCGACCCAGCGCGACGCCTGGTGCTCGGCGAGCGTGATCGGCCGGCCGTGGAACCACGCCGCCGGGTTGGTCGCGGCGTGCGCGCGATCCACCACGGCGACGCGGCCGAAGTCCTCGCTCGTGGCGCCGTAGTCGTGCAGGTAGCGGCGCGCGATCATGGCGACGGTGGCGGCCGGCGTCGCGATGCCCATCGGGTAGTGGAACGCGTTGTCCACACCGGACGAGTTCACCTGCGTCGCCGCGGCGGCCGACACTCGGCCGAAGCGCTGTTCGGAGCGTTCGTTGAAGGCCCGGTACGCCACCACCACGTCGGCGACACCGGTGGCCACGGCCATCGCGGCCTGCTGCACGGTCGCGGCCGCGGCGCCGCCGCCGTAGTGGATGCGGCTGAAGAACTTGAGCTCCGGGATGCCGAGCTCGCGGGCCAGCGCGATCTCCGCGGTGCCGTCCATCGTGAACGACACCAGCCCGTCCACTTCGGACGCCGTCAGGCCGGCGTCTGCCAGCGCGTGCGTCACGCATTCGGCTGCCAACCGGAGTTCGCTGCGGCCCGAATCCTTCGAGAACTCCGTGGCCCCGATTCCGGCGATCGCCGCCGAGCCCGCCAACGTCACGACGCACCACCAGGCATAGTGAGGGTTACCGTGCCGGTCAGGTGTTCGCCCAGGCTGCCGATGGCGGACACGGCGAGCTCGACGTCGTCGCCGGAGCGGGAAACAACGTGACCGGTAAAGGTGAGCGTGTCCCCCGCGTAACACGGCACGCCGAGGCGGATCTTGATCGAGCGGATCAGCGCCTCGGGCCCGGCCCACTCGCTCACGAACCGTTGCACGAGACCGGTGTCGGTGAGGATGTTGAGGAAAATGTCCTTCGAACCCCGGGCGACGGCGGCGTCGCGGTCGTGGTGCACGTCCTGGAAGTCGCGGGTCGCGAGCGCGGTGCTGACCACGAACGTCGTCGTCGCCTCGATCCGCAACGACGGCACCACGTCACTCATCGCGCCACCCGCCACGCCGGCAAGGTCAGCTCGTCGTCCACCCGCACGAACGCGGCGACCACCGGCAGCCCGACCCGCACCTCGTCCGGCGCCGCGTCGAGCAGCTCCGCCATCACGCGCACGCCTTCCTCCAGCTCCACCAGAGCCACCACGAACGGCAGCCGCTTGCCCGGCACCGGCGGGTGGTGGTGCACGACGTAGCTGTAGACCGTGCCGCGCCCGCTCGCGACGACGTAGTCCGGTGTCGCCTCCAGCGAACCGTCGGGCGGCATCGGACCCGGCGGGTGCCGCAGCGTGTCGCCCCACCGCTGGATGCGCAGCTCGCCGTCGGACAGACCGGCCCAGAAGAACTCCGTGTCCCGGCTGATCACCGGCCGCAGCACGGGCGCGGCCGGTTCGGCCGGGACCGGCCGGAACTTCAGCACCCGGAACACCATGTCCGCCACGGGCTCGCCGTCCACCGTCCACGACGTCCGCGTGGTCACGAACCAGCCCTCACCCAACGCCGTGCGCTTCGGCCCGGCGACGTCCAGCAGCTCCGTCGTGGCCGCGACCCGCTCCCCCGGCCGCAGATAGCGGTCGTAGGTCTGGTCGGAGTTCGTCGCGACGACGGACGTGTACCCGGCTTCGTCGAGCACCGCCATGATCGCGCCCATCGGGTCGTCGTACGCGCGCCCGACGTGCAGCCCCGCCATCGTCCACACCTGCGCCATCGCCGGCGGCGCCACCAGTCCCTTGTGGACGGAAGCCGACGCGACGGCGGGATCGACGTGGACGGGATTGGCGTCCCCGATCGCCTCCACCCAGTTGTTCACCATGGCCTGGTTCACCGGATCCCGCGCGAGCCGCGGCGCGCACGGCCCCGCGGCGGCGATCTTCGCGGCGGCTTCCTCGATCTTCGTCATCGCGGCACCCTCGGCAGTCCCAGCCCGGCGGAGGCGATCAGCTCGCGCTGGATCTCGCTGACGCCCCCGCCGAACGTCAGCACCAGGTTGCGTTTGGCCAGCACGTCGAGCCACTCGGCGAGCTCGGCCGTCTCCGGGTCGGCGAAGTCGCCGTGGCGCCCCACCAGCTCTTCCAGCAGCCGCCCGATCCGCTGGATGCGCTCGGAGGCGAACACCTTCGTCGCCGACGCGTCGACCACCGCGACCGGGCCCGTCCCCGACGAAACCTGCCAGTTGAGCAGTTCGTTCACGCGCGCCACCGCGAACGTCTCGGCCAGCACCGCGCGCACGTCCGGCAGGTCGAGCAACGGCAGGCCGTCCGGGGTGCGGCGCGCGGCGGCCCAGGCCCACACCCGGTCGTGCAGCCCGCCGATCCGCCCGGCCGGGCCGAGCATCACGCGCTCGTGGTTGAGCTGCGTGGTGATCAGCCGCCAGCCCTCGTTCTCGCGGCCCACCAGCAGGTCCGCCGGCACGCGGACGTTCTCGTAATAGGTGGCGTTCACGTGGTGGGCGCCGTCGCAGGTGATGATCGGCGTCCACGAGTAGCCGGGGTCGCGCGTGTCGACGACGAGGATCGAGATGCCCTTGTGCTTGGGTGCGTCCGGCGAGGTCCGCACGGCGAGCCAGATGTAGTCCGCGTCGTGGCCGCCGGTGGTGAAGATCTTCTGGCCGTTGACCACGTACTCGTCGCCTTCACGGACCGCGCGGGTCCGCAGCGAAGCCAGGTCCGTGCCCGCCTCGGGTTCGGTGTAGCCGATGGCGAAGTGGATCTCGCCCGCGAGGATCCGCGGCAGGAACCGCGCCTTCTGTTGCTCGGTACCGAACTCCTGCAGCGTCGGGCCCACCGTCTGCAGCGTCACCGACGGCAGCTGCACGTCGGCGCGTGCGGCCTCGTCCACGAACAGGTGCTGCTCGATCTCGCCGAACCCCTGGCCGCCGTAGCGCTTCGGCCAGCCGACGCCGAGCTTGCCGTCGCGGCCCAGGCGCCGCACGACCTCGCGGTACACCGGCCCGTGGCGCTCCCGCAGCAGTGCCCGGCGTTCCTCGGGCGTCAGCAGGCCCGCGAAGTACTCCCGCAGCTCGGTGCGCAACGCCTGCTGCGCGGCGGTCAGCTCGATGTGCGTGCTCACCCGGCCACCCGTTCCCCCAGCCGGCCCAGCCGGTGCGCGGCGCCGCCGAGCGCCCGGCCGAGGTCCTTCACCGCCGAGGAGTAGCGGTGCAGCGGGTACTCGCGGTCGACGCCGAGGCCGCCGTGCAGGTGGTGGCACGTCGCCAACGCCGCGGGCGCCTGGTCGGTGAGCCAGTAGGCGGCGACGTCGAGCTCCGTGTCGGCGTCGAGGCCCGCCGCCAGCCGCCACCCGGCCGACGTCGCGGCCAGGTGCACGGTCCGGGCAGCCACGTAGACGTCGGCGATCTGCTGGGCCACGGCCTGGAACGCGGCCAGCGGACGGCCGAACTGCGTGCGTTCGGCGACGTGGCGCGAAGTCAGGGCGAGCGCGCCGGCCAGCAGCCCGTCGCCGAGCGCCAGCGCGCCCGCGAGCGCGAACCGGTGCAGCGTGGCGACGGCGTGGCCGGGCGAGCCGTCGCGCAGGAACTCCGTGTCGGCGAGCCGCACGCCGGCCAGCCGCACGGTGTACTCGGGTGAGCCACTGGAGCTGGGCGTGCGGACGAGCTCGACGCCGTCGGCGCGCGGGTCGACCAGCGCGACGGCGGTGCCACCCGGCAGCGCGACCGGGGTGAGGATCCGCGTGGCGTCCGCGGCGTACGGCACGCCCGTCTTCACGCCGGTGAGCTGCCACACTCCGTCGGCGGCCTCCGCGACGGTGCCGGGAACGGTCGTGAGCGGCGCGGACGGCTCGTGCAACGCTGCCGTGAGCACCTCGTCGCCGGCCGCGACGGGCGGCAGCAGCCGGGCGCGCTGGCGCGGCGTGCCGAGCGTCTCGACGGGCAGCACGCCCAGCGCCAGCACGGGATACGCGGGCACTGCGGCGGCCGCGCGGCCGACTTCGGTCAGCACGGCGGCGACCTCCGCGACCCCGAGCCCGTCGCCCCCGAGGTCCGCGGGCAGGGCGAGCGCGAGCAGCCCGGCGCCGGCCAGCGCGCGCCACTGCTCGGCGGGGTCGGCGGATTTGCCGAGCACCCTTGCGGTCAGCGCGGCGATCTCGGCCTGCGTATCGTCTGGGGTGAAGTCCACGCCGGTCCCTCCCTCCGGATGGCCGCCACAAGTGGAACACGTTCTAGTCTTAACCTGAAGGGGCGGGATCGGCAACCCCCGGTGGCCTCGGCAACCGGGTACGCCAGAAGCGGAACAGGCCGTCGAGCAAAGAGGGGTGCCGAGTCGACGTGGGTGCGGAACAGGTTCTCCTAGGCGCGCTGGGCGACGTCGGCTGGCAGGCGACCCGGAAGCTGGCCACGATCCCGCCCACGGCCGGGGTGCCGGACCCGGAGCCGCTTTCGCTGCCGGGCCGCGGCCAGACCGTGGTGGTCGACGTCGGCCCGCGCCAGGCGCCCGCGATCATCCTGCTGCACTCCGTGGCCTGCACCGGCCTGCTGACCTGGTACCCCGTGCTGGACCGGCTTTCCGCGCACTACCGCGTGGTCGTGTTCGACCAGCGCTGGCACGGGCAGGGCATTCGCTCCCACCAGTTCACGCTGCAGGACTGCGCCGACGACGTCGTGGCGGTGGCCGACGCGCTCGGCATCGACCGGTTCATGATCGCCGGCTACTCGATGGGCGGCATGGTCGGGCAGATGGTCGCCTACCAGCAGCGCGAGCGCGTGAGCGGGCTCGTCCTGTGCTCGACGGCGAGCTACTTCCGCCGCGGCGTGCGCCAGCGCGTGGCGCTCGACCTGTTCGGGCGCACGCTGCAGCTCATGCGCGACCAGGCCAAGATCGGCCTCGTCCCCGGCGACCCGCGCCGCGAACGGCTCGCGCGCCTGGAAGACCACCGGTGGGCGCTCGCCGAGTTCCGGTCCACGAGCCCCTGGGCCATCGCCGTCGCGCTCGACGAGATCGGCCGCTTCGACTCCGCGCCGTGGCTGCACACGCTGCGCGTGCCGACGTCGGTGGTCGTGACCAGCCGCGACGGCTTCATCGCGCCGGCGCACCAGCGGTCACTGGCCCGGCGCATCCCGGGCGCGGCGACGTACGAGATCCCCGCCGGGCACACGGCGTGCGTGCTCGCGGCAAACCAGTTCGTGCCCGCGCTGATGGCGGCGTGCACGTCGGTGCACGCGGCGATCGCCGACGAGGAAACCGCCCGGGTGCGCGAAGAAGAACCCGACTCGGCGTGAAGATCAGTACCTGGAAACCAAGTCCGCGGGCCTGAGGGAGATCCGGTAGGGCACCTCGAGGTGCACGGTCTCGTCGCCGGTGGCCTCGGCGTCGAGCACGAATTCGGTGCCCTCCAGGCGAAAACAGCTGAGCGTGGGCTCATTGGGCTCGATGACCCAGTAGAACGGGCAGCCGGCCGCGGCGAGGCGGGCGGGTTTGAGGTGGCGGTCGATGTAGCGGCTGGACGGGGAAACGACCTCCACCGCGAGCACTGGCACGCCCACGAGCGCGCGCTCGGTGAAGGTCTCCCGCCGGCCGACCACCACGTCAGGGATCATCACGGTGAACTCGTCGAGCACGACGTCGACCGGTGCGGGGAGCACCTCGCAATCCGCGGGGCACACCGGGCTGAGCGCCGCGAGCAGGCGCGCGACGACCCTTTGGTGCAGCGGACGCGGGGAGGGGCTCACCAGAAGCGTCCCGTCCACCAGTTCGTATCGATGGCGTTCATCCGTGATCGCCTCCAGGTCCCGACGGGTGAGACGGTCGCCGTGTGCGAACGACGGGACTGTCATCATGCTGCCCCCAGGACGGGCCGATCGGAAAACGACTAGGCCAGCGTAGACGGACACACGCGGCAGCGCGAACCGTCCTCCGGCGGGCGGGAAACCCGGGCGGCCTATTCGTCCACGCACCGTCCGGCGTTCGCCGTCACGCAGGGTCACGAAAATGCGGAGAAACAGACTCGAACAGCCCAGGAGAACCCCCTTCGACAGGGCCGTTCGAGTTATGTGAGCGAATTCCCAAAATGGCCATTCCAGGTAGGGTAATACGACACCAATGGATTACCCGTTGGATGTCTGAGCTGGGCCGAAACCGATCTTTCGCGATGCCGTAAACGTCCCCAGCTCCGCGCCACATCACGTTATCATTGCGCGATCCGCCAGTGCGGGAAACCCCGAGTAAGGTGAACTTCACCATTCCGCATCACGTTCGCTCTCCGTGATTAACCGGGTGGACAAGAAAATCACGCATTCTGACTCGACCTTCGCACGCGTCAGCACACTTCGGTGGTGGTCATGCCTGCCCCGTCCGCACCCAGCCGGCCCGTCTCCCTCTTCCGTCTCGACGGCACCGGCGCCGAGTCCGACCTGCTGGTGTCGCTCAAGCCCGAGCAGGTCACCACCGACACGACGGTGGACCTCTCCGGCACGCGCGCGCGGCTGGTCGCCGGCGCCTTCCACACCGAGATCCCGCAATGGCTTCCGCACGCGAGCGCGTTGACCGGCAGCGAACTCGACCTCTCTTCCACGCTGCCGTTCGCCGTGCTGCTCGTGCCGCGTCCACCTTGGACATACGCGGTGTCCTGGGGCGCCGGGCACCTGGTGCTCAACGACGAGTACGTGGAGCAGGGTTTCGGGCTGCTGTTCGGGATCCGCCGCCTCGACCCGTTCGACCTCGGGCTGGTGTCGAGCGCCGCGCTCGACGTCTCGGCACGCGCCACGCAGATCTCGATCCCGGGCGGTGGCGAGCTTTCCGCGTTCCGACTGGAGCCCTACGGCGACCTCGTGAACCGGCTGGCCGGCTCCGCGGACCTGACCGACCTCACCTACGGGCGCGTGACGGGTAAGCGCTACCGGATCCGCGTCGGCAACTCGCTCTACGTGCCGCTTGCGAAGGAACCACAGGCTTTTCTCGCGGATCTCGACGCCGTCGGTGCGGTGGTGGACGAGCCCGACGCGTCCTCGGCGCTGCGGTTCGTGGCGCAGACGCGGCCGCTCGACCGCCACCACCGGCTCGTCCCGACGCTGGAGACACGCCTGGCCGAAGCGCTCGGCGGCGACACCGACGCGTCACTCGGCCTGGCGTGGCCCGCGACCGCGGTGAACGACGCCGAGAACGCCGGCTCGTTCCGCATCACCGGCCTGGGTTCCGGCGGGCCATTGCACATCGAGTCGCGGCTGGAGCTGGACCACCTCACCGGCCGGCTCGCGCAGCTGCCCGAGGACAAGCGGGTGAAGGCCTTGCGCGCCGGGCGCGTGGTCACGTGCGCCGACGAGGCCGGCGAGGAGGAGACCGGGTCACCCGTGCAGGTCGCGAAGTGGCTCGTGTTCGAGACGACGATCGGGCACACGCGCTACGTGTTCCACCAGGGCCGCTGGTACCGCATCGGCGAGACGTACGTGGAGCAGATGCGCGAGCAGGTCTCGCAACTGCTGGCGCGCAAGTACGAGTGGCCGGACCTCACGTGGAAACCCACCGGGGAGCCCGACGACGAGAACCGCTACTGCCGCCAGGTCGCCACGATCGACGGGTACGTCTGCCTCGACCGCGACACCGCGACCACGCCGCTGCACCCGCGCTTCGAGCTGTGCGACCTGCTGGGCCCGGGCAACGAGCTGATCCACGTGAAGTGGCTCGGCCGGGCGACGGCCGCCAGCCACGTCTACACCCAGGCGCTCGTGTCCGCCGAGGCGCTGCACGACGAGCCGGAAGCGTTGGCACAGCTGGCCGAGAAGGTGTCCACATCGGACGACGGACGCGTGCTGACCGAGGCGCCGGACACCGTCGTGCTCGCCGCCGCGGGCCGCGCGTGGAACGTCGACGAGCTGTTCACGCTGTCACAGGTCGCGCTGCTGCGCCTCGACCGGGCGGTGCGCAGCCTGCAGGCCACGCTCAAGTTCGCTGACATCCCTTACGTGGCCAAGAAGAAGACCACAGCGCAGCCCGCGAAACGCCGCCGGAAGACCGTGAGGCGGATAGGCTGACCGCCGAACCCCGAGGGCAAGGACGGTACGGCTGTGACTGCTGATCCCGAGATCCGTGCCCGGATCGAAGAGCGCTGGCGGGCTTCCGAGCGCGGGGACATCGACGTCGAGCACGCGATCTGCTGCGGTGGCGGAACGGATGCCCGACTAAGCCGGCGAGGCCTTCAGCAGCTCCGTCATCGCCTCGGGCAGGGCCTCGGCCAGCGGCCACAGGTCCTTCACCAGCTCCTTGGCGCCGAGCAGGCCGACGCCGACCTTGCCCTCGTAGGAGAAGACGGTGATGTTGAGCCCGGCGCCGTGGAAGACGGGGCCGAGCGGGTACAGGCCGGTGACGCGGGCGCCGAGCAGGTAGAGCGGCGTCGGCGGGCCGGGCACGTTTGAGATGATCAGGTTGTGCACCACCGGGTGGCGCTCGGCCAGCCGCAGCGAGGAGTAGGCGCGCACGCCGAGGCCGAAAGCCGTGGCCGGGGAGAACTGGGCCCAGTCCGCGAGCATGTCGGCGTCGATGTCGTAGTGGTGGTCCTTGGACAGGCGGTTGGCCTCGGCGAGGAAGAACACGCGCGCGGCCGGGTCACCCAGGTGGGTGGGCAGCGAGGCGAAGAACGCGGACACCTTGTTGCTGCCGTGGTCGCGTTCGGTGCGCTCGTGCACGGACACCGGCACGGTCGCCACCAGCGGGTCTTCCGGCAGCTCGCCGCGGCCGAGCAGGAACTGCCGCAGCGCACCGGAAACGAGTGCCAGCACCACGTCGTTGACCGTGACGCCGAAGGCGTTCTTCACGCGCTTCACGTCGACGAGGTCGACCTGGGCGTAGGCGACGCTGCGGTGGCCGGTGATCGTGCCGTTGAGCGACGTGCGGGGCGCGGTGAACGGGACCGGCATCCCCTTGCCGCGCAACGTCTTGCCGAGCCAGCGGGGCACTAGCTCCACCAGCTCGGGCAGCAGCTTCGCCATCTCGAACGGGCGATGCACGAGTCCTTCCACGCTTTCGCGCAGGATCTCGACGCGCGTGGGCAGGCCGCTGTTGTGCTGCTTGTCCCGCGGGATCTCCGGCAGCGGTGCCTCCGGCTCGAGGCCCGCGAGGTAGGTGATCAGGCTGGCGCCGCCGACGCCGTCGATGCTCGCGTGGTGCATCTTGATGAGTACCGCGATGCCACCGTTGGACAAGCCCTCGATCACGTAGAACTGCCACAGCGGGTGCGCGCGGTCGAGCTGCTGGCCGGCGATGTGGGCGCACAGCTCGGCCAGCTCGCGGTCGTCGCCGGGGCCCGGCACGCCGATGCGGTGCAGGTGGTTGTCGAGGTCGAAGTCCTCGTCCTCGACCCAAACCGGGTGGCTGAGGTTCCAGAGTGGATTGTGCAGTTTGCGGCGGAATTCCGGAATCAGCGCGACGCGCTCGGCCAGCCGCCGCTGCAGCTCGGCGAACGAGTAGCCGCCGGGGATGGTGGACCCGTCGAGCGTGAGCAGCCCGCAGACGTGCAGGACCTGCGCGGGGGTCTCCAGGTAGAGGAAACTCGCATCCAGGCCGCTCAGTCGCTGCATGTCGTCAGGGTAATTCAGAACCGCGGACGGGGCGGGTCGCGGCGGTAGCATCGGGAAGGTGAAACCGGCCTTCCTCGCTCGCCGGGCCGCGCAGCTCGGCCTCACCGCCGTGGCCCTGCGCCCGCCGCGCCACCGCCTCACGTCGATCCCGGTGTTCTTCAGCGCGTGGCTCACCGACGAGCTGGCTCCGCAGCTGCTGGCGCTCACCGCGTTGGACACCGCGCAGCACATCGCGCGGCACGGGCGGCGGTCGTCGAAGGCCGGGGTTGCCTTGGCCGCGCTGTCGGCGGCCGGGCTGGGCGCGCTCGTGGCCACTGCGCAGAAAGCCCGCGGCGAGGTCGAGTCGGCGCTCACCGAGGCCCTCGGCCCGGACTACTCCGAGCGGCTGGCGCACCCGCCGAGCCCCCGCGACCTGGCGACGCCGTGGGGGCAGCTCGCGCTGCCGTTCCGCGGCGGCCACGACCCGGACGTGGTGCGCGAGCGGGACATCCCGTACGCCCCGGGCGGCAAGCGGTTCCTGCTCGACGTGTTCCGGCCGGCGAAGCCGGTGACCGGCGCGCCCGTGCTGCTGCAGATCCACGGCGGCGCCTGGACGATCGGCACCAAGGACGAGCAGGGCCAGCCCCTCATGCGCCACCTCGCGCGCCGCGGCTGGGTGTGCGTGGCGATCAACTACCCGCTCGCGCCCGCCCACCGCTGGCCCGCGCACGTGGAGGCCGCGAAGCGCGCGCTGGTGTGGATCCGGTCGAACATCGCTTCGTACGGCGGGGATCCGGGCTTCGTGGCCGTGACGGGCGGTTCGGCGGGCGGGCACCTCGCCGCGCTGCTGGCCTTGAGCCAGAACGACCCGGCCCTGCAACCGGACTTCCCCGGCGCCGACACCAGCGTGCAGGCGTGCGTGCCGCACTACGGCGTCTACGACATCGCGGCCACCAGCGGCGCGGCCGAGAGCCAGCACCGGCTCGAAAGCCTGCTGGCCCGCCGCATCTTCTCCCCCGACCGCGACCCGGTGACCTACCTCGACGACTACGTGGCCGCCTCCCCGCTCGACCGCGTCTCCGACTCGGCGCCGCCGTTCTTCGTGATCCACGGCCGCAACGACTCGCTCGTGCCCGTCGAGGAGGCCCGCGAGTTCGTCGCGCGGTTGCGCGCGACGTCCAAGCAACCCGTCGCCTACGCCGAACTCGCGGGCGCGCAGCACGCGTTCGACATCTTCCCCTCGATCCGCAGCGCCCACGTGGTCCGGGGCGTGGAGCGGTTCCTCGACCACACCTACCGGGCGTGGGCCGCGGCGGACCGGTAGATCAGGGTTCGAGCGGCGCGTTCGGGTCGGCGAGCCGGTCGGCGTCGATCGGGCCTTCGGCGCGGATGAGGGCCTTGAGCTGGTCGCCGACGTCCCAGACGTTGACGTTCATGCCGGCCAGCACGTGGCCGTCGCGGAGCCAGAAGGCGATGAACTCGCGCGCCTCGACGTCGCCGCGGAAGACGACGCGGTCGTAGGCGCCCGGGTCGACGTGGCCGTGGTACTCCATGCCCAGGTCGTATTGGTCTGTGTAGAAGTACGGGAGCTCGTCGTAGGTGGCGTCCTGGCCGGCCATCGCGGCGGCGGCGACGGCGGGCTGGTTGAGGGCGTTGGCCCAGTGCTCCACGCGCACGTGCTTGCCGAGCAGCGGGTGCAGCGCGGAGGCGATGTCGCCGGCGGCGAAGACGTCTGGGTCGGTGGTGCGCAGGGACGAGTCGACCACCACGCCGTTGTCCACGGCCAGGCCCGCGGCCTGCGCGAGCTCGACGTTGGGCGCGGCGCCGACCGCGACGAGCACGGCGTCGGCGGCGACCTCGGTGCCGTCGTCGAGACGGACGCCCGTGGCCTTGCCGCCGTCGGTGGTGATGGCCTCGACCTGCACGCCGAGGCGCAGATCGACGCCGCGGGCGCGGTGCAGGTCGGCGAAGACGGTGGCGACCTCGCGGCCCAGCACGGCCAGCAGCGGCAGCTCCGCGACCTCCAGCACGGTCACCTCGGCCCCGGCCTCGCGCGCGGCGGCCGCGACCTCAAGGCCGATCCAGCCCGCGCCGATCACGGCCAGGCGCGTGCCGGCGGTGAGCGTCTCCTTGAGCTTCGCGGAGTCGGCGAGGCGGCGCAGGTAGTGCACGCCCTCGGCGTCGGCGCCCGGGATCGGCAGGTGCCGTGGACTCGAGCCGGTGGCCAGCAGGAGTTTGTCGTAGCCCACGGTCTCGCCGCCCTCGAGGCGGACCACGTGGTTGTCGCGGTCGATGGCGGTGGCCGTGGCGCCCAGGCGCAGGTCGACGTCGTGCTCGGCGTACCAGCCCTCCTCGTGCACGAACACGCTGTCGCGCTCGGCCTTGCCGGCGAGGAAGTCCTTGGACAGCGGCGGGCGCTCGTAGGGCCGGTCGGGTTCGTCGCCGATGAGCGTCACCCGTCCGGCGAACCCCTGGGTCCGCAGTGCCTCAGCGGCCTTGGCGCCGGCCAGGCCCGCGCCGACGATGACAAAACCCTGCTCTGGCAAAGGAAACAACTCCTTTATGCGTTGACGCCCGTGAGTGCGAAGAACTCCTGGCGGGAGCGAGCATCCTCCCGCAACGTGCCCAGCAGTGTCGAGGTGACTGTGCTGGAGCCGGTGGCCTGCACGCCGCGCAACGTCATGCACGTGTGCTCGGCTTCGATGACCACGCCGACTCCCTTCGGGCTCAGCTGCTCGCCCAGCCAGCCGGCGACCTGCTTCGTGAGCCGCTCCTGCACCTGCGGCCGGCACGCGAAGTGCTCGACCACGCGCGCAAGCTTCGACAGGCCGAGGATGCGGTCGCCCGGCAGGTAGCCGACGTGCGCGACGCCCGTGAACGGCAGCAGGTGGTGCTCGCACACCGACCGTACGGGGATGTCGCGGGCCAGCACCAGCTCGTCGTAGCCCTCGTCGTTGGGGAACGTGGTGAGGTCGAACGAGCGTGGCGTGAACAACTCCGCGTACGCGCGCGCCATGCGCTCGGGCGTGCCCTGCAGGCTCTCCGTGTCCAGGCTGACGCCGAGCGCCCGCAGGAAGTCGCCGGCGGCGCGCGCGGCGGCGGCGAGGTCGATGCCGGGGTCGGGTTCGTGGACGACGTGCAGAGCAGAGCCGGAGCGCATGGGGACCCCTCGGGGTTCGGCGGGTTTTCGTCCATGAGTATTGGTCTTATTGCCAGTCTCGGTCAAGGTGACCAGTTCAACAGGGTGAACTGATACTTGCGGACACCTCCATGGGCGTTATCGTGGACCCGTGACGACTGAGCACGCCGCTCCCGCGATCAAGGCCGTGGCCGCGCTGGAGGAGGACCTGCGCCGCGGGATGTACACGTTCATCCGCGGCTCGGTGCGGCCCGTCACGCGCGACGAGGCCGCCGCGTCGGTCGGGATCTCGCGCAAGCTCGCCGCGTTCCACCTCGACAAGCTCGTGGACGCCGGCCTGCTTCGCTCGCGCTACGAGGCCGTCGGCGGCATCCGCAAGGTCGGCCGCACCCCGAAGGTCTACGAACCCGCCGACACCGACTTCGCCGTCACCATCCCGCCGCGCCGCCACGGCGTGCTCGCCGACATCCTCCTCGACGCCGTCGTCACCGAAGCCGAGGGCGAAACCGCCCGCGTCGCCGCCCTGCGCGTGGCCGGTGAGCGGGGCGAGGAACTGGGCACCACCGAACGCGCCTCCCTGCGCCCCGGCCGCCTCGGCGCCGAACGCGGCCTGACGCTCACCGAAACCGTCCTCGCCCGGCAGGGATTCGAGCCGCGCCGCGAGACGCCGACTTGCGTACGGCTGCGCAACTGCCCATTCCACCCGCTGGCGGGCAAGGCGCCGGACCTGGTGTGCGGGATCAACCAGGCGTTCCTGGGCGGCATCGTCGCGGGGCTGGAGGTGCCCGGTGTCGACGCGGTGCTGATCGATCCCGCGCCCGGTGGGTGCTGTGTGGAGCTGCGGACGGATCAGCCCGGCGGGTAGGCGACGTCGAGGGCGCTCGTGGACGGCGGGCCGTCAAGCTGCCAGGCCGGGCCGGTGCGGAGGAAGCGGTACCAGCGGTGGTCGCGGCCGTAGCGGAGTTGCAGGGGGCCTTGGGTCACGCGGTTGCGCCAGGTCGTGATGGGGTCGGGGAGGCCGGTGTCCGAGAGGCAGGCGCGAGCGTCCGCGACCGGGCCCGGGCCCGGTGACCACGTTTCGCGCAGGGCGGCGAGGCCGCCGCGGCCGGCTTCGCGCCAGGCGCCCGCCCGGGTGGTGAGTTCGGGCAGCGCGACACCGGCAGCCAGGGCCAGGGCGGGGAGTTCGTCGAGCGGTCGGGCGGCGGCGCGGCGGGCCAGGTCTTCCTCGAACGTCAGCTCGGCCGCGGTGCCGCCCGAAACGAGCAGGTCGCGGGCGAGGGAGGCGGCGTCAGTGGCGAGGGTTTCGAGAGTGGCCGAGGTCCAGCCCGTGCTCGGTGGCGGGTCGAGGTCGAGGACGGCGGGCGGGCCGGCGACGTCGGGCACCGGCGGCAACCGGGGAACTGACGTGACGCGGCGGGCGTACGCGCGCTTCGGGGTGAGGCCCGGGTCGTGGACCTTCTTGTGCTGCGGGCGGTCGGGGGCGCGCAGCGTGCGCAGCCGGGCGAGGACCTCGTCGCGGGGGCGGCCGCGGAGTTTGAAGAGCACGAACGGGTCGGTGTCGACCTCGTCGGCCACGACGTAGTACACGGCGGCGACGTGTTTGCACGGGTTCGCCGAGTCGGGGCACGAGCAGCGCGGCCGAAGGTCACCCGGTCCGGGGAGCAGGTCGGCGCCCGCCTCACGGGCTTGCGCGGCCAGCTCCTCGGGCAGCTCGCCGTCGAGCAATGCGGCGGTGTGGCCGAGGCGGCGGCCGACGACGTCGAGCAGCGTGTCCCACTGCTGCGGCGAGAACTCGCGCATCCGGATCGTCACGCGGTACGGCTCGGGCCGGCTCCCGCGCACGCGCGCGGTGACCTCGCCGGCGCCGACGTGCAGCTCGCTCACGGTGTCCTTGCGCGCGTACGTGCGCCCGCGCGGCAGGCGGTTCGGGTCGACGCTCGCGCGCTGCTCCAGCGCCTCCACCCAGGCGCGGCCCCACCAGGTGTTGCCGAACGTCCTTCGGGGCGGCATCACCCACCTCCGAGCCGCACGAGGTCGGCGAGCTGGTCGTCGGACAACTCCGTGATCCAGTCCTCCCCCGCGCCGACCACGGCCTCGGCCAGCCCGCGCTTCGCCTCGAGCACCGTGGCGATGCGCTCCTCCAGCGTGCCCTCGGCGATCAGCCGGTGGACCTGCACCGGCCGGTCCTGCCCGATCCGGTACGCGCGGTCGGTCGCCTGGTCCTCCACGGCCGGGTTCCACCAGCGGTCGTAGTGGATCACGTGCGTCGCGCGCGTCAGGTTGAGCCCGACGCCGCCCGCCTTGAGCGACAACAGGAACACTGGCACCTCGCCGGACTGGAACGATGCCACCAGCTCGTCGCGCCGCTTCGGCCCGACCTCGCCCGACAGCAGCGCGACGGGCAGCCCGCGGTCGGCGAGCCGGCGTTCGAGCAGGCGGCACAGCTGCACGTACTGGCTGAACACGAGCACGCTGTCGCCCTCGTCGAGGACCACGTCGAGCAGCTCCTCGAACGCGGCGAGCTTGCCGGAGCGTCCGGTGAGGACTCCCCCGCTCTCCTTGAGGAACTGCGCGGGGTGGTTGCAGATCTGCTTGAGCTCGGTGAGCAGCTTCAGCACCTGCCCACGCCGCTGCACACCCTGCGACGCGCGGATCTCGGCCAGGTTCTCGCGCACGACGGCCTCGTACAGCGTGGTCTGCTCGGCGGTGAGCGGCACGAACCGGTCGGTCTCGGTCTTGCGCGGCAGCTCCGGCGCGATGTCCGGGTCGGTTTTCTTGCGCCGCAACAGAAAGGGGCGCACGGTCGTGGCCAGCCGCTCCGTGGCGGTCCGGTCGCGGTCGCGCTCGATGGGCCGCGCGACGGTGCGGCGGAAGCGGTCGAGCGGGCCGAGCAGACCCGGTGTCGTCCAGTCCATCAAGGACCACAGCTCGGTGAGCCGGTTCTCCACGGGCGTGCCGGTGAGCGCCACGCGCGCGGCGGCCGGGACCTTCCGCAGCTCTTTCGCCGTGGCGGACAACGGGTTCTTCACGTGCTGGGCCTCGTCGGCGGCGACGAGCCCCCAGTCCGCTTCGGACAGTGTCGCGCGGTCGCGGCGGACCACGCCGTAGGTGGCGAGCACGACCTCGTCGGGCAGCAGGTCGTCGAGGTGGCGGCCGCCGCCGTGGAAGCGGCGTACCCGCACGTCCGGTGCGAACCTGGCGAACTCGCGTTCCCAGTTGCCGAGCAGCGACGTCGGGCAGACGACCAGCGTGGGCCCGGCTTTCAGTGCGCGGCGGTGCAGGTGCAGCGCGATGAGCTGGATGGTCTTGCCCAGGCCCATGTCGTCGGCGAGGCACGCGCCGAGGCCGAGGCCCGTCATCGTGGCGAGCCAGCCGACGCCCGCGAGCTGGTACGGCCGCAGGGTTGCCGCGAGTCCGTCGGGCGGGCCGACCGGCGCGGAGTCGCGTTCCTTGAGCCGGTCGACGAGCCCGGCGAGCGCGGGCTGCGCGGCGAACTCCACGGTTTCGCCGTCCAGCTCCAGCTCGCCCGTGAGCGCCGCGGCCAGCGCCTCGGCGCCGGTGAGCTTGCGGTTGCGCTTGGCGCGCATCCGGGCGAGCAGGCGCGGGTCGAGCTTCACCCACTGGCCGCGCAGGCGGACGAGCGGCCGCTTGGCCTCGGCCAGCGTGGCGACCTCCTCGTCGGTCAGCTCGTCGCCGCCGAGGGACAGGCGCCAGCGGAACTCCAGCAGGCCGTTGAGGGGGAACGCGGGGCCCGCCTCGCTGGCCGGCGCCTGCGTCGCGCTCGCCTTGGCGCGGACTTCGCCGGCGAAGAGATCCTTGGGCCACAACACTTCGATGCCGGCGCTACCCAGCTCGCGGCCGCCTGAGCCGAGCAGGTCCACGACGTCGTCATCGGACAGGGCCAGTTCCGTCGGCGCGGCTTCGGCGAGCACGCGACCGAGCGGCGGCCACGCTCGCGCGCCACGGCGCAGGCCGAGCAGCAGCTGGGTTTCCACTTGGTCGCCGAGGCGGTGCAGCACGGCGTCGGGCGCGTCCCAGAGCGTCGCGGCTTCGACGACCAGGCTCGGCTCCAGCGCGGACCGCACGGCCAGCACGCCCGCGAACTGCTCGTCTTCGCGCGCTTCGACCCGCAGGATCAGCTGCGCGCCGTGGGGCCCGCGGGCGTCCAGCTCGGTGAGCCACGCAGCCCCGTCCGGCCCGACCAGCGTCGGCTCGGCCTCCGCGAACTCCGGCACACCCGCCCCGACGGACGCGGCAGGGCTGCGCACCAGCACGTCGGCCGCCGCGTCCCACAACGCCCGGACCAGCGACTCCGGCGAATGCAGCCGGATCCGCTTCACCCCGGACAACGGCAACGCGTGCGCCTCCGGCGGCAACGCCGATGCGAGCCCCCGCACCAGCTCCTCGTCGGCCGCGTCCAGCGGCCCCACCCGCCACGACCCCACACCACCGGCCGTGAGCGCCGGCCGCAACCGCCCGCGCGCCACGAGGTTGACCCCGGCGTTCACCACCGCCGACCACGCGGCGATCGCCGGGCTCACGTCGTCGGGCACCACCAGCAGCCGCGGGATCGCGCGCGCCAGCGGAACGAGGCGAGCGTCCACCTTGGTGCGTGCGAACTTCTTGTCGTTGGGCAGCACGAGCTCGATCGCGGTGTCCCCCGCGACCTCGTCGCCCCACAACGCCAGCACACCCTCCCGCGGCGGGTCCGAGGGAAGGTAGGTGGCCTGGGTCAGTGCGCCGAACTCCACGCCCAGCACCGTAGGGCAGGGGTACGACAAACGGGTCAGCGCGGGAGGCCCAGCACCCGCTCGGCCACCGCCGAGAGCAACACCTGGGTGGTGCCGCCGGCGATGGAGAGGCAGCGGGTGAGGAGGAACTCGTGGGACTGCGGGGAGTCGGGGAGCAGGTCCGGGGCGAGGTCGAGGGCGAATTCCGCGACGGACTGCCGGTGGCGGACGCCCAGGAGCTTCGCGACCGAGGACTCCGCGCCGGGGCCTTGGCCGTCGAGGCGGCGGAGGGTGGCGCGCAGGTCCAGGACGGAGCAGGCGCTGCCGGAGCCGATGAGGGCCCCGAGCCGTTCGCGGGTGGACGAGCCGAGCGCGGAGCCCAAGCCGATCAGGCCACCCACCAGAGCCTCCACACCCTCCCCCGCCGCGGAGCCCTTGCCGAGGGCCACGCGTTCGCCGGCCAGCGTGGTGCGGGCCAAGCGCCAGCCGTCGCCCGGAGATGCGACGACGTCGGTGTCCGGGACGAAGACGTCGTCGAGAAAGACCTCGTTGAAGACGCTCGCGCCGGTGATCTCGCGCAGCGGGCGCGTGGTGATGCCGGGTGAGCGCATGTCGACGAGGAAGTACGTGATGCCCTTGTGCTTGGGCGCGTCGGGGTCGGTGCGGGCCAGGCAGATGGCCCAGTCGGCCTCGTGCGCGAGCGAGGTCCACACCTTCTGCCCGTTGAGGCACCAGCCGCCGTCGACGCGGCGGGCGGCGGTGCGCAGCGACGCCAGGTCGGAGCCCGCGCCGGGTTCGCTGAACAGCTGGCACCACGTCAGCTCGCCGCGCAGCGTGGGGCCGGTGAACCGCGCGCGCTGCTCGTCGGTGCCGTGTTCGAGGATCGTCGGGACGGCCCACGCGCCGATCACGAGGTCCGGCCGGCGCACGCCGGCCTCCGCCAAGGCCGCGTCGATGCGCAGCTGCTCGGCGGCTCCGGCGTCCCGGCCGAAAGGCGCAGGCCAGTGCGGCGCCAGCAGTCCCGCGGCGGCCAGCGCGACACGACGGCCGTCTTCCGGCAGGGCGGCGATCTCCGCCACGAGCCGGGTGAGCTCCGGTGAGTCGTCCACGACCACGTCGAGCGTGTGCCGCTGCCCCGCCAGCGCGAGGTCGGCCGCGCGCTGCCGCCACCGCGCCGAGCCGCCGAGCCAGTGCCGCAAGGCAAGAGCGCGGCGCAAGTACAGGTGCGCCGGGTGCTCCCACGTGAAGCCGATGCCGCCCAGCACCTGGACGCAGTCCTTGGCGTTGTCCACGGCCGCGTCGAGCGCCACCGCCGCCGCGCTCGCCACCGCGACCGCGTGCTGCGAGCCGAAAGCCGCGGTCGCGGCGTCCCACGCCAGTGCCTCCGCCGCCTCGGCGCGGCACAGCATCTCGGCGCACAGGTGCTTCACCGCTTGGAACGCCCCGATCACCTGCCCGAACTGCTCCCGCACCCGCGCGTACTCGACCGCCGTCGTCAGGCACCACCGCGCGACCCCCGCCGCCTCCCCCACGGCCAGCGTCGCCGCGAAATCCGAGACGTCCGGCAGCTCCAGCACGTCCGCGACGGGCACCCGGTCGAAGTGCACCCGCGCGAGCGGACGCGAGAAGTCGAAGGGCGCCAACGGTTCCACGCACACCCCCGCGGCGCCGGGCGGCAGCAGCACGTGACCGCTCGGCACCGGCACCAGCAGCCACGCGCCCGCATCCGCACCCGGCACCGCTCCCGACGAACCCTGCAGAAACCCGTCGACACAAGGCGCTTCGAGCAGCACTGCCACCCGAGCGCCACCGTCCGCGATCGCCTCAACCACGTCCCCGTCACCGAGCAGCAGCCCGGCCAACGCCGTGCTCAGCAACGGCCCCGGGACCAGCGCCGAAGCCGCTGCAGCCAGCCCCGCCGCCAAATCCGTGACAGCGCCGCCGGCGCCACCCACCGACGGCGGCAACGCGACCCCGAACAACCCCAGGTCGGCGAACCGCGCGGGCAGCTGGGCGCCGGTCCCCTCGGCCGCGCGCACGGTCGCGACCGGATCGTGTACCCGGGCCCAGTCGTGGATCGCGGCGGCCAGCGCCGCCTGTTCGCCGGTGAGCGCGACCGCCATCGGGGCCTCCTCGCGGTACGGGACTACTCGCGAGTGTAGAACGTGTTACAGTTTTTCGGCCAGTGGGTCGGTAGTTGAACGTTTCGCCAGGGAAGGTACGCTGAACGCAGAACTGGAACGAGTTCCGCAAGACAGGAGAAGGCCGATGCCGGGCAAGGCGAAGGCTCCGGCGGCGAAGGCGCGCACCGGACTGGGCACGATCGGCGACGAGCTCGGCTCCGCGGCGCAGCGCGACCGCCGCCGCCGCATCATCGACGCCACGCTCGCGCTGGCCTCCAAGGGCGGCTACGACGCCGTGCAGATGCGGGCCGTCGCCGAGAGGGCCGACGTCGCACTGGGCACGCTCTACCGGTACTTCCCGTCGAAGATCCACCTGCTCGTGTCCGGCCTCGCGCGGCAGTTCGAGCGGGCGCAGGAGAAGCTCGAACGCGCCGCCATCCCGGGCGAGACGCCCGCGGAGCGACTGATGTTCGTGCTGGGGCGCAACACGCGGCTCATGCAGCGCGACCCGCACCTGACCGAGGCGATGGTGCGCGCGTTCATGTTCGCCGACACGTCCGCCGCGGCCGAGGTCGAGCTCGTCGGCCGGCTCATGGAGGACATGTTCGCGCAGGCCATGGGCATCGCCGAGCCCACGGAGTCCGATCGCGACATCTTCCACGTCGTCGCCGACGTGTGGATGGCCAACCTTGTGGCGTGGGTGACGCGCCGGGCGTCAGCCGCCGACGTCGCCCACCGCCTCGAGCTGTCGGTCCACCTGCTGCTGGACAAGTAGGGCCCGCAGGCCGCGGGCCCTACTCGGCTGAGGCAGTCAGGCAGTCAGCTTCGGCAGGACTTCCTTGCCGAACACGTCGAGGAACTGGTCTTGGTTGCGGCCGACGTTGTGGATGTAGATGCGGTTGAAGCCGGCGTCGACATACTTCTGCAGCGCCGCCCGGTGCACGTCCGGGTCCGACGAGACGACCATGCGGCCCTCGAAGTCCTCGCGGCGCACCAGCTTGGCCATCTGCGCGAAGTCGAACGGCGAACGCACGTCGGCCTTCGGGAACTTCATGCCACCGTTGGGCCACTGGTCGATGGCGTTGGCCCACGCGGTTTCGTCGTCCTCGGCCCAGGACAGGTGCACCTGCAGCAGCTTCGGCATCTCGTCGCCGTTCTTGCCGGCCTTCTTCGCGCCCGCGTTGAAGTTCTCCAGGATCCCCGCGAGCTTCTCGATCGAGGCGCCCGGCGTGATCAGCCCGTCGGCCAGCTCCCCGGTCTTGCGCGAGGTGTACGGACCGGCGGAGGCGATGTAGACCGGCGGCGGCGTGTCCGGCAGCGTCCACAGGCGGGTGGTGTGCAGCTTGAAGAACTCGCCGTTGTGCTTGACGTCCTTGCCCGTGAACAGCTTCCGGATCACCTCCAGCGCCTCGAACATCCGCCGCACGCGTTCGGGTGCCTCGGGCCAGTAGCCGCCGATGATGTGCTCGTTGAGCGCCTCACCCGAACCGATCCCCAGCCACGTGCGGCCCGGATACGTGGCCTCCAGCGTCGCCGCGGCCTGCGCCACCATCGCCGGGTGCAACCGGAACGACGGACACGTCACCCCGGGCCCCAGGTCACCGGTGGTGTTCTCTGCCAGCGACGCCAGCATGCTCCACACGAACGACGACTCACCCTGCTGCGGAACCCACGGCTGGAAGTGATCCGCCGCCATCTGCCCCGAAAAGCCCCGCTCCTCGCCCGCCTTCGCCAACCGAATCGACTCCCGCGGCGAAAACTGCTCCAACGCAGCCGCAAGACCGATCTGCACACCACTCACGCGAATTCCGCTCCTTCACCGGTACTTTTCGACGACCTCGACGAGGGCGTCGAGCCTGCTCAGGGTCTCCGCTTCGGGCCGCGTGCCGAGCAGGAACGTGATGCGCTCCACCCCGGCTTCGGCGTAGGCCTCCAGCAGAGCCTCGTTCTTGCTGCCCACCGCGAACATCGACACCGGCGTACCGGGGGCGAACTCGTCGCGCAGGGCCATGAGTTTCCCGACCCGCTCGGGCACGACCACGGAGTTCGGCATCCACACCCCGCCGTGCCGGGCCGCCCGCCGCGCCGCGTGCCGGCTGTTTCCACCGACGTAGATCGGCGGGTGCGGCTTCTGCGCCGGCTTCGGGTACGCGACGGCGCGGTCGAAATGCGTGAACTCGCCGTGGAAGGTCGCTTCCTCCGCCGTCCACAGCTGCTTCATCGCGTCCAGCCGCTCGTCGAGCAGCCGGCCGCGCGCGTCGGGATCGGTGCCGTGGTCGCGCATCTCCTCGAGGTTCCAGCCCGCGCCCACGCCGAACACCACGCGCCCGCCCGAGAGGTGATCGAGCGAGGCGACCTCCTTGGCCGTCTGGATCGGGTCGCGCTGCGCCAGCAGGGCGACGCCGGTGCCCAGCAGCAGCGTCGAGGTCACCGAAGCGGCGGCTGTGAGGGCCACGAACGGGTCGTACATCCGGTAGTACATCCGCGGGAGCTCCCCGCCCGCCGGGTACGGCGACTGCCGGTCGGCGGGGATGTGTGAGTGCTCCCCGACGAACAGCGAGTCGAACCCGCGTTCCTCGACCTCGCGCGCGAGCGCGTCGGGCCGGATGCCTTCGTCCGTGACGAAGCTGAAGATCCCGAACCTCATGACGCCGTTCCGTAGTCCGCCGCGACGCGCGCGAATTCGTCGAGCGCCACGAGGGTCTCCGCTTCGGGCAGCGTGGGCAGCTGCACTGTGTAGCGCTCCACACCGGCCGCGGCGAACCGCTTCACGAGCTCGGCGTCGGCGCCACCGCCGAAAGCGGTGACGGGCACGTCGGGGCGGCCTTGCTCGGCGAGCCACCCGCGCACGCGGCGGATCTCCTCGCTGCCCGTGAACGCGATCGGCATCCAGGCGTCGCCGTGGCGGACCAGCCGGCGCAGCGCCGCCGGGCTCGACCCGCCGACGTAGATCGGCGGGTGCGGCGTCTGCACCGGCTTGGGCCAGGCGAAGATCGGGTCGAAGTCCACGTGCTTGCCGTGATACTCGGCCTTGTCCTGGGACCAGATCGCCTTGAGCGCCTCGATCTGCTCGTCGATCAGCTCACCGCGCGTGGTCGGATCCGTGCCGTGGTTGGCCATCTCCTCGCGGTTCCAGCCCACGCCGACGCCCAGCGCCAGCCGTCCCCGCGACACCAGGTCGAGTGAGGCGACCTCCTTGGCCGTGTGGATCACATCGCGCTGGATCAGCAACGCGACTCCGGTGCCCAGCACGAGGTCCGACGTGTTCACCGCGGCGGCGGTGAGTGCGAGGAACGGATCGAGCGTGCGGTAGTACTCCCGCGGCAGGTCACCGCCACCGGGGTAAGGGGTTTCCCGGCTGACGGGGATGTGCGAGTGCTCGGCCAGGAACAGCGAGTCGAAGCCCCGCTCCTCCAGCGCCTCACCCAGCACGTCGGGGCGGATGCCTTCGTCGGTCACGAATGTGGAGATCCCGATCTTCATGAGATCATCGAACCACGGTTCACCGGTGGTCCGCCGCGAGCCGGGCAAGGTCGTCGAGCGCGGCCAGCGTCTCGGCTTCGGGCAGCGTCGGCAGCATGAACGTGTAGCGCTCCACGCCGGCTTCGGCGAAGCGCTTCACCGCGTCGGCGTCGGGCCCGCCCCCGAAAACGGTGAACGGCACGTCGGTGCGGCCCTGCTCGGCGAGCCATTCGCGCACGCGCTTGATCTCGTCGGACGGCGTCTGCTGGCGCGGCAGCCAGGCGTCACCGTGGCGGACCAGGCGACGCAGCGCAGCGGGGCTCTCGCCGCCGACGTAGATCGGCGGGTGCGGCGTCTGCACGGGTTTCGGCCAGGCGAAGATCGGGTCGAAGTCCACGTGCTTGCCGTGATATTCGGCCTTTTCCTGAGTCCAGATCGCCTTGAGCGCCTCGATCTGCTCGTCGATCAGCGCGCCACGAGTGGTCGGGTCCGTGCCGTGGTTGGCCATCTCCTCGCGGTTCCAGCCCACGCCGACGCCGAACGCCACCCGGCCGCGCGACACCAGGTCGAGTGAGGCGACCTCCTTGGCCGTGTGGATCACATCGCGCTGGATCAGCAGCGCGATGCCCGTGCCCAGCACGAGGTTCGACGTGTTCACCGCGGCCGCGGTCAGCGCGATGAACGGGTCCAGCGTGCGCTTGTACTTCTCGGGCAGGTCAGCGCCACCGGGGTAAGGGCTCTCCCGGCTCACGGGGATGTGCGAGTGCTCGGCGAGGAAGAGCGAGTCGAAGCCCCGCTCCTCCAGCGCCTCGCCCAGCACATCGGGGCGGATGCCTTCATCGGTCACGAATGTGGAGATCCCGAAGTCCATGCCTCGTTCTACCCGATGCGGCGACGCCCTATTCCCACCGCGGTTGACACCTCACCTGATCAGTCGGCACGATCAAAATCAGCACTTGTTGAAAAGGAGGTCCGCCATGAGCGCCGAGAACACCGACTTCGAGCAGGTGTACCAGGGACGGAGCCCGTTGGGCGGCACCGTGCCGTGGGACATCAAAGCCCCGCAGCCGGCGCTCGTCGCTCTCGAGGGGGCCGGCGGGTTCCGCGGTGAGGTGCTCGACGTCGGCTGCGGGCTCGGTGAGAACGCCGTGTTCCTCGCCTCGCGCGGACACCACGTGACCGGCGTCGACGGCGCCCCCACGGCCCTTCGCGAAGCACGGGCACGGGCCGCGGCGAAAGGGCTGGAGATCAGCTTCGAGGTCGCCGACGCCACCCGGCTGGAGGGCTTCGAGGGCCGATTCGACACCGTCCTCGACAGCGCGCTCTACCACTGCCTGACCGAAGAGCAGCGGCGCAGTTACGTCGCCGCGCTCGTCCGGGTCACGCGCCCCGGGGCGCGGCTGCACCTGCTCTGCTTTTCCGAAGCGGTGCCCGTGAGCTTCCCCGGGCCGTTCCGGATCGGCGAACGGAACCTGCGGGAGACCGTCGGCCGCGGCTGGCGGATCACCAGTTTGGACCCGGCGCTCTACACCACTTCCCTCACGCTGGAAGAGCTGCGCGACGCAGCGCGCACGATCCAGCCGGGCGAGGCCGGCGACCTCACCGCGTTGGACGAGCTGGAACAGGACGAACAGGGCCGGATCCGCGCGCCGGCCTGGCAGCTGGCCGCCGAACGCGCGTGACCCGGCCCTTTCGTTCGAAGGCGCGTCAGACGTTGCGCCGGTACTGACCGCCGACCTCGAAGAACGCGTCGGTGATCTGCCCGAGCGAGCAGACCCGCGCGGCATCCATCAGCACCCCGAACAGGTTGCCGCCGCGGGTCGCCGACTCACGCAGGGCCTTCAGCGCCTGCTGAGCGTCTTCGGCGTGGCGGTGCTGGAAGTCGGCGAGCCGGTCGAGCTGGGACTTCTTCTCGTCCTCCGTGGCGCGGGCCAGCTCGACCTCCACGTCCTCCTCACCCGCGTGCGGGTTGCGGAAGGTGTTGACGCCGATGATCGGCAGCGAGCCGTCGTGCTTCTTGCGCTCGTAGAGGATCGACTCGTCCTGGATCTTGCCGCGCTGGTAACCCGTCTCCATCGCGCCGAGCACGCCGCCGCGCTCGGAGATCCGGTCGAACTCGACCAGCACGGCTTCCTCGACCAGGTCGGTGAGCTCGTCGATGATGAACGAGCCCTGCAGCGGGTTCTCGTTCTTCGACAGGCCCCACTCCTTGTTGATGATCATCTGGATCGCCATCGCGCGGCGCACCGACGACTCCGACGGCGTGGTGATGGCCTCGTCGAACGCGTTGGTGTGCAAGGAGTTCGCGTTGTCGTACAGCGCGCACAGCGCCTGCAGCGTCGTGCGGATGTCGTTGAAGCTCATCTCCTGCGCGTGCAGCGAGCGGCCCGAGGTCTGCACGTGGTACTTGAGCTTCTGCGACCGCTCGTCGGCGCCGTAGCGCTCGCGCATGGCCACGGCCCAGATCCGCCGCGCCACCCGGCCGAGCACCGAGTACTCGGCGTCCATGCCGTTGGAGAAGAAGAACGACAGGTTGGGCGCGAAGTCGTTGATGTCCATGCCGCGCGCGAGGTAGGACTCGACGTAGGTGAACCCGTTGGACAGCGTGAAAGCCAGCTGCGAGATGGGGTTCGCCCCGGCTTCGGCGATGTGGTAGCCGGAAATCGAGACGGAGTAGAAGTTGCGCACCGCGTGCTGGATGAACCACTCCTGGATGTCCGCCATCATGCGCAGGCTGAACTCCGTGGAGAAGATGCAGGTGTTCTGCCCCTGGTCTTCCTTGAGGATGTCGGCCTGCACGGTGCCGCGCACGTTCTTCAGCGCCCACGCGCGCAGCTCGGCGGACTCCTCCGCGGACGGCTCGCGACTGTGCTCGGCGCGGAAGGCGTCGAGTTTCTGGTCGATCGCGGTGTTGAGGAAAAACGCGAGGATCGTCGGCGCCGGGCCGTTGATCGTCATCGACACCGACGTGTTCGGCGCGGTGAGGTCGAAGCCGTCGTAGAGCACCTTCATGTCCTCGATCGTCGCGATCGAGACGCCCGAGGTGCC
This sequence comes from Amycolatopsis sp. NPDC050768, assembly GCF_040654155.1. Classification (NCBI taxonomy): domain Bacteria; kingdom Bacillati; phylum Actinomycetota; class Actinomycetes; order Pseudonocardiales; family Pseudonocardiaceae; genus Amycolatopsis; species Amycolatopsis sp. NPDC050768. The sequence continues at coordinate 97,493 of NZ_JBFAHL010000025.1, forward strand.
GACCTTGCCGTAGATGTCCGGGCGGGTGTCGGGGTCGTGGCCGTAGAGGGTCACGGAGTCGAAGGCCGTGGACAGGCGCTTGGCCTCGGAGTCGGCCGAGAGCAGCTTGAACCGGCGGTTGGTGCGGAAGGCGTCGCCCTCGCCGGCGAACATGCGCGCCGGGTCCTCACCGTCGCGTTTGAACGGGAACACGCCCGCCGTGTAGGGGAAGTATCCGGGCAGGTGTTCACGGCGCAGGAACGAGAGCAGCTCACCGGATTCGGTGTAGCGCGGCAGGGCGACGCGCGGGATCCGGTTGCCCGACAACGTGTCGCGCCACAGCTGCGTGCGCAGCTCCTTGTCGCGGACCTTCACCACGAGCTCGTCCTCGCGGTACTCCTCCGACAACGCCTGGAACCGCTCCAGCAGCTTGGTGGTCTCGCCGTCCACATCGGACTCGGCGGCGGCGAGTAGTCCGTCGAGCGCGTCTGTGGCGGCGTCCACTGTGTCCAAAGCGACCTTCGCGGCAGCCAGGTGCTCGCGCTTGCGCACGGCAGCGACCTGCTTCTCGGTCTGTTCGTGGTAGCCGCGCACGGTCTCGGAGATCTCCGAGAGGTAGCGCGCCCGGTTGCCCGGGATGACCGTGCTCGCGTCGGTGGACACCTTGCCCTCGACGGCGGGCAGCACGCCGGCCGACACCGACAGCCCGCGCTCGGCGAGCTGGTCGCGCAGATTCTGGTACAGCGCGGTCACGCCGTCGTCGTTGAACTTCGCGGCGCTCGTGCCGAACACCGGCATGTCCTCGGGAGCCTTGTCGAAGGCCTCGCGGTTGCGCACCAGCTGGCGTGCGACGTCGCGGCGGGCGTCCTCGGCGCCGCGGCGCTCGAACTTGTTGATGGCCACGACGTCGGCGAAGTCGAGCATGTCGATCTTCTCCAGCTGCGACGCGGCGCCGAACTCCGGCGTCATCACGTACAGCGACTCGTCCACGTAGTCGACGATGCCCGCGTCGCCCTGGCCGATGCCCGGCGTCTCCACGATCACGAGGTCGTAACCCGCGGCCTTGCACGCGAGGATCGATTCGCGCATCCCGGCGGGGATCTCGCCGCTGGTGGTGCGGGTGGCGATGGAGCGGAAGTACACGGGTGAGCCGTCGAGGCAGTTCATCCGGATGCGGTCACCGAGCAGCGCGCCGCCGCCCTTGCGCCGCGACGGGTCCACGGCGAGCACCGCGATCCGCAGCTTGTCCTCCTGGTCGAGGCGGAAGCGGCGGATGAGCTCGTCGGTCAGCGACGACTTGCCGGAACCGCCGGTGCCGGTGATGCCGAGTACGGGTACGTGGCGCTTCTCGGCGGCCTCGGTGATGGCGGTGAGCCAGTCTTCGGGCAGTTTTTCACGCTGCAGCTGGGTGATCACCCGCGCGAGCGCCGGCACGTCGCCGGAGAGCACCTTGTCGACGGACACCGGCGGCTGAGCCGAGAGGTCCACGTCGCACGCCTTGATCATCAAGTTGATCATGCCCGGCAGGCCCATCTCGTAGCCGTCCTCGGGCGAGAAGATCCGCGCCACGCCACGCGAGTGCAGCAGGTCGATCTCCTCGCGGACGATCACGCCGCCCCCGCCGCCGAACACCTTGATGTGCCCCGCGCCGCGTTCGCGCAGCAGCTCCACCAGGTAGGAGAAGTACTCGACGTGGCCGCCCTGGTAGGCGGAGATGGCGATACCCTGCACGTCTTCGGTGATGGCGGCGGTGGCCACCTCGTCGACCGAGCGGTTGTGCCCGAGGTGCACGACCTCGGCACCCTGCGACTGCAGGATCCGCCGCATGATGTTGATCGAGGCGTCGTGACCGTCGAACAGGCTCGACGCGGTGACGAACCGGACCGGGTTCTCGGGGCGGTAGAGGTCGCTGCTCATCCCTCCAAAATACTTGGACTTCCTACTATTGGAAACCCGAGCGGCGGTGACGCAGGTCTCAAGCCGGTTCGTCGCGCGGTTGACAGGAGCCAGCTGGGAGCTATATTCAACCTACAAGTTAATTAACCAAGCGATTGAGTACCGATGGCCACTGATCAGCTCAGCACCACCTTCGCCGCGCTGGCGGATCCCACCCGGCGGGCCATCCTCGCCCGGCTCGCCCTGGGCGAAGCGACGGTGAACGAGCTGGCCGAGCCGTTCGAGGTGAGTCTGCAGGCGGTGTCGAAACACCTGAAGGTGCTGGAAGCGGCCGGGCTCATCACCCGCGGCCGGATGCGCCAGTGGCGCCCGTGCCGGCTCGAGACGAAGCCGCTCGCGGTCGTGGCCGACTGGGTGAACGAGTACCGGCAGTTCTGGGAGGCGGGGTTCGACCGCTTGGACGAGCACCTGCGGCTCCTGCGGGAGCCCCGGAAGGAGACCGAGTCATGACGCAACGGGACCTGACCATCACGCGCGTGTTCGACGCCCCACGGGAGCTGGTGTTCCGCGCGTGGACCGAGCCGGAACGCCTCGCGAGCTGGCTCGGCCCGGAGAAGTTCGCTGCCTCGGGAGTGACGATCGACCTGAGGCCCGGCGGCGCGTGGCGCGCGCGGATCCACAGCGACGAGTACGACGTCGAGCGCTGGATGCTGGGCGCCTACCGCGAGATCAGCCCACCCGGGCGGCTCGTGTTCACGTTCTCGTGGGACCAGCCCGATGACGTGGTCGGCGAGACGGTCGTGACCATCACGTTCACCGAGGTCGGCGACAAGACCGAAATGACGTTCCACCAGGCGCCGTTCCCGACCGAGGAAGAGCGCGCCGGCCACCAGGACGGCTGGAGCTCCACCTTCGAAAAGCTCGCCCACCACCTCAAGGAGGCCCGATGACCACCGCACTCCCCCGTGTCGTGTCCGCCCAGGACTGGCAGGCCGAACGCGATGCCTTGCTGGTCAAGGAAAAGGAACTGATGAAGGCGGCCGACCACCTGACGGCCGAGCGGCGCCGGCTGCCGATGGTGCGCTTCGACAAGGCCTACGAGTTCACCTCGGCCGAGGGCAGGAAGAGCCTGCTGGACCTGTTCGACGGCCGGCGTCAGCTGATCGTCTACCACTTCATGTTGCACCCGGGCGACGAAGCGGGCTGCCCCGGCTGCTCGATGGTCGTGGACAACGTGCCGCACCTGGCGCACCTCAACGCCCGCGACGTCACGTTCGTCGTCACCGCGCCCGCGACGCTGCCCGAGATCGAGCGCTACAAGGCCCGCATGGGCTGGGACCTGCCGTGGGTCTCGGCGAACGGCAGCGACTTCACCGAGGATTGCGGCGTCGGCCGGTTCTTCGGAATCAGCGTGTTCCTGCGCGACGGCGACGACGTCTACCGCACGTACTTCACCAGCGGCCGTGGCGCCGAGACGTTCCTGGCTTCGCACCGCTACCTCGACATCACGCCGTTCGGCCGGCAGGAGGCGTGGGAGGAGGAGTCGCGTGGCTCCGACGAGCCGGGCGGCTGGTGGCGCCGCCACGACGAATACTGACGAGCCGACTGGATTCTTTCGCCACCGATGTCCGGTCGCGGCAGCCCGCTCCGACCGTAGGCTGAACGGCGTCCGGCAGGGACGCCACTCGGTGAAGGAGCCTGGTCATGGGTGAGCTGGTGTACTACGTCCACGTTTCGGTCGACGGGTGCGTCGAGGGCCCGAACGGCGAGTTCGACTGGCCGCGGATGGGGCCCGAGCTGTCGCGCCACTCGCAGGAGCTCTCCGACCGTGCCGCCGTGTTCGCCTACGGGCGGCGGGTGTGGGACATGATGGCGGGCTTCTGGCCGCGCGCGGAGTCCATCTCGGACGATCCGCACGATGTCGCGTTCGCGCCGGTGTGGCGGAAGACCCCGAAGGTCGTCTTCTCGCGCACGCTCACCGACCCCGGGTGGGACACCGAGGTGCTCGGCGGCGACTTGACCGAGGAGGTCACGGCGCTGAAAGCACGGCACACCAAGGACATCCTGCTCATGGGTGGCGCCGACGTGCCCGCGCAGCTGAGCCGGCTCGGGCTGATCGACGAGTACCACGTGCTCGTGCACCCGGTGGTGCTGGGCGGCGACAAGCGGCCGTTCGCCGTCGACGCCGAGCGGCTAGGCCTGCGGCTCGTCGAGTCGCGCGTGATCGACGACGCCGTGGTGCTGCTGCGGTACCGCCGGGCCACCGAAGTGAAGTGACCCGGCCGCAGCAGCACTGAAGGACAGGGTCACTGGGCTTTGGCCGCCCGCAAGGCGATCCACTGCCGCATGGCGTACTCGACGAGCGTGATCAGCGTCTGCTTCGTCGACTCCCGGTCCCGTGCGTCACAGCGGACGATGGGGATGCTGGGGTCGATCGACAGCGCCTCGCGCACATCGTTGATGTCGTGCTCCAGCACCCCGTCGAAGGTGTTGACGCCGACGATGTACGGCAGGCCGCGGTCCTCGAAGAAGTCGATCGGCGCGAACGAGTCCGCCAGGCGGCGGGTATCGGCCAGCACGATCGCACCGATGGCGCCGCGCACCAGGTCGTCCCACATGAACCAGAAGCGCTGCTGGCCCGGGGTGCCGAACAGGTACAGGATCAGGTCGGCGTCGAGCGACACGCGGCCGAAGTCCATGGCGACCGTGGTGGTCGTCTTGTTCGGGGTCTGGTCGAGGTTGTCGATGCCGCGGCTCGCGTCGGTCATCATCGCCTCGGTGGTGAGCGGAACGATCTCCGACACCGAGCCCACAAAAGTCGTCTTGCCCGCTCCGAAGCCGCCCGCCACCACGATCTTCGCCGATGTCATGGTCGGGGGCGCGGTTTCCCGCGGTGCCTTAAAGCCGACGGAGTCCACTCAAAACCCTTTCCATCAACATCAAGTGTGCTTCGGCGCCGTCATTGCCCGAAATCGTCCGGTGCACGGTGACGAGGCCCGCGTCGGCCGCGTCACTGATCAGCACCCTGGCGACACCCAGTGGCACCCGCAGGATCGCCGCGATCTCGGCGACCGAGCGCGGGGTCCGGCACTCTTCCATGATCGAGATGCTCTCGATCTGTTCGGCCGCCGCCTCGGGGAAGCCCCCCGCGACGACGTGGTCATTGGTGGAGATCAGCGTCTCCAGCTCGAGCGCGTAGTTCGCCCGGGTCCGGCCGCCGGTGAGAGCGTACGGCCGCACGATCGACGTCTCCTCGGCCGGGTCCACCCGATCGGGTCGGTCCGGCCGGGTGAACGCGGCGGGCATCACGAACTCGCCGCTGGGCGGTCCGGGGTCGAAGAGCCCGCCTGGTCTAGGCCCATCCGCATCGGTACTCCCCGGTGGAGAGACTAGAGAGGTCACTCGATCTCCTAACTCGGCCGGCGGCACTGGCACCGCCGGCGGTTCCTCCGCCGCGTGTGCTCCCGCGGGCGGGGGTTCGGGGGACTGGGACTCCTTACCGGTCTTCTTCCGCTTCTTGCGCGAGCGGCCCGAATCGAGGCTGAAGCCATTGAGGAGGTCGGCGAAGGTGCCGTCGTCCTCACCGCGGGCAGCACCGGGAGCCCCCGCGCGCGGGGGTTCCTCGCTGTCTCCGGGCTCTCCGCCGAATAATCCGGGCCCCGTGCTCATCGCGTAATCATCCCACCGGTTCACCGATCAGCGACCCACCCGCGCCCTGCAGCTGCGCACGGAGTTCGGGGGTCAGGATCTGCCCGACGCGGTCCACGAGCATCGTCATCTCGTAGGCCACCTGGCCGATGTCGCAGTTTGGCGCCGCGAGGATCGCGAGGCAAGATCCGTCGCTGATGGACATCAGCACCATGATGCCGAGCTCCATCTCGACCACGGTCTCGTTCACCGCGCCCGCCTCGAAGCAGCGGGCCGCGCCCTGGGTGAGGCTCACGAGCCCGGAGGCGACGGCGGCGAGCTGGTCAGCGCGGTCGAGCGGCAGGCGGTTGGAGGCCGTGAGGAGGAGCCCGTCGGCCGACACCACCACGGCGTGCGCCACACCCGGGACCCGTTCGGCGAAGTCGTTGACCAGCCAGCCGAACTGGTTCTGCTGCGGCTGAGCCGTACTCGGCGAGGTCATTCACCCTCCAGTGTTTCGTGGTTGGTCTCAGTGGCCTGCCCAGTGCGGTGCCGGCCGCGCTGGATGCCCTGTTGGAAACTGCTCAGGCGGCCACGCACGTCGTGCGCGTCGCGGGTCGGACGAGGGTTCGCCGCTCCGGCGGGCGGCGGAGCGCTCCCGGGGAGCAACTGCTCCCCGCGGCGACGCCGGGGCAATCCTGCCGAAGTGAACGAAGAGGGCGTCGACTGGGACACCGATTGGACCGTCCGCCAGCCCTCGTCGGACCCGAAAGCCCACTCCGTGGCGGGTGTCCCGGCCGCGGCGGCCTCCAGGTTCGCCACCGCGGCGGGCACCTGGCCCGGGTCGACGGCCGGCGGTCCGGGCGGCAGGTTGCTGGCGGCGGGCCGCCGGGTGGGCAGGGCCTCGGGCGCCGCGGGGCGGCCGGGCACCTCGCCTTCGGGGCGACGCGTCGGGCGCGGGGTGGGCGACGGGCGGGTGGCCGTGCCATTGCCGTTGCTGCCATTGCCGTTGCTGCCGTTGCTGCCGTTGCCGTTGGTCTCGCTCGGGGTCGGCCACCCGCCCTGCGGGTCGAACGCGGGCGGCACCGGCTGGTCCACCGCGGGCTCGGGCTGAGCGGTGCGGGCCGCGCCGAACGCGCTCGCGACGCCGTGACGGTCCGGCCGGGTCTCGTCGTCCTGCTCGCGCTCGGCCGCGGGCGTTTCCGCCTGGGCCGCACCGAAAACGTTCGCGACGGCCGGGCGGTCGGTCACGGCCTCAGTGGATTGCCCAGTCTGCCCGGTCTGCCCGGTCTGCTCGGCCTGCGCGGCCTGCTCGGCGGCGTCCGCCGCGGCCACCGCCGCGTCGAGGGCACCGACGAAACCGGGGTACTCGGCCGTGATCTCGTTGTCTCCCACCGGACCCTGCTGGTCCGGACCACCGATGCCGAACGCGTACGCGACGCCCGGGCGGTCCGCCGGGGTCTCGCCGGCCTGCTCGGCGGCCGGGCCGAAACCGGGGGCCGCGAACCCGGTGCCGGGCTCGCCCTCGAGGCGGTTGAGCGCCGTGGCGCCCAGACCCTGCTGTTCGGCGACCGGATCGACGACCCCGTCGCGGACCTGCTGCCGGCCACGGTTCACCCCGCGCTGGAAGCTGGTGAGGCGACCACGGACGTCGGCCGGGTCGCGCACCGGCAGGCCCGGCGTGGCCGACTCCGCGGCGGGCAGCTGGTCCGGCGTCGCACTGCCCGGCATGAGCTGCTCGCCCCGACGGCGGCGCGGCAGGCCCGCCTTCGTGAACGCGGTGGGCTCGACCTGCGAGGCGGCCTGGACGGTGCGCCAGTTCTCGTCGCTCGCGAAGTCCCAGTTGCGCTCGTCCTGCTCCGGCGTGGTCACCGGGGCGACGCCGGGCTCCGGCTTCGCCACGTCGGCCGGCGGCTGCTCCCCCGGCTTCGGCTCGGTCTTCGCGCCGGCCTTGTCGTCGGTGTCCGCACTGGACTCGCCGGACTCGCCGGGCTTCGCGACCGGCTCGGCCGCGGGCTGGTCTGTACCGGTCTTGGCCGGCGGCTCGTCCGCGGGCGGCGCGGGCGAGCGGAACCAGACCGAGAGCATCTCGTCGAAGATCGGCGTGTTCTCGATCGTCGTCTCGGCGGCCGTGGGCGGCGGCACCTCCGACACCTTCTGCGCCGCCTCGTTCCACCACTCGCTCAGGGTGGTTCCGTTGGCGGAGAACAGGTCCTTGCCGGAGGGGAGCTCGCGTGCGCGCTCGTCGGCGGGCTCCGGGCGCGCTTCGGGCTCGGGCTCCGGACGCGGCGGCGGCACGTCGACGATCTGCGGCAGCTGCGGCAGCGGCGGCTTGGCCGGCGGCGCGTCGTCGCGCGGAATCGGGCTGAACAGCGCGGTCCCGGAGATCTCGAGGTTCGACGGCGGGCGCACGCCCGGGTCGACGGTGTGACCGTTGGCGAACCCCGCGAGGTCGCTCGCCGAGGGCCACAGCTGCTGCTCGTCGGCCCCCTGGTTCGGCTGCTGCGGCACGAGCGGGCGGTCCACGGCCGGGCGCGCCGAGCCGTTGACCGGGCGCTGGCGGCGCGGCAGGCCGCCGGGGCTCGCGGGCGGCGCGGCGACGCTACCGAACGGACCGGCCTGCTGCGGCGGGTTCTCCAGCGCGGCACCGGTCATGACCAGCTCAGGCGGAACCACCACGGTGGCCCGCACGCCGACGATGTCCTTGCCACCGTGCAGCGAGACGCCGATGCGGTGGCGCCCGGCGAGGCGGCCGACCACGAACAGGCCCATGCGGCGCGAGGTCGCGAGGTCGACCGAGCCGGCCTCGGTGAGGCGGCCGTTGGCCTCGACCACCTCGTACTCGTTCATGCCGATGCCCTTGTCGAGGATGTCGACGTTGAGCGAGCCGTCGTCGGCCAGGCGCGTCGCCACGGTCACCTGCGTCTCCGGCGCGGAGAACGCGGTGGCGTTGTCGAGCAGCTCCGCGACGAGGCGCTGGACGTCGCTCGCGGCGAACCCGACGATCTTCACCGCCGGCGGTTGCTGCACCGAGACCCGTTGGTACTGCTCGATCTCCGACACGGCGGCGCGCAGCACGTCGTGCGCGGCCACGGGCTGACCCGAGCGGCGGCCCGGCTCGGCGCCGGAGAGGACCATCAGGTTCTCGTTGTTGCGCCGCATCCGGGTGGCGAGGTGGTCGAGCTGGAAGAGCGTGGCGAGCTGGTCGGCGTCCTCCTCGTCGCGCTCCAGCCGCTCGATCAACTGCAGCTGGCGCTGCACGAGACTCTGGCTGCGGCGCGAGAGGTTGACGAACACACTGCTGTAGCCCGCGCGCATCGCGGCCTGCTCGGTCGCGAGCCGCAGCGCCTGGCTGTGCACCTTCTCGAACGCGCGCGCCACCTCGCCGATCTCGTCGGCCGCCCGCACGGGCACCGGCTCGACCTCGACGCTCTGCGCGCGGCCCTCCTGGATGTTGCGGACCGCGGCGGGCAGGTCCTTCTCCGCGACGTCGAGCGCGCTGCGGCGCAGCGTCCTCAGCGACCGCAGGATCTGGCGCGTGATGAGGAAGACGACGGCCGCGGCGGCGACCATCGCGGCGAACAGCAGCACCGCGAGCAGACCTGCGCTGCTGCTGGCGTCCTCGACCAGCGCGGCGGACGCGGCCGTGGCGTCGGCGCTCATGCGGTTGCCGACCTCGGAGAGCTGGCCGACCACCGCGTTGGACGCGTTGTTCCACTCCTGCGACTGGACCTGCGACAGCCCCTGGTCGCTCGTGGGGCCCTGCTCCCCGAGGACGATGCCGACCATGCGCTTGCGGTCGTAGGCGGTGTCGGGCTTGAGCGTGCTCTCGAGGTCCTGGCGCTGCGGCGCGGTGGAGGCCGCGTTGAAGTCGTCGATGCGGTCGTCGTAACGCAGTTCGGCATCGCGGACGTCGCTGAGCTGCTGCGCTTCCAGCGTGTGCTGGTCGATGCCGTAGGACACCAGCGCCTGGCTGACCGAGACCTGTTCCTTGGCGGCCTCGAGGTCATGCAGGGCGTTCGCCGTGCCGCCGAGCGCGTCGGCGCTGGCACCGGCGGCCACCGCGGTGTCAGCGCCGATGAGGGCACCGGTCACGGCGTTGTAGTCGCCCACCGCCTCGGCGGCGTCGAGCAAACCGGCGCCGACCTGCTGGCGGATCACAGCGATCTCGTTGACCTGCGCGGTCGCCGAGTTCACGGCACCGGACACACTGGACTCGGATCCGCCGACGCGGTTCGCCGCCGTGATGAATGGTTCGACCGCGGCGTCGGTGGCCGCGCGGGCGGCTTTCAGCTCGGGCGTGACGCCTGCGGTGCCCGCGGTGAGCTGCGCCGCGGTGAGCGTGCGCTCCTTCTGCAGGCCGTCGGTGAGGTTGCGCAGCTGGGTGCTCAGGCCGACCAGCTTGTCGATCCGCTCGTAGTCATCCGAACGGCTGACCTGTCCCACGATCGCGGTAATGCCCAGCACCAGCGCGAGGACGATGGGGACCAGCGTCACCGCCGAGAGCTTGACCGGAATGCTCCAGTCACGCCAGCGCAGCGCCGCTCGCCAGCCCGAGGACCGGCTCGGTCGCCGGGGCGGGCGGCCGAGCAGCTTCTCAACGGGCACCTGGCCATCTCCTGCAACGGTCACGAAAGTGACTCCCTGTCCCGCGTCGTGGCTGCTCGTGGGTGGCTTCCGGTGCTCCCGGAATGGTCCACGGCATTCCGCCGACCCGCGCGATCGACCCCGTGAGGACACGACCGTGCAGACCTCGCACCGTGATCACCGGCGTGCTGCTTCCCGGGACTTTGCACGTGCACGGCGCAAGTTGCGTACTGCACGGCGGTGGTCGAGGTCAACTTGTCTGTGCCTATCGATCGCTGCGGTCAGCTGGGCCAAAGAATCGTACACCAATCCCGGCCGGGGATATTGTCTTCCGCTTCGCACGGCTGACCTGGGAAAAGTCGATTCGGCCCAGGCCGCGGGCCGGGGATTGGACCCCGGGCGGGGCCGAAGAGGGAATTCCGGTTACCGGTTGCTCCGGGTCACGGCGTCCGGCGGTCACCCGATTAGCCCACGCAGGGTAGTCGGATCTCTCAGAGGATCTACGCTCCGTGCCCCCATCGGGTGGGCCACCCCCAAAGATGAACCCGATGTTGTGGTCTGGCAGCAACTCGCCGCCCGACCCGGTGATTTCTTTCGCGATCCGTCACCGGCCTGCGAATCCTCGCCCCGACCCCACCAGAGGGACGCCGGACCGGGGCGCCGGCCCCGCATTTTGACTACCCCGTGTCACGGTATTCGTCCGATCATTGTCCGCAACTCAACCATTTGCCGCAGCGTTCCTCAGCTGCGACAACGTGGCGTGACATAAGCTCTCACTATTACGAGTGATCTGTTCGTGATCTTCATTGAAGGTGTCGTTTTCGCACATTTCCAGCCGGAAAACGAATTCCGGAGACCCTTCCGGAGAACCGGCTTTTTCTCGGGCGAGACGCCGTCGTTACTATGGCCGCCTCCCAGTCCGCAAGGGCAGACCGGGTGCCGCTCGAACGAGAGGCCCCGACCCGGCCACCGCCACGGACGCAAGTTGCCGGAGGCAGCCATGCACAACGTCGCGAACACCCCCGCGGCGAGCACCCCGCTCGAGGAGACCGGACAGCTGCCGGCCATGTTCGCCCGCGAGGGCGTGGAGCCGCCGCCGTCGACCCGGCGCGGTCCCGACTACGACCTCATCCAGCGCAGCCCCGAGTTCACCGCGCTGCGCCGGCGGTTCCGCAGATTCGTGTTCCCGATGAGCGCCGGCTTCTTCGCCTGGTACCTGACCTACGTGGTGCTGGCCGCGTACGCGAACGGCTTCATGAGCACCCGCGTGTTCGGGCTCGTCAACGTGGGCATGCTGCTCGGCCTCGCGCAGTTCGTGACCACGGCGCTGATCACGCTCGTCTACGTCCGGTTCGCGAACCGGGAGGTGGACCCGCGGGTCGCCGAGCTGAGGGAACGGGCCGCCGTGACGGAAGGAACCCGCCAGTGACCACCACCGAGCTCGCCGAGAGCGTGCCGGCGAGCAACCCGCTCGTGAACACCGGGGTGTTCGCGCTGTTCGTCGCGATCACCCTGTTCGTCGTGTACCGCGCGGGCCACCGCGGCAAGAAGACCACCGCCGACTACTACGCGGCCGACAGCGCCTTCACCGGGCGGCAGAACGGCATCGCGCTCTCGGGCGACTTCCTGTCCGCCGCGTCGTTCCTGGGCATCGCGGGCGCCATCGCGATCCACGGCTACGACGGCTTCCTGTACTCCATCGGCTTCTTGGTCGCGTGGCTGGTCGACCTGCTGCTGATCGCCGAACTGCTGCGCAACACCGGCCGCTTCACGATGGGCGACGTGCTGAGCTTCCGGATGAAGCAGCGCCCGGTACGCGCGGCGTCGGCCACCTCGACGCTCGTGATCTCGTTCTTCTACATGCTCGCGCAGATGGCGGGCGCCGGCGGTCTCGTCGCGCTGTTGCTCAACGTGCACTCGCGGCTGGGCCAGTCGCTGGTCATCGGGGTGGTCGGCCTCGTGATGGTCGTCTACGTGCTCGTCGGCGGCATGAAGGGCACCACGTGGGTGCAGATCATCAAGGCGAGCATCCTGCTCGTGGCCGCCACGCTGATCACCGTGTTCCTGCTGGGCAAGTACGGCTTCAACTTCTCCAACCTGCTCACCGCGGCCACGGACAACAGCCCGATGGGCACCAGCCTGCTCGAGCCGGGCGGCTCGTACGGCGGCAGCGGCACCACGCGCCTGGACTTCGTGTCGCTGTCGCTCGCGCTCGTGCTCGGCGTCGCGTCGCTGCCCCACGTGCTGATGCGCTTCTACACCGTGCCCAACTCGCGGGAAGCGCGCCGCTCGGTGGTCTGGGCCACCGTCTGCATGTTCGTGTTCTACCTGTGCACGCTGGTGATCGGCTTCGGCGCCGCGGCGCTCGTGGGCACCGACGAAATCAAGGCCGCACCCGGTGGCGAGAACTCCGCGGCCCCGCTGCTGGCCCTGCACATCGGCGGCACGCTACTGCTGGGCATCGTCTCGGCCGTCGCGTTCGCCACAATCCTCGCCGTGGTGGCGGGCCTGACGATCACCGCGTCCGCCTCGTTCGCCCACGACGTCTACGCGAACATCTTCAAGCGCGGCGAGGCCGAACCTGCCGACGAGGTCCGCGTCGCGCGCCTGACCGCCCTGGTCGTCGGCGTGATGGCAATCCTCGGCGGCATCCTCGCCAACGGCCAGAACATCGCGTTCCTCGTGGCGCTCGCCCTGGCGGTCGCCGCGTCGGCCAACCTGTCGACGCTGCTGTACTCGCTGTTCTGGAAGCGGTTCAACACCACGGGCACCCTGTGGAGCATCTACGGCGGCCTCGCGGCGTGCCTGATCCTGGTGTTGTTCTCCCCGGTCGTGTCCGGCGCCGCCGACTCGATCTTCAAGAGCGTGGACTTCCACTGGTTCCCGCTCAAGAACCCGGGCCTGGTCTCGATCCCGTTCTCGTTCCTGTGCGGCTTCATCGGCACGATGGTCGGCCGCTCGAAGGCGGACGAGGCCAAGCACGCCGAGATGGAGGTCCGGTCCTTGACCGGCATCGGGTCTTGACGGACTTGCAGCGGTGAGAGGGGGCGCGTCCCGGACGGGGCTCGCCCCTTTTTCTTGTTGGGACGACAGCGATCACCCGGCGCGACGCAGCACCTCGACCACGCCGTCGTCGACAACAACGCGGTAGCCGTCATCGGCCAAGTGAGTGAGCTGTTGTTGCTGCTGCGCTGCCGGCGCGGGCCACGGTACGAACGGCTTGGCCGCGACGATCCACTCCGGTAGCCGAGTGCGGTCGGACAGGGGAAACAACATGACGGTGTCGCGGTTCGTCAAGTGGGGCGCCAGACGGTTGCTCGCCGCGACGAGGACGCCGTCCGGAACCCGGGCGAGAGCGTCGTTCACCAACCGGATCTGAGCGCTGGTCCACAACGGCTGAGGTACTTTCGGCACGAGGTGCAGCACTGACCAGGCTGCCATGGCGCTTGCACACACCGGCACGAGGCCGGACATGATCACCGGCAGCCGGGCCCGGGCGCGTAGCCGGCCGAGACCGTCGAGTGCGGCGAGGAAAATGATCGGCACCAGGACCGCGTCGTAGTGGAACCCGGTTTGCCAGTAGAGGGTGTCAGAGGACGCGAACCTCCACGCGAGTGTCGGCAAAGCCAGGATCGCAAGCGGCGAGCAGACAGCCAGCAACGCTGTCGGTGCGAGCAGCACCAGGAGTGTCACTGCCTTCGTGAGAAGTCCGGCACCGAGCGCAGCCGCGTCGAACTTGTCGCCGAACGCGTAGTGACCGGACGCGCTGAGCGCCGGCAGCACGACGAGCACCAAACGCGCTGGTCCCGATGCCGACGAGGACGGTCATACTCCCGAGCACCAAGCGACGCTTCAGGACGAGATAGACGCCGACGGCCGCGACGGTGACCGGAAGATCTTCCTTGACGAGAATCAGGGGCAGCGCGCACAGCACCGCCGCGTTCCACCGCCCCGAGAGCAGGTGTTCTCCACAGAGGGCGACGAGCGGCACCGCGAAGCAGATCTCGTGGAAGTCGAAGCTCGCAGCCGTCAGCAGCCCGTAGGAGAGGACGTACCCCACCCCGGTGACCGTCCCACATCTCTGACCCAATTGGCGGATCGCACATCGGGTGACCGGGATTGCCGACGTGGCGAGCAGCAAGGACTGAACAACCAGCAGGGTTTCCGGCCCACGCCATAGTGCGTAGAACGGGACCAAGACGACCAGGATGGGGTGGAAGTGGTCGCCCGGCAACAGATATCCCGGCGCGATCAAGTCCGAGACCGGCGATCTGCCCTCTGTGTAGCTCCGAACGGCTTGTTCGAAGATACCGAGGTCGTAACCTCCGGTCTGGAACTCGGCGTGCCGGAGCAAGGCCCAGCCGGCATACCCCGCGAACCCCACCGCAGCGACGAGCACCGGTGTCAGCCGGGCAAGACGAGGCCGGGTCGCTGAGCCTTCAGTCGCGAAAGCGGAGGACAAAGCCGAACCCGTCGTCGCAGCAGCCAGCCCCTCGGACTCCACCTCCCGGCTCAGGCCGGCGTTCGCATCGTGAGAAACCGGCAGCCTCGGATGCTGTCTGTCACGCCGGTGACAATGACCCGTCCGGTGGGCACCGCCCATTCCACCGTCGTGAACCCCCTGTCGCTGACGGCACTTCCCGTTATTGCGACACCGTCCACATTCACCTGCATCGACTCGGGCTGAACGTCGTGCAGATTTCGGAGGAACTCCTGCGAGCGCGCCTGCTGCGGCATGCGATCCTCGTCGCCCGGACGAGCGAAGTAATCATTGTTCAGGAGAAACTCCGAAAGCGTCGTCCGCGCGACATTGCCGAATGTTATGCGCGGACCATCCGCACCGTGGTCTCACATATTTCGAACCTGAAGAACTCGCGCAAGCGCTTGATCTCGATAGATCACGTCGAGAAACACCGGGAAACCGTCGATCCGGTCCAGCCCGATCCAAGAATCCACAGCATTCTCAACGCGTTCGGCGACCACGACGGGCGCACCGAATTCGGTCAACTTTTCCTGTGGGGCGGGGGTCGACCCACTCGGTCGACCCCCACCGTTTTCACTGAACATAAGATTCATGCTATCAGCAGACGCGGATCATGACAGGACAACGGCATCCGCCTGCGGGCCCCCGGAGAAGCAGACACGCCCGTCGCTGAGCAGCACACTGCTGTAGGGAGTGTCGAGCGTGAATTACGCGGGACCAGGCGTCAGGCCTCGCACTTCACGCTGCCCGTCCCAGTGGTTCTGACCTGTTCCGATGTCGAAGTTCACCTCACTGGCGCCGCCTTGATCCACCAGTGTCGACCCCCAGTTGCCGCCCACGACAGTCCCGTTGAGCGCGAAGCCGGTCACCACATTGAGTGATCTCGGAAAGCCGTGGTTCTCGATTCCGATGTAGGACATGCCGCAGTCACCCGGCATCTCGACACAGGTTTGCACCGACTTCCGGTCAGCCCTCGCGACACATTGCACGCCATTGACGTCCGTTGCCACCTCGAATCCGTGAGCCTTGGCCACGTCGGCCCGGAATCCAACCTGCTTCAGGCTCGCCTTCGAGATCGAAGTTCGAGCGGCTTTGACCGAGGCGCCGGCCGGCGCGACACTGACGGAAAGAACAACCAGCGCACCCGCCAACAACAAACTGATTCGCTTGATAGACACCATGACTCCCCACCTCAGGTATTAACAACCCAATCAGGGCGCCAAGAAGTAAAACAGCCGAGAACAGTGCAGACTGTCATGGAATTAAGTCAAGCCCCTCCCCGAGCCCTCGGAACCAGTCTATCGAAAGGAAGAATTAGGGCAACGAATCGAATGGGTGATAACGCGAACCATGCGACTACGGGGCGCGAAGTTCACCCGCGCAGGCCGTCCATCATCACCTTCATCAAGCGGGCCGCGTCCTCCTCCGAGGCGTTCTTCGCGGCCGTGCCGATGCCGTGGCCGAGGCGCAGGACGTCGATGCCCGAGACGTCGGCTCGGACGTCACCGGTGGCCTGGGCCGCGGCGACCAGGTCGCCGCACGCGGTGCGCAGGCGGGTCTGGCACCAGAGGAACGTCTCGGAGCCCGAGTCGATCGACGCCTTGAGCAGGGCGGCCAGGCCGTGGCGCTCGATGACGTACGCGACCTGCTCCCCCAGCCACGCCTGGAGCGCCTCCCACGGCGGCAGCTCGGCGGTGAGCACGGCGGCGCGCGAGGCGAGCTGGTCGATCTCGTCGCGGTAGACGGCTTCCATCAGCTTCTCGCGCGTCGGGAAGTGGCGGTAGAGCGTGCCGGCGCCGACGCCGGCGCGCTTGGCGATGTCGTCGAGCGGGACGTCGACGCCGTGTTCCGCGAAGGCGTCCTTCGCGGTCGCGACGATACGGTCGTAGTTCCGCTTCGCGTCCGCCCGCATCGGCCGCGCTGCCTCCGCCGTCATCCACGCACCTCCTCGCACCCGGCTCCCCAGAAAACGGAGAGATTCTCCGAATTCCCTTGCGGAACCGGAGACGCTCTCCATATTATCGCGGACGCAACCAAGTGGAGAGTTTCTCCACTTACTTCGTCCCTCTCTGGGGAGTCCTCCTTTGACCGAGTTGACCGAGCGAACCTCGTCGACCGAGCCTAGGCCGAGACACCGGACCGCCGCGTCCGGGCTCGTCCTCGCCATCGTGCTGACCTGCCAGCTCATGCTGATGCTCGACGCCACCGTGATGAACGTGGCGCTGCCCCGCATCCAGTCCGACCTGGGCTTTTCCGCCACCGGCCTGTCGTGGGTGATGACCTCCTACAGCCTCGTGTTCGGCGGCCTGCTGCTGCTCGGCGGACGCGCCGGCGACCTGTTCGGCCGCCGCCGGATGTTCGTGCTGGGCACGGCCGTGTTCACGCTCGCGTCGCTGACCGGCGGGCTGAGCACGTCGGCCGGGTTCCTGATCGCCGCGCGCGTGGCCCAAGGCGTCGGCGCCGCGATGGCCGGGCCGAGCACGATCGCGCTGATCACCACCACGTTCACCGAGGCCAAGGCCCGCGTGCGCGCGCTTTCGCTGTTCTCCGCCGTCGCCAGCGGCGGGTTCGCGATCGGCCTGATCGTGGGCGGTCTGCTGACCGAGTGGATCTCGTGGCGGGCCGCGCTGTTCATCAACGTGCCTTTCGGGCTGGCCATCGCCGTGCTCGCGCCGCGGTTCGTGCCCGCGCCGCCGCGCCGGACCGCGCACCTCGACGTGCCCGGGGCCGTGCTGGGCACGTTCGGCGTCGCGTCGCTCGTGCTGGCGTTCACCCACGCCGCGTCCGACGGCTGGGACGCGCCGCTCACGCTGGCCACGCTGGCGGCCGGGGTGGTGCTGCTGATCGCCTTCGTGCTGCTGGAGCGGCGCGTGGCCCATCCGCTGGTCCCGCTGTGGCTGTTCGCCGAACGCAACCGCGCAGCCGCCTACGCCAGCTTCTTCCTCGGGCCGATGGCGATGATGTCGATGTTCTTCTTCCTGACGCAGTTCCTGCAGGACGTGCGCCACTTCGCCGCGCTGGCCACCGGGTTCGCGTTCCTGCCGATGGCCGCGTCGATCTTCACGATCAGCCGGCTCATGCCGCGCCTGCTCGCGCGCTTCGGGCCGAAACCGCTGGCCGTGACGGGCACAGTACTGATGGTCTCCGGCGTTGCGTGGCTCTCGGTGCTGACGCCGGACAGCGGGTACGTCGCATCGCTGCTCGGGCCACTGCTGCTGATGGGCGTCGGCGGCGGGCTGGCGTTCTCGCCGCTCAACGTGATCATCATGTCCACCGTGCCCGCCGAGGACGCGGGGGCCGCGGGTGGCGTGCTGCAGACCATGCAGCAGGTCGGCAGCACGCTCGGCCTCGGGATCCTGGTGACGGTGTTCGGCGCGGCGACGCGTTCGGCCGCGGCTTCCGGAGCAACCGGCACGCCGTTGCTGGTCGACGGGATGACGGCCGCGTTCCTCGCGGCGAGCGGGCTGGCCGCCCTCACCGTCGGGGTCGCCTTGACCTTCCGACGAGGGAAGGCCGTGACGGCATAGAAGATGCCGGCCTAGAAGATGTCCTTGCCCGCATGCACCCGGTGCGTCACGCGGCGTTCGACGATGAACGAGACAAACGGGACGCAGCCCGCGAGAAGTACGAGGATCGTGCTCTTGATCGACCAGCGGGCCTTGATCGCGAGGTCGATGCTGCAGGCCAGGTAGATCATGTAGAGGACGCCGTGGATCGGCGAGTACACCGCGGCGGGCGTGGCGTTGCCGAAGCCGTACTCGATCACCATCGTCGCGCACAGCACGAGCAGGCCGACACCGGTGATCCACGCGGTGGTGCGGAACCGCACCAGGGCTCCGTTCAGTCGCGCCGGGCGGGTCTGGGCCGCACCGTCGGTGCTCGTGGTCATGGGTTCGTCCTCACTTCCGAGGTGATGGTTCAGGCCTGCTGGTCGCGGGCGTTGAGCTCGCGCAGGTAGCGGTTGTACGCGGCGAGCTCGTCGTCCTCTTCGGCCACGGGCCGGGGCGCCGGGGTACGCGCGGGCGTCGAGACTCTCGGCGCGGGCACGGTCACCCGGGCCTGCTCGGCCTGGGCCTCGGCGCTCTCACCTTGAGTCTCTTCCCGTTCGCGCAGCTTCTTGATCCGCCAGAACATGAACGCGGGGAACAGCCCGAACAGCGGCCACTGCAGCACGTAGCCGAGGTTCTGGAACGTGCCGTTCGCGGAGGTGAACCGGTCCCACTGCCACCACGCCAGCCCGCAGCACAGCAGCAGGCTCACGACGCACGTCGCGGCGATCAGAAGCCTGCGCCCGAGCGGGGACACGGCCGGGCCGGAGTTCACTGCCACGGCCCTGACGCTAGCACTGGGAACCGGGGCCGAAGCTGAGAGGCGGGCCCGCACGTGGTCCGCCTCTCAGCCGGTGACCTCGCGGTTCGCACGGATTTCACACCAGCGGGAATGCGGGCCGGCCCGGATTTCGGACGAACGGGTCTCAGCCGGCCCGCACGGCCTTCGCCGACTGCGCGTACCCGTCGGCGAGGCCGAAGACCTTCTGCGCGTATTCCGTGGAGTTGTTGTACGACAGGATCCCCGACCACCAGCCCGACGGCGTGGCCATGTCGCGCCCGCCCGCGCAGAGGTAGCGCCCCGCGGCCAGCGCGGCGTCGTCGATCTGCTGTGGGTCGCCGAGACCGTCGCCGTTGCCGTCGGCCGCCCACTTGCGCCAGGTGCTGGGGATGAACTGCATCGGGCCGACGGCCCGGTCGGCCACGGCGTCGCCGTCGAAGCGGCCGCCGTCGGTGTCACTGATGGCGCGCACGCCCGACGAACCGTCGAGCGGGACGCCGATGATCGGCTTGGACGGGCGGCCGTCGGCGCCGAGCACGGCGCCGCCGTACTGACCGTGGTTCGACTCGATGCGGCCGATGCCGGCGAGCGTGGCCCACGAGATGCGGCAGCCCGGGTCGGCCGAGCGCATCGCGAGCTCCGCGTTGCCGTACGCGCGCAGCGCCCGCGCGGGCACCCCGGTGACGGCGGCGACTTTCTTGGCCCACTCGTCGAGCGGGTCGGTCGTGGAGTGCATCGACTGCGGGGTGGTCTGCTGGTCGGCACCACCCGCGACCACGGCGCTGACGGGAGCGATCGAGCCCGGCCGCACGTCGGCCGCCTTCACGCTCAACGCGGGGATGTCCGTCGTGGTCGGACTCGCGACCGGTGCCGACGCCCGCGTGATGAGCCACGTGCCGCCACCCGCCACCGCGAGGACCACCAGAACCACCGCGAGCCGCACCGCCACGGCCGCGCCCCCTCGGGCACGGCGTCGGGCAGGTGCGGCTTCGACTGTGGTCTCGGCAGCGGTCTCGCCGTCGACGTTTCCGGTGAGGGGCACGAACTCCGGTCCTCCAGCGTGGCGGTCGGTCGATCACACAACGAGCCCGCGCAGGTTAGCGTTACGGACAAGTTCGGATCGCTGCCGCCA
The DNA here is from genome assembly GCF_040654155.1 of Amycolatopsis sp. NPDC050768. Lineage (NCBI taxonomy): Bacteria > Bacillati > Actinomycetota > Actinomycetes > Pseudonocardiales > Pseudonocardiaceae > Amycolatopsis > Amycolatopsis sp. NPDC050768. The sequence goes on from NZ_JBFAHL010000025.1 coordinate 117,526, forward strand.
CGCCGGTTCACCCGGCCGTGTCGAAAGGGTGGTTCAGGCGGACTTCTGCTGCCGCGCGAGACGCGCGACGCACCAGGCCGGGGCGCTGCCGCGACGCAGGTGCTGGAGCACGGTCATCGGGCCCAGCCGGCGGCTGAGGTCCGAGGGCCGCAGGCCAGCCGCGCGGTAGTCGAGGGCCCGCTGGTCGAGCGGGCTGATGCCGGCGTCCCACCACAATTCGGCCTCGGCGACGTCGCCGACCATCTGCCACCAGCCGGCGGCGGCCACGAGCAGCTCATCCGGGACCTCCGGCAGCCGGACCCGCATGGCGTCGAGGTAACCGGGGTCCGCGGCGTCGACCTGCGCCCAGCGCGAGGGACCGGACCGCGCGCGCTGACCGGGGATGCCGGGCGGAGCCTGAGGCGCGTCGGCCAGCCAGGCGGACGTGATGCGGTTGACCTCCTGCTCCTCGGCGGTCTGCTCGCGCTCCGCGGCCCACTGCCGGATCAACGCGTCCACTCCGGGATCTCCGGTCATCCCTGCCTCCTCATTGGTCCCCGACGGGCCGGCCCTGACGCCTGCCCCGTTGCGCGTCCACGACTTGCACCCAATGCGCGTGACCGAGCGGAAAAAACCCGCTGTGACCCGGCTCCCGGGGGACCGGAGAACCGGCTGATCACGCAATGTGAGCACCGTAGGGCCGGGCCCGCTTTCTGCGCCATACCCCAGGGGCCACAAATTCCTTGACCAGGCCCTTTTAGGGGGCAATCCACCCGGATGGTCGAGCGATCAGCCCGGATCCCAGAATCGCGTTACTCTGGGTAATTACCGGCGGGTAACGAGACCTGCGGTGATCATGCGAACAGGGTCTGGAAGAACGTGATGATGGCCTCGGCGCCGTCGCGCAGCCAGCCGAGCACCTGGTGCACGAGGTTGGCCGACTGGGTGGGCTGGGTGATCAGGAAGAACAGCACGAGGACGACAACCCCGATGACCACGATCTTCTTCACGCCGCCTGACATGGCACCATCCAATCCGCTCCCCGGCTTCACGACGGGTCGAGCACGCTCACTCTAGTGACGAAGGGCCCGCGAGGCCCGCTCGGCAATCGCTCAGCGGGACGCGTGTCACGACCGGGTGACCCCTGCCCGATCGAGCGAGCCGGCGCCGCGGCGCCGCCCGCTAGGCTGCCGCGATGGACGACGTGGTGCTCCGCCCGGTGCGCGAATCCGATCTCGACCTCCTGGAGGCGCTGATCAACGACCCGGCCGCCGCGGGCGAGTTCCAGTGGTTCGGCTGGCACGACGCCGGCTACCTCCACCGCCGCTGGCGCGACAACGCCGTCCTCACCACCGAGGGCGGCCTCCTCGTCCCGACACTCGGCGGCGCCGTGCTCGGGCTCCTGTCGTGGCACCGCTCCCGCTCGGGGCCCAGTTCGTACTGCTGGAACATGGGCCTCGTGCTGCGCCCGGAAGCCCGCGGCCACGGCCACGGCACCGAGGCGCAGCGCCTGCTGGTGCGCTACCTGTTCGCGCACACGCAGTTCAACCGCGTCGAGGCCAGCACCGACGTGGACAACCGCGCCGAGCAACGCTCGCTGGAGAAGGCCGGCTTCACCCGCGAGGGCGTCCTGCGCGGCTACGGCTTCCGCGACGGAGCCTGGCGCGACAGCGTCGTCTACTCGGTGATCCGCTCGGACCTCGAACCGCGCTGAAACGCGGCCCGCTCCCCCGTGGTTCACCCTGCGTCGAGTAGTCCGTCAGGCGATGGCGCCCGCCGTGCGGAGGGCGGCCACGTCGGCGGCGGCGAGGCCGAGGTCCGCCAGCACGTCCGCCGTGTCCGTGCCCGCTTGGCGGGGCGCGTGGGGCGTCGAAGGCGGCGTGCGGTCGAAGCGCGGCGCCGGGGCGGGCTGGACGGTGCCCCCGATGTCGACGAAGGTGCCGCGCGCCGTGTTCTGCGGGTGGGCCGACGCTTCCCACGGCGAGAGCACCGGCGTCAGGCAGGCGTCGGTGCCTTCGGCGCGGGCGACGAGGTCGTCGCGCGTGTGCTTGCCGACGGCGTCGGCGATGAGCTCCCGCAGCTTCGGCCACTGCGTCTTGTCCAGGTGCGGCGGCGGGTCCGCCAGGCCGAGCACCTGCACGAGGTCGCCCCAGAAGCGCATCTCGATGGCGCCGATGGCGACGTACTTGCCGTCGGCGGTCTCGTAGGTGTCGTAGAACGGGGCGCCGCCGTCGAGGAGGTTCTCGCCGCGGTCGCCGGACCACGCGCCGGCGGCGCGCAGGCCGTGCAAGCTCGTGGTGAGCAGGGCCGCGCCCTCGACCATGGACGCGTCGACGACCTGGCCGCGTCCCGAGGACGTCCGCTCGTGCAGCGCCGCGAGCACGCCCATCGCGAGCATCAGCCCACCGCCGCCGAAGTCGCCGACGAGGTTGAGCGGCGGCACCGGCCGTTCGCCGGCGCGCCCGATGGGGTCGAGCGCGCCGGCGATGCCGACGTAGTTGATGTCGTGCCCGGCCGCCTGCGCGAGCGGGCCGTCCTGGCCCCAGCCCGTCATGCGCCCGTAGACGAGCCGCGGGTTGCGCGCGTGGACCACCGAAGGCCCGAGCCCCATGCGTTCCGCGACGCCGGGGCGGAAGCCCTCGATCAGCGCGTCGGCCTGCTCGGCAAGCTTGAGCACCACCTCGATGCCCTCGGGCGTCTTGGTGTTCACGCCGATCGAGCGCCGGCCGCGCGCCAGCGGGTCGTTCGGGATGCCGAGCACGTCGGCGCCCGGCGTCGCGCGGTCCACACGCACGACGTCGGCGCCGAGGTCGGCGAGGATCATGCAGGCGAACGGCGCGGGCGCGAGCCCGGCCAGCTCCACCACCTTCAGCCCGCCCAGTGGTCCGGCTTTCACGGCGGAAAGTCCTTTCGTCGAGGCGAAAAATCTCAGAGCGTGCGGGAGATGATCTCCTTCATGATCTCGCTGGTGCCGCCGAAGATCCGCGAAATCCGGACGTCGGCCCAGGCGCGCGCGATCGGGTATTCGGTCATGTAGCCGTAGCCGCCGAACAGCTGCACGCACTCGTCGACGACCTTGTTCACGCGCTCGGTCGTCCACAGCTTCGCCATCGCCGCGCCCTGCACGTCGAGCTCGCCCTTGAGGTGGCGTTCGATGCACTGGTCGAGGAACGCGCGCGACACCGCCGCCTCCGTCGCGGCCTCGGCGAGCTTGAACTTGGTGTTCTGGAAGCCGAAGATCGGCCGGCCGAACGCCGTGCGCTCCTTGGTGTAGTCGATCGTGAGGTTCACGGCCGCCTCGAGCCCGGCCACCGCGGTCACGGCGATGATGAGCCGCTCCTGCGGCAGCTGAAGCATCAGCTGGACGAAGCCCTGGCCCTCGGCGTCGCCGAGCAGGTTGGCGACGGGCACGCGCACGTCGTCGAAGAACAGCTCCGCGGTGTCCTGCCCCTTGAGGCCCACCTTGTCGAGCACGCGGCCGCGGCGGAAGCCCGGCGTGTCCGTCTCGACCACGATCAGCGACACGCCCTGCGCGCCCGCGTCCGGGTCGGTCTTGCACGCGACCACCACGAGGTCGGAGTGGAAACCGTTGGTGATGAACGTCTTCGCACCGTTGATCACGTAGTGGTCGCCGTCGCGCACGGCGCGGGTCTTGATGCTCTGCAGGTCCGAACCCGTGCCCGGCTCGGTCATCGCGATGGCGCCCACGAACTCGCCGCTGGCGAGCTTCGGCAGCCACTCACGCTTGCGCTCCTCCGACGCGTACGACAGCAGGTAGTGCGCCACGATTCCGTTGTGGACGGTCACGCCCCACGCGTTGTCCCCGGAACGGGCCTGCTCCTCATACAGCACTGCCTCGTGGGCGAACGTGCCGCCGCCACCGCCGTACTCCTCGGGGATCGACAGGCACAGCAGGCCGACTTCACCGGCCTTCGTCCAAACCTCGCGGTCGAGCTTCTTCTCCGCCGCCCATCGCTCCTGGTGCGGCACGAGCTCCTTCTGCAGGAACGACCGGGCGAGCTCCCTGAGGTCTTCGAGTTCGGTGGTGCTCCACGAGCTCTTCTGGATCTGCAACGGCACGGCGACGCCTCCTGCGAAGCTGGAAAACATTACGCGTGGAAGGTAAGTTCTGTTCGGAATGTACATCCGCGCAGTCCGGCACGTAAAGCGGGAGAGGCGAATGACCGAGGCCACGGCCAAGGCGCACCGCACCCAGGCGCAGCGCCGGGAGCAGACGCGCACGGCCCTGCTCGACGCGACCGTCGAGTGCCTGGTGGACATCGGGTACGCCCGCGCGTCGATGCAGGAGATCTGCGCCCGGGCGGGCGTGTCGAAGGGCGCGGTGCAGCACCACTTCGCGACGAAGGCCGAGCTGATGGCGGCCGCCGTCGAGCACCTCACCACGAAGCTGCGCACCCAGCTGGCGTCGTCGCTGGAAGACCTGCCGGGTGGCGCGTCGGGCGTCGAAGCCGCGATCGACCTGCTGTGGGCGGGCTACTCGGGCACGCTCGCCACGGCCGTCACCGAGCTGTGGGTGGCCGCGCGCACCGACCCGGAGCTGCGGGCGGCGATCCGGCCCGTGGACCGGGCGCTGGGCCGCGCGACGCTGGCGCACGTGAGCCAAGTGGCGGGTGACCTGCCGAAAGAACGCGCGGAGACGCTGTTCTGGCTCACCGTGAACCTCACCCGCGGTCTCGCCCTCGACGCCGAGCTGGGCGGCGACCCGAACCGGCGCCGCAAGCTGCTGCAGGAGTGGAAGCGGATCGCGGTGCTGATGTACTCGCAGCCCTGAGATCCCGGGGCCGACCGGTGGCAGGATCACGCCGCCCCTTAGCGCGACGGGGTTCTTCGTGGTGGAATCGCAGATGCCCTTTGAGCAGGCGAAGGAGCCCCCGATGACCAGCGTGCCGCAGTACCCGCCGCCACCCGTCGCCGAGCCGGGCGCGGTCTCGCGGCTGCTCGCCGGGATCCTCGGGGTGTTCTCGGCCGCTCTCACGATGGCGGGCACGTTCTTGCCGGCGGCGGCGTCCAGCGTGACGGTGAACGGCCGGTTGCAGAGCTCATTCTCCGTCAGCGCGTGGGCCCGGAACGTCGAAACGGCTCCGCAGCCGGAGCAGGACCTGTTCGGGGTCAGCCACGTCGCGAGGTTCGGCATCCCGATCACGGTGGCGGCCGTGGTGCTGCTCATCGGCGCCGTGCTCGTGTTCACGCGCGCCCGCGCCGCCGCGCGAATCCTGCTGATCGCCGGCAGCGCGGGCCTGGTCGCGGCGGTGTGGACCATGGGCATGGACGTGTCGGCCAGCCTCAGCTTCGAGCAGCGAACCTCCGTCGTCGTCGCCCACTACACCACCGGCACCGGGTTCTGGGTGATGCTCGGCGGTGCCGTGATCGCCGTGCTGGTGCTGGCGCTCGCCGCGTTCGGCGGCGGCCGCTGGACCGCGCCGTGGACACCGCAGCCGTACTACTACCCGCCGGTGAACGACGAACCGGTGATCTACTCGCTCACCGAACCGGCACCCGCGCAGTCCTGGGCCGAGCCGCCCGCGCAGGGCGAGCTTCCACCGGAATCCGAACCCGGCGCGGAGCCGACTTCCCCGCCGTTCCCGCCGCAGGACGTTCAGCCCGCGCCGGGCGTCGAGCCGCCGGGCAAGCACCGCAACGACTACGATATGTGAATCTTATTCAGATTTCCGCTCGACCGCCGTACCGTCGGTATGCTGTACTCGTCGGTAACACCGGTCTGAACGGAGACGGCATGACCAGCACGACACCGGCGAACCTCAGCGGCGAGACGGCCCTGCCCGCGACGATCGGGGGTGTCGCGGGAGCGCCGACGGCGGCGCGCGCGGCCCGGCTCGTCGCCCGCGTGACCGGCGGTGCGGACTCCGCACCGATCCGCATGACGGCGCCGTTCACCGGGCTGCCGATCACGACCATCCCCCAGGCCACCGACGCGGATGTGCGCGCGGCGTTCGCCACTGCGCGCACGGCCCAGCACGAGTGGGCGGCCCGGCCGGTCGCGCAGCGCCAGCGGTTCCTCGGGCGCCTGCACGACCTGATCCTCGCCCGCCAGGCCGAAGCGCTCGACCTCGTCCAGGTGGAGGCCGGCAAGGCGCGGCTCGACGCGTTCGACGAGGTGAGCGCGGCCGCGCTGGTGGCGGCCTACTACGGCAAGCACAGCGCGAAGATCCTGGCGCCGAAGCGCGCGGCCGGGGTGATCCCCGTGCTGACGAAGGCGGGCGAGCTGCGCCACCCCAAGGGTGTCGTCGCCATCATCTCGCCCTGGAACTACCCGGTGGCGCTCACCGCGATGGACGTGTTCCCGGCGCTCGCGGCGGGCAACGCCGTGGTGCAGAAGCCGGACAACCAGACGGCGCTTTCCGCGTTGTGGCTGCAGGAGCTCGCGTCCGAAGCGGGGCTGCCGGACGGGCTGTGGCAGGTGGTGCTCGGCCGCGGCTCGCAGGTCGGCCCGGCGCTGCTCGAAGAGTGCGACTACCTCTGTTTCACCGGTTCCACGCCGACCGGCAAGGACCTGGCGACGCAGATCGCGGCCCGGCTCACCAGCTACTCGCTCGAGCTCGGCGGCAAGAACCCGATGATCGTGCTGCCGGACGCCGACGTCGCCAAGGCCGCGACGGGCGCGGTCACCGCGTGCTTCTCCTCCGCCGGGCAGCTGTGCGTCTCGGTGGAGCGGATCTACGTGCACGAAAGCGTCCGCGACGAGTTCACCCGCGCCTTCGTGGCGCGCACGGCCGCGCTGAAGCTGGGCGGTGAGCTGGGCTTCGGCCCGCAGATGGGGTCGTTGACGTCGCCGAGCCAGCTCGAAACCGTGTCGGCACACGTCGAGGACGCGCGGGCCAAGGGCGCGCGCGTGCTCACCGGCGGGCGGGCGCGGCCGGACCTCGGTCCGCTGTTCTACGAGCCGACCGTGCTCACCGACGTCACGCCGGACATGGTGCCGTTTGCCCAGGAAACCTTCGGGCCCGTGGTGTCGATCTACGGCTACACCGACGTCACCGACGCCATCGAGCGCGCCAACGACACCGCCTTCGGCCTCAACGCCAGCGTCTGGTCGCGCAACGGCCGCGCCGGCTGGGAGGTCGCGGCCCGGCTGAAGGCCGGGACGGTGAACGTCAACGAGGGCTACGCGGCGGCGTTCGGCAGCGTCGGCGTGCCGATGGGCGGGATGAAGGACTCCGGCGTCGGCCGCCGCAACGGCGCCGAGGGGCTGCTGAAGTACACCGAGGCGCAGTCGATCGCCGTGCAGCGCGGGCTGGCATTGCGGCCGCCGCGCCGGGTGCCGGGCGCGGTGTGGGCGCGGCTGATGACGTCGAGCATGAAGCTGCTGCGGCACCTGCCCTGGCGGTGATCAGCCGAGGCCGAGGAGCTCCACGGCCGTGCGGTCGAGGATCGCGGCGATGTCAGCTGAGGGCAGGCCGGAGCGTTCGACGTAGGTGACGGCCTCGGTGAACCCGTCGCCCTTCTGGTACGGGAAGTCGGTGCCGAGCACCAGGCGGTCGGCGCCGAGCGTTTCGGCCGCGAGGCGCAGCGCCGGCACGTGGTTGTGCCCGACGGTGTCGTAGAAGATCCGGCGCGCGGCGAGGCTCGGCTTTTCCGGGGTTTCCGGTGCCTCCCAAGGGTTCTGGCGGTCGATGCGGGGCAGCAGCATCGGCAGCGCGCCGCCGAGGTGGGGCAGGATGATCTTCATACGCGGGAAACGGCTCGGGATCCCGGCGACGATCAGGTGCAGCACGGCGACGGTGTCCTCGATCGGCGCGCCGATCTGCCACGTGAGTTCCGGCCCGATCAGCGGCGACTCGGCGCCGACGCCGGCGGGGTGCACGAACAGGACGCTGCCGCGCCGGTCGAGCTCTTCGTAGACGGGCAGGAACGCCGGGTCGCCGAGCGTGCGGCCCAGCACCGACGTGGTGACGGCGGCGCCCAGGAAACCCAGCTCGTCGAGCGCGCGGGTGAGCTCGCCGAGCGCCGCGCCGGTGTGCGGAAGCGGCAGGGAGGCGAACGCTTTGAACCGATCGGGGTGCTGCCGGACGAGTTCGGCATAGTCATCGTTGACGAACCGCGCGGCCGCCACGGCGGCCTTCTCGTCTTCGAAGTGCGGCGGCGCGGGCGTGGTCGAAAGCACCTGAAGGTCGATGCCCGCCGTCGCCATCTGCTCGAACCGCGAATCGAGCTCCGCCGCGGTCGCCCCCGCACCGAGCCGGCCCTGCGCGGTCGCCTTCTCGTTACCCGAGCGGGACAACAGGTCCAGGTACGCCTCGCTCCACAGGTGAGCGTGCACGTCGACGCGCATCCCTGGCTCCTCCCGACGTGGTTAGCATGCTATTTGATCACCAGTCAACCACTGCCGGACGGGTTCGGCACGCGGCGGGTCCCGGCGAGGAGTCGGCGACCGAAGCTCGCAGCAGACAACCACCGCGAACCGGCAAAACCGTCCGGGCGCCGCGGCTCAGTCTTTCGTGGCCGGGGTCGTGAGCAGGCCGCGGTCGTAGGCGATGGCGACGGCTTCGGCGCGGCGGCTGGCCCCCAGTTTGGCCATGACGCGGGAGAGGTGGACGGAGACCGTCTTCTCGCTGATGTAGAGCTCCTCCCCGACCTGGCGGTTGGTGCGGCCGAGGGCAACGCGTTCGAGGACGTCGCGTTCGCGGTCGGTGAGGGGGTTGGGGCGGGTGGGCGCGGCGGCCGGGGTGACGCCGGGCAGGTCGGTGCGGGCGCGGTGGGCCAGGTCGCGCACGGCGTCGCGCAGGGGCAGCGCGCCGAGGGCGGACGCGACGGTGTGAGCGGAGGTCAGGGCCTCTTCGGCGGGCCGGCCGTGGGCGAGCAGGGCCTGGGCCTCGAAGTGGCGGCACATGGCTTGCTCGTAGACCGCGCCGTAGTCGAAGGCGGTGGCGGCGGCGGACCACAGCACCGGGTCGGCGGGGCCTTCGAGGCCGGAGGCGGCGGCTTCCAGGCGGGCGAGCCAGGCGTGGCCTTCGGGCCCGAGGGTGCCGGAGCGCGGGCTGCCCTCGACGGCGGTGCGCCGGCCGTGTTCCAGCAGGCGGCGGCCGACGGACACCAGGTTCTCGGCGGTGCGCTGGTCGCCGTGCAGGCGGGCGTCGGCGGCGAGGGCGGCGACCGAGGTCATGCCCAGCGCGACGATCCGGATGCCGCCGAGCAGCCAGGGCTCGATCTTCTCCAGCCACGCCAACAGTTCCTCGGTGACGCGCACGGCTTCGGTGTGATCGCCGCGCCAGGTCGCGAGCTCGATGGCCGCGTCGCCCGCCGAGAGGGCGATCTGGATGTCGGCCGCCCACTGCTGGCGCAGCCCGGGCAGGAGGCGCGCGGCGTCGTCGAACCGGCCGCGCGCGACGAGGAACAGCACCCAGTTGGCGAGGATCCGGGCAGCGACCGCGCTCGACACCCCGCGCGCCGCGCGCCCGGCCGCGTCCTCCGCGGGCCAGTCGCCGCTGAGGTAGCGCAGGTAGAGCTGCCGCGCGCGCAGCTCGAGCCCGAACGAGCTCCACGTGAGCCCCGACTCCTCCGCGCGCTCCACCCCATTGGCCACGTGGGTGAGGGCTTCGGCCATCTCGGCCTGGTCGTCGTAGCTCAAGGCAAGGAAGTACAGGCCGCGCAGCTCGACGTTGAGGGCCTCGGAGTCGCGCGCCTTGCGGATGCCCTGGCGCAGCCGTTCCCGCGCGAGCGCCGCGTCGCCCGCCGAGTCGGCCAGCGTGCCCAGCGTGATGAGCCCCGACGCCTCGGCTCCGACCGCGCCGACGGCTCGCGCGTCGGACACCGACGTGAGCGCGTTGTCCAGCGCCTCGCCCGGCTGGTCGAGCAGCCGCAGGAACCCCGCTCGCGTGGCGAGCACCCACGCCCGCGTGGCGCTCGGTTCGCTGTCCTTCACCAGCTCCCACGCCCGGTCGACGGCCAGCGTCGCCTCGTCGAGCGTGCCTTCCAGCGCCAGCAACGCTTCGGCCAGCCGGCGCCACACCTTGGCCGACCGCAGCGTCGGGGTGTCGGGCCCGAGCAGCTCCGTGGCCGAGCGTGCGTAGGCCGCCGCCCGCTCCGGTTCCCCCGACGTGCCCGCGAAGTACGAAGCCTCGTGAAGCAGCTTCAGCTCGTCGACCCCCTCGGGCCGGTCCGCGACGGCCACCGCGTCCCAGATGGACAGTGCCTGTTCGGCGTGCCGCAGGGCCGCCCCCGGCGCGCCCAGCTTCTCCGCCTCCGCCATCGCGCTCAGCAGCGCGGGCAACGCCGTGACGAAGTCGCGGCTTTCGAGACTGTGGAACGCCAGCTTGGCGTCGTGCCCGCGCCCCTGCGGGATCGCGCGGATGCGGGCCGCGTACGCCGCGTGCGTGCGGTTGCGCTCCCCCGGCAGCAGATCCGCGTACACCGCTTCCTGCAGCAATGCGTGGCGGAACACATACGAGCCGTCCTCGATCACGAGCACGTGGTGCTGCACGGCCTCGCGCAGCGCCTCGTCGAGCTCCAGCTCGCCGATGGCCGCGATCTCCGCCAGCGCGGCGTGCGACACCGGTTCGTTGGCCACGGAGATCACCCGCAGCACGCGCCGCGTCTCCGCGGGGAACCGTTCGAGCCGGGCGAGCAGCACCTCGGCGAGCCCTGCGGGCAGGTCCCGGCAGTCGGCATCCGTGGCCAGCAGCTCTTCCACGAAGAACGGGTTGCCTTCCGACCGCGCGACGATGTCGGCCACCACGTCGGCCGGCAGCGGCTCGTCGGCCAGCGCCTCCACGAACGCCCGCGCGTCGGCGGGCCCGAACGGCGCCAGCGCGACCTGCTCCACCGTGGCCAGGCGCACCAGCTCCGACAGCAGCCCTCGCAGCGGGTGGCGCCGGTGCACGTCTTCTTCGCGGTAGCTGCCCACGACCAGCAGCCGCTGCGCGCGCAACCTGCTGGCCAGGAAGGACAGCAGGTTGCGCGTCGAAGAGTCGGCCCAGTGCAGGTCCTCGAGCAGGATCACCACCGGCCGCGACTCGGCGACCTCGGTCAGCACCCCCAGTACCGCGTCGAACAGCTGGAGCTGACCCAGGTCCTGTTCCGGTCGCGGCCGGCGCATGACCTCGCGCTCGCTGGCCGACACCTGGCCGTGTTCCCCCGGTCCCATCGGCTGAGGCTCCCCGCTCTGCGGCAGCAGCCGCGCGAGCGCCGGCCGCGACCGCACCGCGGCGGCGACCACCGGATCCCCCGACGAGCCCAGCGGCGCCAGCGCCTCCGCGAACGGCAGGTACGGCAGACCGCCGTCGCGCACGTCGATGCAGCGGCCGGTGAGCACCAGCGCACCGTTCGCCGCGACGTGCTCACCGAGCGCGGTGAGCAGCCGGGTCTTGCCGACGCCCGCGTCGCCCGCGATCAGCACGGCGCCGGCCTCGCGCCGCTCCGCGCGAGCGAAGGCGGCGCGAAGCCGCCGCATCTCGTGAGTGCGGGCGACCAGCGGGATTCCGGAGCCTAAGCGGGGCACGAGGAGCATTCTGTCCTACCCCACCGACAGTTCCGCCATGCTTTTCGCCGAGGGCGTGACACCCTCGGCGAACCGGTTGTTCACCGCGCCAGGTGATCGGCGCGGGAGGCCACCTGCGCGGCCGTGCGGCGTTCCTGCGCCGGCACGGTCACGCTGGTCACCCGGTGGGCCCGCAGCCACCGCACGACGCGGCTCTGCTTGGTCATCCGCGCGTCGCGCCCGGCCTTCCGCAGCTGCTCCTCGCGGTAGGCCACCTCGGCGCTCATCGCGTCCAGGAGCTGGTAACTCATCGCTTCTTCCCCATCCTCTGCGAGTGCCTTCTTCCGTGACACTCACAGTCGTCCTGAGGCGGGGCCGCCGGCATCGGGCGATCACCCCGTCCTGGACGCCAAACGACCCCTTACCCGAGGCACCGACCGGCGAAGAGCAGGTCGGCGGGGTAAGGGGTCGCCGGGTGGAACGTCAGTCGCGGGCCTGGCCGCCGGCGCGCACCGCCGCCAGGAGCCCCCGCCAACCCGAAGCGGGGAGGCGGAAAGCACCCCCTTCGGGGTCCTTCGAGTCGCGTACCGCGGCGTCGCCGCCGACGAACGCGATCTCGACGCAGTCGTTGCCGCCGCCGCTGTGGCTGCTCTTGCGCCAGGTGGCCCGGGAAAGATCCGCGTCCGGCATCATGTTCCCCACTTCCTCACTGTGTCCTCGGTTCCAGGTGGTGCACTGCAGCCGGCGCGGTTGACCGTTCGGCGAACCGGCCGGCCGCCTCGGTGATCAAGTCGACCGAGTCGTCCGGTTTCAGTGCGGCAGCGCGCAGGTGGTCGAACATCAGCGCGTAGCGCCGGACGTCTTCGGGTTGTTCGAGGTACAGGCCGCTGGACGTGCTGTCGTCGACGTAGACGACATCGGGGTCGGCCTGCTCGGGGAACCCCATGATGAGGAACGGGCCTTCCATGCCGGGGTGTGCACCGGCTCCGAAGGGGACCACCTGGACGGTCACGTTGGGCTTCTCGGCGACCGCGGCCATGCGGTAGAGCTGCTCGGCCATCACCTCGGGGCTGTCGACCACGCGGTGCAGCACGGCCTCGTCGACCACCGCCCAGTACTCCGGCGGCGGCGTGTCGCTCAGCAGCTCCTGGCGCGCCATGCGCGCGGCCACGCGACGCCGGATCGCGGCGTCCTCGGCGTCGGGCCGCAGCGCTCTTATCACGGCATGGGCGTAGCGCTCGGTCTGCAGCAAGCCCGGCACGAGCAGCGCCTGGAACGCGCGCAGCGAGGTCGCGTCGGCCTCCAGGCCCACGAAAGTGCCGGTGAACACCTCGTTGTACGCGTGCCACCAGCCGCGCTTGCGCGCTTCGCGGGCCAGCTGGACGAGCGCCTCCTGCTCGTCACCGGTGATCCCGTAGAGCGCCAGCATGTCCCGGGCGTCGCGCGGGGTGACGCCGACGTGCCCGGTCTCGATGCGGCTCACCTTCGAGGCGGAGCACTCGAGCTTCTCGCCCACCTCGTCGATGGTGAAGTCGGCGGCTTCCCGGAGCCGCCTCAGCTCGCTCGCGAGCCTCCGGCGGCGAACGGTGGGTCCTTGGCCTCTCGCCACGACAGCACCTCCGGATCGTGTTACGCGGTGCGCGCACCGTAGACCAACGCTGACCAACGCTGCCCGCACCGCATATCTAACCAGCCGTCCGACTAGTCAGTGGGGTATTAACACTTCGGAATTCCCGCCTTCGCGGCGGGGCTCCGGCCTGCAATTTGCAGATTGCGCTTGTACTCTGACACCCGTGTGAGCCGGAACCGGTCACGCCGTGCCGGTCGAGCCGGCCGTCATGATCGGTTCGGGTTCCTGAGCAGCGTAGACGACGACCAGCCGGAAACTGACACCGAGTGTGCGGGCGTTTCCGGCGGCAGGTGCCCGGGGCCGCCCCCGACCGGTCCCGGGCACCTTCACCTTCGGTTGTCAGTTGTCGGCAGACCATCCGAGGCACACTCCGGCGATTACCCGGCTACGCATTTCGCATTTACCGCCACCCGGAAGTGTGGTTGATTCCGCACACCCCACTCAGCGACACACTCTCAGTAGAACCGGGCCGCGACCGTCCTCACAGGACGCGCAGCAGTCCTTCCTGGACGACCGTGGCGATGTGCGTGCCGTCCTGCGCGAAGAAGCGGCCCGTGGCCAGCCCGCGCGCGCCCGACGCGCTCGGCGAGGTGCTGTCGTAGAGGAACCACTCGTCGGCACGGAAGGGCCGGTGGAACCACAGCGCGTGGTCCAGGCTCGCGCCGAGGACCTTGTCGACGTCCCAGTACACGCCGTGGCGCGCGAGGATCGAGTCGAGCAAGGTCATGTCGGAGGCGTAGGTGAGCACGCAGACGTGCAGCAGCTGGTCGGCGGGCAGCGTGCCGTCGGCACGCATCCACACGCGGTTGCTCGCCGGTCGCTCGCCGGTGGCGCGCGTGATCCACGGCGGTTCGCCGACGTAGCGCACGTCGATGGGACGCGGGCGCTCGGTGAAGCGCAGGCCGAAGCCGGCCGTGCGCTCCTGGAACGTCGGCAGCGTCTCGGGGTCGGGCACGTCGGGCATCGGCTCGCCGTGCTCGAGGCCCTGCTCGTCCTTCTGGAACGAGGCGGACAGCGCGAAGATCGCCTTGCCGTGCTGGATGGCCGTGACGCGGCGCGTGGTGAACGAGCGGCCGTCGCGGATGCGGTCCACCTCGTAGAGGATCGGCACGCTCGGGTCGCCGCCGCGGATGAAGTAGGCGTGCAGCGAGTGCACGCGCCGGTCCTCGGGCACGGTACGCCCGGCCGCCACCAGGGCCTGCCCGGCGACCTGGCCGCCGAACACGCGGACCGGGGAGTGCGCGGGCGAAACCCCGCGGTAGAAGTCCTCCTCCACCTTCTCCAGGTCGAGGAGATCGACGAGCCGGTCGAGCACCGCCTGCCCGCCGCCGGCGGCCTCGTCGAGCCCGGCGGCGGCGGTCCTGGCGATATCGGTCATGCCCGAACCCTATTCGGTCGGCATGAACCTCGTCCCTTATGCGTGGTCGTCTTCACCGAGGCGGTGCACGTGGATCAGGTTCGTGGAGCCGACGGTCCCGGGCGGGGAGCCGGCCACGATCACCACGAGGTCGCCGCGCTGGTACTTGCCCATCTGCAGCATCGCGAGGTCGACCTGCTGGATCATCTGGTCGGTGGAGTCGACCCGCGGCACGATCGTGGTCACCGTGCCCCACGTCATCGACAGCTGGCTGCGCACGCAGTCCTCCGGCGTGAACGCCATCAGCGGCAGCCGCGTGTGCAAGCGGGCCAGGCGGCGCACGGTGTCACCGGACTGGGTGAACGCGACGAGCGCCTTGGCGTTGAGCCGCTCGCCGATGTCGCGGGCGGCGTAGGAGATCACGCCGCGCTTGGTGCGCGGGACGTGCGTGAGCGGCGGGACGACCGGCGAGTCGGTCTCGACCGCCTCGACGATGCGGCCCATCGTCTGCACCGTCTCGATCGGGTAGCGCCCGACGCTGGTCTCGCCCGAGAGCATCACGGCGTCGGTGCCGTCGAGCACCGCGTTGGCCACGTCGGAGGCCTCGGCGCGAGTCGGCCGGGAGTTGTTGATCATCGACTCGAGCATCTGCGTCGCGACGATGACCGGCTTCGCGTTCTCGCGGCAGATCTGGATGGCGCGCTTCTGGACCAGCGGCACCTGCTCCAGCGGCAACTCGACGCCGAGGTCGCCGCGGGCGACCATCACCGCGTCGAAGGCCAGCACGATCGCCTCGAGGTTGTAGACGGCCTCGGGCTTCTCGATCTTCGCGACGACCGGCAGCCGGCCCTTGCCGACGCGGTCCATGACCTGGTGCACCAGGTCGATGTCGGCCGGCGAACGCACGAAGGACAGCGCGATGAAGTCGACGCCCAGGTGCAGCGCGAACTCGAGGTCCTCGATGTCCTTTTCGCTCAGCGCCGGGACGGAGACGTCCATGCCCGGGAGCGAGACGCCCTTGTTATTGCTGACGGGGCCGCCTTCGGTGACCTCGCAGACCACGTCCTGGCCCTCGACGCCCGTGACCACGAGGCCGACCTTGCCGTCGTCCACCAGGAGGCGGTCGCCCGGCTTGGCGTCCTTCGCGAGGCCCTTGTAGGTGGTCGAGACACGGTCGTGCGTGCCCACCACGTCCTCGACGGTGATGCGGACGACGTCGCCCGTGTGCCACTCGGCCGAGCCGCTGGCGAAGGTGCCCAAGCGGATCTTCGGACCCTGGAGGTCGCCGAGAATGCCCACCGCCCGGCCACTCTCGGCCGCAGCGGCCCGGACCAGGTCGTAGACCTGCTTGTGGTCGCTGTGGCTTCCGTGACTGAAGTTCATCCTCGCGACGTCCATTCCGGCGTCGACGAGTGCCCGCATCTTCTCCGGAGTGGAGGTCGCGGGACCCAGCGTACAAACGATCTTCGCGCGTCGGCTCACGTTCGATGACAGTAGTCGCTCATCCCCTTCACGTCTGTACCGATACCGAAAGTTCGGAGGAAGTGTTCAGAAACCATTCAGATGACTAACCTCCGTAAGTATGACGGCGGTTCGACGGCTCGCGCTCGCGATCGCGGCGTTCGCCCTGGTCGGGGCGTGTTCCTCGCCGCCGCAGCCACCGTGGCGGCTCGTTGACCTGCCCGTTTCCGGTACGCGCGTACTGGGATTCGTCCCGGCTTCATCGGGAATCGTCATGACCGGCTCGGTGCCGGGACCCGCCGGACGGGCCCCCGCGGCGTGGTTCGGCGGTCCGTCCGGGGCGCCGTGGACGCCGGTGCCGGTCCACCCGGCGACGGGCTACGGGCGGCAGGCGGAGCTGACACTGCCGGCCGCGTCGGGTTCCCGGCTGCTCGCGCTGGGCTCCGCGTACGGCGGCGCGCACGCCAACCCGCGCCCGACGATCTGGACGGGATCGGTGGCCGGCGGGCTGACCGAGCACGAACAGCCTGTGGAGCTTCTCGGTGGCGAGCGGGCGGTGACCACCTCCGGGGCCGCGGCCGGTCCGGCGGGGTACGTGCTGACGGGTCAGTGGGACCACCGGGCCGGCGGCGTCGGCGCGGCGGTCTGGACCTCAGCGGACGGCGCTTCGTGGGCGTTGCGCGAGGACCCGGCACTGCTCAGCACCGCCGACGACCAGACCCGCGTGCTGGCCGCGGCGGGCGGCGGGCCGGGTTATGTGGCGGTCGGCGACGCGCGGTCGGGACTCTCTGTACGGCCGGTGGCGTGGACGTCGGCCGACGGTTCGGCGTGGACGCGGGTTTCGCTGCCGTCCCCGGCCGGCTCGGCCACGGTGTGGCGCGTGACGTGCTCGGCCTCGGACTGCGCGGCCGTCGGCGCGACCAGTGAACAGCGCCTGGCCTGCTGGCAGTCGAGTCCTTCGAGTCCTTCGTGGACGGCGTCCGCCGGCGGCCCGGTGATCCCCGCGTCGCAGCTGCTGGAGGTGACCGGCCTGACGCTCGACTCGTCCGGCCGGCTCGACGTGGCGGTGAAGGTCGACGGCCGGCCGCGGCTCTGGCGCGTCGGGCAGCGGTGCGAGGACTTCGCGGAACTGCCGCTGCCCGAGGCGGCCCAGTCGCTGGCGTTGATCGCGGACGGCCCCGACCTGCTCCTGGCCACGACCACGGATTCGGGGAGCAGGGTCTGGCGCTACCCGCTCCCCCGCTGACGGCCCTAGCGGCGCGGCTGTTCGCTCGGCCCGACGTGGTCGCGTGCCCACTCGTTGAAGGCGCGCAGCTGGCGCCAGGACTTGCGGACGCGGTCGAAGGCCTCGCGCTCGTGAAGGAAGTCGGCGGGTTCCCACGAGCGGGCGGCGTAGACGGATCGGTAGCGCAGCAGGTCGAGGCGCGGGTGGTCCTCGGCGAAGCCGCGGGGACGGGACTTGAGGCGGTCACCGTGGATGTCGAAGCCGGCGCGCTTCAGCTTGGCCAGGATCTGTTCCAGCACGGGGCCGTGCAGCTCGGTGTCGACGGCCGTGCGGAAGCGCGCGATCTGGTCGGACGCGAAGTGGAAGCAGCCGCCGCCCACGCGCAGGCCCCCAGGGCTCAGCTCGACGTAGTAGGCGCCGCCGCCGCGGCCCGCCTCGATGACGCCGCCGCAGTGCGTCTTGTACGGGGTCTTGTCCTTCGCGAAGCGCACGTCGCGGTAAGGCCGGAACACCTTGCCCTCGCCGAAGCCCTCGCCGAACTCCGGCTCCAGCTCCTTGAGCAGCGCCTCCATCGGCTCGCGTACGTCGGACTTGTAGGTCGCGACGTGTTCGTCCCAGTAGGACTTGGAGTTGTCGGCCTCGAGCCCGTCGTAGAAATCGACGGCGTACTCACCGAATCCCGTGAACTTCACGCCGAGCACGATAATCCGCGCCACCGACAGTTTCTCCGCCGGACGCTTCTTCGCCGAACGCGGGAGACCCCGCCGGAGCGGCTCCGGCGGGGTCGGTGTGCCTGGGGACCCGGTGCGGCCGGCGCGCCCCTGCGCCGCCGGCCGCACCGGAAGCGGTCACTTCGCGACGGCCGTCATCAGCTCGCCGTTGGACGTGTCGCCGGACAGCTCCCACACCATGGCGCCGCCGAGGCCCTGCTGCTTGGCGTAGCCGATCTTGCCGCCGATGGTGCTCGGGGTGTCGTAGCTCCACCAGTTCGAACCGCACTTCGCGTACGCCGTGCCGGCGACGGTGCCGGTCGACGGGCAGCTCGACTTCAGGATCTTGTAGTCCTCGATGCCCTGCTCGTACTTGCCGGGCGCCGGACCCGTGGCGGAACCGCCGGGCGCGCTCTGCGTGACGCCGGTCCAGCCGCGGCCGTAGAACCCGATGCCCAGCAACAGCTTCGACGCGGGCACGCCCTTGCTCTTGAGCTTCTGGATGGCCGCGTCGGAGTAGAAGCCGGCGGTGGGGATGCCGGCGTACGAGGTCAGCGGCGAGTGCGGAGCCGTCGGGCCCTGCGCCGCGAACGCGCCGAAGTAGTCGTAGGTCATCACGTTGTACCAGTTCACGTACTGCGCGGCGCCCGCGTAGTCGGCGGCGTCGATCTTGCCGCCGTTGGTCCCGTCGGCGGTGATCGCCGCCGTGACGAGCTTCGACGAGCCGAACTTGGCGCGCACGGCCGCCATCAGGTTCTTGAACGCCGCCGCGCCGCTGGTGTCGCAGCTCAGGCCACAGGCGTTGGGGTACTCCCAGTCGAGGTCGATGCCGTCGAACAGGCCGGCCCAGCGCGGGTCGTTCACGAGGTTGTAGCAGGAGTTCGCGAACGCGGCGGGGTTCTGCGCGGCCTGGCCGAAGCCGCCCGACCAGCTCCAGCCGCCGAACGACCAGATCACCTTGAGGCCGGGGTGCTTGGCCTTCAGCTTCTTCAGCTGGTTGAAGCTGCCCGCCAGCGGCTGGTCCCAGGTGTCGGCGACGCCGTCGACGCTGCCCGCCGCGTCGTAGGTCTTCTGGTAGTCCGCGTAGGCGTCGCCGATGGCGCAGCCGCCGTTGGTGACGTTGCCGAACGCGTAGTTGATGTGGGTGAGCTTCGCGGCGGAGCCGGAGGTCTCGATGTTCTTCACGTGGTAGTTGCGGTCGTACACACCCCAGTCGGTGAAGTAGCCGACCACCTTCCCGACAGAGGCCTGCGGGGCGGCGGCCGACTCTGTGGCCGTCGTGGCCGCCGTGGACACGGGCGCGGCCACAGCCGCTGCGGCGAGTGCGGCGCTGGCCAGGCTGACGAGCGCCAAGAAGCTCTTCCTGCGCGGACGGGGCATGCCGGCTCCCTTCGGGGAGTCACACCAGGTGACCGAACGGGGACAGTGGGGACTCTCACACCGTAAGTGGACTAGACCATTTGGTCAATGGTCCAGTCCAGGGAATCAACCGGACAATTCGGTCGCTTGAGGTCGATCACCCGCGGGGCGAGGTCGGCCTGGTCACGGTGCGCCGGAGCGGTCCCGGATGGCCCAAGGCGCTCGGGGCCGCGCGGCGCTCGCCGCTTGTGCCGAGGCTCGGCGCGGCCGTGCGGCGCACCGGGCCGGAGGCGTCAGGCAGGTGTCTCGAACGTGATCCCCGTGGCCGCCGCGCGGCGTTCGCCCCAGGCGTACAGGGCGGTCAGCGCCGGGCCGAGGGCTTCGCCGTCCGGGGTGAGGCGGTATTCGACGTGGGGGACGCGGCCGTCGAGGGCTTGGCGGTGGACGAGGCCGTCGGTGGTCAGCTCGCGCAGCTGCTGGGTGAGCATCTTTTCGCTGATGCCCGGCATCAGGCGGCGCAGCTCGCCGTAGCGGTGCACGCCCTCCTTGAGGTGCGCGAGGATCACCGGCTTCCACCGGCCGCCGATGACGTCGACGGTGAGCTCCACCGGGCACCAGTACCGCCTGCCCGCCATCACGGCCTCCTCGCTACGCACCGGAAAGTAAGTGGTTGCCCGGCCGAGCCAGGTGCGCTCTGCTGGCCTGATGATTGTGGAATACCTGCGCTACACCATCCCGGCCGACCGCGCGGCGGCGTTCGAGGCCGCGTACGCCGAGGCGGCCGGCGCGCTCGCGAAGGCACCCGAGTGCGCCGGCTACGACCTCAGCCGCTGCGTCGAAGACCCTACGCGCTATGTGCTCGCGATCCGTTGGACCTCGGCCGAGGCACACCTCGAGGGCTTCCGCCGCGGCCCGCATTTCCCGCCGTTCTTCGCGGCGATCCGCGACTACGTCGGCGACCTCGACGAGATGCGCCACTACGAGCCGACAGCCGTCACCGGCGAGGGCGGCGCCCGGCCGCCGACGCTGTACGACTGGGCCGGCGGCGGCCCCGCGCTCCGGCGCCTGACCGAGGTCTTCTACCGCCACGTGCCCGAAGACCCGCTGCTGGAACCCGTGTTCCGCGGCATGGACGCCCACCACGCCGAGCACGTCGCGGTCTGGCTCGGCGAGGTGCTCGGCGGCCCGGCGGACTACACCGCCCACCACGGCGGGCACCCGCACATGATCGGCCGGCACCTCGGCCGCGGGATCACCGAGGAGCAGCGCCGCCGGTGGGTGTCGCTGCTGCTCGACGCCGCCGACGAGACCGGCCTGCCCGCCGACCCGGAGTTCCGCGCCGCGTTCGCCGGGTACCTGGAATGGGGCAGCCGGTTGGCCGTGCTGTTCTCGGCGCCCGGAGCCGAACCGGCCACGGACGAACCGGTGCCGCACTGGGACTGGACGATGCCGCCGTGGCAGGCGCCCGCCTCCTAGACGCCGCACGTGCGCCCGTTAGCCGCCGGTCCGCCACACTGTCCACAGTGGAACCGGTTCCCCGCGCGCCGGGTGGGGCCGGCCCCACCCGGCGCGGAAGAAACTCAGCCGAAGAAGACTTCGGCCTCTTCGTAACGCTCCAGCGGCACCGTCTTCAGCTCGGCGGTCGCCTCCGACAGCTTCACGCGCACGATGTCGGTGCCCTTCAGCGCCACCATTACACCGAAGTCGCCGTCGGCCACCGCGTCCACGGCGTGCAGGCCGAAGCGGGTGGCGAGCACGCGGTCGTAGGCGGTCGGGGTGCCGCCGCGCTGCACGTGGCCGAGCACGACCGCGCGCGACTCCTTGCCGGTTCGGTGCGCGATCTCGTCGGCCAGCCAGGTGCCGATGCCGCCGAGGCGGACGTGCCCGAAGGCGTCCTTCTCGCCCGCGACCAGCTTCTCCTCGCCGCCCTCGGGCAGCGCGCCCTCGGCGACGACGATGATCGGCGCGTATTCGTTCTCGAAGCGGCGCTCGACCCACTCCACGACCTGGTCGACGGAGAAGTGGCGCTCCGGCACCAGGATCACGCTCGCGCCGCCGGCCAGGCCGGAGTGCAGGGCGATCCAGCCGGCGTGGCGGCCCATGACCTCCACGACCAGCGCGCGGTGGTGCGACTCGGCCGTGGTGTGCAGCCGGTCGATCGCCTCGGTCGCGATGGAGACGGCGGTGTCGAAGCCGAACGTGTAGTCGGTGGCGCCCAGGTCGTTGTCGATCGTCTTGGGCACGCCGACGACGCCGATGCCGTCGTCGGTCAGGCGCTTCGCGACGCCGAGGGTGTCCTCGCCGCCGATCGCGATCAGCGCGTCGATCTCCTGCTCGGCGAGCACGGCCTTGATCTTCTCGACGCCGCCCTCGACCTTGTACGGGTTGGTCCGCGACGAGCGCAGGATCGTGCCGCCGCGCGTGAGGATGTCCTCGACGTCGCGCAGGCCGAGCGGCTTGCTCTCGCCCGTGAGCGGCCCCTGCCACCCGTTGCGGAAGCCGGTGAACTCCCAGCCGTGCACCTCGATGCCCTTGCGGACCACCGCGCGGATCACCGCGTTCAGGCCCGGGCAGTCACCGCCACCCGTCAGCACACCGACACGCATCTCTTTCCTCCGTCTTCGTCACGTTGGAGATCGCAGTCACATTTCGACGCCAGAGTAGCGGCAATCGTCTGGATCGGTGCAGGGCGTACCACCTGGCCAATCGGTCCTCGTGCCCACATGGTGGCCGCGTGTGCTAGCTTGATCGGCGTGCAGCGCTATTTCTGGTTTACGAAGCCGGCCCCGGGTGGGTGCGGCCGCGTGAACCTGCGCTGACTTCCCACCCCCGAGCCGGATTCGAAACCGGCTCGGCGAGTTCCCGCGGGTCGGTGTCCACCAGGAAGGAACCACCCGCCGTGACCACCCCGCAGCTGACCGCCGGGCCCGCCGACGCGAGCACCCTCGACAACCAGCGCACCACGTCGATCAGCCCGCTGATCTCCCCCGCCTTACTGCGCGAAGACCATCCCGTGGACGCCGCCGTGGCGAAGGTCGTGCACGCCGGGCGCACCGAGACCGTCGACATCCTCGACGGCCGCGACGACCGCCTCGCCGTGGTCGTGGGCCCGTGCTCGGTCCACGACCCCGAAGCCGCGATCGAGTACGCCCACAAGCTGGCCGCCAAGGCCGACGAGCTGCGCGGCGACCTGCACATCGTGATGCGCGTGTACTTCGAGAAGCCGCGCACCACGCTGGGCTGGAAGGGCCTGATCAACGACCCCGACCTCGACGGCACCTTCGCCGTGAACAAGGGCCTGCGCCTGGCCCGCAAGCTGCTGCTCGACGTGTCGGCGCTCGGCCTGCCGGTGGGCTGTGAGTTCCTGGACCCGATCACGCCGCAGTTCATCGCCGACATCGTCACGTGGGGCTCGATCGGCGCGCGCACGGCCGCGAGCCAGGTGCACCGCCAGATGTGCAGCGCGCTGTCGATGCCGGTGGGCATCAAGAACTCGGTGGAGGGCGACATCCAGGTGGCGGTGGACGCCACGCGCGCGGCCGCCGCGTCGCACGTGTTCCCGGGCATCAACGTCGACGGCCTCGCGGCGCTGCTGACCACCTCCGGCAACCCCGACTGCCACGTGATCCTGCGCGGCAGCTCGCAGGGCCCGAACTACGACGCCGCCTCGGTGACCGAGACGCTCGGCCGGCTCGCCAAGTCCGGCCTGCCGGAGCGCGTGATCATCGACGCGAGCCACGGCAACAGCAACAAGGACCACGTCCGCTCCCGCGAGGTCGTGCTGGAGCTGGCCTCGCGGATTGCTGCGGGTGAGCGCGGGATCGTCGGGCTGATGATGGAGAGCTTCCTGACGGCGGGCGCCCAGAAGCTGGTGCTGGGGCAAGCTTCGGAGCTCACGTACGGGCAGTCGATCACCGACGCGTGCCTGGATTGGGACACGACGGCGGATCTGCTGGACACACTGGCGGGTGCGGTGCGGGCGCGGCGCTAGCAGCCGGGCTGGGTGTGGAGCCACGCTGACGCGGCCGCGATCACCTCGTCGGTGGTCGCGGTCGCGGGCAGCGGGTGGTCGGGCTGGATCGGGGTGTTGCCGTAGACGCGGCCGGTCCGGTCGACATCACGCGCGGTCGTGATCAACAGTTCGGCGCCGTCGCTCAGGTGGAAGACCTCGTTGCCGGTCGCGAAGCCCGCGGTGGGCTGGCCGAAGGTTCGGGCGCGAGCGAGCCCTCGGAACGCGATGAGGGTCGCCTCGCCTGAGCTGGCGGTCTGGGCAGAGGTGAGGACGGCGACCGGCGGCCGCTGGCGGGCCAGCCGCATCGGGTTGGCTTCAGCCGCAACGGGTGTGCCGCCGGCCAGGACCTCGCCGGCCCGCAAGGTCACGCTCTGCGAGCCACCAGGCCATTCGAACGAGAACAGCTTGCCTTCGTCCAGCAGCGGTGCGAGGACCGTGAGCATGGGGAACATGTCCCCACCGTCATTGCGGCGGAGGTCCACGATCCAGCCGCACGGACGGCTCGCGTCGGCAGAGCGGACTGCGGCTTCCCCTGCGGCGATGTACCGGTGCTCGGCGACCGGGTCCAAAACGAACCGGGGAACAGTCAGCACTGCCAGGTCGCCGGTGGTCGAGCTGCTCGGCACCTCGATGGTCTGCGCGGCGGGCGGGCGGGCCTGCGTCGGGCCGAGCAGGATCGTGTGCGGGTTGCCCAGCTCGGCGATCACGTTACGGATCGCCGAGTATGTGCCAGCTGGTGCCGTCACCCCGGTCGTCCGGCGCAGAGCATCGGCTTCGGCAGCAGGCCAGTCGACGGAGTCCCGGTCGATCGAGTGAGCACGAAGCAGCGCGAGCGCGGTGAGCAGGTAGTCGCGCACCGGATCGGGGCGAGGGACCGTCGCGGCGGTGGCCAGGCCGAGTACGAGAACCAAGACCACAAAACCCGCAAGCATCCGGCGCATTTCCGACCCCCCAGTCGCGAAAAACTCAGCGGCGCCGGAACGCCGGTTCGATCACTTCCCAGCGTTGCAGGTTGTGTTTCGCGTCGGCAAGCGCATCGTGCTGATCCGTGGGCGCCAACGGCAGCTTGGGTTTGCCCGCGTCTTCCCAGCGTTGGCGCAGGTCTCGCGTGAAGCGGGGCAGCTGGCGCGGCAGGGCGGGCATCGGGCCCCACAGCTGGGCGAGGGCGACGTGGTCGTAGGCGGCGAACCAGGCCCACAGCTCGATGCCGCCCGGGGGCTTGCCGAAGAACTCGAGCAGGTCGGCGCGGATCTTCTCGCGGCTGCGCCACGCCCGGTCCGCGGGCGAGGGCAGCTTGGGCAGCACGTTGTCGCGCACCCACGGACCGGCCTTGGCGGGGTCGAAGTCGGTCGACACGGCGTAGAACTCGCGGCCGCGCTCATCGACGACACCGATCGAAACCAGGTCGATCGTCACGCCGTCCTCGATGAACTCGGTGTCGTAGAAGAAACGCACCGGTGAACCCTAGTGGGCTAGCCGACTTTGCTGTCGGGCACCCGGGCGGCGTCGCGGCCCGAAGGCTGTGCGGGAACCTTCGGCTTGGCGCCGGCGGCCTCGGCGGCGAGCAGCTCCTTGGCCTTCGCCGCGTAGATGTCCACGTACTCCTGGCCCGAGAGCTCCATCAGGGCGTACATGATCTCGTCGGTGATCGAGCGCTCGATGAAGCGGTCGCCGGCGAGGCCGTCGTAGCGGGAGAAGTCGAGCGGGGCGCCGAAGCGGATTTCGAGGCGGCGCGGCCACCACATCTTGGAGCCGATCGGGTTGACCTTTTCCGTGCCGATCATGGCGACGGGCACGACCACGCCCTTCGACTCCAGGGCGATGCGGGCGACGCCGGTCTTGCCCTTGTAGAGGCGGCCGTCGGGCGAGCGCGTGCCCTCGGGGTAGATGCCGAGCAGGTGGCCCTGCTTCACGAGCCGGATGGCGGTGTCGAGCGCGGCCTGCGCCGCGTTGCCGCTGGAGCGGTCGATGGGGAACTGGCCGACGCCGGTGAAGAACCACTTTTTGAGCAGGCCCTTGAGGCCCGGCTCGGTGAAGTACTCCGACTTCGCCGGGAACGTGACCTTGCGCTTCACGCGGATCGGCATGAAGAACGAGTCGGCGACCGCCAGGTGGTTGCCGGCGAGGATCGCGCCGCCGTCCTCCGGGATGTTCTCGGCGCCGACGACTTTCGTCGGCCACAGCAACTTGAGCAGCGGTCCGATGAAGACGAACTTCATGAGCCAGTACAGCACCGCGCGCCAGTCCTTCCCTAGGCTCAACCATCGTTCCCAATGGTCAAGCCTACGAAACTCGACGGTGTGCGCACAATGCGGGCCGAGCCGCTACTGGGTGGCAGCGATCGATCTCACAGCGGTACCAGGCAGTTCCGGGCACCGGCCGGGGCCCCACAAGACCACTCGACCGTGAGAGCATGGAAGACCTAGACCGCTTCGATCGGAAGGGCGTTCGTCATGGGCGTGCTCGCCGGCGCGGAACCGTTCGCCCACACCGGTTCCTCCGGGGCCGGGTTCCTGCTGTGCCACGGCTTCACCGGGACGCCGGCCGGGCTGCGGGCCTGGGGCGACCACCTGGCCGCGGCCGGGTTCAGCGTGCGCTGCCCGCTGCTGCCCGGACACGGCACGCGCTGGCAGGACCTGAACCGGACCACGTGGGAGGACTGGTACGGCGCCGTCCGCGAGGAGTTGCTCGCCCTGCTGGCCGAGAACGACACCGTGTTCGTCGGCGGGTTGTCGATGGGCGGCACCCTCACGCTGCGCCTCGCCGAGGAGTTCGGCGACCGGATCGCCGGGATCGTGCTGGTCAACCCGTCGGTCACGCGGCTGAGCGCCGACGCGAAGCTGCTGCCGCTGCTCGCGCGCGTGATCCCGTCGATCCCCGCGATCGCCAACGACATCGCCAAGCCCGGGGTGACGGAGCTGGCCTACCCGCGCACGCCGGTGCGCGCCGCCGCCAGCCTGGCGCGCCTGTGGAAGCTCGTGCGCGCCGACCTGGGCAAGGTCACGCAGCCGGTGCTGCTGCTGCACTCCGCCGTCGACCACGTGGTGGAGCCCGAGAACTCGCGGATCGTGCTGGCCGGCGTCGCCAGCACGGACGTGACCGAGGTGGTGCTCGAGAACAGCTTCCACGTCGCGACGCAGGACAACGACGCGGAACTGATCTTCAGCCGCAGTGTCGACTTCGCCCGGTCGCTGCGGGCGGGACAGGTGGGTGCCTGATGACCCGGGGGAAAGGCACGGACGGACCCGAGGACGTCGACGCCACGTTCGCCGAGATCGTGGCCGACCTGCGCGCCGAGGGCGTGGGTTTGTTCCTCGAAGAGGACGCGCTCGAGCTCGCCGACGACACCGCGGGCGAGCAGGCGAGCGACCCGACCCCGCCGCCGGCCGCCAAGACCGACACGAAGCCCGACAAGCCCGAGAAGGCGCCCGAGACCGACAACTGGCGCACCGGTGGCGCCACGTGGGACGCCACGATGTTCAGCGACGACCCGGCCGAGGACGACGAGCACTTCGTGCCGCCGGAGCCGCCGCCGCTGCCCCGCCCGCGCAAGGGCGCGTTCGTGGTGCTGCTGTTCTTCGTGGTGGGGCTGCTCCTGCTGATCGTGCCGAACCTGATCGGCGTCGGGCCCGCGCTGGCGACGCCGCTGGGGATCCTCGCGCTCGCGACCGCCATCGCGCTCCTGCTGCTGCGGGTGCGCCAGGGCCCGCCGCCGGGTGCCGACCCGACCAACGGCGCCCAGGTCTGACCGGACGGGTATGGGGATCGACTTCAGTCCTTCGCGCCGTTCGACGATCGGTGCGGAGTGGGAGCTGGCCCTGGTGGACCGGCGCAGCGGCGAGCTGGCCTCGGTCGCGGAACGGATCCTCGACGCGGTACGCCCCGACGGCGCCGAAGAGCACCCCAAGATCAAGCAGGAGCTGCTGCTCAACACCATCGAGGTGATCAGCGGCGTCTGCACCACCGTCGCCGAGTGCAAGGCCGACCTGGCCGAGTCGCTCGACGTCGTGCACAAGGTCACCGATCCGCTGGGCGTGGAGCTGTTCTCGGCGGGCACGCACCCGTTCTCCAACTGGTACCGGCAGAAGGTGACCGACAAGGCGCGCTACGCCAAGCTCATCGACCGCACCCAGTGGTGGGGCCGGCAGATGCTGATCTACGGCGTCCACGTGCACGTCGGCCTCGACCACCGCGACAAGGTGCTGCCGGTGCTCGACGCGCTGCTCAACTACGCGCCGCACCTGCAGGCGCTTTCCGCGTCTTCGCCGTATTGGGGCGCGGAGGACACGGGCTACGCGTCGAACCGCGCGCTGATGTTCCAGCAGCTGCCCACGGCCGGGCTGCCGTTCCAGTTCCGCGATTGGGCGGAGCTGGAGCACTACGTGGCGGACATGTTCACGACCGGCGTGATCGACCACTTCTCCGAGATCCGCTGGGACATCCGGCCCGCGCCGCACTTCGGCACGATCGAGATGCGCGTGTGCGACGGCCTGCCGACGCTGGAGGAGGTCGGCGCGATCGCCGCGCTGACGCAATGCCTCGTCGAGGACTTCAGCACGCGCCTCGACCGCGGCGAGCGGCTCCCGACGCTGCCCCCGTGGCACGTGCAGGAGAACAAGTGGCGCGCCGCCCGCTACGGCACGGACGCGATCATCATCCTCGACGCGGCCGGCCGGGAACGGCTCGTCACCGACGACCTCACCGACCTGTTGGAGAAGCTCGAACCCGTCGCGCGGCGGCTCGACTGCGTGGCGGAGCTGCGCGACGTCGAGACGATCCTGAAGTACGGGCCGAGCTACCGGCGCCAGCGCGCGGTGGCCAAGCAGCACCACGGTTCCCTGAAAGCCGTCGTCGCGTCGCTGGTCGCTGAGATGCGCGACGGGATCGCGCGCTAGCCGGCGTCCAGCTCACGCAGCAGCGTGCCCGGGCCCATGATCGACGCGCCCAGCGCGGTGACCCGGGACCGCAGCTCGCGGTCGGCCGTGACCACCACGACGTGGTCGCCCGGGCGCGCCTGGGCGGTGACCTCGACGATGTGCGAGTCACCATCGGCGGGGGCCGTCGCGATCTCGACGCCGGGCACCGGTTCGACCCCGCGCGCCTGGCCTTCGACGACCAGGACCACGCGCGGCCACCAGTCCCATGTCGGCCCGGCGCCGATCCCCGCGACGGCGTCGGCGATCCCCCGCTCGGCCAGCAGCGCCAACCGGTCGCGCAGGCGCTCGGCGGCGCCGCGACGGTCGCGCCACCAGCCGTCGGGCCGCGAGCCGACGACGTTGGCGCCGTCGACGACCAGCACGAGCTCGCGGCCGAGCTGTTCCCGCAGCCCGGGCCACGACTCGGCGAAGTCGCGGTGCAACGGCAGCTCGGCCACGTCGCCGGGCGCGACCCAGCGCAGCTCGGAGCTCTCCTGGTTGGCCACGCGCGCGTCGAGCGCGCCGTCGGCGACGCCGAGCACAGTGGTGTAGCGCCAGGTCCCGTGGTCGAGCACCGACGCCGACAGCGCGCGGAACGCGGTCTTCGGCACGTCGGCCTCTTCCCACGCCTCGCGGGCCGCCGCCTCGCGCACGGTCTCGCCCGTCTCCAGCGCGCCGCCGGGCAGGGCCCAGGTGCTGCCGTTGTGCACCCACCAGGCGCGCCGCTGCAGCAGCACCCCGCGTGCGGGATCGGACAGGAGCAGCCCGGCCGCGCCGTGCGCACCCCAGTGCAGCCGCCCGCACGAACACCGCACGAACCGGTTGGCGGTCATCGGCGTCACCCGGCCAGCCTTCCACAGGAAGCCCGCCGGACGCAGCCTCCTGGTGGACGACTGTGATCGTCAGCCGCGTTCGCCGAGCCGCTCCGCGACGAACGCCGTGCAGGCGTCGAGGTTGTCCTTCAGCCGGCCCGCGCGCTTGCGGAGAACTTCCAGTTCGAGCCTCGTCGGCGGCCGGTTTTCCCTGAGCCGCCAGACGACTCCCGCGAGGCGGATCGACAGGCCGTAGGTCACGGCGTCGGCCGTGTCCAGGAGTTCCTGCAGCATGCGCTGGTCACCGGTGGTGAGTCCCGGGGCACTCGGCCGGGGTTCACGAGTGCCCCGGGACGCGGTGGCCCTGCCGCCACCCGACGTGGCGACAGGGGTCGAGGCGTCCCCAGTCGGTGGTGCGGCCGGCGAGCGGCGCGGAGCGTCCGGTGCCGCGGCACCAGGCTCGTCCTGCGGGTCTTCGCCGGCGACACGGAGTCGTGCGGTCATGGTCAGCCCCGAGCTTTCGAGAGTCCGCCCGCGCGCGGCGTGGCGTCCGGGCGTGGGGCCGGAATGCCCAGCGCACGGCGGAACGCCGTGTCGCAGCTCAGGCAGGTCGGGTCGAGCCAGGGTTTGCCGGGGCCGTGGATGTCGTTCTCCCCGACGGTCGGCTCCGAGCCGCACAAGGCGGCGAACGTCGCCCCGACGTCGAGCGAGCCGAAGTGCACGGCCGCTCTCGCGTGACGCTGTCCTTCCGCCTGCTGCCACACGTACATGAAGCCCTCCCCGGGTGATCAACCGCTATTTCTTTGCTCGTGATGAGTTTCTTATGTGCATGCACAACTGGCAAGATTTTACCGGTACATGCACCCGATTGGGGTGCACACTTACTGATAGGGTTTGTGCATGCCCAGCACACGTGCGACACCCCGGCAGGTCGAACTCGGCGTACTGTTGCGCAGGATTCGCAAGCGTGCCGGTCTCACTCAGCCGCAAGTCGCGGAACTGGTGAACCGGTCGCACTCACACATCTCGCGCCGTGAGCGCGGAGAACTCGGCTTCGAGGAACAGTCCGAGCTGGAGCGAACCCTGACGGTCACCGGCGCCACGAGCGAGGAGACCAGTCAGGCCCTTCGGCTCTTCCGCGACGGAACGGACCCGAACTGGCTGATCCCCGGCATCGCCCGGGACCTCGCCGTGGTCGCCGAGTACGAATCGGTCGCGAATGACATCTTCGCCTATCAACCCTCGTTGATCCCCGGGCCATTGCAGATCCGCGACTACACCCGCGTGATGATGGTCGACGGCGACATGCCGGAAACCGAACTCGACAGCAAGCTCGAACTTCGGATGGCTCGGCGGAAGAGGTACCTCGACGGCAGCACCCGGTTCGAAACGGTCATCGGTGAGCAGGCGATCCGGTACCCGGCATGCCCGCCCGAGGTGGCGGTGAGGCAGCTCCGCGATCTTTGCGAGGTGGCCGAGTTGCCCCACATCTCCATTCAGCTTCTGCCCTTCCGGCTGGGCTATCACCCGGCGAGAGAAGGCGGATTCGTCGTCATCCGCTCGGATTCGGCGACGGTGGTCCATGTCGAGCAATACCGCTCGTCAACAACGCTGACCAATACCCGCGACGTGAAAGACTACGTGGAAGCGGCGGACAGGATTCGTCGTGACGCGATGGGCGCGGTCGCTTCGGTGCGCGCTATCGCGAAAATCGCGGATGAGTTGGAGCGAACGGGATGAACGAAGGTGCTTGGCGGACGTCGTCGTACAGCGGCCAACAGGGCGAGTGCGTCGAGGTGCGCACGCTTTCCGAAGAGGCCGGTGTGCGCGACTCCAAGGACCGCGATGGCGGCTCCCTGCTGATCGCCGGGGAGGCGTGGCGGGCGTTCCTGGAACGCCTCTGACCGTTGCGGTGGAAGTGCCCCAGCATCCCGACGGTGCTGGGGCACTTCCGCGTCCGGGGAGCGTCAGCCGGCGACAGCGTCAGCCGGCGACTTCGGCGACCGGCGCCTTGGCCGCGTCGAGAGCCAGCGCCGCGGCGCCGACGATCGCCGTGTCGTCGCCGAGGTGAGCCGTGCGGATGCGGGCCAGCGGCCGGTACCGCGCGCCCGTGATGGCGCCCGCGTAGTGCTCGCGCGCCTCGTCGAGGAACAGCGGCGCCGACTCGGACACGCCGCCGCCGATCACGATGATCTCGGGGTCGAACACGTCCGCGACCAGCGCCAGGCCCTCGCCCAGCCACTTGGCCAGCTCGGCCATCGCGCGCAACGCGATGGGGTCGCCGTCGCGGGCGGCGCCGGCGACGCGGCGGCCCGTGACCGAACCCGGGTCACCCGCGACCTCGCGTGAAAGGACCGTGGAGCGGCCCGGGTAGCGAGCCAGCAGCTCGACGGCGGTGGCGGCCAGCGCCGTGCCGCTGCAGTAGCGCTCCCAGCAGCCGTACTTGCCGCACGGGCACGCGCGTCCGCCCGGCACCACGGTCAGGTGGCCCAGCTCGGGGGCCACGCCGTAGGCGCCGCGGTAGATCTCGCCGTCGAGCAGCAGCCCAGCGCCGATGCCGGTGCCGAGCGCGACCAGCGCCGCCACCTGCGCGCCGCGGGCCGCGCCGAAGCGGTGCTCGCCGACCACGGCCGAGTTCACGTCGTGCTCCAGCGTCACCGGCAGGCCCACGCGCTTCTCGATGCGGTCGGCCACCGGCGCGTCGCGCCACGCGAGGTGCGGCGCGAACATCACCGACCGGCGGTCGCGCGCCACGAACCCGGCCACGGCCAGGCCCACGGCCGCGACGTCGTGGCGGTTGCGCAGGTCCTCGACGACGCCGGCGATGGCGTCCTCGAGCGCGTTTTCCTCACTCGGTGTCCCGACGCGTGTGGTGTCCAGGAGCGATCCCCGCTCGTCCACCACACCGGCGCGCACGCTCGTGCCGCCGACGTCCACCCCTATCGTCAGCACTCAGTTCTCCTGCTCCGGCCGCCAGTCTTCCCGCTTGCGGACGGCGATGTGCTGCACCCGGGCGGCGGCTCCCGGGTCGTCCGCGGGGCTGGGCGCAGGTCTGGGCGCGGGCCGAAAGCCCGGCATGTGCACACCCTCGTCGGGCTCCCAGCGGTCCGCGAGCACCGCCCGCAGCAACGCCACCAGCTGCGCCGCCTGCTCCAGCAGCCGGGCGGCGAACTCCGGCCGTTCACCTCGCACGACGGCGACGATCGCACACAACGGGCACCAGCCGCACCCCGAAAACCCCGCAGTCCCCGCGGTGCCCGCAGCGCCCGGCTCGGTGTCGTGGGACGGCTCGTGGACCTCGTCGCGGCCGTGCCCGGCGGTCATCAGCCCTTCCAGCCACGGCGCGGCGCGCTCGACCACCAGCTCCACGAGCAGGCGGATCTCCTCTGCCAGCCGCAGGCCTTCGGCCGCGTACCCGGGCTCGTCCTGTTCGCTCACGCGCGACCCCGGTTCCCGGCCAGGCTGATGACCAGGCCGCCCGCATCGGATTCCGCGCCGGTGATCCGGCACGGCCGCAGCGTCTCCGGCAGGGCGATCAGCCTGCGGAAGCCGTCCACGGTGATCGCCAGGTCGTCGTCGACGCGGGCGAGGTCCACGTCGGCCTCCCGCTGCAGCGGGATCGCGACACGCAGCCGGAAACCGTCGGCCTCCGGCGTCACCTGCAGCAGCGGCGTCACAGGCTTTCCGGTGCCGGACAAGGGATCCCGCGTGCCGTAGAGCTCGCGGGCCAGCTCGGCGAGCGCCTCGGCGCCCACCGGTTCACTCGCCCGGTGCTCGACGCGCGCGAGGTCCGCCGGTCCGAACCCGGCGGCCGCGAGCTCGGCCAGGACGGTGTCCTGCTGGGCGCGCCGCGTGCGCAGCCAAGTGGCCGCAGAACCGCGCCAGAACCCGGGCGCGGGCATGAGGCGGTTGGCGATCAGGCCGTCGACGGCGATGCCGCGCAGGGCCAGCGACGTGAGCGTGCGGCGGGCTTCCGCGACGACCACGCGCTCCGGTGTGAGGACCAGCCGCACGGTGGTCACGGACGGGTCGGTGAGCAGCTCGCGCAGCGAGTCCAGGTGCGCGCCCAGACGCCGCACTGAACCGGCGACCCGGCCGCGGCCGCCGTAGGCCTTGCTCAAGTACCCCGCGACGGCCTCGGGCAACGCCAGCAGGCGCAGCGTCTCGGCGGTCGGACCGCAGTCGACCACCACGGTGTCCCACGGCCCGTGCCCGGCCAGCCGCTGCACCTCGCCGAGGGCGAGCAGCTCGTCGACACCCGGGAGCACCGTCAGCTCCTCGGCGTCGAGCGTCTCGAGCCCGGCGCCGACCAGCAGCGTCCGCAGCTGGTCGCGCAGCTCGTGCCACGTCCGGTCGGCCAGCGCGCGGGAGTCCACCTGCGCAGCCCAGAGGCCGGCCGGTGAGCCGTCTCGGCGCACGTCCACTTCGGACGGTTCCGCGCCCAGCGCCGCGCCGAACGCGTCGCCGAGGGAGTGCGCCGGGTCGGTGGAGACCACGAGGGTCTTCCTGCCGCGCCCGGCGAGCGCGGTGGCGGTGGCCGCGGCGAGCGTGGTCTTCCCGACACCCCCCTTGCCGGTGAACAGCAGGATCCGCATGTCGCCTAGCCTTCGGCCCGTCGCTTCAGCTCCTTGAGCGCGGTGTCCATCACCATCTTCTCGGCCTTGCGCCGGAGCAGGCCGATCATCGGCAGCGCCAGCTCCACCGAGAGCGTGTAGGTGACCTTCGTGCGCCCGTCACGCAGCGCTTCGAGTGCGTAGCGGCCGTTCTGCGCCTTCTGCATCTGGCCCTTGACCAGGCGCCAGCTCACGCCGAGCCCGGTCGCGTCCCAGTCGTACTCGAGCGTGTAGACGTCCTTGATCGGCCCGGCGTCCAGGGTCAGCTTCACCTGTTTGGCCCGCCCGGCGTCGTCGGTGCCCAGCACCTCGACCTCCTGGACGGCCTTGGCCCACTCCGGGTACGCGGGGAAGTCGGCGATCACCGTCATCACCCGTTGGGGCTCGGCGTCGACCTCGATGGACTGCGTGGACTGCTCGGCCATGGGACGAAGCGTAGCCGGAGAGTCGCGTCACCAGCGCAGCACGTACGGCTGCCCGGTCTCCTTGAAGTGACCCACGTTACGGCACTCGGTGTGACCGAGCCGCCGCCGAGAGGCCAGCGGCTGGTGCACGTGGCCGAACAGCGACCAGCGCGGCCGCTGCTCGCGGATGAGCTCCAGCAACGACCGCGAGCCCAGCTCGGCGCGTCGCGCGACCACGTCGTAGGTCAGCTCGGCCACGGCCGGCGGGATGTGCGTGCAGAGCACGTCGACGTCCGACAGCTTGGCCACGCCCTCGTCGAACTCCTCGCGGGCCCGCAGGTAGGGCCGCCACGCGGCGCCCTTGCGCGGCCGCGGCACCACGCCTTCGGGCAGCACCGCTCCCCCGACGAACCCGAAGCGCAGACCGCCGATGGTGGTGACCTCGCCGTCGAGCACCTGCACGCCGTCGCCGACGAACTCCGGCCACAGGTCGGGCGAGTCGACGTTGCCGGGCGTGGCGTAGGTCGGCGCGGTCATCGAGGCGAAGAGCGTGGCGTACTGCTCGCGCATGGCCTCGTCCACGGCCGAGGCCGGGTCGTCGAGCGTGGCCCACAGCGTGCGCGAGTAGGCCACGGTCTCGTCGCGCGTGCCCTCGCGGCGCAGGCGCGCGAACTGCGCCACCTTGTCCGCGCCGAACAGGGCGCCCATGATGCCCTTGTCGTGCTCGCGGTAGTCGACGAAGTCCAGCAGGTCGCCGAGCACGACCAGCGCGTCGGCCCCTTCACCCGCCCGCTTCAGCGCGTCGGCATTGCCGTGCACGTCCGAAACGACGTGAACCCGCACAAGACCCTCCTAGTCAGTGGTCTCAAGGTCTTCGGCCCGCGGCGGGATCCCGGGCTCGCGCCCGTCCTCGAGGACGTGCTTGAGCTCCAGTGCGAGGTGCTTCGCCGCGCGGGCCCGCCGGTCGAACTCCCGGCGCAGCTCACGCGGAGTCAGGGTCCGCGGCGCACCGCCGGGGCCGGCGGGCGTCGCGCGCAGGAAGTAGTGCAGCACGGTGCCGTCGAGCACAGGTTCCAGCCAGACCTCCATCGTACCGACGAGCGCACCCGTCACGGTCCAGCGCAAACCCTTGTCGCCACGGTCGGTGTACACCTGAAGGGAAAGGTCCGGCCAATACCGCCGCCAGGCGCCCGGGTCGGCGAACGCCGCGGCGATCGTGCTCGGCGGCACCACGATGAAGGTCTCGTCCACGAGATCGAGAGCGGGTGATCCGGGGTTCACAGGCGCAGAATGTCACGACCTCGTACGGCGGGTCGGCGCGGCGTGGTCTTAAGGTCTACGGCAAGCTAAGTTGACCGGCGGGTAACCCCGCACGCGTCGAACACGGAGGTCCACGTGCGCGAATACAGCGCCCCCGCCGGGAAGCCGGTGACCGACGACGAGAACCTGGCCGACGTCGTCTGGGCGAACGCCGAGCGGTTCTCCGACGTCGTGAGCTTCCGCCGGCAGGTGGAGGGCACCTGGCTGGACGTGACGGCCAAGGACTTCGCCGACCAGGTCGCGGCCGTCGCCAAGGGCCTGATCGCCGCCGGCATCGGCCACGGCGACCGGGTCGCGTTGATGTCGAAGACCCGCTACGAGTGGACGCTGATCGACTTCGCGATCTGGGCCGCGGGTGCCGTCACCGTGCCGATCTACGAGACGTCGTCGCCCGAGCAGGTGCATTGGATCCTGTCCGACTCGGCCGCCAAGGCCGTGCTGGTGGAGACCGACACGCACCACGGGTCCGTGGACGCGATCCGCGACCGGCTCACCACGCTGCGCCACACCTGGCAGATCGAAGGCGCCTCCCCCGCGGTCGACGAGCTCACCGCGCTCGGCGCCGAGGTCACCGACGAGGACCTGCACGCGCGCCGCCGCGAGGTCAGCGCGGGCGAGCTGGCCACGATCGTCTACACCTCGGGCACCACGGGCCGGCCGAAGGGCGTCGAGCTGACGCACCGCAACCTGCTGGCCGAGATCCGCGCCGACATCGAGGCGTTCCCCGAGCTCATGGAGCAGGGCAACTCGCTGCTGTGCTTCCTCCCGCTGGCCCACATCCTGGCCCGCGCGATCGCCGTGACCGCGCTGTCGGCCCGCGTGACGCTGGGCCACACGCCGGACGTGAAGAACCTCGTCGCGGACCTCGGCACGTTCCGGCCGACGTTCGTGGTCGCCGTGCCGCGCGTGTTCGAGAAGGTCTACAACTCGGCCAAGCAGAAGGCCCACAGCGAGGGCAAGGGCAAGATCTTCGACGCCGCCGAGGCCACCGCGGTCGAGTACAGCCAGGCGACGGACAAAGGCAGCGTCTCGTTCGGGCTGCGCGCCAAGCACCTGGTGTTCGACAAGCTCGTGTACAGCAAGCTGCGCGCGGCGCTGGGCGGCCGCTGTGTCGCCGCGGTGTCCGGCGGCGCCCCGCTGGGCGTGCGCCTGGCCCACTTCTTCCGCGGCATCGGCGTGCCGGTGTTCGAGGGCTACGGCCTCACCGAGACCTCGGCCGCGGCGGCCGTCAGCACCAAGACGGCGTTCCGCGTGGGCACCGTCGGCAAGCCCGTCGCGGGCACGTCCGTGCGCATCGCCGAAGACGGCGAGATCTTGCTCAAGGGCAGCGTCGTGTTCGGCGCGTACTACAACAACGCCGCCGCGACCGCCGAGTCGCTCACCGACGGCTGGTTCCACACCGGCGACCTCGGCGAGCTCGACGACGAGGGCTTCCTCAAGATCACCGGCCGCAAGAAGGAGATCATCGTGACGGCCGGCGGCAAGAACGTCGCGCCGTCGGGCCTCGAGGACACGATGAAGGCCTCACCGCTGATCAGCCAGGCCATGGTGGTCGGCGACCAGCGGCCGTTCATCGCCGCGCTGGTCACGATCGACGAGGAGTTCTTCCCGTCCTGGAAGACCCAGCACGGCAAGCCCGCGCAGGCCACCGTCTCCGACCTGGCCGCCGACCAGGACCTGCTCAAGGAGATCCAGACGGCGGTCGACGAGGCCAACAAGCAGGTCTCCCACGCCGAGGCGATCAAGAAGTTCACCGTGCTGGCCAAGGACTTCACCGAGGCGAACGGCGAGATCACGCCCTCGCTAAAGCTCAAGCGCAACGTGGTGAACAAGAACTACGCGTCGGACATCGAGGCGCTTTACAAGCGTTGAATCTTTGGCCCCGCCTCCGGCGGGGCGTGCGAGATCGCCTTTGAGCCGGCTTCCGGATTGTGCGGTCGGATCGGCCGGGGGCCGATCGCACCGCACAATCCGGAAG